>JBNLDM010000023.1:0-14627 GCA_050304335.1 Pontiella sp.
GCACAGCGAGATAATCTCCAGCACCGATTGCACATCGCGGTTTTCGGTTTGTTCGCCCGGCCGCATATCGTCATCCAGCCCCTTGATCAGGGGAAGACGCGCCAGTTCGGGGCTGGCGCGCGGCGGAAGTATGACACCGTAGCGGTCCATCAGCCGCGGAATCTTGAAGTTGCCGATCATGACCCGGGCCACGGGGACACGCTCCTTGACCGATACGTAGAGGGTGTTCGGCAGCTTGCGTTCAAGCGCGACCGATTCCACGATCGGAACCTTTCCGAGTTCTTCCTGGATCTGCTCGAAGGTGAAGGCAAACAGATTCATGCCCTCATGGAGCTGGGTGTACTCGCGGATCTGCTCCTCACGAAGCGTTCCGTCGCAGGTGATCTCCAGATGCTGGATTTCAAAACGGGGGTTTTCCGAGAACAGCTTGCGTCCGATCCATTTGAAGCCCAGTCCGAGCCCGATGAGAATCGCTGCCAGAATCAGCAGAACGACCACGACGACCATGGTGCGCTGGGCTACCACTCCCGAGCCTGCCCCCTTGCGCTTCCTGTTCTTTACATAATGCGCTTTGCTTCGCGTTTTTTTCGTCTTCCTAGCGGCCATTCACCTACCTCTGAATCAATTTAAAAACTATAGATGAGCCATTTCCATGATTCGACAACAAAGCTCCGAAAAACCGATTCCGGCGGCATGAGCCGCCTTCGGAAGGAGGCTCGTTGCGGTAAATCCGGGAATGGCATTCAGCTCCAGCACATACGGTTTGCCGCCCGGCGACAGCCGGAAATCCACCCGCCCGAAGCCCGAGGCACCCAGGCATTCGAAGGTTTTAAGTGCCAGCGACTGCAGCTGCACCGTTGTTGCCTCATCCAGATCCGCCGGCACCACATACTGCGTATCACCGGTGACATACTTGGCCTCGAAGTCGTACCATTCCGCAGCCGGCTTGATTTCCACAACCGGCAGGACCTGCCGGTCAACCACGCCGACCGTCAGCTCGCGACCGGGTATGTATTCCTCCACCAGCACCTCACCCGAATACTGCACGGCACCCTCGAAAGCCGATGTCCAGGCATGCTCCTCGAACACCAGGTAACACCCCACGCTCGACCCCTCCCGTGGCGGCTTGGCCACCAGAGGAACCGGGACTGTCCGGTCCTCCGCCCGCGTGAGTACTTCTCCGCCGGCTACCGGAATGCCGTTTTCGACGAGCCGTTCGCGGGTCAGAACCTTGTCGAACGAGATCCGGCTCGATTCCGCATCCGACCCCGTATACGGTACGCCCTTGTCTGCCAGCAGCTGCTGGATTTCCCCATCTTCGCCGAACTGCCCGTGCAAAGCCACGAAAACAGCCTCGACGGCAGGAGGAAGCGTAAAGACCTTCGAGGTGATATCGATCTCCTCCACCTCATAGCCGCCCTCGCGCAAGCCCTGCGCAATGGCCGCGCCGGAGCGCAGCGAGACATCCCGTTCCGAGGAGATACCGCCCATCAAAACCGCAACTTTGCTGAACTTTCTGTCCATGACCACTCCATCTAAATTAAAGAGGCGAATTAAACAGGAAATGCAGATTAACGGGAAGCATGAACGTACGGTTGCCATCGTTTATCCCTGCCGTTATAAGAACACCATATGGCTAGCTGGTTCGAGCAGATGGATGGGTGCCTCGTGCTGAACGTGCGGGTGGTGCCGCGCGCTTCCAGGGACGGAATCGCCGGGATTATGGGCGATGGCGTCCTGAAAGTGCGTATCCAGGCCCCGCCGGTGGAAGGCAAGGCCAATGCCTACCTCTTGAAGTATCTCAGCAGGCTCTGGAAAATACCAGGGGGCAGCGTGGAGCTGCTCTCAGGTGAAACCGGTAGGAACAAGCGGTTACGGATCATCAACCCGTCTAAGGAATTGATAAAAGAGTTGTTGTCAATCAAACCATGCTGACGCCACTATGGCGCCCATGAAATCAGCTATTCTTCACGAGCTTCGGCACCACGGACCATTCACCCTGCTAGGCGCAGCGCTGGGCGTGGCGTTGGTCTTCGCCCTCCAGCGCCTCGCCCCCGGAATCCTGGATACAGAACGGGCCGAAGCCCTTTTCGAGTTTACCCATCCGATGCATGTCGTCCTGAGCGCCCTGGTAACTGCTGCGGTCTACAAAAACTACCGGGGTCGTCCGCATCACACTAAAACCGGCATGCTGGCCGTCGTACTGGTCGGATACTTCGGTTCCATCGGCATCGCGACCATGAGCGACTGCATAGTACCCTATTGGACCGAACTGCTGCTCGGGGTCAAGGATGCCCATCCGCATATCGGTATCGTGGAAATGCCTTTGATCATCAACCTGGCGGCACTGCTGGGAATCGGCGCGGCCTTCTTCTCGAGCCAAACCCATTTTCCCCATGGCGGACACGTCCTGCTCAGTACGGCGGCCTCCATGTTCCATATCGTGCGGGCCCATACCGAGCCCTTTTCAGTTGGTGAAAGCATCGTGGTGGCACTCTTTCTGTTTCTGGCCGTCTGGGTACCCTGCTGCCTGAGCGACATCGTCTTTCCGCTCGTTTTTGTCCGCAAGGACAAATAAGGCCGATTTCTCAGTCCTGCAACGCTGTCACCGCTTCCAGAGCGGGAAATAAGTGGAAAAAGCCGTTTTTAACGCTCCTAATTACGCCGATCATGGGTAGTGGCATGTGCTGTGCTTACATTGCACCCATGAAAGCAAAAAAGAAAATACTCAGTCTGGTGGACATGGATGTCGGATTGTTCGTGAGTTATCAGCTTACCTCGGAATCGCTGACCACCAAACTATTCCGCTTTATAACCCTGAACAGCATCCCGCTGAACAAGGTCATGGACATCCGCGAGGCCAGCGAGAGCGATGTGACCAAGCTGAACCGCATTAACTGGTTCAACTTTATTCCGTCCCGCAGATCCTCGTGTCCGGTCTATACGCTGCAGACGGCCGAAAAATCACCCCGTATTTTCATGAAACTCGATTGCGGATCGCACATCGAACTGAAAAACACGCTCGGCGGACGCCATGCGGGATGATCTGCGGAAACGACTCGTACTCACCCCATTCAGTTTCAGCTCCCCGTTTTCCTACGAACTGTCCGGGGAATACATCATCGGCCGTCTATTCGGTCTGTTTCCCGTCACACGCATACATCTGGGCGCCGTCCACTACCTGCGCCTGGCCACCCGCTCGGAAGTCCCCGGGGCTTTCTTTCTTTTCAACTGGATTCATTTTCTCTCCCACCGGCGCGCAGTCTGTCCGGTGTATGTGCTGCAGACCCGGTCGCGCCACCGTATTTTCCTGAAGCTGTATGCCGGAACGCACTTCAGACTGCGGCAGGCCATCGGCAGGCATACGCGCCACAACAGCCGCCTGGCCGCCTGACAAATTCATGGTTCGTTCCGGGGAAGAGGAACGTGGCGCGGATATCCGATCCGCGTTCTCTAGCAGAGGATAACTCGCATCGGACATGCGACCCGCGACCTGGCGGCAGCCACATCCCCGCAATCGTGACTTACTAAAAAAAAAGCCCGTCGCATGGACGGGCTTTCTGTTGTCGGGAATCCAGGCTGGACTACATGATTCCACCGAGATTCTTCATGAAGTTCCAACGTTTCGCCGCATCCTTTTCGGCCGCCGCAAAGAGTCCCTCCGCTTCGGTCGGCGCCGTCTTCATCAGCGACATGTAGCGGCGCTCGTTGCGGATGAATGCCTGGAAGTCACCGGTCGGATCCTTCGCATCCCACGAGAAGCGCTTGCCTTCCTCGCCTTCAGGATTGAACCGGTAGAGCGGCCAGTAGCCGCATTCCACCGCATTTTTGGCGATGGTCTGCGTCTTCATCATGTCGATGCCGTGTGCGATGCACGGAGCATAGGCGATGATGATCGACGGACCGTTGTAGGCCACGGCTTCCTGGATTGCCTTCTGCGTCTGCACGCGGTTGGCACCCATGGAGATCTGCGCTACATAGACATTGCCGTAGCTCATGCACATGAAGCCCAGGTTCTTCTTGCCTGCACGCATACCGCCCGTGGCAAACTTGGCAACGGCACCGATCGGCGTGGATTTTGATGCCTGGCCGCCGGTATTGGAATACACTTCCGTGTCGAGCACGAGAATGTTGACGTTCTTGCCGGAAGCCACCACGTGGTCGAGACCGCCGTAGCCGATATCGTAGGCCCATCCGTCACCGCCGAATATCCAGACGGCCTTGTCGACGAAGTAATCCTGCAGCTCGATCACCTTACGAACCACCGGAGCGGCTTCGGCGGATGCCTCGGCCAGTGCGCCCGGCAGCAGCAGCTTGACCGCGTTCTGCGCCATGATGGCCTCTTCGCCAAGCTCGTTGTCTACGCAGATCTCCAGCGCCTTCTCGAGCGCGGCCTTCAGATCGTCGTTGGTGCCGAGCTCCAGCAGCCTGTCTACGGCATTGCGCAGCAGCGCGCGGTTGTTGTCGATGGCCAGACGGAAGCCCATGCCGTATTCGGCGTTGTCTTCGAAGAGCGAGTTGGCCCAGGAAGGCCCGCGGCCATCCTTGCGGGTGGCATACGGTACGGTCGGGAACGTGCCGCCATAGATGGAAGAGCAGCCGGTTGCGTTGGCTGTGACCATGTGCTCGCCGCACACGAGGGTGACCAGCTTCACATACGGGGTCTCACCGCAGCCGGCGCAGGCACCGGAAAACTCGAACAACGGCTTCTTCATCTGGATGCCCTTGACGGTCGTAACGTTGACGCCGTCCAGGATATCGTCGGGAAGATCCTCGAAGAAATAGGTGTTGTCCACCTCGCCGGCGGCCCGCTCGTGATCAAGCGTGGTGAATTCCAGCGCCTTGGTCTTGGCCGGGCAGGTTTCAACACAGACCCCGCAGCCCGTGCAGTCCTCGATGTAGACCTGGATCTTGTATTCGAGATCCTTTTCGTTCTTGGTCTTGGACTTGATCGTAACGAACGATTCCGGAGCGCTTTCGAGGTTGGCCGGTTCGATCTGCTTGGCGCGGATAACCGCGTGCGGGCAGGCCATGATGCACTGGTTGCACTGGATGCAGTTGTCCTTGATCCACTTCGGAACACGCGGACCGATGCAGCGTTTTTCCAGTTTCGAGGTCGCTGTCGGCAGCGTGCCGTCGAAGGTCATCTTGGAAACGGGAACCTCGTCGCCCTTCATTTTCATGACCGGCTCGATCACTTCCTTGGCGAAGGCGATGGCGTTCTCGGGAATCAGGTCCGGCAGGACATAGGATTCCGTGATTGTGCCGGGTACCTCGACCTTCTCGATGGCGGCGGATGCCGCATCGATCGCTTTCCAGTTCATTTCGACGATGTCCATGCCCTTCTTCTCGAAGGTCTTCTTGGCGTAGTCCTTGATGAGCTGGATGGCTTCGGCTTCCGGCAGGACGCCGGAGAGCTTGAAGTAGACGGTCTGCATCACCGTGTTGATGCGGAATCCGAGACCCACGTCGAGCGCGATCTGCAGCGCGTTCACGTTGTAGAAGTTGATCTTGCGATCGATGATGATCTGCTGCTCCTCCTTCGTCAGATGGTTGAACACCTCGGACGTCGGGATTTCGGAGTTGAGCACGAAGGTGCCGCCTTCCTTCAGTGCGCCCAGCATGTCATAGCGGCCGATGTACGACACATTGTGGCAGGCGACATATCCGGCGTTCTGGATGAGGTACGGATAGTTCACGTTGCTCTCGCCGAAACGCAGATGCGATACCGTAACGCCGCCGGATTTCTTCGAGTCGTACACAAAATAGGCCTGCGCCTTCATGTCCGTGTTGTCACCGATAATCTTGATGGTGTTTTTGCAGGCACCGACCGTGCCGTCGGAACCGAAGCCCCAGAATACTGAGCTCTTCACGTCTTCCGGCTCGATATCGAATTCTTCACCTACGGGAATGGAGAGGTTGGTCACATCGTCGTTGATGCCGACGGTGAAGCCATGCCATGCGCCGTTGTCGGCGTGGTCGTAAACCGCCTTGACCATGCGCGGGAAAAACTCCTTGGAGGAGAGGCCATAGCGGCCGCCGATGATCTTGCAGCCCCGGCCTTCGAGCGCGGCTACCACGTCGAGGTACAGCGGCTCGCCCAGAGCACCCGGCTCTTTCGTGCGGTCGAGTACGATGATCTTTTTCGCGGTTTCCGGTATGCAGCCGGCAAACGCCTTTGCGGAGAAGGGACGATAGAGACGGACCTTGACCAGGCCGAGCTTTTCGCCGCCGGCGTTGAGCTTTTCGATAGTCTGCTCGATGGTGTCGCAGGCGGAGCCCATGGCAACGATTACCTTTTCGGCATCCGGTGCGCCGACATAGTCGAACAGGTTGTACTTGCGGCCGAACTTGGCGGCAAATTTATCCATGTATTCCTGAACGATCTCAGGGATGGCATCGTAGTACTTGTTGCTCGTTTCGCGGCCCTGGAAATATACATCCGGATTCTGAGCGGCCACCTTGACGGTCGGATTTTCCGGCTTGAGGGCGCGGGCGCGGAAGCGTTCAATGTATTCAGGCTCCACCAGTTCGTTGAGGTCGGCGTAGTCGATCCATTCCACCTTCTGCAGCTCGTGCGAAGTACGGAAGCCGTCGAAGAAGTTCAGGAACGGAACCTGGGCCTTCAACGTCGACAGATGCGCAATCGTAGCCATGTCCAGGGTTTCCTGGATGGAGCTGGCCGCAGTCATCGCCCAGCCGGTGTTGCGCACGGACATGACGTCGGAGTGGTCTCCGAAGATCGAGAGCGATTGCGCCGCCAGCGAGCGGGCTGAAACATGGAATACGGTCGGCAGCATTTCGCCGGCGATCTTGTACATGTTCGGAATCATCAGCAGCAGCCCCTGGGACGCCGTGAAGGTGGTGGTCAGTGCGCCGGCACTTAACGAGCCGTGCACCGCACCGGCCGCGCCGGCTTCAGATTGCATTTCAACCACATCGACTGTTTTGCCGAACAGGTTTTTCTTGCCTTGAGTGGCCCATTCCTCCGAGTATTCCCCCATATTGGAGGAAGGTGTGATCGGATAGATGGCAGCAATATCGGAAAATGCATACGCAATGTGCGCTGCGGCTGTATTGCCATCAATAGTAACCATTTTCTTGCTCATGTAAGTCTACTCCTTGGTTAAGCATCCCTGATTAATAAAAAGTACGAAATTTGTACCTATATTGAAGTTCACATCCCTGACTGCACCTCAAAAAAACGAAATATTCACTAAACCAACCCTGATGAAAAGTTTTTTGATAATGATTTTTCGCGAATTTACACGAAAGCGACTATTGAGACTCAGTTCCAACAGGCGATTTTAACAAAATATACGGATAAATATCCGGTTTCAGGCGGGGCGATCGCGTGATGACTGCCGCTTTCCACCTCACGGCGGTTAGGCAGCCCCTACACTTGAGAGGCAATGGATGCGGCGCGGTTATCCGATCCGCGTTTCTTGCATGCGGGATACCCGCATCGGATATGCAGGCCACGGTTTGCGAACCGGGTCGTACACACCGCTTTCCTGTACCCGAAAAACAGTTTATTAAAAAAAAAGCCCCTTGCGGGGCTTTCAGGAGAGGAGAAATGCATTGGCTAAAAGGATGAAGGGGTATTCAACAAGGGGTCGCTGACCGTGACATTCCTCGCCGATTCATCCTTCGCCAATGCAAAGACTACGCTGTCCGCCGAGTCGGTGGCTACGGTGACAATCTTGGTTTCATAGCCATCGAGATGCAGCTCGAAGGTACGCTCACCACGGACGCGCTGTTCAAATGGGGTTTTGCCGATCAGCTCGGCACCGCCGGGACGGTAGACCTCCGCACCGGTCGGTTCACTGTCGATGTGAACGGTCTTTTCGCTGGCCGCAAGGGATTCCACCAGGGGCACGGTCACGTCGGAACGCGAGTCGGGCGAAAGCAGGAACTGCTTGATGTCATAACCGTTCTTATGCATTTCAAAGGCGGTATCCTTTTCTATAAGGACTTCAATCGGCGTCACGCCGACCAGTTCCACCCCGCCGGAGAGATACAGCGTAGCGCCCGCGGGCTGGCTCTCGATGGTTACATACGGCATCGGCTCCAGCGACACATTGACGGTTTTCGGTGCATCGGGCGTCAGTGTAATCTGCTTGTCATAGTAGCGGTCGGAACGGATGACGATATCCATGTCCTCCTTGACCAGCTGACGGAACGGCGTCTGCCCCAGCTCAACACCTTTATATACGATGCAGGCCCCGGCCGGTTCGCTGTAGACCGTGACGACCGGTTCGCGTTTCAGCTCGACAACAACCGGATTCTCGGTCTCCGAATCCACTGTAATATCCTGGGCATAGTATCCATCCTTGCGGATCGCGTACGCATGCGGCACACCGGCGGCCACCGCCAAGGGGGTGGTTCCGAGATTGTTGCCGTCTTCGTCGAAGATGACCGCATTCTTCGGGCGCGTCACCAGCGTCACGGTCTCTTCGCGATCCAGCTTTATGACCACATTGCTCTCCGGATCCTCGGGAATGGTAACGCTCCGGGACGCATATCCTGGCACCTTGACCTGGAAGGTCCGGTAGGGCTGCGTGTAATCAATCTTATAAGGCGTTTTACCGACCCGGCCAACCCCGTCCACATACAGGTCCGCCCCTGCCGGCTCGGTAACCAGCAGTACGCGCTCACGCCGCCGCAGCTCAACCGTGGTGCTCACAGGGTCGATGGTGGAGAGCACCACTGACTTGGAAAAATAACCGTCTTTGCGTACTACCAGTTCCTTGTCGCGAACAACGAGGTTTACCTTGACCGGCGTCGTGCCGATGAGCTTGTTCTTGTTTTTGGTATAGACGTTGGCGCCGGGCGGTGTGCTCGAAACGGTTACCGGCGCGCAGCCCGTAATCCCGAATGCGGCCAGCAGCCCGATCGCGATGGACAGCTTTGCATAGGTTTTTTTCTTCATCGTACCATACCCCTCTGGTTCAGATTCGAATTGCTAACTAAGTTTCAGTCTCTGTAAGCAGGTTGCGTACCAGAACGCCCGTTCGGGACATTTTGTCCGTTTTGCGAAGGGTGTTGTTCGATGGGAATAGCTGTTGACGGTTTCCGGAAAAACCCATTAACTTTGAACGATGAATTCCAGATTCCATGCCTGCGCATTTCCAGTCAGGCGCTTGAAGGCCTGATCCATGGGCCGGTTCCGGAGCACCCTTTTCCATGATCACGACAACCGTCCATTTTGACAACGCCAGCGAAGCCCGTGAAATCGGTGCGGCGCTTGAGGGTCTGGTCGACCGGATCGAACACGATCTCGGTCTGGAGCTGGTGGTGCGCGACCAGATGGTCGGCATCGAGGGCTCCGATGAAAGCGTGGGCCGGGTCGCCGCCTTTATCGAGGATCTGCGGAAGGCCCGCAACCTGACCCGGCTGGATGCGCAGTCCACCGGCTATGCCTATGACGCCTTCGAGCGGGGCGAGGAGTCGGTTTTTGAGAAGCTGGCCAGCATCCGGATCGATGTGGGGACTCGCAAGCCCTCCATCTTCCCGAAAACCCTCGGCCAGCAGATATATCTCGATGCCATGCTGAACAACACCATTACCTTCGGCATCGGGCCGGCGGGCACCGGCAAGACCTATCTGGCCATGGCCATGGCGGTCTCCTCCTTGCTGAAGGATGAAATCAGCCGTATCATACTGACCCGTCCAGCCATTGAAGCCGGCGAAAACCTCGGTTTCCTCCCGGGCGACTTCCAGCAGAAGGTTGCGCCCTATCTGCGCCCGCTGTACGACGCCCTGTACGACATGCTCCCGGCCGAAACAATCGAAAGCCACATCGAGCGCGGCATCATCGAGGTAGCCCCCCTCGCCTACATGCGCGGCCGCACGCTTAACCACGCTTTTGTCATACTCGACGAAGCCCAGAATACCACCCCGCAGCAGATGCTCATGTTCCTGACGCGGCTGGGCTTCGATTCCAAATGCGCCATCACCGGCGACCTGACCCAGATCGACCTGCCCGGCCGCAATTCTTCCGGACTGGCCGAGGCCCGCTCCATTCTTGGCAGCATCCAGGGACTGGAGATCATCGAACTCACCGAGCGTGATGTGGTACGGCATCCGCTTGTACAGAAAGTCATTGAAGCCTACCGGGACAGGCGGACCGCGTAGTCCGCCGCTACGGAGACCATCATGAAGACGAAGCTTTTCAAAAAGAAACAAAAGGGTATCGCCGAGCGCAAAACCGAGGTTAAGCGCAAGAAAAACGTGCCCTACAAGTCCGTCGGGCTCGGCATCGTACTGTGGCTGGCAGTCATCTGGCTCTTTTTCGGCCGCGGTATCACGCCCAAGGTGACCTATCAGGAAGGCCAGATCATTCCGACGACCGTCGAGGCCCAAGTCGACTTCTCCTGCGAAAACCTGCGCGACACCGCATTGGCGCGTGAGCAGGCCGCCAAGGGCATACCGCTGATGTTCAAGCTGGATCCGGCACCGCGCACCCGCGCCAGCAAGAAGGCACAGGCGGTCTTCGACCGAATGACCGAGGTGGCCGCCGCACCCGAGGAGGAAAAGCCCGCCCGGATCGCCTCTCTCGGCGACCTGCTGATGGGCTCCGACATTGAAAGCGCAAAGCAGTTTGCAGAGGCCTTCCCCGCTGACAGAATCGCGGAAATCAAGAGTTCAGTGCTGAAGGGCATTCAGTCCGTGATGGGCGTCGGCATTATGTCCGACGAAACCCGCGAGGCGTTTGCCAGTGAAAATCCAGATCGTGCCATCTCGATCGTAATGACGCCGGACGCGCCCCCCCGAAAGGAATCGATGAAGAACATCTATTCCCGCCGGCAGGCCGTCTGGACTATAACCAAGGATATAGGCAATTCCTCCCAGCGGGATCTGATCGACAAGTTTCTCTTCTCGGTGGTAGAGGACAACCTGAGCTACGACAAGGCCGCCACGGAGGACCTCCGCAAGGCCGCTGCGGAAGCCGTTGCACCTGTTACGCAGTTCTATCCCGAAAGCACCATTCTGGTGCGGGCCGGCGATCGCGCCAACGCGCAGAATCTCCTCTTGCTCCGGACACACAACCAGAAAATCCAATCGACCCGCGACACCGCGGAGATGATCCTTGATCTGGTCGGCAACGGACTCATGATCCTGGTGGGCCTCATTGCAACAGCCATCATGCTGCGGGCAGGCAACGCGAATCTGATTCGTCAGGTCGACAAACTGCTGCTCATGCTGATCCTGTCGCTTATGACGCTTGGCGCCGCGAGCCTGCTCAGCTATCTCTCTTTCCATCAGAATCTGATAACGCCCTCCATGGTACCCTATCTCGTACCCTATGCACTCGCAGTACTGCTGGGAGGTATTCTCCTCGGAGGCAGCGCCGCGTTGTGCCTGGGTTTCTGGAACAGCTTTGCCGTCGCCGTCCTCCTCGACCAGTCGTTCTCGGTGTTTGCCATGGGCATGCTGGTCACCGTTACGGCGGCCAGTACGGCCCGCAACGTCCATCGCCGCTCCAGTCTGTTCCGTGCGGGGCTCTGGATCTGCGCCGCCAAGATGCTCTACGTGCTGCTCATCGCCCTGATGACCCAGCAGGCCCTTTCCGGCCTCGCCGTCCAGATCGCCTGCGTAATCATTTCAGGCGTGCTCGCCACCGTCCTGACGCTCCTGCTCATTCCCGCCTTCGAGAAGCTCTTTAAGATCACCACCGACATCACGCTGCTGGAACTCTCCGACATGGGACACCCCCTCCTGCAGAAAATGGCCATTCAGGCACCCGGAACCTACCACCACTCGCTGATGGTTGCCACGCTCGCCCAGAATGCCGCCGAAGCGATCGGCGCCAACTCGCTCCTCGTGCGCGTCTGCGCCTACTACCACGACATCGGCAAGATGGCCAAGCCGGAGTTCTTTACCGAAAACATCCAGCACAAGGAAAATCCGCACGATGAACTCTCCCCGCACATGAGCGCCCTCGTGATCTCATCGCACGTCAAGGAAGGGCTCATCCTGGCCAAGCGCCACAAGCTGCCCCAGCCCATTCTCGACGCCATCGAGCAGCACCACGGCAACGGACTCATTTCCTTCTTCTATCACAAGGCCAAGCAGCAGGCCGGTGACGGCACCACCACCATGGCCGACCTGATCAACGAAAGCGACTTCCGCTATGGCGGGGCTCCTGCCGTCACCCCGGAAATGGCCATCCTGTCGCTGGCCGACGCCTCCGAGGCCGCTTCCCGCTCCATCGAGAAGCCGACCCCGCAGAAGATCTCCAATATGCTCGACGAAATCTTCGCCATGAAGATACGCGACGGACAGATGGACTACGCCAACCTCACCATGGCCGAGATCAAGGTCGTCAAGCAGTCGTTCATCTTCTCGCTCTCCAACATGCTTCACGGCCGTATCCCCTATCCTAAAGACCATGAAAACAAGCGTTCTAAACCAGCAGAAAAAACATCCGCTTCAAACGCCAAGGCTAAAACAGCTGACTGATTGGCTCGCCGTCCGGCTCGAAGACGCCACCGCGCCCGACCGCTGGAGCGAGGTCTGTATCGTCCTGGTCGACGATGATGCCATCCTCCAGACCAATCGCGAATACTTTGGGAAAAACCGGCCCACCGACGTTATCAGCTTCCGGTACGAGCCGGTCCCCGGCGAAGACGAGGCATGGAGCGGCGACCTCATCATTAACGTTGACCGTGCCGTCCAGGTCGGTCCGGACCACAACGGCATCGACTACGAGCTCGCCATGTACATCGCCCACGGTTTCGACCATCTCTCCGGCGCCGAAGATGACACCGACGCCAAGCGCAGGAAGATGCGCGCCACCGAAACCGCCTGGCTCAAACAGGCCGGAGATATCGTCCACGGCCTGTTCGCCTCCTAGCCACGCAGAGCTGAGCACTTGGCCATTAGCAAATACTAATCAGCCTTCCCATATACCACGCTCTACGCTCCACCTCCCACGTCTCCTCCCTTAAACAACTCCCCCTCAGCGATCTCCGTTATCTCCGTGTGAGATTCCCAGTCCGCACCTTCCCACACGCTTTCTCCGCGATCTCTGCGCGAGACAAAACCGCTTGTCCGCACATCAACGCAGATTCACGCCTTCAACGGTTTCAACGCCTTCAACGGTTTCAACGCCTTCAACGGTTTCAACGGATATTCTCACACGGAGATAACGGAGACAGCAGAGCCCGCAAAGGATAGCTGATAGCCGTTAGCGATTAGCTAATAGCCTACCTACAGCAACACCTTCAACGCCTTTAACGGTTTCAACGGACATCTGCAGCACATCCTGAAAGAGAAACAAAAGTGAACTGAAGGCCTGGTTCTGCGTGGACGACGCCACCTTCTTGCTCAGCGCGAGGTGCGACAGATAGATCCGTACGCTTCCCGTCGCCTTCCAGTCCAAGCCCTGCCTCGAGACATATTCGTAATAACGCTCCAGCCATCCCATGTATGACTTTTCCGTAGTGTAGGCATAATGACGCATCCGCAGCAGCTCCCTCATCTTCCCGGCCGCCTCCTCCGCCCCTTTTTCCAAGTCCAACTGCGCCGCCACCCCCGGCTCGTCCGCCAATGGTCGTTGCCCCGCGTTCACCTCGCGCAGATACACATCCAGATAAAGCTTAACCGCATCAAGCGCCTGCCGTTGCTGCCACTCCTGGACCGAATCGTCGCGTGCCAACTGATTGGCAAAGCACTGCACTTGATCCTCCTGCGACAAGGCCTCGACCGAAAGCCCCGACAGCAAAAAACGCCGCACCCAACTCACGTAGTAGGAAACGTATTTTTCAGCCACCAGGTTGCGCTGCCTCATGAAATCTTCAAACTCCTGCAAATCAATGTACTGCATCATCCCACTCCTTAATATTTTCTTATAGGAGGCTCCTATAAGACCATAATAGCGGGCAAATAACGCCCATTCCGGTCCGATTTTGCCCTAATCGCATATTAAACCGCCGGAAAACAGGAGCCTCCTATAAGACGGCGATATCGGGCTTATCCGCCCTCGAAAAGTTTACACAGCTCTTTGTTACTTCAATATTCTTTATATGTACAGCGAAGAACGCCCTGAATTTTGCTTTTACTTTGAATCTCGAAAGTCCTATAACCATTGCGTTTCAAGGCATGTACAGATGCACGGGAACCAAACAGGGGAAGCAACGCAGGGGGAATTTAATAGGATTCACCAAGGGCGGTAGCGTGGTCGGGTTAAGAGCCTCCGACCCCGCGCATATCAAAAACCCCGCAAATTAAGAGGCTCTTAGAATTAACGTTCGATTAAAAAAATGAATATCGCAATCCTAGCCATTCCGTTTGCAGTCATAGTCCTCGCTCACATGGGAATATCATTCTCAATTCAGGATTTGTTCGGAAAAGTTCGAGATTCAAACAAGAAGTATAGAGACGAATTCGATCCGTGGAAGGCTCAGTTCCTGAATACACCTAAAAAAGTAAGTCGAATTTTAACACTATGCAGAGAAATCGAAACAGAAGATTCACTGCGCCTAGCTAAACTAATTCAGATAGATAATATCGTTTTGGGAATAGGCGTTGTACTTGTTCTCTCGTTTGGCATTACCAATATGATACTGGAAACAAGATGAATCGAACCAGGGCATGGACCTTACGCGGTAAAACGCACTTTC
>JBNLDM010000024.1:0-32437 GCA_050304335.1 Pontiella sp.
AAGCTGTGCGCCAATATGATAACGGTTTGCTGGTCAATGCAACCGTGTCGCCTGGGCATACGGTAAGCAATACGTGGGACTTTCTCATAGGCAAAGTCGCCGCGTACCCAAACTATCTACTTTCCGTCTACTATTTTGGAGGGGCGATCGATGATCTTCGCATATACAACTGCGCACTGTCTGCCAACGAGATTGAAATGCTCTATACGGGCGTGAATAATGGTCTGGTTGCCTATTATCCATTCAACGGCAATGCCGAAGATGATTCAGGAAACGGGCACGATGGAACGGTTAATGGAGCAACGCTTACCGAGGACCGGTTCGGCAATTCAGAAAGTGCTTATATGTTCGATGGCGTCGATGATGCCATAAATATTCTGGATTCGGAAGACCTGCGACTGGCCAATACGGATTACACCATCAGTGTATGGTTTTACGGCACCGCTACCAACGCATCGTATCATGATACCTTGGTCTCCAAACGGGGGAAGGGAAATTCAAACGGCTGGTTTTTCTCAGTGACTGCCAATACACCTGGACTCCCAGGTCCCGATCATGTGAATCTGCAGATATCGGGTGGTCTGGATCCGAGATTTTATAGTAAAAGCAAGGTGGATAAAAATGAATGGACCCATGCCTGTTTGACTTACAGCCACACAACTAAGACGGTCGCCATCTATATAAACGGGATATTGGATGTTATAGGCAGCAACATGCCGACACCGAATCCTTTGACTGCGGATGACATGGTGATTGGATTGGATAGTTCGCTGTCAACATATGGTTTTAATGGGAAAATCGACGATGTCCGCATCTACAAGCGTGCTCTGTCGATGGATGAAATCGCTAATCTATATTCGGAAACACCTGTGCAGGAATGCACGTTGCCTGATTGGTTGGCTATCGATCCCTCATCCGGCACCGTTGCTCCGGGCGAAAGCGTGGATGTTTCGGTAACGTTCAGTGCCAGCAATCTGGTGGCGGGGGATTATGTCGAATACATGCTGCAGCTCTCCAGCAACGATCCGGATTATCCGCTTGTGGAAGCGCCCGTATCCATGTGGGTGGTTCCATCCGTTCCTGAAATCCTGCCCGAGCCCCTCTGCACGGTTGGCCGGGTTAACGAGATCGTCTGGACGTATCAGGTTGGTCCGGTGGAATACCTGGTTGAAGCGATGGCGGTTATGCACTACGCACCGTATTCCGGGAAAGGCCGCAATTCGAACCCGCCCGGATGGGATGTCCAGAACCGTTTCAATCAGAACGTGGAGGATTGGAGCAAGCAATCCGGCTGGATGCCAGAGACAAGCTACCTGTTCGCGGATCTGCGCCTGAACACGGTCTACATGTATCGCGTGAAGGCATCGGTCGTTACCGAGATCGGGCGTCTTGAAGGGGAGTGGTCCGATTGGATGCCGTCCTGCCAGGTTCCGGTATTGCCGAATAAATGATTATTCCCTGCGCCGGGAAGGGAGGGGCCGTCATCGGGTCGGCTGGATAGGGGTCAGCGGGCCTTCTTCGGATAGTCGAAATCTATGAGCCGGGCGGCGCAGGTGCTGATCTCGTTCCAGCGCCCGGTCTCCAACTCAATAGCGGCAATGGCGCAGGTCGGCATGCGGTCGATCCGGGAATCCGAAAGCTCCTGTGCCAGCCAGCCTATGGAAGGGTTATGCCCAACGAGCATTGCCGATGAGCAATCGTCCGGCAGCGACTGAAGAATTTGCAGCAGGGCTTCCGCCGAGGCTTCATAGATATTTTCATCAAACAGGACTGCATCCATTGTCCCGCCCAATTCCGCAAGAATAAGCTCCAGGGTCTGTCTTGTACGCCTGGCGGGACTGCACACGATGGTATCGGGACTTATGCCCTTCACTTTCAACCGCCGCCCCATCTCCGGTGCGTCACGCAGACCACGTGTGTTGAGTGGACGGTCGAAATCGCTGAGGCTCATGTCCGTCCAGCTCGATTTGGCATGACGCACCAGGTAGAGATGTTTAGCCATCGGATGCTCCGAATGAGTGCGGAAGCAGTTCGCCCACTGTGAGTGTTTCGTAACCATCAGGCATGGCTATGTATACGGGAAGATCGGCAGGGCAAAACTCTGCCAAAACCTGCCGGCATGCGCCGCAAGGGAAAGGAGCGGTCTCGCCGGAAGCCGAGATGGCAATCGCTTTGAAATCCCTGTGTCCTGCTGAAATGGCCGAGAAAACAGCCGTACGCTCGGCGCAGTTGGTCAGGCCATAGGAGATGTTTTCAACGTTGCACCCGGTGGCTATGGTTCCATCAGCGCAGAGCAGTGCGGCACCAACCTTGTAGCTGGAGTAGGGGGCATGTGCGTTTTTAAGTGCATCGCGGGCGGCATCGATCAGGTCATCGGGGTTCATTAGCGAGCTCCTTAAGGAAGGTTTCTATGAGTTGCCGCATGCGCGGCATGGTCCTGGCCGCAGTATCGTTGACATCCTCATGGGTGAGCCTGACGGCGCTGATGCCGGCCGCCCAGTTGCAGATGCAGGAGAGGCCGGCCACACGCATGCCGAGCGCATTGGCCACGATTGCTTCGGGCACGGTGGACATACCGACCGCATCAGCACCCATCGCTTTGAAAAGCCTGATTTCGGCCGGGGTTTCAAAGGTCGGACCCATGGTGGCGACATAGGTGCCGCACGCGTCGGCTCCCGCCTTCATGAGCTGCTCGCGCAGCAGTTTATCATAAACTTCCGACTGGTCGGGGAAGCGGGTGCCGAGTTTCGGATTGTGCGGGCCGATCAGCGGATTGGAGCCGAGCATGTTGATGTGATCTTCGATCGCCATCAGCGATCCCGGCGGGAGATTGGAGCTGATACCGCCGGCGGCATTGGTCAGCAGAACCACATCCGCCCCAAGCGAGCGAAGCAGATAGACGGGCAGGATGACCGGGGTCCACCCCTCGCCTTCATACCAATGTCGCCGGCCCTGGAATATGAGGAACTCCATACCGTTCAGCATGGTGCGTCGTGCCGTGCCCGCGTGACCCAGAACACCGGTTTTGCCTAGACCGGGAATCTCGGCATAGGTGATTTCATCGCCCTTGAAATCCTCAACAGCATCGCCCCATCCTGATCCCAGGATAACACCGCATTCTGGATGTATATCCGGCCAGGCCTGCCGGAGGTGGGAGACGGCGGCATCCAGCACGGATTGATCTATTCGTGTATCCATGATCACAGCTTAATTCGCAGTCGAGTGCGAATCAACCTCTTGTCGGGCTTAATGGGATACACTGTCGCCAAGCATCATGATGGCCGCGACAAGCACTAGCACCATCACGATGACCCGAAGGAACAGCTCCGGCAACTTGACCGACAGTTTGCTGCCGTAGGATACACCGACGACCGATCCCACGGCCATGATAATGGCTGTAACCCGATCCTGCGCGCCGCTGGCCCCATAGATCATGGCGGTGAGCATCGCGAGAATGAAGGTGATGAAAATGGCCGTTCCGACCGTTCGAGCTGTCGGCAGACCGAACAGGACGATCAGTATGGGTACAACCAGGACGCCACCACCGATGGATGTGGCGCCGAGTAGTCCACCGCATATCAGGCCCAGCAGAAGACAAAGCTCAATGCGGACCACCTTGGTTTCGTTGATGCGTTCAGCCAGTTCCCGTTCCTTTTCGACAACCTTGGGTCGCGCCCGCGTAACCATGTTGAGCGCCATCATGACGACGGAAAAGAACACAACACCGACAATAAAATGGGTAAGTGTCTGCTTAAAAGGGGCATTGGCTCCCTGCCGACTTACCCATAAAGCCGTGACAATGTTGGCCGGTACCGCCCCCGTCAGGAATCGCAGCGATGTGCCCCAGTCGATAGTCTTCAACCGGTAATGGTGTATCGTTGCCGCAATCTTGGTGAGGAATGCGTACAGCGTGGTGGTGCCTACAGCTGTAATAGGATCGATGCGCAGGATGAGGGTCAGGGCAGGTAGAACCAGCACGCCGCCGCCGACGCCGGTCAGTCCGATGCAGAAACCGATCACGGTCCCCAGCAGCAGGCGAAGCATCACTTCCACAATGGTCAGGTCGAATAGTACCATCCGGTTTCCCTAAAAGGAAAACAGCGTAGTCGTCCTAAGGTTCCTATGCCAATCCTATTGTGCCGCCAGTTGAGCGATGTTCAGCAATACCTGGCAGGTCGCCAGGTATTCCTTGATGTCGACATATTCATCAACCTGATGGAAGTTGTGGGAGCCGGTGCCAAGCGTCACGGTAGGCAGCCCCTTTTCATTGAAGCTGTTGGCATCAAGTCCGGCATCCATCACCAGTGGATTGGGCTTAAGGCCGGCTGCTTCAACGGCTTTGCTGGCAATGCGCACACAGGGCTCCGTTCTGTTCAACCGGAACGCCCGGTAGTCGCTGATGGTGGTGAACTTGATCTTTCCGCATTTGCCCGCGTCGTTGGTAACCGACCGGGCCGCCCGCTCAAAACTGCTTTTGTAAACGTTGATAATCTGTTCCAGAAAGGCCGGGCTGTGGCTGCGGCACTCGCCGGTGAGAATGGCCTTGTCCATTACCTGGTTGTTTGCTTCACCACCCTGCATGGATCCCAGATTGGACGTGCCGTTGCGGTTGCCCTTGACGATTTTTCCAAAGTAACCCTTCGCCGCAATTTCGGCCATCGCTTTCGATGCAATCAGTCCCGCCGATATCCCCTTGTGCGGCGCGAGCCCTGCATGTGTGGAAATGCCCGTAATCTTCACTTCCCAGCGCTCGGCACTCATGGCGCCGATGACGAGCTCGTTCGGCTCCTGGCCGTCGAGGTTGAATCCCATGGCCGGATTGCCTAGATCCTTGAAGCGTACCATGCGCGACCCGTGCAGTCCGGTTTCCTCCGCGATCGGGAAGAGCAAGGTTATGGGCGGATGGGGGACCCTGTTTTTCAGCAGTGTTTCACAGAGTGTCACAATCGCTGCACAGCCGGATCGGTCGTCGCCGCCCAGTCCCGTGTCGCCCTTGGACAGGATCCGGTTGCCCTTGATCACCGGAACGGCGCCTTTGCATAGCGGCACCGTGTCCATGTGTGCGGAAAACATGATGCGCGGGGCGGTTTTCACTGTTCCCGGCATCTGTACGATCAGGTTGCCGGTCTCGTAGCCGTCGCCCAGCCGCTTGTGCGCGTCGTCGGTTTTGATCCACGTCTTTTTGCAACCGGCGGCTATCAGCTTTTTCGACAGGGCTTCGGCGACCTTCGATTCCTGCCCCGTCGGGCCGGGGATGGACAGCAGGTCGATCAAATGATTCAGCGCATTATCATTATTAATCATACATTCTCCCATTCATTGGTATCCGTTTAACATCTGTTCCATAACCCACGAGGTTCGCGCCCCGCTTTCGCCGGTACTGGGACACGCGCCCGTCCCGTTAAGGAAATTCACCACGGTCTGGATAAGCGGTTGCTGGATATGCTGCGGATACTCGTATTGGAACTCGGACCGGCCCTCAGCCGTGGTCAACACCACCGGCTGATCGTCGAACGTGGAATAAGAAACCTTTCCATCGCTGCCCACGATTTCTGTCAGATCCTTCTGGTCATTCCCCGAGAAACACCATGTGCCGGTCCCGTGTACGCCGGATGCAAAAACAAAGGTGCCGGTCACGATGTCCTCGGCAGGATACTGTGCGGTCTGATTGGACGCAAAGCCGCGGACGTGCTGAATCGGGCCGAGTGCAAAATCCAGAAAGTCGAGCATATGCGAAGCAAGGTCCACAAACAATCCGCCGCCGGCCACCTCGGGCCGTACGCGCCATGGAAGTGATTGGGCATCCGGAGCGATTTGCAAGGGGGGCTTATGGAAGTTCATGGTGACGAACCGCACCTCTCCGATGGCGCCCGCATCAAGCAGCTGCTTGATTTTCAGGAAGCGCGGCAGCGCCCGGCGATAATAGGCCACGAACAAAGGAACGTGTGCCTGTGCGCACGCATCGATCATCTCCCGGCATTCCTGGAAGTTGAGGGCCATGGGTTTTTCCACGTAGACCGGTTTTCCCGCCCGGGCACAGCGCAGTACATATTCCTTATGTGCATTCGGCGGTGTGGCGACGTAAACGGCATCCACGTCCGGATCGTTGATCAGTTCTTCCGCATCGTCGTACCACGCGGGTACTCCGTGGCGCTGCGCATAATCCCTGGCCAGCTCGCCGGTACGCCGCATGACGGCCACCAGTTCCGAGTGGTCGGCCTTCTGGAAAGCGGGACCGCTCTTGACTTCGGTTACATCGCCGCATCCAATAATGCCCCAGCGGATCGTATTCATGGGCGCTCCCTTGTATTGGTTCCAATATATTCGAGAATCAGCGATGGCGGCTCGACGGCGGTGTCCGCGATGTCGAATGCGCCGCCGAGTAGATGAAACAGGTCGGCTTCGTTTTCCCGGCCGTTGGAGTGGATGATACAGAGCGGTTCGTCTTTTTCGACGTATTCGCCGATCTTTTTCAGGTTGGATAAGCCGACGGCATGGTCGACGGTGTCGTCGGTCCGGGCACGTCCGGCACCGAGCAGGAGACAGGCCCGGCCTATGGATTGGGCGTCGGCCCTGGACACATAGCCCGCTTTCGGAGCGGGGAGCGGGATCTGCTGTTCGGCAACAGGCAGCTCTCCATCCGGGTCGCCGCCGTGGCAGACAACCATTTGTCTGAATTTATTCATGGCAGCCCCGTCGTTGAGGTGCAGGGCGGGATCCGTGATCCCGCCTCCGAGGTCATGGACCTCGGCTGCACGCAGCATTTCCCTGCAGAGTGATACTACAAGGATTCTGACATCATCCGGTCCCTTGCCGTTTAGAATATCGAGCGCCTCGCGCACCTCCAGCGAATTGCCGACGCTGCGTCCGAGTGGTTGGTTCATGTCCGTGATATATGCCGCAACCTTCTTGCCCATGGCGGTGCCGGTATCGACCAGGGCACGGGCAAGCTTACGGGCGTCATCAACGGTTTTCATGAAGGCGCCGGATCCGCATTTTACGTCCAGGACAAGGGCATCAATCCCCTCGGCCAGCTTCTTCGACAGGATGGAGGATGCAATGAGCGGGATGGAGGGAACCGTGGCCGTAACATCGCGCAGGGCGTAGAGCTTCCGGTCGGCTGGGGCGATTTCGGCGGTCTGGCCTATCATGGAGCATCCGCACCTGTCCACTGTCTGCAGAAACTCCGCCTCGGTGAGTCCGGTACGGTAGCCGGGGATCGATTCAAGCTTGTCGAGCGTCCCCCCGGTGATGTCGAGCCCGCGACCTGAAATCATTGGAACGGATGCGCCGCAGGATGCGACCAGCGGGGCAAGCGGAATCGAAATCTTGTCGCCAATGCCGCCGGTGGAATGCTTGTCGACCGTTGCCCCTTTTATGGACGATGGATCGATCACCTTGCCGGATTCCATCATGGCAATGGTGAGATCGGCGGTTTCGCGGGCGCTCATCCCGTTGAAATAGATTGCCATTGCGAGGGCCGACATCTGATAGTCGGGAATCGAACCGGCGGTGTATCCGTTAATGAAGTCGCGGATTTCGGTGGGATCCAGTTCGAGCCCGTCGCGCTTTTTTTCAATAATCCATTGGGGAAGCATGCGCAGACGATACGCAGTCGGCTTGTTTATATGCAATGTCAAAAGCGGCGGTTGATCTGCATGGCCGTATTCTGTATATCTAAATCTTTACAACGATACCGACCCATAACACACACATACAATACAGCCTATGAACAGAACGGCATTTAAACTGTTTGGATTGCCTGCCGCTGCGACCATCTCGCTCGGTTATCTGCTTATCGGGCTGGCGTGGATATTCTACTCGGATCGCTTAGTCGCTTTATGGGTATCCGATGCCGGCACACGGGGCGTTGTGCAAACCTACAAAGGCTGGTTCTATGTGGGTTGCACGGCTTTGCTGCTCTATGTGGTATTGAAACGCGTATCCTTCCATATCCGTGAGGCCCATAAGCGACTGGTTGACAGTGAAGCCCGCTACCGTCTGCTGATAGAAAGCCAGACCGATCTGGTCGTGAAAGTGGATCGCGAGGGACGGTTTCTTTTTGTTAGCCCTTCCTACTGTGAGTTGTTTGACAAGAGCGAGAAGGAGCTTCTGGGTAACATTTTCATGCCGCTGGTTCATGAGGATGACCGCGCTGCGACCGAAAAGGCGTTCCAGTCCGTGTTCAACCCGCCGCATCATGCCTACATGGAGCAGCGCGCCAAAACCCGGCATGGCTGGCGGTGGCTGGCATGGCAGGACACGGCGATTCTCGATGCCTCCGGACTTGTGGTTCAGGTCGTGGGTGTTGGGCGTGACATCACGGAACAGAAAAAGGCAGAAGCGGCGCTGAAGGAGTCAGAGCAGCGATACCGTCAATTGTTTGAAAACCTGATCGCCGGATTCGCCCTGCATGAAATCATCTGCGACGAACACGGCGTGCCCGTCGACTATCGATTCCTCGAGGTCAACCCGGCGTTTGAAAAACAGACGGGGTTGAAGCCACGCGATGTACTGGGACGCACCGCCCGGGAACTCTTTCCCGACCTGGAGGCGCACTGGATTGAAGTCTATGGTCGTGTGGCACTCACCGGGCGACCGGTATTCGAGGAATTCCATTCCGGCGATCTGAATCGCCATTTTCAGATCTGGGCGTATTCGCCGAGGCACGGGCAGGTTGCGAATGTGTTTCTCGATGTTACACATCGCAAGGAAATGCAAAACGAGCTCCTGCGTCTGTCGACGGCAATCGACCAGGCGGCAGAGGCCGTGGTCGTTACCGATGCCGAGGGGCGCATTGAATATGTCAATCCTGCCTTTGAGAGCACGACTGGTTACAGCAGGCATGAAGTTGCGGGGCAGAATCCGCGTATTCTCAAGAGCGGCCTTCACGACGATCTGTTCTACAAGGAGATGTGGGATTCGATTTCCTCCGGAAGATCATGGTCAGGGCGGGTACAGAACCGGCGCAAGGACGGCTCCGTCTATATCGAGGAATCCACGATCTCCCCGGTTCACAACCTATCCGGATCCATCGAGCATTACGTGGCCGTCAAGCGCGACATCACGAAGGAAATCAGCCTGGAAGAGCAGTTCCGTCAATCACAGAAGATGGAGGCCGTTGGCCGGCTGGCCGGCGGCGTGGCCCACGATCTGAATAATATTCTGCAAACGATTCTCGGTTTTTGCGGTGTTTTGCTTATGGAGACCGAAGGGCAGGAGAAACTGCAGCGGGATGTGCACGAAATCCAGAATGCGGCCAAGCGTGCCGGCGACTTAACCCGCCAACTGTTGACGTTCAGCCGGAAACAGCCGGTGGAAAAGTCCCCGTTGAATTTAAACCGGATCATCGCGGAGCAGACGAGCATGCTTCGCCGCCTGGTGGGGGAAAACATCGGTCTGGAATTTAATCCGGATCCTCAGCTGGGCGTCATTGAAGCGGACCGTTCGCAAATGGAACAGATCATCATGAACCTGGTGGTGAATGCCCGCGATGCCATGCCCGCTGGCGGTCAGATCACGGTTTCGACAACGAACGTGGACATGAGTGATGATGAAACAGTCGCTGCATCGCGCAGGATGCCCTACGTATGCATAACGGTGTCGGATGTAGGCACCGGGATGAATGACGAAGTGCTAAGCCACTTGTTTGAGCCGTTTTTTACCACCAAGCCGGTCGGTGAAGGCACCGGGCTGGGGTTGGCGGTGATCTACGGCATCGTCGATCAGCATGAGGGCTGGGTGGATGTCGATAGCAGACTGGGAGAGGGATCTACGTTCAAGGTATTCTTCCCGCAGCATGCCGGTGCAGCGGACTCAAGCACTGTGGAAACGGACGAGTCCCCGGCCTTTGATTCAACCGCTGGCAGCATTCGGCAGCGGATTCTGCTTGTTGAGGACGATGCGCAGGTACGCAGGCTGGCCAGTATGATATTGCGTGAAGCCGGATTCGATGTCATGGAAGCGGAAGATGCCCGGACCGCGGTTGATGCCTTTAAGGAGCGTGCGGAACGGGTACATCTGCTGCTGATCGATGCGGTCCTTCCCGACCAGCACGGTGTGGAGCTTGCGGATCGGTTGCGCAAGGATGATGATGGGCTGCCGGCGATCCTCTTCAGTGGGTATTCCGACGACCGGGCACGCATGGACAGGATCGAAGAGAGTGGTTATTATTTCATGCCCAAACCATTCAGTTCAGAGACGTTATTGAAAATGGTCGCAACGGCGCTCAGGAACCGTGAGCGTAAAAGCTTCTGATCAGTCGGGGACGAACACCGGAGAGCGCATGCCACGCATTTTGATCATAGATGACGATTCATCCATTCGTCTCGTATTCAAGCGCTATCTGGAAGGGCATGGATACGAGGTTGCCGTTGCGGAAAACGGAAACGAAGGTTTGAAATTGATAAGTCGGCATGTGCCGGACCTTATCATCACCGATGTCATGATGCCTGAAAAAGACGGGCTCGAGCTGGTGCTTGAGCTGAAGGATAAACATTCCGGAATACCGGTGATTGCCATTTCGGGGGGCATGCGCATGGCGCCCATCGATTTCCTTCCAGTCATCAAGAAGTTTGGTGCGCGCAAGGTGTTCTACAAGCCGGTCGAGCTGGATAAACTGCTCCTGGCGATTAAGGAACTGATAGATTACTGAATAAGCCGCCATGCACGGCCGGTCCGTCCGGATGAATTCGCGGCCGGGAGCGTTATGCCGACTGACGCACAACCAGCTTGCCGGGCAGCCTGATCGCCTGAGGGGCAATGGGGTCCATAACAGCCTTGAAGGCCATCCGCACCATTTCACCCAGCGGCTGGTGGATCGTAGTCAGCGGCGGGATGAATTGCGCGGCGGGTGGAATATCGTCAAAGCCTGTGACGGCCACCTGTCCGGGGATGTCGATTCCCGCATTGGCCAGGGCGTGCAGGGCTCCCATGGCAATCTGGTCGGTCGCGCAGACAATCGCATCGCCGTTCAGGTCGGGCAGCAGTTTCCGGACGCACTGCATTCCTGCGTTGAAGGGGTCTCCTTCAAGGGTTTCGACCGAGGTAAACCGCAGTCCGGCGGATGCCGCCTCGCGTTCCAGCGCATCATGGCGAACCCGATGTCCGGCTAAGGATCCAGAAATGCAGGACAGACTCGTATTTCCCCTTTCGGCCAGGTATCGGACCAGTTTTTGCGCGGCGTCATCTTCATCAATGCCGATGCGGACGCTGTGTTCGGTATCGCTTCCGTGGCCCACACGAGCAACAGGCAGGTTCCGGAATCCGTCAAGCCAGCGCGCATTCATATCCGTTCCAAGAACCACCAGACCGTCAATAGCGTGTTTGTGGAGCGCCAGCAGGTCCTGTTCCTCAGGGACGCGACTCAGGAATCCGGCAAGGATCAGTGAATAGTTATGTTCGTGTGCTTGAATCTGGATCTGCTTGATCAGGGCACCGAAAAACGGGTCGATGAAGTCGTAGACCGCCACGCCAATGGTGCGGGTGGCCTTCCCCTTCAAGGTCAATGCGGCTGCGCTGGGCACATAACCCATTTCATCGGCGGCCTGCGTTACTCGCTCGATCGTCTCCGTCGCAATGCCGATCTCCTCCGCCCGCCCGGACAGTACGCGCGACACCAGTGCAATGGATACACCCAGTTTTTCAGCTATCTGTTTCTGACTGACCGCCATGTGATCTCCTTGGGGAACCGTCGGATGACTTGCCGGATTTATGCATTTGAGCTAAAAAACCCTGCTATCCACGGTCCCTTCAATCTGTTTACAGCTAAAACTGCCAAGATATTGATTAGTTAAGGGATAATAATCAATGTTATTTTGCTTGAGATGATGTCTAAAAAATACTATCTCAAACAATTGAGGAAACAAATAGGAGGTATATATGGAGAATCTGTTCGACATTTCCGGCAAAGTAATCGCGGTTACCGGTGCAGCGGGTGTTCTGGCAGGTGGAACCGCAAAATATTTGCAGGGGCAGGGGGCGCACGTCGTTTATCTGGATCTATTCCAGGACAAGGTGGATGAGACCGTTGCCGAGGCACAATCAATTTCGGAAAACTGCTGCGGCTACGCCTGCAATGTACTCGATCAAGGTGCGCTCGATGCCGTTTATGACCGGATCATGGCGGATATTGGCCGCATCGATGTGCTGGTCAATGGCGCCGGCGGCAACATGCCGGGTGCCACCATCGGTCCGGACCAGGATGTATTTGAGCTCAAGATGGAAGACTACTCCAAGGTGCTCGATCTGAACCTGAAAGGGACGGTCATGCCGACGATGACCTTCGCCAAAGCCTTCAAGCAGCAGGGTGCCGGCTGCGTGGTCAACTTTTCCTCGATGTCCGCAGCGCAGGCGCTCACGCGCGTACTGGGCTATTCCAATGCCAAGGCCGCCATCGACAACTTCACCAAATGGATGGCCACCGAGATGGCCCTGAAATATGGTGGCGGTATACGCGTAAACGCCATTGCTCCCGGGTTTTTCGTCAGCCATCAGAACCGCGCGCTGCTGATCAACGAGGACGGCAGCTATACCGAGCGCGGGCAGCAGGTGATCAATAAGACACCCTTCCGCCGCTTCGGCGAACAGGAAGAAGTGTATGGCACCATTCACTTCCTGGTTTCGGAAGCGGCCCAGTTCATCAGCGGCATCATCATTCCCGTTGACGGAGGCTTCTCCGCCTTTACGGGTGTTTAAGGAGAGAGAAAAATGACAGACATTGCGCAGAAGAAATATTCCATGCTGGTTGCAACAAGCATGGGGATCCGCCTGACTCCCGTCGATTCACAACCCTTTCATTGCAGCGATATGTTCAAGATGCAGGCCACCAGCGCGGAAAGCAACGTGGCGAGCGTTGCGTCCTACCTGGGTTTGCCGGTTAAGGTGCTGACTGCATTTGTAAAGGGGAGCCCGGTATCGCACTTTATCAAGGACAACCTGGGAAGCCGCCGGATGGAGTTCGAGGGACCCGAGTTTGACCAGGGCGGGCCGTGGGGGTATCGCCATCAGATCAATATGGCCGACAGCGGTTGGGGTTCCCGCGGCCCCCGGGTTCAGAACGACCGGGCCGGCGAAGTCGGCCGCGAACTAACCGCCGCGGATTTTGACCTGCAGCGCATTTTTGCCGAGGAAGGGGCAAGTATCGTACACCTTTCCGGCTTGATCGCCGCCCTGTCACCCAAGACCTGTCAGTTCTGCCTGGATGTGGCGCGGATCGCCAAGGAAAACGGATCGTTGATCTCGTTCGACCTGAATCACCGGGCCAGCTTCTGGAAAGGCCGGGAGGATGAGCTGCACAAGGCGTTCGCCGAAATTGCATCCCGCAGCGACATTCTGATCGGCAACGAGGAGGACTTCCAGCTCTGTCTCGGCATCGAAGGTCCTGAGGCCGGCGGCAAGGGTCTGGATGAAAAGATCGAGGGCTTCAAGGAAATGATCGGCCGCGTGCAGGCCGCCTATCCCGCCGCGCGGTATTTCGCCACCACGTTGCGTGAGGTTGTTTCGGCCAATACCCATATGTGGGGTGCACTGGTCACGGACGGCAGCGAGTGGGAAATCATCAAGCCGCGCGAGATCGGCGTACTTGACCGCATCGGTGGCGGCGACGGTTTCGTCGGCGGGCTGCTTTACGGGATTTTGAAGGGCTGGGATGTGGCAAAATGCGCCCAGTTCGGCTGGGCCAGCGGAGCGCTGGCGGCAACCATGTTGACGGACTATGCCCAGCCGGCCGACGAGGATCAGGTTTGGAGCATCTGGAAGGGGAATGCTAGGGTGAAACGATAAAGATGAACTATGATCGGTGAGGTATGAAAATGCAGCGCTGGCAGCGTTCGCCATCATTCGGACGCTCTCGCAGACCCGTTTTCATCTTTCATTGTTCATAATTCATCGATCAGCAAACTGGAGGATAAAATGGCTAAAGCAGATATAGGACTGATTGGGTTGGCGGTAATGGGCGAAAACCTCGTCCTTAACATGGAAAGCAAGGGGTTCACGGTTGCGGTGTACAACCGCACGGTGGAAAAAGTCGACAAGTTCGTCGCCGGCCGCGGCGCAGGAAAAAACTTTATCGGATGCCACAGCATTGAAGAGCTGTGCGCAAATCTGGAGCGGCCTCGCAAGGTGATGATGCTTGTCAAGGCCGGCCAGCCGGTCGACGACTTCATTGAGCAGATACTGCCGCATCTGGAACCTGGCGATATCATCATCGACGGGGGCAACAGCCATTTTCCCGATACGATCCGCCGCACGGAATACGTCGAGAGCAAAGGAATGCTCTATATCGGCACCGGCGTGTCGGGAGGCGAGGAAGGTGCCCTGAAGGGGCCGTCGATCATGCCGGGAGGTTCGCCGGCCGCCTGGGATGCCGTGAAACCGATCTTCCAGAAGATTTCCGCCCATACCGAGGCGGGCGAACCGTGCTGTGACTGGGTCGGCGAAAACGGAGCCGGACACTTTGTGAAGATGGTACATAACGGTATTGAATACGGAGACATGCAGATGATCTGCGAGACGTACCAGATGATGAAGGAAGGCCTCGGCATGTCGAACGGGGAAATGCATGAAGTCCTTGCGCAATGGAACGAGAGCGAGCTCGACTCGTATCTCATTGAAATCACCCGCGACATACTCGGCTATACGTCCGAAGAAGGCGAAGCCGTCGTTGATGTAATTCTTGATACAGCCGGACAGAAGGGTACCGGCAAGTGGACCGCGGTGGCGGCGCTGGACGTCGGTCAGCCGCTGACACTGATCGGTGAGGCCGTATTTGCCCGCTGCCTGTCCGCATTGAAGGAGGAACGCGTCGAAGCATCCAGGGTGCTGGGTGGGCCGGATGTCAAATTCGACGGCGATAAGGCGGAATTGGTCAACGACCTCAAACAGGCACTATATGCCTCCAAGATTGTCTCCTATGCGCAGGGCTATCAGCTGATGCGCGCAGCAGCCGGGGAGTACGGCTGGAATCTCAACAATGGCGGGATTGCCCTGATGTGGCGCGGCGGATGCATCATCCGTTCGGTCTTTCTCGGCAAGATCAAGGAGGCGTTCGACACCAATCCGGATCTGGTCAACCTGCTGCTCGATCCATTCTTCAAGGATGCGGTGGAAAATGCCCAGGCCTCCTGGCGCCGTGTGGTGATGAAGGCTGTTGAACTCGGTATTCCGATGCCGGCGATCAGCGCCGCGCTGGCTTACTACGACGGCTATCGGGCCGCCCGCCTGCCGGCCAACCTGTTGCAGGCGCAACGCGATTATTTCGGTGCGCATACCTATGAACGCGTCGACAAGCCGCGCGGCGAGTTTTTCCACACAAACTGGACCGGCCGCGGTGGCGATACCTCCGCGTCCACCTATGTGGTGTAATGTTCATAGGGCGGGAATGGCTGAAAGCGTTGGCTTGCAAGTATTCAGCCTCGCTTCGCGTCCCGCCCACGGCTGGAAGGGCTAAGACTGTTCCAGCCCTGCATTTGAGAGGATGAGAATATGATCAGTCAATATGGCGAAGATGTCTCCATCTCCCGTGATGAGCTGAACGGTCTGGTGGCCACGGTGCTGGAGAAGGCCGGGAAGCCCGGACGGGTGCTGGTGCTGCCCCCCGATCATACGCGTCTCAATTCGATGGCGGGGCCGATTACGGCCATGGTCTACGAGCAGCTGACCGCGGATGGCACGCAGGTCGATATCATGCCGACGCTGGGAACGCACAACCCGATGACCGAAGCGCAGCTGCGCATGATGTTCGGTGAATCGATCCCGCTCGAGGCCTTCAAAGTGCACGACTGGCGAAACGGAATTGTCCGCAAGGGCGTGATCGCGGGCGACATGCTTTCAGAACTGTCCGGCGGCAAGGTCGACTATCCCGTCGGCGTCGAAGTCAGCAAACTGTTCTTCGACGGCTACGATCTGATTCTCTCGGTGGGGCAGGTGGTGCCGCACGAAGTGGTAGGCATGGCCAACTACACGAAGAACATCGTGGTCGGCGCCGGCGGCTCAGACATCATCAACAAGTCGCATTTCCTCGGGGCGGTCGCGGGCATTGAAGAGATTCTCGGGCAGACGGACACACCGGTGCGCCGCCTGTTCAACCATGCCGTCGAAACCTACCTTTCCGATCTCCCGATCACTTATATCCTGACCGTGATGGAGCAGGATTACGATGCCGGTACCATGCATATGCGCGGTTTCTATGCCGGCGAAGAAGCCGCGGTGTTCGAGGAAGCCTGCAAGCTGGCGCGTGCTGTGAACATCACCCTGCTTGATCGCGAGCCGAATAAAGTGGTGGTCTATCTCGATCCCCACGAATTCCAGAGCACGTGGCTCGGCAACAAGTCCGTCTACCGCACGCGCATGGCCATCGCCGACGACGGCGAGCTGATTGTGCTGGCGCCGTCCCTGAAGGAATTCGGCGAGGATCCGACCATCGACCGCCTGATCCGAAAATTTGGCTACTGCGGGACTCCGGCCACGCTCAAGGCCGTCGAGGCAGACGAGGAACTGCGTAACAATCTGGGGGCTGCGGCCCATTTGATTCATGGTTCATCGGAAGGACGCTTCAAGATCACCTATTGCCCCGGCGAGGGCGGCGTGACGCTCGATGAGGTTCGTTCGGTCGGGTTTGAAGCCGTGCCCTATGAAACGATGTCGACTCGGTACAATCCGGAAACGCTCAGGGACGGGTTCAATACGCTGCCCGACGGTGAGGAAATCTTTTTCATCAGCAACCCGGCCCTTGGTCTATGGGCATACCGGGAAAAATTTACCCGATAGGAGGGTATGAATATATGAGTACAACAAATATTGGAATGATCGGCCTGAGTGTTATGGGCTCGAATCTTGCCCGCAACATGGTGTCGAAGGGTTTTGCGGTTTCCTGCTACGACTGGGATGAATCATTGCGCAAACGTTTTGCCGAGGGTTTTACCGCGGGCTTCGTCCATGCCGACACCCTGCAGCAGTTTGTCGAGTCGATTGAGCGGCCCCGCAAGATCATGATGATGATCAAGGCCGGATCCCCGGTGGATTCCGTGCTCAAGGAACTGGTCCCGCTGCTTGATCCTGGTGACGTAGTTGTCGACGGAGGCAACTCCCAGTGGGAGGATACGGAACGCAGGATCGCCTTCTGCGAGGAGAAGGGACTGCTGTTCGTCGGCTGCGGCGTTTCGGGTGGCGAGGAAGGCGCGCTGAACGGTCCTGCGATGATGCCGGGCGGCTCGGACGGCGCCTGGACGCTGATTCAGCCGATATTCGAGGCCATTGCGGCGCGCACGCCTGAAGGGGTGCCCTGTGTCGACTGGGTGGGTCCGGGCGGATCGGGCCATTTCGTGAAGATGGTGCACAACGGCATCGAGTACGGCGACATGCAGATGATCTGCGAGACCTACCAGGTGATGCGTGACGGGTTGCGTATGTCGAATGTCGCCATGTCGGAGGTGTTCGGCCGCTGGAACAAGGGCAAGCTCAACTCGTATCTGATTGAGATTACCCGCGATATCCTGGCCTACGAGGATGAAGATGGAATCTGCCCGGTCGACTACATTCTTGATGCCGCCGGACAGAAGGGCACGGGCAAGTGGACGCTGATCGCCGCGCTCGATGCCGGCGAACCGCTGCCGCTCATCGGCGAGGCGGTTTTCGCGCGCTGCCTGTCGGCATTGAAGACGGATCGCGAAATGGCCGGCGAATGGCTTGCCGGACCGAAGGGCGGCCTGGACAAGGAGCCCGAGGATTTCGTGGCGGAGGTGAAAGAAGCGCTCTACGGGTCGAAGATTATCTCCTACGCGCAGGGATTCCAGTTGATCCAGCAGGTTTCGCAGGATCGTGGATGGAAGCTTGATCTGGCACGGCTCGCCCAGCTTTGGCGGGGCGGGTGCATCATCCGTTCGACGCTGCTGCGCGAGATCAAGGAGGCCTTCCTGCGGGAGCCCGGCCTGAACAACCTGCTGCTGGATCCGCTGATTTCCGAATCGGTGAGCGAGGCGCAGGTGCATTGGCGGAATGCCGTGGCGTGCATGACTCGTGCGGGCATTGCCTCGCCGGCCATGAGCTCGGCCTTGTCGTACTATGACGGATTCCGTACGGCACGTGGATCGGCCAATCTGCTGCAGGCACAGCGCGACTATTTCGGGGCACACACCTATGAGCGAATGGACCGGCCGCGCGGAGAGTTTTTCCACACCAACTGGACCGGAAGCGGCGGTTCGACGTCTTCAACCGCCTACGTGGTGTAGGTCCGCCGAGAATTTAAAACAAACATGGATGAGGGTCGGATATCATGAATAAAGCTGTACCATATACCTTGGGATGCGGCGACCGGTTTGGACGCCAGGGACAGGCCCAGTTGAAGGCCTATATCGAAGCGGCCAAGCGGGGAATCAACGTATGTCCCGTATGGAACAAGTCGCATCGCGAACACACCACGGTTCACACCGAGCCGGCCTCGGTCCGCGCGGAGGCGCAGGCCGCTGTCGAGGCGCTTGGATGGGACAGGGCATACTTTGTGGACGCCGACCATATTTCACTCAAGAACGTCGATGGTTTTCTCGAGCCGTCTGATTTCTTCACGATCGACGTTGCCGACTATATCGGGAAAGCCGCCGATGCCGCCCACATCGATGATGAAGTGGAAGCCCTGTCGGAGCTTTCCGGTGAGCTCGAGCTGCCCGGCATTGCGGATACATTGGTGGTATCAACGGCCGATATACGGACCATTGCCGAAAAGTATCTGTTTGCCGTGAAGGAGGCCGGACGGATCTATCGGCATATCGAAGAGCAGAAGTCGGGATCATTCGAGGTGGAGGTTTCCATGGATGAAACCGATGACCCGCAAACGCCGGTCGAAATGCTGTTCATTCTCGCCATGATTGCCCGCGAGGGAATTCCGATCGACACGATCGCCCCGAAGTTCAGCGGACGTTTCAACAAGGGGGTCGACTATGTGGGCGATGTCGCACAGTTCGAGAAGGAATTCGAGCTGGATGTGGCGGCGCTGAAATTTGCCGGTGAAAAATTCGGACTGAAGGGCAGCCTGCGTCTCAGTGTCCATTCGGGCAGCGATAAGTTTTCGATCTATGCCCCCATGAACCGCGTGATCAGGAAGTTTGGCGTGGGCCTGCACGTCAAGACGGCCGGCACGACCTGGCTGGAGGAAATGATCGGTCTCGCGGAAGCGGGCGGTGAAGGACTGGCCGTGGCTAAAAAGGTCTATGCCCGGGCGCTCGACCGTTACGACGAGCTGGCCAAACCCTATGCGACCGTCATCGATATCCATCCCGACCAGCTTCCGAACGTGGAAACCGTTGAATCCTGGGACGGGGATGCATTCGCCAATGCACTGCGTCATGAACAGGATTGTCCGGAATACAATCCCAGCTTCCGCCAGTTGATTCATGTGGCCTATAAGGTGGCATACGAACTGGGCGGCGAATACTTCGCCGCGCTGGACAAGTATGCCGGTATCGTCGGTCGCAACGTCACCGGCAACCTGCTTGAGCGTCATATTGTTCCGATTTTTGGATAGGATGGATTCAATGAAAAAATTCATGGACGAAGATTTTCTGCTGCATACCAAGACGGCGAAGAGGCTCTACCACGAGCATGCATCCGGGATGCCGATCTACGACTACCACTGCCACTTGCCGCCGCAGGAAGTGGCCGAGGACAGGCAGTATGAAAACCTCGGTGAAATCTGGCTGGGCGGCGACCACTACAAGTGGCGGGCCATGCGCACCAATGGGGTGGATGAGGTATACTGCAGCGGCAAGGCCTCGTGGCGCGACAAGTTCCAGAAGTGGGCCGAGACCGTTCCGCATACAATCCGCAATCCGCTCTACCACTGGACACATCTCGAACTGCAGCGCTACTTCGGCATCGACACCCTGCTGGATGCGAGCACGGCGGATGAGATCTACGAGGACTGCACCGCCAAGCTCAAGACGCCCGAATATTCTGCGCGCAACCTGATGCGCAGGATGAATGTCAAGCTGGTCTGCACCACGGATGATCCGGTTGACTCGCTCGAATACCACCGGCAGATCGCTGCGGACGGGTTTGAAGTCAAGGTGCTGCCTACCTTCCGTCCCGACAAGGCTGCCAACCTGGCCGATCCAGCGGCCTATCAGAAATATGTCCATACGCTGGAACAGGTTTCCGGTGTCGAAATCAAGGGCTTCGAGTCGCTGGTGGAGGCCGTCGACAAGCGGCACGAATACTTTCATGCCGCAGGCTGCCGCCTGTCCGATCATGGCGTCAACTATGTCCCGGCAGTGGAGGCCACGGGCACCGAACTCGACGATATCTTCCACAAGGTGATGAAGGGCAGGCATGTTTCGCAGGCGGAGGAGGATGCCTTCCTGCTGGCATTCCTTCAGGAAGCAGGCATGATGAATCATCACCGCGGCTGGGCCCAGCAATACCATGTCGGCGCGTTCCGCAACAACAACAGCCGCTTGTACAGAGCCCTCGGGCCGGACACCGGTTTCGATTCCATCGGCGATTTTCGCCAGGGACCCGGGCTCATCAAACTGCTCGATGGCCTCGACAACACGAACCAGCTGGCTAAAACAATTCTCTACAACCTCAATCCGGCCGACAACGAGTTGATGGCCACGATGATCGGCAACTATCAGGACGGGTCATTCCCGGGCAAGGTGCAGTTCGGCTCCGGCTGGTGGTTCCTCGATCAGAAGGACGGCATGGAGAAGCAGATGAACGCACTTTCTGCGCTCGGCCTGCTCAGCCGGTTCATTGGCATGCTGACCGATTCCCGCAGCTTCCTGTCGTATCCGCGCCACGAGTATTTCCGGCGGATTCTATGCAACCGGCTCGGTAGCGATGTCGAAAACGGCGAGATACCCGCAGACATGGATCTGCTGGGGGCGATGGTGGAGAATATCTGCTATAACAACGCCGTGGAATATTTCGGTATCGAGCTGCAGCCGGCATAAGCAGCGGCAAATCGAGACAGCGATCCTTAAGAATCCTCGTGGTGGAACCTGGCCCGGATCCGTTCTCCCGCCTCATGGACGCGTTCGGTGAGGTGAGGGAATTTCCGGTGGATCCAGTCACGGATGCGCCCGAAGAAGGGGACATGGTCAGCCAGCAGGAATATGCCGATCGCAAGGAATAAGAATCCCTGCAGGATGGGCAGGAAACAACCGAGTATTCCCAGCACGATGAATATCCATCCCGTCGCGTGCCTGAGCACGAGTTTTGTATGCTTGTTCCAGATCAGCCGTTTCATAAAGGCCTGCAAGTGATTGTGAATCGGATGATAGCTTTCTTCAGGGAATCGATATCAGATTTCGTGGCCGGGTTGCATAAAAAAGAGCCACGGAAGGACTGCGTGGTGTGACTCACACCCTGTCGGCTGCATTGCCGCACCTTTTCACCGCGCCGCCACACGGCGGCCGGGTATTGGCGGTGATCCCGTGGCTTTAAGCAGTATAGACGCTCACATGGCAGCGGGCGTTCAAATATGTGTCCACAATGAGTGAGCAGAAGTAAAAAAAACCACGAAGCAGACTGGAAAGTGTGACTCAAACTACCTCGTTTCTCTGCCACACTTCCTCACCGCAACCGCCGAAGGGGGGGCGGCGGTATATGCGGTGATTCCGTGGTTTGCTAGGAGAGACCCTCAAGCTCCTCCCAGCGTTCAAAACATTTTTCGAGCTCGTGCGGTATATTCTCCGCACGGGCTGTGGCGGAGGCGATTTCGCCCTTGTTTTGCTGGTAGAATGCTGGGTCGGCCATGGTCTGCTGGAGTTCGTCCAGTTCCGCTTCAAGCTGTTCAATCCGGTGGGGCAGGTGTTTCAGCTCCTCTCGCTCCTTGTTGGTCAGTTTTCGGGTAGTTTGCCGTTTTTCGGGTTTTGGAACAGCACCCTCTGGCCTCGCGCCTGGTGCCTCCTGCCTCTGACTCAGCCAGTCGTCGTAGCCGCCGGCATATTCACCAATTCTTCCGTTACCCTCGAAGACCAGCGTGCTGGTAACGACATTGTTCAGAAACGAACGGTCGTGACTCACAAGCAGCAGGGTACCCTCGTAGTTCATCAACTGTTCTTCCAGCAGTTCGAGCGTTTCCATGTCGAGGTCGTTGGTCGGCTCGTCGAGTACAAGCACATTGGAGGGCCTGGTGAACAGCTTGGCCAGCAGCAGGCGGTTGCGTTCCCCGCCGGACAGAACGCTTACGGGCGAACGCGCGCGGTCGGGCGTGAAGAGAAAATCCTGCAGGTAGCCCAATACATGCTTTTTGCTGCTGCCGATGGTGATCAGCTCCTCGGTGCTGACATTTTCAGCGACAGTCCTGGTTTCATCGAGTGCTTCACGATGCTGGTCGAAGTAGGCGACTTCGAGTTTCGTGCCGTGCCCGACGGTACCCTGTTTGGGCTGCAGCTGGCCAAGCAGAATCCGGATGAGCGTAGATTTACCGCATCCATTAGGGCCGATGATGCCGATCTTGTCACCGCGCATGATCTGCGTGGTCAGGTCGGCAATGATGGTTTCGCTGCCGTAGTCGTAGGCTACGTGCTTGGCTGTAATGACCTTGCGCCCCGAGAGGCCGGCTTCGGCGACCTGTATGTTGGATGTGCCCACCCGTTCCCGCCGTTGACTTCGATCCCGGCGCATCTGTTCGAGCGCCCGGACACGCCCTTCGTTACGGGTGCGGCGCGCTTTGATGCCCTTGCGGATCCAGACCTCTTCCTGAGCCAGCTTTTTGTCGAACTGCGCCCACTGCTCCGCCTCGCCGCCAAGCAGTGCCTGCTTCCGCTTCAGGTAGGTATCATAATCACACGCCCATGAATGAAGGTGTCCGCGGTCCAACTCGACGATGCGTGTGGCCAGCTTGCGCACGAAGGTGCGGTCGTGGGTCACGAACAGCAGGGTGCCGGGGTAGCGCAGCAGGAAGCTCTCGAGCCACTGGATCGAGTCAATATCGAGGTGGTTGGTCGGTTCGTCGAGCAGGAGGATGTCCGGCTCGCACGCCAGTGCCCGGGCCAGCAGCGCGCGGCGCTTCTGGCCGCCCGAAAGTTCATCAAACCGAAGATGGTTTTCGAGCGATACCAGCGAGATCGCCTTGTCCACCGCCTGATGGGAGACAAAGTCGTCGTGCGGGTCCTCCAGTCCCTGGAAGACCAGTTCTTCGATCGTGCAGGATAAATCGGCCGGGACGTTTTGACGGAGACGACGTACCTTGAGGCCCGGCTGCCGGATGATCTCGCCGGCGTCCGGTTCGATGGTGCCGTCGACGATCCTGAGCAGGGTCGACTTGCCCTCGCCGTTGCGGCCCACGAGACAGATGCGCTCGTTGCGCTCGATCTGCAGCGTGGCGTCATCCAGCAACTGCGGCCCGCCAAACGCCTTTTGGATATTCTGTAGACTGAGTAAAGCCATGGTAGCTGTTGTTGAATGATGGTTGCTAGTTGATAGAAAAACCTCACGCCGACCAGCGCTGCTATAAGCCTGTCTTACACCTCGATGCCGGTAAAGTGGCGCAGGGCCACGCCGATCAGGAAACTGATGGCCGATACGCCGAGGCTGAGCCCCGCCATCTCCAGGAAGCGCTTTCGGAACGATACCTCGTTCACCACGGAGATATAGTAGTTGAAGAAGGCCACGATGAGCAGGGCTGCGGTGAGGGTGACGGCCAGGCACAGGTAGTACGACGAGAAAATGAGGTAGGGGGCGATCAGTGCGATGACGGTCAGTACATAGGCGGTGCCCGTGTAGATCGAAGCCTTGACGGGATGCTGTCCGGAGTCTTCCGCCTTCGTGGACAGGTATTCGGAAACCGCCATGGACAGCGCGGCGGCAAAGCCGGTAATGGTTCCGGTCAAGGCGATCAGTTTTGTATTCTGCAGTGCGAAGGTCAGTCCGGCCAAGGCGCCGGTCAGCTCAACCAGGGCGTCGTTCAATCCCAGCACAATGGAGCCCACATAGCGCAGACGTTCTTCGTCGAGCATCTCGATCAGTTCCTGCTCATGATCGTTTTCCTCGTCGATGATGTGGCCGATCTGCAGTTCCTCAAGCACGTGCCGATAGTTATCCTGCGCCTTGTCCTCGCCGATCTCCATCAGCTTGATGGCGAAGGTGAAACCCAGCAGGCGACTGATCAGGTCATACTTCAGAATAGCCGCTTTGCTGGGGGCCACATCCCGGCCGGTGTGCAGTTTCCATTCGCGGTAGTGGCGCATTTCATCTTCGGCAATCCGCTCCAGAATCCGGCGGTTCTGCTCGTTTTTCGCCCGGTTGGATAGACGGCGGTAGATACGGTTTTCGGTGATTTCGTTGCGCTGGAACAGCAGCAGTTTGTCAGAAATGCGTTCGTTCATGCCGTATTTCTACAAAAAGCTGACGGGGGAATCAACGCGGGATGCAGCCGCGGGTGGAGAAATCCGGCGGTTCATGATTGCATTAATGATTGGAGGGACCATCGGTAGGGACGCTTCGACGAACCGCCCGCGGCGCTTTCGTCGAGAGCGCCCTGGCTGGGTTTAACGCCAAACAAAACCGCAATTGCGCTAAATGCCGGCGCCCTGCTTGTAGTTGAGATGCAGGCCGCACTCCTTGTGCTCGGGGTGCTCCCACCACCAGCGTCCGGCGCGTTCATCCTCGCCTTCTCCGCAGGGGCGGGTGCAGCAGGCGCAGCCGATCGAAAGGTAGCCTTCGTCGTAGAGCCGGTTGTGCGGTACATGGTTCTCCTCTACATAGTACCACAGATCGGCCTTCGTCCAGTGGATGAGCGGATTGACCTTGATCAGTCCGGGATGCACAGGATCGGCTTCAACTATCTCGAGTTCCCGGCGGGTATCGCTCTGGTCCATGCGGCGCCCGGTGATCCATGCGTCGTATCCCTCCAGGGCCCGACCCAGCGGCTCAACCTTGCGGATTCCGCAGCACTCCTTGCGGTTGTCGACGCTTTCCTTGAAGGAAAAAAGGCCCTTCTCACGCTCGAGCTTTTCAACCGCTTCGTGCTTTGGAAACACCCACTGGATGTTGATTCCGTATTTGCGGCGAACCGCTTCCGCGCATTCATAGGTCTCCTCCGGCAGCCGACCGGTATCGAGCGAAAAGACGGGAATGGTTTTCCCAACCTTATGGAGCATGTCGAGCAGGACCAGGCCGCCCAGCTGCAGGCTGGTGGCCATGGTAATCCGCTCTCCGAAATGGTCGATGGCGCGCGCCAGGATCTCCTGCGCATTCCTGGGATCGATCCCGTCAAATAGTTTTTCGTAGTCGTTCATTTCAATCTCAAGGGTAGGGCCTGCTCTCCGAGCGCGCCGCGGACGGTTCGTCGAACCATCCCTGTCTAATTAACGGGTTCGGTCACCAGCGATACCTTCTGGACACTGATGCAGTCCACCGGGCAGGCGGCAACACAGGCGCCGCAGCGGATGCAGTCGTCCTGGTTGATCCAGATCATATTCACATCATCCGCCGTCTCGGCGATTTCCCAACCGACAATCCGGCCGTCGTCCGCATACTTCAGCTCCTTGACCTTCAGGATGCATTCCGGGCGCGGTTTGGCCTTGATGCACCAGTCGCAGTAAATGCACTTGTCGGAGTCGATTTCGAACTTGTAGTGGCACTGGTAGCAGCGCTGCGTTTCATCGATGGAACCCTCTTCGCTGAACCCTTGTTCAACTTCAGTGGTGAGATCGCGCAGTTCCAGGCCAATGGTCGGCATCGGCTGCAGCGGTACGGCGTCCATCTCGCGGATACGTCCGGTTTCGGTCACATCCTCAATCTTCGCATAATCCTTCAGCCGGACCTTTCCGGTCAGGAACCGGTCGACCGCGCGCACGCACTCCTTGGCATGTCCGATCGCCTGGATCAGCGAGCTGGCACCGGTGGCAAAGTCGCCGGCCACGAAAATCTTTTCACGCGCGGTAGCGTATGCCGTGCCGCTCTTCAGCCAGCCGTCCTCTTCCACAAGATCGGTCTTGAGGGCCTCGTCGATCCATGCGGTATCCGGAAACTGGCCGGTGGCCAGCAGCACGGTATCGACCGGAAGCTCAAACTCGCTGCCTTCGATTTCGACGGGACGGCGGCGTCCACTGGCGTCCGGCTCGCCGAGTTCGGTGCGGACAAACTGCATGGCCGTAACCTTGCCGTTTTCGCCAAGGTAGGCCTTGGGCGTCACCATGGTTTCGAGCGGAATGTGCTCGTGTTCCAGCTCTTCGAGTTCGCCGGGCGTAACGAGCATTTCATCGACGGATCGGCGGTACCAGACCCCGACGTTGCCCTTGGGGATGCGGAGAATCGAACCGGATGCGATTTTGTCGGCCTGCTCTTCCTCAATCTGCACCGTCGTGGCCCCGAGCCGGCGGGCGGTGCGGGCGCAGTCCATGGCGGTGAAGCCGCCGCCGATCACGACCACCCGGTCGCCGATTTTCGTTGAGCCGGAGTCGTTGACTTCCAGCAGGAAGTCGAGCCCGTGGCGGATGCCTTCGAGATCCTTGCCCGGCAGGTTCAGAATGTTGGGTCGCAGCGTACCTGCGGCCATCACGACGGCGTCGTTGCTGTCGGTCAGCTCGGTCAGGGTGAGGTCCCTGCCGATCTCGGTGTTGCAGACAATCTCGACACCCAGGGCGGTGATCTGTTCGACCTCCCTGTCGATAATGTCACGCGGTAGCCTGAAGATCGGAATGCCCTGGTTCAGCATGCCGCCGGGGACGCTGTGCTTTTCGTACACGGTCACCTTGTGACCAAGCAGTGCGAGCTGGCGTGCGGCTGCCAGTCCGGCCACGCCGGAGCCGACGACGGCCACGCGTTTGCCGGAATCCCCGAACCACTTGTCCATGACGACGAGATCCTGCTGCTTGAAGTCAGCCGCAGAGCGCTTGGAGAAACAGATGGCGACCGGGTCGCCGAGTCCGTCCCAGCCGTGGCGGCATTCCGATTCGCACGGGCGGGCGCAGACGCGTCCGAGGATGGCAGGGAATACGTTGTCACGCAGGTTGATCATATAGGCGTCCTCGTGACGGCCTTCGTAGATCGCCTGCAGGTAACCGGGAATATCGGTCGAGGCCGGGCAGGCCTTCTGGCAGGGGATGTTTTTGCCGAGCCAGTCGAAATCCTTGGGGGCGTCGGCCTTGCCATTGAGCTTGGAGAGCGCATTGGAGGCCAGGGGGGCGTCGACCGCTTCACGCGTTTCATACCAGCCGCCGAGCTGGTATTTCTGGGGCGCAAGGTGTTCGTCGCCTTCCTTGTCCTGCCGTTTGGAGGCATCGATGATTTCCTGCATCAGCGGGTCGGTGCTGCCCTGCGCAAGCGCGCGGCCGGCGAATACAACCGCGGAAAAGACGTCGCCGCGGGCCTCGTCCTTTTTGTGGTAGGCGAGGGCAATCAGTTCGCAGACGCGGGTATCCTCCGGCACCCCCTGGCGGCAGAGCAGTTCGACCGCCTCGATGTACTGGCCGGCATTGATGAGCGCTTCGGCTTCATTGAGTAACTGTTCCATAACTAAAATCCTGCTATCCTGTCTGATTACTTTACGAGCTCCTGGAATTGCTCGATTCCGATGCGTTCGCAGAAGTCGACAAACAGCTCGCCGTCGTTTTCACGGTGGGCGAGGTAGGTGTCGAGAACCTTCCTTACGGCCGGCACGACTTCCTCGTTCGGTACGTCACAGAGATATTCGGCAATCTTGCCGGCCTCGCTGAGCTTGCCCCCGACAAAAATGCTGTAGCCCTCGGTGCTGCCGCCCTCGGCATTGCGGGTACGGGTACCCCGCAGACCGATGTCCGACACCCAGGCCTGGCCGCAGTTGTTGGGGCAACCGGTAATGTTGATGCGCAGCGTGCCGATCGATTTCCAGTATTTCTCATCAGCCGCCAGCGCGTCATACAGCCGATGGTAGGCATCCGGCGAGTCGGAGACCGCCATCTTGCACATGGTCGTGCCGACGCAGGCAACGATATCGGGCAGGTGTTCGTGGCCCTCGGTCCGGAAGCCGGCCTGGTGCAGCGCGTCGACCAGCTTTTCGACGTTCTCATTCGGCACGTCGTGCAGTTCGATGTTCTGGCGGTTGGTGAACATGATCACGCCTCCGCCCAGCTCGTCGGCCAGCCGGGCAATGGTACGCGACTCCCCGGTCTTGAGCTCCGAACGCGAAATCATGACGCGGACGATGCTTTTGCCCGCTTCCTTCTGGGGAATGACGGCCTCGCCGTTGATCGACATGCGGCCGATGGTCGGCACCGGATCCCTGGCATATTCAATCTGCTCGAGCCCCTGGACACCCTTTTCCTTCATGATGTCCATCAGCACGTCGCCGAATTTTTTCGCACCCATGGTATCGACGACCACCTTCAGGCGGGCGTGGGCGCGGGAGCGGCGGTTGCCGTGGCGCCGGAATGCTTCGACCGCGGCGCGGGTTACATCCATGACCAGTTCTTCCGGTACCCAGTCGAAGATAACCTTGGCCAGATAGGGGCGGGCGCCGAGGCCGCCGCCGGCATGGTATTTCCAGCCGACCACGCCGTCACGTTCAACCGGAACCCAGCCCTGGCAGTTCATCAGCGTCTGGGCCAGGGCATCGTTGCTGGAGGCCACGCTGATCTTGTGCTTGCGGGGCAGGTTGCGCTGGTTCTGGATCTCGTCGTCGTCGGCCATCCATCGAATCAGTTTGAGCGAATCACCCAGCTGGTTGGGACCGGCACCGGCGACCGAGTCGCCGATAATATTGCGGGGCACGTCGCCGCAGCCGTTTTTGGTAGTGATGCCGACTTCAGCCATGCCTTCGATGATCTTGTAGATGTCCTCTTTGCGCACCCAGTGGAACTGGAGGGTCTGGCGGGTGGTAATGCACAGCTCGTTCTGGGCATACTCTTCCGCCAGGTCAACCGCCCGGCTGAACTGGTTGGTGGTCATTTTACCGCCGGGGGTCACGACCCGGATCATGAAGAAGCTGGGCTGCAGCTGGTGGTAGACGCCGGCCCATTTGAACATGGCCAGCTCGTTGGGGGTGATGTCCTCGAACGGACGCCGGGCGATTTCGCGGAAATCGAAGTCCGGATCGATCTCCAGCTTGTCCTTTTCCACTTGCGTTAATTCGGGTTGTGCTTTCATTATCCTGCCTCTGTTTTGAAATTGATGCGGGGGAGATTAACTGAAACGATGATCGGTTCAATCATAAATTTAATAAACTGTACATCATATACATGTTTTATATACCTATAACCGTGTAAGCATATGCCGGAAAACCCATTATCCTGTGCCTATTCCCCGTGTCCAAACGACACATTTATCTTCTGCAAACTGGCCGTCGAAGGGGCTATCGAACCTCATCTGGAGGATGTCGAGACCCTCAACCGCCGGGCCTTTGAAGGACGGTACGACGTCACCAAGCTCTCATTCCACGCCTGGCTGCTGGTTCAGGAAACCTATCAGCTGCTCAACGTCGGCGCGGCGCTGGGGCGGGGATGCGGCCCGCTGGTAATCAGTAAAACCGGAAACGCGCTGGACGCCGGGTCGGTGGTGGCTGTACCCGGAGAATACACCACCGCCCATCTGCTGCTTAGACTGTGGCGGCCGGATATCGAAAACCGTATTTTCATGCCCTTTGACCGGATCATGGCGGCCGTTGAGTCGGGCGAAGCCGACGCCGGGGTCATCATACACGAGGGCCGGTTTGTCTACCGGGAACGGGGATTCGAATGCCTGCAGGATCTGGGCGAGTGGTGGGAAACCGAAACCGGGCAGCCCATCCCGCTCGGTTGTATTGCGGCTAAAAAGAGCCTGGGCGCCGGGCGCATCGCCGAATTTGAAGAACGGTTGAAGGCATCGATCGAGTTTGCCTTCAGTGATCCGGATGCAACGAAGCAATATGTACGGGAGCACGCACAGGAGCTGTCCGACGAGGTCACCCGCGAGCACATCAGGACCTATGTCAACGAATACACCCTGGATCTCGGTTCCGAAGGCCGGTCCGCCGTCGACGCACTGCAGCGGATGGCTGAATCGGCAGGAATTATTTAGCAACGAATGAATGTAAAGCAACGAATCGTAATTGCGCTGGATATTCGCTGCTTTACATTCATTCGTTGCAAATGGAAGGCGTACGAATGATTGGAATTTTGTTTGCGACTGAGATGGAGGCGAAGCCGTTTCTGGACCGCGGCGAGCCGGATGGAACGGTTACCGTAATTTCCGGCATGGGTATGGAAGCCGCGCGTATCGCCACGGAAAAACTGATCAAGGAGCATGGGTGCACATCGGTCATCAACGCGGGGGTTTGCGGAGCACTGAACAACCGGTTGCAGCGGGGCGGTGTCTACCGGGTCTCGATGGTCAGTACCGAAAAACTTAAAACCGCCGTCAATGTTGGTCTCGGATGGGGGCTGAAAAAGCTGGTGACCGTTGAGGAACCGGTTTTCCAGCATGACCGCAAGCTGGAGCTCTCGAAGCAGGGTGATCTGGTCGACATGGAAGGCTATGCCGTCGCCCGCGTATGCGAGGAGCATAACGTACCCTGCATCATGATCAAGGGGGTGACCGATTTTGGTGACCACAACGGCAAGGACGATATCCGGAAGCATATCGATCCGGTTTCCGAGACGGTGGCCGATGCCATCCTGATGTGCTTGAAGAAGCCGTCTCCAAAGACCGGCGAACCGGCGTCCCTTATGCAGAAGCTGCATTCCTTCACCAAGGTGGAGCATACTATTTTCAGCCTGCCGCTGCTGTTTGCCGGGGCGTGGCTGGGGGCCGGCGGTATGCCGTCTGTAAAGTCGCTGCTGCTGATCGCCTTGGTCGGGCTGGGAGCACGCACCTTCGGGATGGCTGTAAACCGGATTCTCGACAGGAACATCGACGCCAAAAACCCGCGCACGAAGAACCGCGAGCTGCCATCAGGAAAACTCACCATGGGGCAGGGGTATGCCGTGGCGATTACCGGGATCGTGCTCTATTTCGCGGGGTGTGCGCTGCTGGGCGATACCGTGCTCAAGCTGTCACTGGTTCCGCTGATTCCGCTCTCGCTCTATTCGCTGCTCAAGCGTTTCACGCCGCTGTGCCACTATGGAATAGGCATTTGCCTGGCGATCGCGCCGCTGGGTGCATTTGTCGCGGTAACCAACAGCATCGCGTTTACGCATGAAGTATTGCTGCTGTCGCTGTTCACCTTCTGCTGGATGAGCGGATTCGATATCATCTATGCCTTGCTGGATCTGGACTTTGATCGCGAACACGGAATCCGGAGCATTCCGGCTGTCCTCGGGTCCGGCGGAGCGCAGCTCGTGGCGGCCCTGACGCATCTGGTCGCCTTCGCCGCGCTGGTTCTGTTGTGGATGTCCACGGAGGGGGTTCTTTCGTTTGCGGCACTGCTCGTCTCTGCCGGAGCATTCGGTGCCGCCTACTTGCAAAGCATTCCGATTCCCGTTAGGTTTTTCCCGATTTCCGCCATCGCCGGCATCTCCGGCGCACTGGTAGTGCTGCTGGGAGGTTAGCAACGAATGAATGTAAAGCAGCGAATGTATTCCTGATGATACAAAGCCATGTACAGAACGCAGATGTGCTTTATCCGGAGTTGTCCTATTCAATCATCGGGGCTGCGATGGATGTGCACAATGGCGTGGGGCCTGGCTGGGATGAATGGGACTATCATCGATCAATGATTGAGTGCCTTCAATCCAAGGGGCATCACGTGCTGAGTCATGATCGCAAGGATCTGGAACACCGGGGGCAGGTTGTCGACCACTTCGAACTGGACCTTTTGGTAGACGATTTAGTGATTCTCGAACTGAAACACCAAAAGGCGAACTTTCATGGGGAAAACCTTACCCAAATCATCAACTACCTGAAGAGATGGAATAAGCGACTCGGGATCCTGATCAACTATGGTTTGGAACGGTTGCGGTTTCAGCGTGTTCCGTTCTCACCCGTAACGGGTGCGATTAAATGCATTGGAAGTTGGGGCTCCGTGGAATCCCGAGGAGGCAGCGCGGTCGCAGTCGCCATGGAATCCGTTCTGCAAGAACATGGATTGGGTTATGGAGCGAACACCTATAGGAAACTTCTCCTTGCAGAGTTGGGGTACAGAGGTGTTGATGCCAAACGGCCGATGTTATCACCACGTTTCGAAAGCTCAGACCTCGGTGAACGGTCTGTAAATGCGATTATGATTGGTTCCGATATGATGGTTTCAGTTTCCGCTTCATCTGCCGATACCTCTGCTGCAGATCTGGCATACCTGAAAACATACATGGGACAGGCGGAGGTCCCATGCGGTATTTTAGTGAACATCGCCGATTCCGAAGTCCAATTAAGAGGTGTGCTTTGAGCGATTCGTTGCTTTACATTAATTCGTTGCAAATAAAGGAACGAACATGAATCTGATTGTGGCAATAACAGGAGCGTCCGGCGCACTGGCGGCAAAGCTGCTGGTGGAAAAGTCGCAATGGCCGGTGACGCTGGTGGCAAGCCGGATGGGACGGTTCGTCTA
>JBNLDM010000025.1:0-5810 GCA_050304335.1 Pontiella sp.
AACCAGCCCCCATGGTCCGCGTTCTTCATGGACAATGTGATGATCCGGTTTTCGACGCAGGGAACGCAGGGCAATCTTCCGCCGCTGTTTACCGCGAATTATATCACGGCCCCGGATGCCACCAACGGTCCCTATGCCGGAACCATCAGTGGAAGCGCTGTGGATCTGAATACCGGTGATGTCGTAAGCTATGTAAAGCTGGACGGGCCCTCCTGGCTGACCATTGCCCCGGACGGGACGCTTTCGGGTTCGCCCGGAGAAGGGCATGACGGGCTCAACCGCTTCAAGGTGGCCGCGGTCGACAGTTCCGGAGCCACCGCCAGCAGTGTTCTTGTAATAGAGGTGAATGGAATCAATGATCCGCCGGCGTTCACTGCCGACCCCTTCTTTGCGGCGGCGGCCTATGTGGACCAGGCCTATTCAGGAACCATCGCCGGGTCGGCGACCGATCCGGAGCACGATGTGCTGACATATACGAATTCCACGGGTGGCTGGCTGACGATCGACCCGGATGGAACCCTGGGCGGAACGCCCCAGATCGCGGATGTCGGCACCAACGAGTTTACGGTCGTCGTGGATGACGGTAACGGTGCAAGCGACAGCGCGACGTTGAAGATTGTCGTCCGGGCCGGCAATTCGGCCCCGGTATTCAACACCGATCCGATCGGCGCATCGTCTGCAACCGTTGGGCAGCAATACAGCGCCACCCTTGCCGGCAGTGCAACCGATATCGACGAGGATCCCCTGACTTATTCCAAGGTGGATGCCGGGCTGCCGTGGGTGAGTGTGGCATCCGATGGAACGCTTTCCGGCATACCTTCGTCCGGCGACATGGGAACGGGAAGCTGTACGGTCCAGGTGGATGACGGCCACGGTGGAAACGACACGGCCACGCTCCAGATCATGGTGATGGAGGCGCCTTCGGGCACGCCCGGGCTCCTGGTGGGCTGGGACGCCGGTGCGGGCGGGCAGACCGCCGCGGCAGCGGGTTTTACGGGAACCCTTACGCTCAACAACGGTACGGGCGGCGGCGACGCCTCGACCAAGAGCAACGGCAGCTCGCTCTCCGGAGAGTGGGGCGGCGACCCGGGGTTGTCGCCGGCACCGGTTGATACGGCGTCCTGCGCCATGATGCGGGCCAATGGCGCTGCCGGTACGACCATGCCCTACATGGACCTGCTGATATCAAATGGCGGCGACGAGGAAATCGTGCTCGATTCCATTGTATTCGACTGCTGGAAGTATTGGGGCGATTACAACAATGACGTCACGGTTTATTATCAGTCGGGCGATTTGGCCGGTATTTCGGCGGAAACCCCGATTCTCACGAACACGCTGGCGGAGTCGACGGATGGCAATGTAGCATCGACATCGATTCCCGGAGTCAACAGCATGGATATCGGCTCGGCGCTTACTTCCGATCGTACGTTGGCAGTCGGTGAGTCGGCGACGTTCCGTCTCTATGGCGGTTCGGCCGGCAGCGGGGAACTTCGCTTCGACAACATTGCAATCCTTGGGCTGGTCGGACAGAACGACCCTCCGCTCACGGTATGGAAGAGCGAGCACTTCACGCCGACCGAACTGGCTGATCCGGAGGTCTCCGGAGATGACGCCACGCCGATGAACGACGGCATTCCGAACCTGGTGAAGTATGTCCTCAATCTGGATCCCTGGAGTGCGGGCGGCATCGGGCCCGGCTGGCCGGAGGCGGCGGACTGGATCATCGGATTCGACCGGAATGCTGCGGCGACGGATGCGGATCTTTATCTGGAAATGATTCATGATCTGGCTTCCACGCAGTGGCTGACGATTGCGATGAGCCTGGGAGGCACCGCCGTGACCACACAAAACGGTGCGACGGTCGTGCTGGATACCCCCGGAACAACCAACGGGGTACAGGTCAGCGTACCATTGACCACCAATGCCTTCTTCCGTTTCCGGGCGCAGCAGCTGTAGGGCATTGCTCCGTTTCTGAACGCATCCATGTGTCTGCTGATGAATATGCAATCCATGAAGTTCAGGTAAGTCCGACATGACCCGATCGGTGCTCAGTTAAGCCCTAACTGAGTTGTAGGGCGGGCATGGTTGAGCTTGCGATACCTGCCCGCCTCCCTGGATCAACATTTGTTTAATATGCGTTTTAAACGGTCGTTGGCGCCTCTATTCACCATTGCTGGCGGCGGGAAGGTCTTTGACCGTTCCCGCCCTACAAGGGTGGGAACTTTCTTAACGCAGAGCCATTCATAACCCGTTTTTTTTGTTCCGCTGTGAAATATTATCTGAAGGTCCGCTGTATTCTATCTTGGAGTATCTGCAGTTGCCTGTAGGGACAGGTATATGCAGTGCTTGACATTAAGGAGAAGATCAGCGGCGGAAGTTCCGCCGGAAAAAAGGAGAAAAGATGAGAAAGAGTATGTTTATTACTGCCGCTCTGCTCAGTTCGTTCGTGGGGCTGGCGCAGGCGGATGTACTGGTCGGATGGGATTCATTTGATGGAATCTCCTGGGGTGGCGGAACCGCTACCGCACCTGTAACTACTGGAGGAGCCTCTGGTTCCATGACGGTTGCCTATGGTGTCGGAGCCAGTGGCGGTGACCTGTCTACAGTCAGTTGGTCTACAGGCATCGGATCATCATCCGGCACATGGGGAGGACTTGAGGCCGGTGCTTCTACACAACTGTCTGACGGTACTGGAAACTATGTTATCAGAAGTGGTAACAACAGTGGCACAGTGGCTTCATACCTGGATCTGAATACATTTGATATCACCATTACCGCTGGCGCCAATGGTCTCGTTCTTACAAGCCTGGTTTTTGATGCGTATAAGAACTGGGGCTGGAATGCGGTAGGAATTGGCTTGGAATACACAGGTGGTAACCTCGTTGGAGCGGACACAGACCCGACCAAAACGCAGGCTCTGCTCTTTGATGGTGGCGTCAACGTACAAACCACATCAACGCCCGGTGTTAATGTCTTAGATCTTACGACCTTTTCGGACAATGATCTGGCTCCAGGCGAATCTGCAACCTTCCGTCTCTATGCTGGTGGCGATAATGGTAATGAATTCTATCTGGATAACTTTGCCATTCTGGGCAGCGCCGCCATTCCGGAACCGGCCACCCTGGGTCTGATCGGGTTTTTCGGTCTGGGTACCCTGTTTATCCGCCGCCGGCTCATGATGTAAATATCGACTATTTAACGGGATTCAACAGCACGCTCTCTTCACCGGGAGCGTGTTTTTATGTACCATAGCCGGTTTCTTGGACCGCAGGCGTCCCGTATTTACGCATCCTGCGAGTCGAAGATGCATGATCGCGCCGTTACCGGCGTAAGAGATGCGGTCCGGGCGCTGTATACTAGTTTAGTGAGGGGTTCTGATTTGAAAGCCAGACGTGCATTTAGGAAGGAAAGATGAACGCGATGAATATACGTATAATCGCGCCCATAATTGCATTGGGTTTCGGGCTGAGTGCCACCCAGGCATTTGGTGCCGGTACGGGCAACACACGCCCGTTTCCCAGCCTGAACAGCGGTAAACTGGTTGAGCCTGCCGGATATCTGGCCTGGCTGCCGGACCTGGGTATCGTCAACAGCACCAACTGGTCGTATGATGTATATCTCGGCACCGGGAACACGCCTGTACAGAACGCAACCACCAACTCCCCGGAATATCAGGGGCGCTACAGCCTCAACCGGTTTCCCGCGCCGCCCTCCCTGAATGCGACTACCTATTACTACTGGCGCGTCGATTTCTACAACACGGTCACGCATCAGCTGCTGACGGGACCGGTCTGGTGGTTCTATACCGACTTCAGCAATCCGCATTCCTGGGCGGCGTCTTATGAAATACAGAAAACCTTCAGCTCGAACCTGATGGCATCCGTCAATGCCACCATTGATGTATTCGATTCCGGCGAAAACATGTACCGGGTGATCGGGGCCGACCTCCACGGCACCCCGGATAACGAATGCATCGTGGCCAGCTCGATCGAGGGCAAGGTGTGCGCCTATGAGAACGACGGCACACCGCTCTGGTCCTACCAGACCGGAGGATTCTGCTTTGAGCTGTTTGCCTATGACATCGATGAAGACGGACATGAGGAGGTGCTGGCCACCTCGACCGACGCCAACCTGTATGCTTTTGATCAGGATGGATCCGTGTTGTGGGCGTATGACAGTTCGCATGGACAGACGCTTCCCAAACCGCCCGGCGTGATGGCGGTGAACGCTGCGTATGAGGGAAGCAACGTGGTGGTGGTCGCGGCCACCATGGATGGGAAACTCATCAAACTCGATGCCGACGGCAACGAACTCCTTTATAAGGATATGCATGTGGTATGCGGGGCCGACGGCTGGCCGGGTGCCCTGTGGATGCATTCCATTGCGGTTGGCGACTATGACGGTAATGGATCAAAGGAAGTTTTCATCAACGCGCATCCCAATGCAGGCGAGTCCATCTTTCACCTGTTCAACCTTTCCGATTTCTCGCCGGTCTGGAGCAGCCGGGTGGACAGCGCCGATGCCTATGGCCGCGATCTGGTGCTGCTGGATGTTGATAAAAACGGCGATGACGAGGTGTTCTGCTTCGGTCCGGGCGGCCATGTCCACGAGCTGGACTGGAATGTGACCAACGAGGATGTTCACCCGATTCTGGTGGAAGGACTGGGCGGGTTCACCATTGCCCACAACTACCGCCATGTCCAGGGTGCAGTCGGCGACTACCTGGATCAGGACCGGCCCCTGCTGGCCGCGACGACCGGAATGGATTTTTCGCTGATCGATCCCGTCAGCGGCATGGTTTATGTGGAAGGCCGGGCCAATGTTTCGTTCACCGACTGCCAGACGGTGCGCCGCAACGGCAAGGATTGCGCGGTGCTTGGCAGCACGCCGAACGGCGATGAGGCCCTCTATATCGTGGAGTTGGGCGCCGGCACCGAATCGGTGCAGGATGCCTTCAGGAATCTCCAGCCCAGCGGAACGGCCGCGCAGCATGTGCAGAACGGACAGGATCTGCTGAGCGAGGTGATGGACTGGAACGGTGTGCCGGCCGACGGGCAGGAGGATCCGCTGATTGTCATCGTCGGCATGCAGCACGGTGTAATCAACCAGAGCGCTGCACCCATTGTACAGGCCCAGCAGATGATCAACCACTGCAAGTCTGATTACATGGATCGTTATCCCTATCCCGACCGTCTGCGCTTTGCCTGCTGGGTCAATTGGGGCGAGGACATGAGTTCCTATTACACGAACCCGGTCACGGGAGAACCGTGGAATCCGGCCAACAGCAACACGACCATCAGCCAGCAGGATATCAAGGATATCATCGATCTGTTCGAGTCGGAAGGCGTCTCCTTTATCTGGGGGGAACACACCGATAAGCTGGTGCTCTCGATGGACACCATCGATTATGCCATCAGCAATGCACCGAACACCTTCCTGGGCATTCATAAAGGCGAAGGCTTCCTCGAAGAGATGGGTGATCAGTTGGATTACCACGTGCTGCCGGCGGCGGAAAAGTTCATCGCGCAGGGTGGCCAGATGCGCTACCAGTTTGTGTGGGGCTGGAACAACTGGGCTTTCGGTCATACGCAGGAATTCCACGATCAGCATCTGTGGGTGGAGTCGGCCAGGGACGGCCTCTCCTGCGGCATTCAGGATGTGCGGCAGCACACGCAGCAGTATAACCATGCGGGCGCATTCGGGGCCTGGTATTCCGAAAAGGTCGGTTCACACAGTTATTTTATCGAACCGGACGATACCCACATGGGCCGCCAGTGGAGCTGGGCCCAGGTGATGGCGGGGCATCCCTA
>JBNLDM010000026.1:0-16439 GCA_050304335.1 Pontiella sp.
ACATCGGGATTCCCGGTTTCTGGCCGCATGTTGCGCTTTATGTCGGCACACCGGCGGAGCTGGAACAGTATTTCGGCGTACTTGGAAGCAATCCGCTGGAAGAGATCGCCAAACAATACCCGGATGCGGCGAGACAGCTTCAGACAATGGCTCCGGACGGCTGCCCGGTCCGGGTACTCGAAGCAATTCGGCCCGGCGTGGTATTACAGTCGCTCGAAACAAGCGCCAAATGCGACTATCTCGGCGTCATCCGTCCGAACCTGACGAAGGCCGAAAAATTCGCGGCCTTGATGGCGGCATTCTCCCACTATGGGAAACCCTACGACCTTAATTTTGATTTCACGACCGACAACGAGCTCGTCTGTTCCGAGCTGGTCTACAAAGGCTACAAGGCGGCCGCCAAGCTCCCGCTCGAGCCGGAAGTCATTAACGGCCGAATGCTGCTGCCGCCAAACCGGCTGGCCGAATCTGCGGTCGAGCACATGGGGCCCGGCGAGGCGTTCAGCTTCGTCCTGTTCCTTGATGCCGTCGAAAAGAACGACACCATCGTGGAGCGTGATGAGGAGGCTTTTCGCGAAAGCTGGCAGCGCCCGAAGTGGGATGTGATGCAGCAGTAGGCTCGCCGTCTCAGAGCTCGCTCAGACCGATTCTTTCCAGTGATTCGCGCGCCTGACCGTCGAGGCGGCCTGTCTCGAAAAACTGTTCGATTATTTCGAAAGTGGCGGTGGCCTGATCGAGGCGGGCGACGATCGCATCGTAGTCAAGTCCGGCCAGAACGTCTGCGTCTTCAATCTCAACCAGATGCACACCGTCGATCGCATTCTCACCGATGTAATCCATCAGTCGGCCCAGTATTCTGGCCACCCAGCGGGTATCCTCGTCGGGGAGCCGGGCAAGAAGCTCGTCGCAATAATAGGCGTAGCAGACGGGGGGGCGCCCATATTCCAGCGAGCATCCGTTCAGATCCAGCCAGCCGAAGCGGTCGTCCATGTCGGTCGGCGCTCGCCCCTGCTTTTCGAGCAGCAGGGAGAGAAACGCGCTTTGTATGACTTCCTCGCAAATGTCCGCCCGGCAGCAGCAGGCTGTACAGATACCGCACGTTCCGCTGAAAAGCTCGATCATGCGGACGCGAATCCTTGCTTCGAGCCCGGTATAGCGGTCAATGAATGCATTCATGGAATCCATGGAATCGAAACCTGATGGGCGGTGGCTGGGTTAGTCTGCTTTATCCCAGACTACGCGCTGTTCAGCGGATTGGGATTGATCCGTCAGAGCGGCCCCGGACGTGGCGTTTGGGTCGTCATCCCTCAATGCAAACAGCAGATGCCGGGTGCCGTCGATGAGGAAACCTAATGTGATAAGGACAATGGCATACAGGTAGAGTGTGGAACGGCTGCCCTGATCGAGGCATTGGACCAGACAGAAGGGGGGCAGCGCCAGGATGAGGGCGGATTTGGTAAAAAGGAATTTTCTGCTGATCGCACGGAAAATATTCGCAAGCGCACCCCCGATCAGTACCAGAACGAAGACGGTAACCGTACCTGTAAGAAATTGGTTGATAAGCTCGTTGTCCAGTTCCATCGCCGCCCTCGATTGCTTCGGTGTCGTGTATAACAGACTCGACATCCTGACCTTGACAATCTAGCACGCCCGGAACGGGTTACCAGTCAAAACTTGCCGTGCTTCAAACCTTCACAATCACGTGCGCTTGGGTCATATTCAGAAGCACGTTTAATGGAGTTCATATGGGCATAACCGTTCTTTTGATAGTAATCCTGATAGTTTTGTTCATTCTGCTGGCGCTGCAGCTCACGGGGCGGGCCGGAACCCATACCCGGCTGGACGAGTTTTCCCGGCAGGTATCCACCCAGACGGAGCAGGGGGAAACACGGCTGAGGATGGTCGAGGAAATCCTGCGGGGCCTGGAAAAGGAGATCAGAACCGATGTGGAATCCGTTCGTGTGAAGGTGGAGGAATCCCTTGAGAAGAACAGCCGTCAACTGGGCGAACGGGTAAAGGAACTGATCGACGCCAACGAGAAACGCCTGGGCGAAATAAGCGGCAAGGTCGAGGAGCGGCTCGACAAGGGCTTTGAAAAAACCACCACGGTTTTTGCCGATGTGCTGAAACGACTCGCGTTGATCGACAAGGCCCAGGAAAAGATTGCGGAACTCTCCGGGAATGTCGTCTCACTGCAGGAGGTGCTGTCCGATAAACGTTCACGCGGTGCATTCGGCGAGGTGCAGCTTTCGGCGCTTATATCCAACATGATGCCGGAAAACAGCTATTCCCTGCAGCACACCTTCGACAACGGCGTACGGGCCGACTGCGTACTTTTCCTGCCGGAGCCGACGGGTACGATCTGCATCGACTCCAAGTTCCCCCTGGAAAGCTACCAGCGCATGAGCGATACCACACTGGGCGATGCCGACCGCCGTACCGCCGAACAGCAGTTCCGGCAGGATATCAAGAAGCATATCAAGGATATCTCGTCCAAATACATTATCCCCGGCGAAACATCAGACGGAGCGGTGATGTTTATCCCGGCCGAGGCGGTTTTTGCCGAGATACACGGACACTATCCCGAGCTGGTCGAGGAGGCGCAGCGCGCCCGCGTGTGGCTGGCGTCGCCCACGACCATGATGGCGGTGCTGACCACCTCCCGTGCCGTTTTGAAGGATGCCGCCACCCGCAAGCAGGTGCACATCATCCAGGAGCACCTCGTGGCCCTGTCGAAGGATTTCGGCCGTTTTCAGGACCGTATGGACAAGCTGGCCACGCACATTGACCAGGCCAATCGCGACGTGGTCGATGTCAACAAGTCGGCGAAAAAGATATCCAGCCGCTTCACCAAGATCGAGCAGGTGGAACTGGAAGGCGTAGACTTCGACGAGCTGGACGAGCCGGAGGGGTAGGGCATGCTCGACAAACGCGCCGCAAATCTGTCGACCGGCGGCCGGTTCGTCGAACCGTCCCTGCCTAGAGCAGGCCTCCGGCATCGTCTTTCTTCTCCGCCTCCTCGAATTGATTGCAGGTGTCGGTGGCCTGTACTTCCTTTCTGTGCAGCGAGCAGAACTGGGTGAATGGATTGACGATGTAGTTGGCGCAATAGCGGCAGAGACGTCGGTTCTCTTTTGCATCGAACACCTCGATCTTTGCGGACCGGTCGGCATCGGTGAATACAGTGGGCGCAGCCTGCTTTTCCTTAAAAGGAACCTCGGCTTCGGACGCATATTCATACCCGCAGTTTGAACAGGTCAGCATTTCGCCCGTCTTGGTAAAGCCGTCGTAGACCGCTTCCCGTTTGAGAAGCGTATCGGCCCCGCAATTACTACAAAGGATTTCTACTGCACTCATGGCATGGAATATGTATAGATAAAGGCTTTCTGGGACAAGCCGCAAACGAGGTTCGCATGCGCAAGATTTCTGATTGGGGAAACTATCCGGTTATCGAGGCCGAGGTGAGTGGTTTCGAATCGGCCGAAGAGCTGCGCAGGAAACTGTCGGAGCCGGGGGAGGTCATAGCCTACGGAAACGGCCGCTCCTACGGCGACGCTTCCCTGCAAGACCGGATTCTGACCACACGTCGCTTTAACAAATTCCTTTCGTTCGATGAATCCACCGGCGAGCTCTGCTGCCAGGCAGGTGTGATGTTATCGGAGATCCTCGATGTGTTTGTCCCGCGCGGCTGGTTTCTGCCGGTCACGCCGGGCACCAGGCTGATTACAATCGGCGGCGCCATTGCGGCCGACGTGCACGGAAAGAATCATCACGTGGATGGCTCCTTCGGCGAGCACATCCGTTCCATGGATGTCATGCGCTGCGACGGTTCGGTCATTACCTGCTCACCGACGGAGAATGCCGAATTCTTCAGGGTGACGGTAGGCGGCATGGGATTGAGCGGAATCATTCTGAATGCAACCTTCCGCCTGCGGAAAATTGATTCCGCCTACATTCTGGAGGATACCATCCGGGCCGAAAACCTCAGCGAGATCATGGACAGCTTCGAAGCCTCCGGCAGTTGCACCTATTCGGTGGCCTGGATCGATTGCCTGGCCAAGGGTGAATCCATGGGACGCAGCATCATGATGCGCGGCGAACACGCATCAACCAGCGAACTGATCGACTCCGCGCACAAGCACGATCCACTCGTTCCGAAAAAGAGGCTGCAACTCGACATTCCGGTCCGCTTTCCGAACTTTGCGCTGAATCACTGGACCATGCAGGCCTTCAATTTTGCCTACTATAACAAGTGCCGGCCCGGCAGGCACCGGCGCGTGGTAAGCTACAACAGCTTCTTTTATCCGCTCGATGCCATTTCCAACTGGAACCGCATCTACGGCAGGCGCGGATTCACGCAATACCAGTTCGTCATTCCCCGGGAAGCCGGACGCGAGGGCATGGCAAGGATTCTCAAGCGGATCACGGACAGCGGGCTGGGGTCGTTCCTTGCCGTGCTGAAGCTGTTCGGGAAACAGGACAGCTTTATCTCGTTTCCCATGGAGGGCTATACCCTTGCCCTTGATTTTCCGATTTCACAGAAATCGCTGGATCTGTTCAAAGAACTGGATGCCATGGTGGCTGATTATGGCGGACGGCTCTATCTGGCCAAGGACTCCCGCATGGATGCCGCGATGTTTGAAAAAACCTACCCGAATGCAGACGCGTTCCGGCAGGCCATCGCCATGCTGAACGATGGGGAAACCCGGTTTGCTTCGCTCCTGTCCAGGCGCATCGGCATCACGGACTAGATTGAGCTATGTACACGGAATCTTCACCCCGAAGACACGACGGACACGAAGGCCGGGCTGGGCTCTCGAGTCCAATCTCTTCGTGGACTTCGTGTCTTTGTGTTTATAGTCTGCTGGTTGATTTTATTGAATGGAGAAATCGATGAAGAGTGTGCTGATTCTGGGTGCGACGTCCGACATGGCGCAGGCCATCGCAAAAAAATATGCCGCCGAGAAATGGGAATTGATCCTGGCGGCCCTTGAGCCGGACCTGCTCGACCCCATCGCCGGCGACCTGCGGGTTCGCAGCAGTGCGCCGGTTACGGCATTGGCATTCGACGCCATGGATTTCGGCAGCCATCGCGCATTTTATGATTCACTCGCCACGAAGCCGGACGTAGTGCTCTGCGTATTCGGCTATATGGGTGATCAGACAGCGGCCAGAACCGACTTTGACGAAGTTCAAAAAACGATAGACATCAACCTCACCGGAGCGGTGTCCATGCTCAATATCGTGGCGGAGGATTTTGAACAGCGCGGGCATGGCGCCATTGCCGCAATCAGCTCCGTGGCCGGCGACCGCGGGCGCCAAAGCAACTATATCTACGGATGTGCCAAGGCGGGACTTACCGCCTATCTTTCCGGCCTGCGCAACCGCCTTGCGAAGAAGGGTGTGCACGTAATGACCGTAAAGCCCGGGTTCTGCCGCACCAAGATGACGGAAAACATGGAACTGCCGGCGTCCCTCACGGCCGAGCCGGAACAGGTGGCCGAAGCGGTCTTCGCCGGCCTTGAGAAAAAAAAGAACGTGGTATACACGCTGTGGATGTGGCGCTACATCATGCTTGTCATCCGGCACATACCCGAGTTCATCTTCAAGAAGATGGGGATGTAGGAACGTATTACGTGATGCGGATACCGCATTGTCCCGAATAGAGATTGCTGGATACTATGGCGTGATACGCAGTAATCACTGTGTGCTACGCACCCTTCAGCAGTGCGTCGAAATATTCAATGGTCGCCTTCAATCCCTCCCGCAGCGGAACGGTCGGCTCCCAGCCGAGCTTTTCCCTGGCCAGCGTAATATCGGGCTGGCGCTGCTTGGGATCGTCGGCAGGAAGCGGCTCGAAGACCAGTTTGGAGCTGGAGCCCGTCAGCTCGATGACATTTTCCGCCAGCTCGAGCATGGTAAATTCGCCGGGGTTGCCGATATTGATCGGCCCGGTTACCTCGTCCGGCGAAGCCATCAGCCGCAGCCAGCCTTCGATCAGATCCGATACGTAGCAGAAGGAGCGCGTCTGCATCCCGTCGCCGTAGATTGTGATATCTTCATTGTTCAGGGCCTGCATGATGAAGTTCGACACGACCCGACCGTCGTGCGGATGCATGCGCGGGCCGTACGTGTTGAAGATGCGGACCACCTTAATGCGCAGATTGTGCTGCCGCCAGTAGTCGAAAAAGAGCGTTTCGGCGCAGCGCTTACCCTCATCGTAGCAGGAACGCACCCCGATGGGGTTGACGTTGCCCCAGTAGGATTCCGTCTGCGGGTGAACTGCCGGATCGCCGTATACTTCGGACGTGGAAGCCTGGAAGACCTTGGCCCTGACGCGCTTGGCAAGCCCCAGGACATTGATCGCACCATGAACGCTGGTCTTGGTGGTCTGCACCGGATCGAACTGGTAGTGAACCGGCGAGGCCGGGCAGGCCAGATTATAGATTTCGTCCACTTCGACGTAGAAGGGAAACGTCACATCGTGGCGCATCAGCTCGAAATAGGGGTTGTCCATCAGGTGGGCAATGTTGGCCTTTCGGCCGGTGAAGAAGTTATCCATGCAGATAACATCGCAGCCCTCCTGCAGCAGGCGCTCGCACAGGAACGATCCGAGGAATCCCGCCCCGCCGGTAACCAGCACACGTTTCTTTATAAGGTCCTTCATGAAAAACAGCCTTCCTGTGAATGAACGGGCCACTTATCCCATTTGATCGCTTGGAAATAAATTCCAATCCGCATTAAAAATGGAATACTATGTTTCGATTGAAAGCGAGGAATGCATGGGAAGAAAAATAGAAATTGTTGGACGCGAGAAGTGGTTATCGAAGTTGAAGAGCGATGACAAGCAGTTGTATGCCATGTATTCATCGGTCACGGATTGCATTCTGACGGATCCTTCGATCATGTGCGTGCCTGTCGACGACCACATGGTGCATCGGGGCGACGGCGTGTTTGAATCCTTCAAGTGCGTGAACGGGAATATCTACAACCTGGATGATCATCTCAGCCGGCTGGAACGTTCCTGCGACGCACTGGGTCTCGAACTTCCAGTCAAACGTGAAGAGATGTCGGACCTGATTGTTCAGACAGTACGGGCGGGCGCACACGAAAACGCACTGGTCCGGCTGCTCGTATCCCGCGGGCGCGGCACGATGGGGGTCAATCCCTACGCCTGCATTCGATCTGAAATATACATCGTGGTGTACGAACTTCCCGATGCAAAGATCGACCAGCTTCCGGCCGGGGTGAGTGTTGCCGTAAGCAAGGTGCCGATCAAATCGGGCATGTTCGCGACCGTGAAAACCTGCAACTACCTACCCAACGTCCTGATGAAAAAGGAAGCCGTCGATCTCGGTGTCGATTTTACGGTATCGCTGGACGAAAACCGGGGTCTGGGGGAGGGCGCCACGGAAAACATCGGCATTGTTACACGCGGCAAGGAGTTGTTCATGCCGCCTCCGGAACGGGTATTGGCGGGCACGACGGCAAGGCGCGCCATGGAATTCGCCCGGCAGTTGAAGAAAGAGCGGGTGCTGACGACGGCCGAATTCAGGTCGATCAGCCTGGGCGCGGCCCGTTCGGCGGCCGAGATCCACATCTATGGCACCACGCCCAACGTTACGCCCGTCACGCAGTTCGATGGCAACCCGGTTGGCGACGGCAGGCCCGGCCCGATCGCGCAGTTGCTGTTTGACATGCTCAAGCAGGAAATGGTGCCGGACAGCGCCCGTCTCACCAAAGTATTCTGATGCGCCAGGGTACATCCATCCACGTTACCGGAATCGTGCAAGGCGTCGGATTTCGTCCGTGGGTGTGGCGGACCGCGATGGAACTCGGTCTCAAGGGTTCGGTCCGCAACGACTTCGACGGTGTGAGGATCGAACTCTACGGTGATCCGGAATGCTTCCTCACGGCGTTGGCGTCGAACCCGCCCCCCCTGGCGCGGATCGACGCCGTCGACGTAACCATAATCGACTACAGGCCGGTCGAGGATTTCACGATTCTGGACAGCCAGGATGCTGGACAGGCTCGTCTGCGTATTTCGCCGGACATTGCGATCTGCGATGACTGCCGCAAGGAACTGTTTGATCCTGATGATCGCCGGTATCGCTATCCGTTCATCAACTGTGTCAACTGCGGGCCCCGTTTCTCGATTATCGAAAAACTGCCCTATGACCGGCCGCATACCGGCATGCGGGAATTTGAGATGTGTCCGGCGTGCCGGTCAGAATACACCGATCCGGCCAATCGCCGCTATCATGCCCAGCCGATTGCCTGCCCTGACTGCGGCCCGAAAATCCGGAGCTGTAGTATTGGCTCTTCGAGCCAATCGGCTCACAGAGCCGACGCTGCATCGTGGGAAGCAGTCTGGCGCGATGCAATGAAGCAGGGGAAAATTGCAGCCGTTAAAGGGATCGGTGGATTCCATCTCGTCTGCGATGCACTGAACGAAAAGGCGGTGGCTTCGTTGCGGCAGCGCAAGGGACGGGAGTCAAAGCCGTTTGCCCTGATGGTGCCGAATCTGGATTGGGTACGAAGCGTGTGCCATCTGGCCGCTGCGGAGGAACGCGTGTTGACGGCCATGGAGCGGCCGATCCTTGTACTGAAGCTCAAAACGTCATTCCCGACAGTTGGACTGATTGCACCCGGTCTCGATACGTTGGGCGTGATGCTTCCATACAGCCCGATGCACGAAATCATGTTCGATCTGTTTCCACATCCGGTTGTGATGACCAGTGCCAATTATTCATCCGAGCCGATGATTCATGACAATGAGGACGCACAACGGAAGCTGCAGGACATCGCCGATGTTTTCCTGATGCACGACCGGCCGATTATAAACCGGTGTGATGATCCGGTCTGTGCCGTGTTTGGCAACCAAACCATCGTGCTTCGGCCTGGCCGAGGTGTTGCACCGGTTTCCATGCCGACTGAAGCGGATCGTTGTATTCTGGCCTGCGGTGCCGACATGAAAAACACGTTTGCACTGGCGCACCACGGGCATGCCACCCTGCACCCCTATATCGGCGATCTGGAACATCCCGAAACGCAGCAGATTCTTGAACAGGCTGTCCAGCGTGAACTGGACTGTTTCAGGCTGCAGCCTGATCTGGTCGTACACGATCTGCACCCCGACTATTTCTCAACTGCTTTCGCTATCAGATGGGCAGCAACATGGGGTATTCCGGCCATCGCCGTTCAGCACCATCATGCCCACCTGGTCGGGACACATCCGGGCAGGGCGGTCGGTTTCGCCTTCGATGGAACGGGATGTGGAACCGATGGAACCGTATGGGGCGGGGAGGTCTTGCTGTATGATGCTGACGGGTTTTCGCGTGAAATGCATCTGCGGCCGTTTGCCTTGCCGGGCGGCGATGCGGCCGTTAAGGAACCGCGACGGATTTTGGATGCATTGCTGGTTCAGTCCAACCCGACGAATCCGACCGATTCCCCATACATGCAGATGCTTCAATCCGGTATCAACTGTCCTATGACATCAAGCATGGGGCGACTGTTCGATGCGGTCTCGTGTCTGCTGGGCATTTGCGAAAAACCGACTTACGATGGCGAGGCCGCGATCCGTCTCGAAGCGGTGGCCGATCCGCAGGAGTGCGGTGACCTGGCGTTTGAAATAGCGGGAGAAGAAATCGACTGGCGGCCGTTGGTCGCGGACCTGCTCGATGAGATGGACAAAGGGGTGCCCGTTGGCATTCTGGCTGCCCGCTTCCACAATACGCTGGCGGAGATCGTCTACTGCTGCGGCAGACAATTGGCGGCGCGGCACGGAGGTTTGCCGTTGGTCTTTGCCGGCGGTGTATTCCAGAACCGTTTATTGGTGGACCGCATACGCAAGGTTGCGGGTGACGAGTTCGAGCTGGTATTCTCCACTTATCCCAACGACAGTGGTATAGCGATCGGGCAGGTGATCATCGGAGCAAGGCAATGGCGATCGAAATAGAGCGCAAGTTTTTGGTTAAGGATGATTCGTGGCGGGTATCCGCCGGCGAAGGGAAGTTGTGCCGGCAGGGCTATCTCCTGTCCGATGGTGGAAAGACACTTCGTGTCCGCATTATCGGTGAACAGGCCTTCCTGACGATTAAGGGGCCGACCAGCGGTATTGCGCGGGCCGAATTCGAATATGAAATCCCCGTGGTCGACGCCGAATCGATGCTCATACTGTGCGGTAACCTCGTTGAAAAGACTCGCTACGAAATCGACTACGCAGGCATGCTGTGGGAACTGGATGTTTTCACCGGTGCGAACGAAGGATTAGTCATGGCCGAGATCGAACTGGACTCGGATGACCAGGCGGTAGAGCTGCCCGTCTGGGCCGGCGAAGAGGTTTCCGGTGATCCCCGCTACTATAACGCCTATCTCGCCGAATATCCGTTCAAGACGTGGGGAAGCCAGATCGGTACGTAAGACCCGTATTACGATTGAAGGTTGTATGTTTAATCGACGGTTTTCCGATGGGGTCAAGTTGCTGGCTCTCAACCCATTCCAATTATGAATGTAGTTTCATTTTTAATCTGTTTCGATTATTTATCAATGTACAACTGGATTTGAAGGAGAAGTTATGGTGAATAAATTTCTTGGAACAGCTTTGATCATTGCCGTTACAATCCTTGCGGTGCTGGCTGCCCAGAAAACGATTTCAATATTTCAAAATCCAGACCCCTACAAAAGTCATGTATCCCTGGAGCAATCGGTTAAACAGTCGAAGTTTAATCTCGTTAAAGATATTTTTGTAGAGAGTTTCATCATAGGTGAAGAGTCCAGCCTTTACCTGGGGCGGTGGCATGCGCTGTTTATTGTGGTATATGAGTTTCACTATGGGATTGATGCGAAAGACCTCCATTTGACAAAAGTGGCTGATGGGAACGGTTCCGGGCCGGATGAATATGATATCGAGGTGCGTGCCTTGGACATCATATCTACCAGATTAATGGCAAAGACGTATAATATTGATAATTCCAATTTGAAGAATGTGGAGAAGAAAATAAATGAAGCCCATCAGGATCTGTATGATCGCGAAGCATATCTAGCAAAACAGCGTCTCTATCTGGATCCCCAAAAGAAAAATCTGGGTCTCATAGAAGAGTCTATAAGGGACACTATTTCAAACCTTGCAAAGGCATTAGGGCAGGACATCGTTATCAACAACGTTAAGATGCCTGGTGTTCCGGATGAGATTAAGAACCTCCAACCACCTAGGCTGATTTATCAGAAAGGCGATATGGAACCACTCTTCTGAGTCATCGCGTGCCCCCGCTTAACAACGTCGGAACAGGAAGGCCGTGGACTTGCGCAGCATCCAGCGGTGGGATGAAGGAGGTGCCAGGATGGAAGGAGATGGATCTAGCGGTTGACTCCCGTGTTATTTTCTGTTCCTGAAAATTCAAACAGGGGCAACAACCACTGTTTGCCCCCGTTAACATCCACGGGCGTTGTCCAATAACGAATAAGCAGCCTCGAACTCGAAAGCTCCGGTTCCCCCCAACCACGCGAACCAATGCGTTGCACCAATAACTTTCTCTTCGATTCAGATGATTTACGAATAAACATATATTCGGTCACTCCCTCATCATTCGTTTGTGGAATAAGTATCGCAGGCGCGCGCTCCATCGCAAGATCAATGAATTTCCGGCTCTCGCGATTAGCGAGTCTCTCAGTCTTCTTAGCATCATTCATGAGATCCCTGCGATTGCATTCGATAAAATCAAAGGCGACATTGGAATTTGCCAGGATTTGCCTTAATTCGATGACATTATGTGCATTGTTTGGCACTATCTGTTTGAGTGTCTCAATCAATGAAGTGCAATCGAAAACTTCGACATCCAGAAGCTCTGGTGGAGTAAATGCGATGGCTGAACGCGTGTACTTTTCAACCTCTCGGTAGGGCGCGGAATACTCACGTCCCCAGGGGTTGTAAAAATACATTTCGTGACGCGTATCACTGTAACCGATCACCACTAGACCATGCCCTTGATCTCCAAAGATTCCCGGAAGAAACGAAATATACATCGGTCCCTCGTTCACCAGTGCTTCTTTAAACTGAGGCAATGTTTCAGCCATAAAATCATCAACATCCCCGGGTGTGTGTTTGTTTGTAATCAGGCGGTATCGGAAACCGAAATTCTCCATTGCGCGTGCCATATCCAGGGGATTCGTTCCCGAGTTATCCATAGAATTCTGCGATGAGAGCTTGGCGATCTCCCACTGATCCGTATCAATGCCATGATATTTTGCGATCCATGCGCCTGAAGCGGGCACACAATAGCTGCCTTCCTGGGAAACCGAAGGCAGATCGCGAAGTTTAAAGTTGAGCGGTAATTCATCCGGCTTCGCAGGTTTATCCTCCTGTGCTGCAGATTGTTCTTGTTTCGCACTTAGCGATGCGGCTGTCTCCGGAAAATACAACATATCGCCGGGAGAAAATCTGCGTTTCCCAATTTCATTTTTCTTTTTAAACTCCAGAATATAACTGTGTGTGTTTACTCCTCTATAGAGGTCCGGATATTGGGCCATATCAGCCTGTATGATTTCTTCAATCCCCTTTTCTTCACCAGTCAGAGTATACGTACCACCTGGCTCAGCCGATGTACTCAGCAGTGACGTTACAAACACTACTTGTATGATCAATACCCTCATTTTCATATTTACCCCCTGCACAACGTTACGCGCGACTCGAAAAAAAGTGGAGAGCGACTCTTTCGGGACACTCAACGGTTATAATAACTGTCGTGACCTGATCCCATAAACCTGGACGGTTTTATATGAGAGTTCTTCGTGGTAAACAACCAGTAAGGAGAACTCAGAATGAAGAAACGACACAGCGAGGAGCAGATCATCCGAATGCTTAAAGAGGCCGAGTCCGGCATTCCAGTGGCCGACGTGCTTCGCGAGCACAACGTATCCCAGGGCACGTTCTATCGATGGAAGGCGAAGTTCGGCGGCATGGACGTCAACGAAGCCAAGCGACTCAGGGCTTTGGAGGAGGAGAACACCCGTCTCAAGCGGCTGGTGGCCGAGCAGGCCCTGGACATCCAGATCCTGAAGGACGTGAACTCAAAAAAGTGGTAACGCCCGCAGCCAAGCGCGAGATGGCCGGCTACGTAAACCAAAGCTACGACGTCAGCCGCTCGCATGCCTGCGGGCTTCCGGGCCTTGCAAGGAGCTCCATGTACTACCAGCCGCAAGCGAGGGACGACGAACCGCTGCGCATAGCACTGCGGGAAAAAGCCAGAGAGCGAAAGCGTTGGGGCTATCGGCGGTTGATCGTCCTGCTCCGTCGGGATGGCTGGAGCGACAACCACAAGCGGATCGAACGCATCTACCGCGAAGAACGCCTTCAGGTGCCAAAGCGAAAAAAGCGCAAGACAGCGTATAGGCGCAAGGAAAAGCCAGCCTCGCCGGTTCGGATGGATGATCGCTGGAGCATGGACTTCGTTCACGATGTAACCGCCGGTGGCCGGAAGATCCGGGCGCTCAACTTCGTTGACGACTGTACGCGGGAATGCCTTTGGATCGAGGTCGACACCTCCCTGGGCGGCGAGCGGGTCACACGGGTGCTTAGCTGCAAATCCCGCCATACCGTACAGGTAGGCAAAAACATTCTCCTCGGGATCTAGGGCGTCCAAACCATTCAGGAGACGGATTAAGAACGCTTGCTCCAGATTATCGATTCAAACCCGGCGTTGCCGCCGTAGAGGCTAAAATAATGGCTACGGGCTATCTGGGATGCCAGTCGAGCAAACGAGTCGGTTAGACGACCTTGACGTAAACCGCGAGGTGGTTGTGGGTACGGTGGAGGTGGCTGGCGATTGAGGGCGAAAGAATACCCGTGTAATAATATCAGGAGTTATGCGTATTTGTCGATAGGTACCCCGGTTTGGGGGGTATGCGTATCTGGAGTCCAAATTCTCAGCAATTGTATAGAAAGCCTTGCTATTTAGGAGGTTGTGGATAGTATATCGCAAGAGCGAGCAGACGTACGCATAATTAAAATTTGCAGGTTCGCTGGAGAATGAAACCTAAGAGAATAGCGCTACTTTCGCTTTGGCTTCTGGCTTCGCCTGTCTGCGCCGAGGAGGCCGTCTTGGTGTGGACCAGCCTGGCACCGGCCAACACCGAGATTTTCCTGTTTGGTGCTGACAGGAACGAACGGCGTGTGTTGGCGCCGCATCCGGCATTGGACTACAACGCAACGTTTTCACCGGATGGCCGATGGATCGTGTTCACTTCAGAACGGAACGGAAGCGCCGATCTCTGGGCAGTCAAGGTAACGGGCGGCAAACCGGTTCGTTTGACACGCGGTCCGGCGATGGACGATGCTGCGGCATTCAGTCCTGACGGGAAACAGCTCGCGTTTGTCAGCACCAGAAGTGGTAATGCAGACGTTTGGCTCATGCCGTTCGCACCGGACGGTGGCGCAGCCGAAGCTGTCAATCTGACCCACAATCCAGCTGGCGATTTCAACCCGAGTTTCTCCCCGGATGGACTGTCGCTCGCGTTTTCGAGCACTCGGAACGCTACACTAAGCATGTATGCCGGCGGAGCCCTGAGGGCGAACCTCGTGGTCAATCACCAAGCGACCGACATCTTCATAATGAAGCGAGATGGAACAGGGGTCCGGCGGATAACGAAGCATCCGAATTGGGACGGAGCACCCTGCTGGACCCTGGATGGCCTCGGCCTTCTGTTCTACTCGAACCGCGACGCGGGCAAATTCCGTATTTACACTGTCCGGTCCGACGCATCCGATTTGCGTGCAGTGGGTACTGTCGAGGGGCTCTCCGCGACGTTCGGAGAAGGAGGACGGATATTTTACTCGCTCCGAGAGGGAGGGGTGCGCTCATGCGCCGCGGATGGCAGTGATGATCGTCCTGAGTGTGACGACGCATATGCCTGCTTTGCACCTGAGTGTGACGCGACGACGGGAAGGCTGGTGTGTCACGCCCTTGTTGGCGAAGCAGCGAAAGTGCAATACGCGAGTGAGAATTCCGGGCCGTTCGTAGTCACACGTGGTCGGATGCCACTGGGGGAGGGGTCGGTGCAATTAGTATCAGTGAGAGGCGATTTTCCGGTCTTCGACTCACAGAGTGCGGTTTACTACACCGCAGAGAATATGCGTCGGATTCTCGCATGCGATGAGGAAGGCAAGAGACAGCGGGTGCTTTTTCCGCCGGGGACCGAGAGTGATCCCCCTACCGATGGTCGTGCAGAGCGAACCGATCGCTCCGTGTGGGGACTTACGATTACAGGAGACGGCCAACGGCTCGCAACGTCGCGGGGCCGTCCCTTCGCCGGAGCACTGGGCCGGAGGAAGGACGTTGATGTCTGGAGCTTCCGAGCGGATGGTTCTGGCGCTGTCAATTTGACCGAGGATTCGGATGCCAATGACGGCTTCCCAGCCATGACACTTGACGGCCAGTGGGTCGTCTTTCGGACCGACCGTTGGGGCGACAACGAAATTGCGCTAATGAAATCTAGCGGAGGTGAGGTTCACCGCCTGACCAACCATCGCGGCAATGATACAATGCCTGCCATTTCGGCAGATGCGCGAAGGGTTGTGTTTACCTCGAACAGGGATGGGGAATTTGGCATTTACTTGTTGGAACTGGACCTGCACCAAAATCCAGTGGGAAAACCGCGGCTCCTCACTGCGAAACCCGAGATGGATCTCCATCCTTTTTTTTCGCCTGACGGCGAGTGGGTCACGTTCGCCTCAGCAAGAGGAGGGTTGAACGACGAGTCCCCACTGTTGGTGGGCTTTAACCCACAACCTTACGGAGAGATTTACATGATCCACATCGAAAGTGGCAGGTTGATCCGTGTGACTCACAACAAGTGGGAGGATGGAACGCCCAGTTGGGCGGTCGGTCGGCTTCGTCGTTAAACCGAAAAAATGATCAATGAATAAACCAAACCTTGAGAGCCAGATCGCCGGAGCGCGAGCCTATGAAAGTCTTCATGTGCCTGCACTGTTCAAACAATGGAGTTCTCGCGTACTTGATGCGGCCGGCATCAGACCTGGTCAACGTGTTCTGGACATAGCATGCGGCACGGGGATCCTTGCGCGGGAGGCCGTGAAAAGAGTCGGTTCTGAGGGATATATTGCGGGAGTGGATCCAGCGCCGGGTATGTTAGCCGTGGCCCAGGAGCTGGCACCACACGTAGAATGGCTGGAGGGTGTGGCCGAGTCACTTCCATTTCCCGATCAGTCATTCGACGCAGTTGTGTGTCAGTTCGGCATGATGTTTTTTTCTGATTATCAGCAGGCACTACGTGAAATGCTTCGTGTATTGAAACAAGATGGAAGGTTGGCGGTGGCGGTGTGGGACTCCCTAGATCACTCTGAGGCCTACCCAATCGAGGTAGAAATTCTCGAAAGGCTAGCAGGTTCTGCAGCGGCGAATGCGTTGCGTGCACCCTTC
>JBNLDM010000027.1:0-64588 GCA_050304335.1 Pontiella sp.
CCGTTGTAACTGACCAGTTCCTGCAGACCGAGGAAGTACCAGGGGGCTTTCGACGGATTGGTCGGATGGTTCGGATCGGCCGGTCCTTCCAGCGGGGCATCGAAGAAGATGGAAATGACGCTCAGGAAGGCAACCACGCCGAGCAGGACTATCAATTCGCGGATGATCAGCTTCGGCCAGGCAAACATCATCTGGTCGACCTCTTCATTCACCTTGGGCTCGTTACCCTTGACGATTTCCACCAGCTTGTAGCTGCGGGCGGACTTGAAAACGGACGTGTTCTTGACGGAACCAAACTCTTCGTCGGGAATCTGTTTCTCTTTCGAGGTGTCGGCCGGACGGGCCAGACCGCCGTCCTTGCGGATGCGGAAGAAGTGGACCGCGATCAGCAGCGACGCGACGAGCGGCAGCACCGCTACGTGCAGGACGTAGAAGCGGATCAGCGCCTCCCCGCCTACGTCGGTGTCCCCGAGCAGGATGCCGCGGATAATGGCGCCGCCGGGAGCGATCTTCGCGATTTCGGTACCCACCTTGACGCCCCAGAACGCCAACTGGTCCCACGGAAGCAGGTAGCCGGTGTAGGAAAGAAAAACGGTCACCAGTCCCAGGATACATCCGATCACCCAGTTAAACTCGCGCCCGCCACGGTGTGCGCCGGCAAGGTAGACGCGGAGCATATGCATCGCTACGAACGCCACCATGCCGTGGGCCGCCCAACGGTGCATGTTTCGGACAAAGCCGCCCCAGAATACGTTGCTGCGCAGGTTGAGCATGCGGCTGTACGCATCCGGCAGGCCATCGGGACCCAGCGCGGTTGAAGGCACATAGTGGAACATCAGCATGATGCCGGTTCCGGTCAGGATCACGAACAGATAGAAGGTGATCAGTCCCAGTCCCATGGTCGTTTTAAATTTAACGGAGCGCTTATGGATCTTGACCGGCTGGATGTGCAGCATGACATTGCTGAACATAATCTTCGATTTGGTCAGACCCGTATTGTCGAAGCGGTGCCGGAAGATCGAGTAGTAGATCTTGTTGCCGAACTCCTTCACCTGATCAATCAGTTCATTCATCTTCAATTCCCCCTTCGGAATGGAGTTGGCTATGCAACAGGCCAGTAGGTTCCTTCAGGAAGGTCGACTCCTGAATCGATCTCAATCTGATTCCCGGGCACCCGCTTGATTGCCAGCCAGTGCAGGGTCTTTGGCGCTGGACCGCCCACTACAATGCCGTCGGAATCGTACTGCGAGCCGTGGCACGGGCACTGGAAGCCGGTTTCCACCCGCTTAACGGTACATCCCAGATGCGTACAAACCAGCGAGATCGCCGCCAGCTCCGTGTTGCTCTTGCGCCGCAGTATGACCTTCTGGTCTTCAAACAACAGCTCATCGCCCACTTCCGGGAGATCGGCAAGCGGTACCAGGAATTTCTTGGGCGTGCCGTAGGTCACCACCGGAAACATATACTTGAACAAAGCACCACCGGTTCCGGCGGCCACCAGGCCCAGCAGTCCAAAGGCCGAACCCAGCGTAATCAATTCGCGACGGCTGGCGCCTTTCTTCTCTTTCTTTTCCATAGCTATTTCTTTCCTCCATTCGCAACACCCTTGGCGAGCTCTTCATCTTCGCGGAAAATTACATATTTTGCCTCTTCCGGATCATCGAACTGACCGTCTCTTACGGCCCAGCGGAAGAGCAGGAAAAAGATGAACCCCAGAAAAGTGGTAGACAATAGAAGTATGATTGTGAGAATCAGCATCGGTCTATCCTAAACAAAACAATCCTCGAAACTGTTGACCGACATTTTGCAGGCGCCGGTCGGGCACTTCTGTGCGCACATGCCGCAGCGAATGCACTTGAGCGGATCGAACAGCATGACCGACCCCTCGGCTTCCGCGACTTCCATGCTGCCGAACTCCTTCTCGGCCAGCACGACCAGATCATTGCCGCCTTCGACGCGGTCCACTGTCTTCATCGACAGGCAGTAGGACGGACAGACGTCGACGCAGCCACCGCAGAGAATGCAGATATCCCCTTCGAAGGTCGGATGGATATGGCATTCCAGGCAGCGGGCCGATTGCTTTTTGGCCTGGTCGTCGGGATATTCCACCGTCGTATTGAATTCCGGATCCTTGGCCGGCTCGACATGCAGCTCTTCCCGCTCACGGCGTTCATCGTCCACATAGACGGACCCGCGCTCGTAGGCATTCAGATCGGTGAAAGTAATCTTGCGTTTGAGCTTGAGCGGTTCCCCGCCGGTAAGATAGGCGTGGATGCCCATAGCCGCCTGGCTGCCGGTGGCCACCGCATTGATGAACAGTTTCGGACCAAGGGCGATGTCGCCGGCGGCAAATACATTCGGCTTGGTGGTCTGCCAGGTCTCTTCGCTGACAACCTTCACCAGGCCGCGATCGCTTACTTCCACGCCGGTGCCCTCCAGAAACGCGAGGTCCGATATCTGGCCGACCGCAAAAAAGACTGCATCGCCTTCGATCAGCCGGGTTTCATCCTCCATCTGCGGCGAGAATCGGCCTTCCTCGTCGAATACACGGATAACCTTGCTTACCAGCAACCCCTTGATCCTGCCGTTTTCGACCACGATTTCACGCGGTCCCCAGCCATCGTTTTGGACGACACCTTCGCGACGTCCGCCTTCGCGCTCATCCACGGAACCGGTCATTTCATTCAGGTGCTCGCGCTCCAGGCAGGCCAGCTGCACTTCGGGGGAACCGCAGCGCAGCGCAGAGCGCGCCACGTCGAATGCCACGTCGCCGCCGCCAATCACAATGGAACGTTTGGAACTCAGATCCCACTTTTCGCGCATGTTGAAATCAAAGAGAAACTGCAGGCCGATATGTGCATCTTCGTGCTCGGCATTGGGAATCGGAATCTTGCGACCGCGGGACAGACCCACGCCAATAAACACCGCATCGTGTTTAGCCTCCAACTCCTTAAAAGTAATGTCCTTGCCTACATCGACGCTGTTCTTCACTTCGATATTGGGGAACCACTCTATCGATGCGAGCTCATCGGCCACGACCTTCCGGGACAGGCGGTTGATTGGAACGCCCTGCACCAGCTGGCCGCCTGACGTTTCCCATCGTTCGTAGATAGTCACACTGTATCCCAGACGGGCCAGATCATGGGCGCAGGTATACCCCGCACAACCGCCGCCAATTACGCCGACCGATTTGCCGTTGAGCTCCGGATGGATCGAGCCCGGAGCGATTGAATAGGTAAGCGGGGTGACCACGTCGCCGGTTTCCGGGCCGTGCTTGTCTGTAAGATAGCCCTTGATATTGCGGATCACAATCGCCTCATCCACATCGGACCGGCGGCAGCCTTTCTCGCAGGGGGCCCCGCAGATCTTGCCGCAGATGGAGGCAAACGGATTGGTGGCACGGGATATGGCGTAGGCCCGTTCGTAATCGCCCGCCACGGTAGCCATCAGATAGCCCCGCGCATCGGTCTTTACCGGACAGGAATTCCGGCACTTTACCTCTGCTTCGTAATAGTCGTCGGTAGGCAGTTCAACCTTGATTTTATCCACAGCCATGACCCGGCATCTCCTCGCTCAGCGCATGTCCACAAATACGCCTGGTTTTGTCACGTCTTCGAAGATTGGATTTATTGCACCGTCCAAACCCGATTTCAACCCTATATTTGGTATTAATATACCGATTTAAATTACATGCCGCCAACACCTTGTTTTTAACGATAAATACCCCCTTCGAACAGCATGAAATATATGTAAACAAATCTCGCTATTCGCTTTCATCAACTTTAGCCTCTTCCATGGATTGGTAACAATCCATCCCGGGAACGGGAGATTTAACGGAGGTTTCTGCATGAAGCCGCCAGCAAAGAAAGAATCGGCCGGAAACGGCTTGTTAGGAGCGAAGTAAAGTTATGTCAGATCAGCTCGAAAACGGTAGCGTCAAGTGGTTCAACGATGAAAAAGGCTATGGTTTCATCGCCCGTGAAACCGGAGACGACGTGTTCGTACACTTCACCGCCATCAACATGGACGGTCGCCGCACCCTCAAGGAAGGCCAGAGCGTCACATTTGAAGTGACGGCCGGCCAAAAGGGCCCGCAGGCCGCCAACGTCTGCGTCGTCGGCGAATAAGCAGTAACACGCTCCACACCCCTCCCCCATAACCGACACACCTCTCGTGTTCGGTCAAAGACTTTTTGCCCCGCTATGAAAACGGCCGCACGAAGGCGGCCGGTTGCTTGACTGGAATCCCCTAGAACTCCGGGGTCGGGGGTAGTTGCGTGCCACCGCCACCATCGGAAGGAGGCGGAGGGATTGTGCCGGTGGAAGGCCCGGAACCGCCGCTGCTTCCGTCGGAAGCCCCGACCGCTGCCGCAGCGCCACCGACCACAACAGCTTCGCCCAGGAAAATACGGCCTGTCCGGCCGGCATCTTCGCTCCAGGCGACCGGATTCAGCCACGACAGGCTTCCGCCCGTTGCGATAGGCGATTTCCAGCGCCTTGGAGACACCAAAGCCACAAAATCGCCCCATGTCGTAAACTCCAGCCCGACCTCGGCATACTGCCCTGAGGCAGAGCTGCGCCCGTTCGTTACGAGTTCGGGACCTCGCGCTCCGTCCGTTGGCCCGGTTGACGCGCACCCATATGCAAAACCCGTTGCTATCAATACACTTGTGATCTTAAATAGATTCATGCAGACCTCCTTTGATGGGCGCGGTAAACTACACCCATTCATTTCCATTGCAATAAATAATTACAGGAATTTGAGTGGCGCTGCAGCGTGTTCAGGGATACATGGCTGTAATGCGTGCAGGACGGGGTCCGAGACCCCGTTTCCGCAATCACGGATCGCTGCTGCAGGAATGTACCAGGCACTAATCCAGATCGATCACCGCATCGAGCATGCGGTCGCCATCGAAGATATAACGTCCTGAAAAATAGCGGCCTTCCAGCATGTGCGGGAACCAGGTGGGATCGTCCTCCCACATATGTTCAAAGGGCAGATCGTCGATCGAGCACCATAGTGGAATCGCCTCATCGGTCTCCGTCGGCTCTCCGGAATATTCCGTTGCCGTGTAGACGTACCCGTGGATGGAGTGACCGTCGACAAACTGGAAATGGAGCTCCCCCGCCTTCTCAATGCCGGAGGCCAGTATCCGCAGTTCCTCCTCCGTCTCCCGGATGGCGCACGCGCGCGGGGTTTCACCCGGCTCGATCTTTCCGCCGGGACCATTGATCTTGCCTTGCCCAAAGCCGCGCTTTTTGTGAATCAGGAGGATCCGGCCGTCGCGGATCACGAAAAGAAGGGTCGCACGAACAACCGGATCCCAGTTTTCCCAGTCAATATCATCCACTTTCGAATACATCTTTTGCTCCCGATAAAAAACCGCCGCGCAGTGTGCCCTGCGCGGCGGTTGCATACAAGGTTCGATTGGAGCCGTATTACTCGCCCTTGTGCTCGTAGAGGTGCACATCCCGCTGCGGGAACGGGATGGTAATGTCATCGGCATCGAAGCGCTTCTTGATCGCTTCCGTCACACCAAAGTAAACCGCCCAGTAGTCGGACGGCCGGCACCACGGACGCACGGCAAAGTTAACGCTGCTGTCCGCCATCTCTTTAACGAAGATATCGGGAGCAGGTGTTTCAAGGATGCCGGGAACCTCAGCCAATGCCGCCTGAATGGCTGCGCGGGCCTTATCAATGTCATCCCCGTAACTGATCCCGGCCACCATATCCACGCGGCGCGTGTCGTTGGAGGAATAGTTGGTGATGTTGTCTGCCGTCAACTTGGCGTTTGGAACGATGGTCTTGCGGTTGTCGAGTGTGTCGATAACCGTTGTGAATATGCCGATCTCCCTGACGGTACCCAGCACGCCGGCGGCTTCAACCAGATTGCCCACCCGGAAGGGCTTGAAGATGATCATCAGCACACCGGCGGCAAAGTTGGAGAGCGAACCCTGCAGCGCCAGGCCAACCGCCAGTCCGGCCGCACCCAGAACGGCAATGAACGAAGTTGTCTTCACGTCGAGTGCCTCGAGCGCTGCAATCACGACAAAAATCTGCAGGCCGACATGCGCCAGGCTCGATACGAACGAGACCAGGGTGTGGTCGATCTGGCTCCGCTCCATGAGCTTTACAACTATTTTGGTGATCTGTTTAGCCACCCACATCCCGACAATCAATATGGCCAGGGCCCCCAGCACTTTCAGCCCGTATTGAACCACCAGCATCTGGGTGGTTTCGATCCAAGTGTCACTCGACCCCAAGGCCGGCTGGGCCGCTTCTGCTACCGTGTTTGTATCCATTTCCGTCTCCTTGTTTCATTGGTTGATCCATACCGTCACTTCGGCATCACGGAGTATAAAAGGATTCAAGCAGGGAGCAAGAATTCTGATAAGATCAAAAAAAAAGGCCGAAAGCGACTGGCTTCCGGCCCTTGGGGTGGTACTGAAGCCTGCCGCTATGCGCCCTTGTGTTCGTAGATGTGCACATCGCGCTGCGGGAACGGAATGGTGATGTCCGCCGCGTCGAAGCTTTTCTTGATCTTTTCCATGGTATCGAAATAGACGCCCCAATAGTCGGCCGGAGTGACCCACGGACGCACCACGAAATTCACACTGCTGTCCGCCATCTCCTTGAGTGCAACCTGCGGAGCGGGATCCTTCAGGATGCGTTCGTCGGACGTGAGGATTTCGTTGAGAATAGCCTTCGCTTTATCGATGTCGTCGTCGTAGCTGATACCGGCAATGATTTCGATTCTGCGGGTGCCATTAACATTGAAGTTGGTAATGGTGCCGCCCGTTAATTTAGAGTTGGGCACGATGACCTTCTTGTTGTCCGGCGACTTCAGGATCGTGGTGAAAATGCCGATTTCCACGACGCCACCCATCGTACCGCCGGCCTCAATGAAGTCTCCGACCTTGATCGGCTTGAAGATGATCATCAGCACACCGGCCGCAAAGTTGGCCAACGAACCCTGCAGTGCCAAACCGACCGCCAGACCGGCGGCACCGAGGATGGCGATGAAGGATGCCGTCTTCACATTCAGCTTCTCCAGCGCGGCAATGATAACAAATGCCTGCAGACCTACATACAACAGACTGCTGAGGAAGGAGATGAGGGTCGGATCCACCTCTTTTTTCTGCATCAGCTTGACGATGCCCTTTTTGATTGCCTTCGCAACCCACATCCCGATAATCAGAATAAGCAGTGCCCCGATGATCTGGGCACCATATTCAATGCCCATCTCTTGTAATTTTTCCATGTCCACGTTAACCTCCCGTTGTTTGACTTATTCGTACTGATTCGTTGAATACCTTCGAATTATAGAAACCGCTGACGGGACGGCAAGATGTTAAGAATTCTATTTATATTTAGAGAACCTGCATGCCGCGAAAGGATATGAAGGCCATGAAAAAACAGAGCATGAAACAGTACCGTCTGGTCCACTCCCTGCTGGTCGCACTCGTCCTGCCCGCGGCAGGTTATGCGGAAAACTCCCTCTGGAAGGCCGTCTCCGACCGCGGAACCATTTATGTGCAGGGATCCGTCCACCTGCTGAAGGCAACGGATTATCCACTGGACCCCGCCATCGAAAACGCCTACGCGCAAAGCGATACGCTCGTATTCGAAACCGACATGGCCGCCATGGTTTCAGCCGAGACCCAGCAGCTGATCCTGCAGAAGGCGCTTCTGCCGGGATCGCGGACACTGGAAGACGAGCTCGATCCGGATGTCTATGCCGAGCTCTCGCAAAAACTGGCTGAAGCGGGCTTGCCGGCTGTTGCCGCAAGAAAATACAAACCCTGGTTCGCATCCATGACACTGATGGTGCTGCATATGCAGGCTATGGGGCTGGATCCCGCGCTGGGCCTGGACCAGTATTTCCACAACAAGGCGGTGGCCGACAGGAAACGCGAGGTCGGACTCGAAACCGTCGCCTTCCAGATCAACCTGTTCGATGAGCTGTCCGAAGGAAACCAGAACGGGTACACGAAACATACATTGAAGGAACTTGAGCAGATAGAGACCATCCTCGAGGACATGCTCACAGCCTGGAAAAACGGCGATCTCGGAACGCTCGACAAACTGGTCCAGGAGAGCTTCAAGGACTATCCAGGTATGTACAAACGCTTCGTCACCGACCGGAACAAGGCCTGGGTGGATAAGATCGATGAACTGGTCGGCAAGGATAACACCTGCATGGTGGTCGTCGGTACGGCCCATCTGGCGGGCAGGAAAGGTCTGCTCGAGCTGCTCAGGACCAGGGGCTACACGCTCGAGCAGCTTTAACACGGATTGCATACTGCGTTAGTGCGTATTTTCAGAATGTGTTATTTCCGGAAGATGCAGCACCCCGTTACTCGCTTCCTTAATCTGGCTTTCAGGCTTCCAGTTTCAAGTTTCAGATTTCACTCCTCAAACTCCGCGACCATGAAGGTATGGTCCGAAGGCTTTTCCTTCATGCGAGGTTCCAGATCGATGTCGCAGGCCAGGCTTTTTGCTGCTAGCGGTTTCGTGGCGAGTATGTAGTCGATCCGCCAACCCAGATTGCGCTTCACGGCATTGGGTACACGGTAATCAAAGAAGGAATACAATTCCTCGTCCGGATGATGCTTGCGGAAGACATCCACGAAGCCGAAGTCACAGACGTTCAGAAAAGCATTGTGCGCGTCTATGTGGAAGCAGGGATCGTTCTTATGCGATTCCGGATTTGAAACATCGATCGGTTCAACAGCGATGTTGATATCACCGATCCAGGCCAGAGGCGTCCGAGGTGTGTACTCTTTTTCAAACAGGGCCTTGAGCCGCTTGTACCATCTAAGCTTGTACTGGTACATCGCGTGATCGATGGCCCTCCCCTGCGGCACATAGGTATTCACCACGGAAATCCCGTCCACGACAGCCCTCACCAGACGTGTTTCATCGGCCGGCCCGCCGTCGGAAAATCCGAATGCAACCTGTGCCGGTTTGTTTTTGCAGATCAGCGCTACCCCGTTGTACGACTTTTCGCCTTTGAAAACGACGTGCCAGCCTGCCGACTCGAAGGTTTCACGAGGAAAATCGACATCCTGCACCTTGGTTTCCTGGATGCCCAGCACATCCGGCTGGTGTGTCTCCAGCCACTCAAGAATGATCGGTAGCCGTGATCGGATGGAATTGGCATTGAACGTTACAATTTTCATGGGTGTCTCTTCGTTTATTGAAATCCAGTATCAATAAAGTTGCATTCAAGGGATCAAGTCAAGCGGTATGGATTACGTGCGCATGCTAAATGGTTCGGCTGGAATTGCGATAGTTTTAGTCGCAACGGGATTGCTGTCCGCATGCAGGCCCGGGCCGAAAGTCATGGGGCTTGCAGCGAGTCCGGAACGTATCAAGGACGCGATTGACCAGCCAAACGCTCCGCTGACGCTGGTTCACGTCTGGGCAACCTGGTGCGACCCCTGCCGGGAGGAGTTTCCCGACGTGCTCAAGGTGTACCGCGATACCCGGGGAGAGGGATTGGCCCTGCTGCTGGTTTCCGCCGACGACCCGCAGGATATGGAGACCGTAGACCGTTTCCTCCATGAACAGGATTCGCCGGTCGGAAGTCTGGTCTCAACGGAACTGAGTCAGTCGTTCGTCGAGTTGTTCTCGACAAACTGGTCGGGAGCACTCCCCGCCTCCTTCTTTTTCGATCCGCAAGGGACGCTCTTGGCCGAGTGGCAGGGAAAGCATAGCTACGCCGAGTATCACGAGACCATTGAACGGTTGTTGAAACCATGAAAGGAGTAGCACCATGAAGTTCAAGTATATCACCCGCATCGCCCTCGCGGGAATGCTGGCCGCGGTTCAAGCCGCACAGGCACTGGACATTGGCGATTCCATTTTGGACAAGGACACCGCTATGGAAAACATCGACGGGAAAAAGGTCACCATCGGCAGCATCAAGGGAGAAAAAGGTACGCTCGTCATCTTCTCCTGCAATGACTGCCCATTTGTAAAGGCCTGGCAGAAGGAAATGGTGGCAATTGGCAACGAATACCAGAAGAAGGGGGTTGGCGTCGTATTCATCAACTCCAACAATCCGAACAAGGCGGGCGATACCTATGAAGCGATGCAGGAGCTGGCCAAGGCAGAGGGATATGAGTTCCCCTATGTCGTCGATGCCACCTCGGATGTCGCCAGACATTTCGGGGCCAGAAAGACGCCTGATGTGTTCCTGTTCGATGCAGACGACCGGCTGGTCTATAAGGGCGCTGTCAGCGAAGGTGGGCGCGCACCCGAAGAAGGCGGCGAGGCGTACCTGAAAAATGCCCTGGATGCCCTTCTGGCAGGAAAAGCAGTTAAGAACCCGGTGACCAAAGCGGTGGGCTGCGCCATCAAGTTCCGATAACCCATTCTCCTCCACGGGGAAGGTCGGCGGGCTTCGGCCTGCCGGCCTTTCCTTTTCCCCTTTCGAAAGGATTGCACTGCTCCGGCGAATCGACCATAAACAGCGGATATTTTCCAACGGTTTTAGAGCAATACGGAACACGGATTTATGAGCGAAGAGATTAAGACGACCAATTTCATACACGACATTATCGATGCCGATCTCGCGTCGGGAAAGCGAACCGAAGTGGTTACGCGTTTCCCGCCGGAACCCAACGGCTACCTGCATATCGGTCACGCCAAGGCAATCTATCTGGACTTCGGTACCGCTGAAAAATACAACGGACGCTGTCACCTCCGTTTCGACGACACCAACCCTGAAGCCGAAGACGAGGAGTATGTAAAAGCCATTCAGGAAGACATCAAATGGCTCGGATATGACTGGGGCGACCATATCTACTGGGCATCCGACTACTTCGACACCATGTACGAATATGCCGTACGACTGATCAAGAAAGGCAAGGCCTATGTCTGCGAGCTGTCAAAGGACGAATTCAAGGACTATCGCGGTATTCCCACCGAACCGGGCAAGGAACCGCCCGGCCGCACCCGTACTATCGAAGAAAACCTCGATCTGTTTGAACGCATGAGGAATGGCGAGTTCGAGGATGGTGCCTGCGTACTGCGCGCCAGGATCGACATGGCCTCCCCCAACCTGCACATGCGCGATCCCGCGATCTACCGCATCAAACGCGCCACCCACCACAACACCGGCGACAAATGGTGCATTTATCCCATGTACGACTTTGCCCATTGCATTGAGGATTCAATTGAGGGCGTCACTCACTCCATGTGTACCATGGAGTTCGAAGTACACCGCCCGCTGTACGACTGGATCCTGGAGGAGCTGGATGTGTTCCGTTCCCATCAGTATGAGTTCTCTAAACTGAACCTGACCTACATCGTGCTCAGCAAGCGCCGCCTGCTCCAGCTCGTCAACGAAGGCCTCGTAACCGGGTGGGACGATCCGCGCATGCCCACCCTCTGCGGCATGCGCCGCCGCGGCTTCACGCCCGAGGCCATCAGGAAGCTTTGCGCCATCGTCGGCTGCACCAAGTTCGAGGGCATCACGGAAATAGAGCTGTTCGAAAGTACCGTCCGCGACGACCTCAACGAAAACTCGCTGCGCGCCATGGCCGTCGTCGATCCGATCAAGGTGGTGATCGAAAACTATCCCGATGATCTCGAGGAGGAATTCGAAGTGCCCAACCATCCGCAGAAGGAAGAGCTAGGCACCCGCCAGGTGCCGTTCAGCCGCGAACTGTGGATCGAGCGCGACGACTACATGGACGACGCCCCCAACAAGTTCAAGGGCTTCACTATCGGCCGCGAAGTGCGCCTGCGCGGCGCCTACCTCGCCACCTGCAATGAAGTCATCAAGGATGCCGACGGCAGCGTGACTGAATTGCGCTGCACCTACGACCCCGAGACCAAGGGCGGCAGTGCACCCGATGGCCGCAAGGTTCGGTCCACCATCCACTGGGTGTCGGCCCGGCACGCCGTCGATGCGGAAGTGCGCCTGTATGAGCGGCTCTATACGGTTGAGAACCCGCTGGCCCACAAGGAGAAGGATTTTAAGGAGTTCCTCAATCCGGATTCATTGAAGGTGATCACCGCCAGACTCGAACCGATGCTGGCTTCCGTGGAACCCGGTGCCCGCTACCAGTTCGAGCGCGTCGGTTATTTCTGCGCCGATCGCGACCACACAGCCGAAAAACCGGTATTCAACCGCACCCTCACCCTCCGCGCCCAGCGCAAAGGATAAGGCAGAGGTAATTTGAAGATCCGACCACGACGCATTTATCATACGCGCCCTGCCTTGCCTCAGTCTGCTGATTACAGCAATAGCCCGGCGCGGACCTCGGCCGACTTATTGGGGCTGCCGCACTCCGCGATGACCTTGAGGGCGAACTCGAAGGCGGTGCCGGGACCCTGGCTGGTGATGAGGTGTCCGTCTACCACGACGATCTCATCGACCGGCTGCACATTGGACGGCAGCTTTTTCTCAACGCCGGGGTAGCAGGCGAAACGGCGTCCCTCGAGAATGCCGGCTTCGTTAAGCGCAAGGGCGGCGGCGCAGATCGAGCCAACCCATTTCTTTTTTTCATTGAAGTCGCGCAGCGCCTGCTGGACCCCGGCATGCTTCATGAGCGCCTCCGTGCCCCCGAATCCGCCCGGCAGAAGCAGGATGTCGTAATCATCGGGATTGATTTGATCCCACGTCGTGTCGGGCACAAGCTTTACATGGCGGGAGGCCTCAATGGTTCCGGCAGTTAATCCTGCGACGGTGACGTACCATTCTGCGCGGCGCAGCGTGTCGATAATAATGACGGCTTCCATCTCCTCGGAGCCGTTGGCGATCGGTACCAGTGCTTTCATTCCATTTCCCTCCTGTAGTTAAACACTCGCTCGCAATGCTCGCTGAAGACTCTAAGGGCAACAATGAAGAAATCCGGCTTAGTTCCCTTCGCGCCTTCGTGTTTATTCTATAACTTTCCGGAGCTCGTTGGCAACCTGCTCGCGCAGATCCAGGGATATGGGTTCGTCGAAGGTTTCCTGCAGGACGTCAACCAGCCGGTTGCCGGAGCAGACCACTACGCCATTGACATTCATGATCTCCTCGGGAAGTTTTGTACCCAGAAAACACAGTACGGTGTGGATCGGCAGATCACCGCATCCGGCGTCGTCTATGAAGGACAGCAGCTCCGCGGCAGCCGCCTTGACCTGCTTGAGCGGTGGCCGCGACGGCTCCCTGCCGCCGGCAAACAATTTACCGTCGCGGAATGCGACCGAGCCCTTCCAGTTCTTGGTTTCGATCACGAATACACCGGCCGGTCCTACAATGATATGGTCGAAGTTCTGTTTGCCGCCTCCCAGGCGTAACCCGTTGAAAACGGTATATTCCGAACTCAGGAAAGCCAGTTCGTGCGCGACCCATTCCTCGCCCTTGGCCCCCTTGAGAAAGTTGTCCAATCGACGGTCACCCCATGCCAGCAGAATTGCTGTGGCGACCGCGACCAGAAAGAGCAGGACACCTATTTGCGAGAGTCCAAGCACTGGATGCGGCAACAGCGCACGCAGCAGATAGCCGGTGATAAAGCAGATGACCAGCAACGGCCAGAAAGCGCGCAGGAGCCCCAGAACACGCGGAGCCTCACCGGGACTTCCGTAAACCCGGGCAAAGCGACTGCTCAACAATTCCTTTTGTTGTTCCATGTTCCCCTGCGTTTGATTTCCATAAAAGCAGATGAGGAATAGAGGCTCTTAATTGTTGGAGGGACGACCTCCGTGTCGTCCCTGGACGGGACAGAGCCCACCCCTCCATCACAACCCCAGCACATCCTTCATACTGTACATCCCGGCTGGCTTCCCGGCGACCCAGGCAGCGGCCTGGAGCGCACCGATGGCGAATACATCACGGCTGGTGGCCCGGTGCGACAGCTCGAGCAGTTCGCCCATCCCGGCCAGCATGACGGTATGATCGCCTACAATGTCGCCCCCGCGAATCGCATGGAATCCTATTTCCTTTTCGGGTCGTTCACCCGGCATGCCCGTGCGGCCATCCACCTGCACATTCTTCAAATCCCAATCGTAGCCTGCAGCTGCCGCACGACCCAGCATGAGGGCCGTGCCGCTCGGTGAATCCTTCTTCAGGTTGTGGTGGCGTTCCAGCACTTCGATGTCGTAGCCCTTGCCCTTGAGCGCCCGGGCACCTGCTTCCACCAGGTTGCAGAGCAGGTTGATGCCGAGACTCATGTTACCGGAGAGCACAACAGCGGTCTGTTCGGCAGCGGCATGAATGGCAGCCAGCTCCTCCTCATTGAGACCGGTAGTGCCGATCACCCATGCCGTCCCCCACTCGGCAATGCGCGGCGCGTTACCGGCCGTTCCGAAATGCGAAGAAAAGTCAACGATCACATCGGCTGAGGAACCCACCTCTTCGAGATTATTTATCAGTTTAAGTCCGGCTTCCCTGGAACCCGCCATCATTCCGGCATCCTGGCCAAGCTCAGGCGCATCCCAGAGATCAACGGCTCCATGCAGCTCAAGCCCTTGCACCTTCTCTTCCAGAATGCAGCGGATCAGGGTCTTGCCCATTCTCCCCGCTGCCCCGAGGATGACTATTTTTGAACTCTGGTTTTTGATTTTTGAATTGTCGGTCTGCGATGCGTCAGTAGTCATGATCCACCTGCCGTCTTTCTGGAGGCCACAATAATGGCCGTAATTTCATTTGCTTCTTTCAATATCGGATCCACCTGATCGGCTATGAGCATCTGCCCGTCCCGGATAAGTTCCAGCCAGTTGCACGATTCATCGGCTTCTTCCTCTACGATTCCTGGTTTCTCAATAAAAATCCGGCTTTGACTTGGCCCGACAGGCAGCACGATAGTTGGCGCCAACCGAAGTCCCTGAGCGACCCAATTGATCTGCAACTATTCGTCCTTCAGCAGAGCGTGGCAGTTTTGTGATCATTTGCAGAACATCCAAAACAAGTTGCTTAGGCCGCTTCTTCATTTCCTGTTCAGTCATGCCTAATCCTCAATAAGGCCGTCAGAGACCCGAAAATCAGAAATCAATATTTACAATTCAAAATCAGATGATCCCCGCTTCTTCCAGCGTCCTGCGCAGGATCCCCTTGTTTTCATCCGTCGTAGAGCACATCGGCAGGCGGTAGACCTCCTCGATCATGCCCTTCATCGCCATGGCGGCCTTGATCGGAATCGGGTTGGTATCGATGAACAGATCCTCGAAGGTCCGGGCGTACTTGTCGTGCAGCGCCTGCGCTTCATCCAGCTCCGCGGACAGGGCATGATTGACCAGCGCCACTATGGCCGCGGGAATAATGTTCGAAGCAACTGAAATCACACCGATTGCGCCTTCCTGGATCATGGGCAGGGCCAGCGAATCGTCGCCTGAGAGTACTTCGATATCGCACAGCTCCTTGATCCGGGTCACCCGTTCGACGGAACCGGCCGCCTCCTTAACGGAAACGATGTTCGGATGTCTGGCCAGCTCGACAACGACATCCAGCGGGATTTCGCGGGCGGTACGTCCGGGCACGTTGTAAAGCACAACCGGAAGGCCCAGATCCGCAACAGCGGAAAAGTGCTGAATCAGGCCGGCATTGTTCGGCTTGTTGTAATAGGGTGTTACCTGCAGCGTGCCATCGACGCCGAACGCCTTCACGGATTCCGTCAATTCCAGTGCTTCGTCCGTCGAGTTGGCACCCGTGCCGGCAATGACCTTGCAGCGACCGGCGGCCCTGGCGGCCACGGTTTCGATTACCTTGAGGTGCTCCGGCGTGCGCAAAGTAGGTGATTCGCCGGTCGTACCCACCGGTACGATACCTGCGACACCGCCGGCGATCTGGAATTCCACCAGTTCTTCCAGCTTTTGGTAATCCACGGCGCCACTCTTTTCAAAGGGTGTCACCAGTGCTGTATATACGCCTTGAAAGTACATATCCTATCTCCAGTCCGGGAGGCACTAGGCACTAGGCTTGAGGCACTAGTGATTAGCCATCTGTTCTCGAGCGCTGCTTTGCCGACAGCGCAACCAGCATCTTTTCGATTTCTGCGCAAAGTTCAAGCGCTACTTTTATTTCTTCCCGCCCAATAAATTCCAGACGGATTGCCAGTTCCAATTGAGTTTGCAATTCATTCAGTGATCCAGGAGCAACCTGTAGGAATCGGATGTAATCGACCGTGGAATGTCGGCCATAGCCTTCAGCAATATTACTTGGAACCGATACAGAAACCCTCTTTAACTGCGAAGTTAGACATACCGTTCTTCAGAGGGAAACATCCCGGTTACATTGATAAGAACAACGAGATCCACGGTTTTCTGCCATACCGCCAAATCCCGATAACTCCTAACCGCAGCAGCCACGCTGTTCACTATTACCTGGTGCCTGTTGCCTCATGCCTTAAAGGAGCTCAAGCCCTCGAAGTCCAGTGTGCTAAAATAGTCTTCGACTGTCTCAGCCCGTCGAATCTGAACTACATTGCCATCTTCACGCAACAACAATTCGGCCGAGCGCAGCTTCGCATTATAGTTGAAACCCATCGAATGGCCGTGTGCGCCTGTATCGTGGATCACCACGAGGTCGCCGATCTCCACCTGCGGGATCATCCGGTCGATCGCGAACTTATCGTTGTTTTCGCAGAGCGAACCGGTGACGTCGCACTTGAAGTCGCACGGGGCCTCTTCCCGGCCCGCCACCGTGATGTGGTGGTAGGCGCCATACATGCCCGGGCGCATCAGGTTGGCCATGCAGGCATCAAGACCTACATATTCCTTGTAGGTGCTCTTTTTATGCAGAACACGGCTAACCAGCCAGCCATAAGGACCGGTAATCACGCGGCCGCACTCCAAACGGATATCAAGCGGTTTCAAGCCCCTGCCTACAACGAGCTCGTCATAGAGTTCCTTCACCCCTGAACCCAGGGCTTCGAGATCGACGGCACGATCTTCCGGCTGGTAGGGAATGCCGATCCCCCCGCCCAGATTGATGAATTCAAACTCGATGCCCACCTCGGCCTTCAACTCAGCAGCCAGCTCGAAAAGCATGTGCGCCGTCTCGATGAAATAACTCGTTTCCAGTTCGTTCGATGCAACCATGGTGTGCAGGCCGAAACGCCTTACACCCTTGTCGCGCAGCATGCGGTAGCCCTCGAACAACTGCGCGCGGGTAAACCCGTATTTCGCATCCTCGGGATGGCCGATGATGACGTTTCCGCCCTTGAGCGGGCCCGGGTTGTACCGGCAGCTCACCAGTTCGGGCAAGCCTACGTGCGACTCGAGGTACTCGATGTGCGAGATGTCGTCGAGGTTGATGATCGCCCCGAGTTCACGCGCCTTCCTATACTCGTATGCAGGGGTATCATTCGAGGTGAACATGATGTCCTCCCCTACGATCCCCGCCTTTTCGGAAAGCAGCAGTTCGCCCATGGAAGAACAGTCCGACCCGAAACCTTCCGCCTTCAGTATCTTCATCAGGTACGGATTCGGCGCCGCCTTGACCGCAAAGTATTCCTTGAAGCCCGGATTCCAGGCAAACGCCTCCTTCAGCCGGCGTGCATTCTCGCGGATTCCCTTTTCATCATAGATATGGAACGGGGTCGGACAGCTTTCGGCAAGCTGTTCGAGCCGTTCCCGCCCCAGCGGGCACTTCTTTTCTGTCATCTTGTTAAACCTTGCTGTTCATAGTTGCCAGCACACGGAGGCGCAGGGCATTGAGCTTGATGAAGCCGGTGGCATCGGACTGGTCGTAGCCGCCCGCCTCATCGAAACTGACGATATTGGGATCATACAGCGAGTAGGGCGACTTGCGGCCGCAGACATGCACCCCGCCCTTGTAGAGCTTCACACGTACCGTTCCGGTTGCGTTTTCCTGACTCTTGGTGATCGCGGCCTGCAGCATTTCGCGTTCCGGTGCGAACCAGTAGCCGTTGTAGACCAGCTCGGCATACTTCGGGATGAACGAATCGCGCAGATGCATCACTTCACGGTCCATGGTGATGGATTCGACCGCGCGGTGCGCATGGTGCAGGATCGTCCCGCCGGGGGTTTCATACACGCCACGGTCCTTCATGCCCGTGTAACGGTTCTCGACGATATCGATACGTCCAATGGCATGTTCGCAACCCAGGGCGTTCAGCTTTTTCACGAGTGCCGCCGGGCCCAGCTTTTCGCCGTTGACAGCAACCGGAAGACCCTTCGCGAATTCGATTTCGACATATTCAGGCTCGTCCCTGGCCTGGCTGAGCGGCTTGGTCATGCACCACATGTTTTCATCCGGCTCGTTCCATGGATCTTCCAGGATGCCGCCTTCAAAGCTGATATGGAGCATGTTGCGGTCCATGCTATAGGGCTTCTTGGCCGAAACGGAGCTGGGTATCCCCTTTTCTTCCAGATACCTGATCATATCGGCCCGGCCCTGGAACGTGAACTCCTTGGGCATGCGCCAGGGAGCGATCACCTTGATGTCCGGCTTGATGGCATAGGCCGTCAGCTCGAAACGGACCTGATCGTTGCCCTTGCCGGTGGCGCCGTGGCAGATCGCTTCCGCACCGTCGGCTATCGCGATTTCCGTCATGCGTTTGGCGATCAGCGGACGGGCGATCGAGGTGCCCAGCAGGTAGGTGCCCTCGTAGATGGCGTTGGCCTGCATCATCGGATAGATGAAGTCGCGGGCAAACTCATCCTGAACGTCATCGACATAGCACTTGACGGCTCCATGCCGCAGCGCCTTCTCCTCGAGTCCGTCCAGCTCCTCTTCCTGGCCGACGTTTGCGCAGTAGCAGATGACCTCGGCATTGAACTTTTCCTGCAGCCAGGTCAGCAATACGGTGGTGTCCAGACCACCGGAATAAGCAAGCACCACTTTCATGACTGATTCCTTTCAAAGGAACCGCAAAGCATTTGGCTTTGCAGTCCCGGTTATTGGTTGCTGGGTATCAGGTATCGGTCGGGAAATCCATTTCCCGCGCACACTCCTGATGACCACCAACGATGAACTTATAACTGCCTTCCCTTAAAACGGGATATCGTCTTCGTATTCGTCAAAGTCGGCCGGCACATCGGCGTCGGATACCGGCGGCTTGTCGTCGCCGGAGGCCTCGCCGGCCACAATCTTCCACGCCTGCAGGTTATTGAAATAACGGCCATTGTATTCACGTCCGCGGATGTCAAACGTAGCGGTTATCTCCTGTCCCACCTGCAGGTTGTCGAGCAGGCTGACCTTGTCCTGCACGCACTCCAGACAGATGTCCTGCGGCCACTTGCCGTCCTCGACGGTAACCACAAACTCGCGCTTCGTGAATCCGCTCGCGAACGTCTGCGCGTCCTGGATCACCTTCACCTTGCCGGTCAAATCATATGCCATTCTTCTTCTCCTTTTCTTTAAAATACTTTTTTAGTATGCACTACCGGGCCGCACCGGTCAATTGCGCATTCATCTCCGCATCCAGCTCGGCGCATGCTTCCGCAATCAGCCGCAAAGCCTGGTCGACTTCCTCCTGCGATACGGTCAGCGGCGGCAGCAGACGTAGGACATTGCCTGCCGTAGCCAAAGTCAGCAATCCTTTTTCCTGCAGCTTTTTCTGCAACGGCAGCGCCGGCACATCGAGCACGATTCCCAGCAACAGGCCCAGGCCCCGGATCTGTTCGATCCACTGCTTGTGCTTCACGACAATTTCGCAAAGGCCCTCCACAAAATACGCGCCCATCATCATGGTGTTGGCAAGCAGCTCATCCGTTTCAATCACGTCAATGACCGAAAGCGCAGCGGCGCAGGCCAGCGGCGTTCCACCGAACGTCGTGGCATGGTGACCCGGCTGGAACAGATCGGCCAGTTTCCCGCCCGCAACAATCGCTCCGATCGGGAAGCCGTTGCCAAGCCCCTTGGCCAACGAGAAGGCATCCGGCTGAATATCAAAGTTCTGGAAACCGAACCATTTCCCGGTCCGGCCCATGCCGCACTGTACTTCATCGCACAGCAGCAGGATGTCCCGGTCGCTGCACAGCTTCCGCAAATCAGCAAGGAACTCCGGAGCGGCCGGTATGACCCCGCCCTCGCCCTGCAGCGCCTCCACCAATACCGCCGCCGTCTTCGACGTGATCGCATCCTCTACGGACCGGAGGTCGTTGAAGTTGGCATAGACGAACCCCTCTGGCAACGGCCCGAAGCCCTTCTGCACCTTGTCCTGCCCGGTGGCGGTCAGCGTGGCCAGGGTCCTGCCGTGGAACGACTGCCGCATGGTCACGACCTCATACCTGCCCTTGTCACTGCCCCAAAGCCGCGCCAGCTTGATCAGGCCTTCATTGGCCTCCGCCCCGGAGTTGCAGAAGAAGCACTTGGCTCCCGCGAGTCCGGAGAGCCCGGCCAATGCCTGGGCCAGCTGCGGCTGCTTTTCGTTGTAGTACAGATTGGACACGTGCACCAGTGTCGCAACCTGATCCTGTACAGCCCGCACCATTCTGGGATGGCAGTGGCCGATGTTGGTCACGGCTATGCCCGACACGAAGTCGAGATACTCGTTGCCCTCGGCATCCCACACGTACGAACCGATGCCTTCGACCAATGCGATGGACGGTGCATAGGTCGACATCAGGTGCTGCTTCTGCAGTTCAGCAATTTCCACAGTTTTCATCTCTGGTTTCCAATTTCAACTTTAAGGTTTCTATTCAGTAATTTCCGTTCCCACGCCCTCGCTCGTGAAAAGTTCCAGCAGCAGTGAATGCGGCATGGAGGCATCGATGATGTGGGCCTTCTTGATGCCTGCTTTCACGGCTTCGACCATGCCGCTGATCTTAGGCAGCATACCGCCCGAGATCACCCCGCGTTCAATCAGTTCATCCACCTCGCCCAGGTGCAGCGAGGAAACCAGCGATGTCTTGTCTTCGGGATCGATCAGCAAGCCCGGCACATCCGTGAGGAAAACCAGCTTTCGCGCATTGAGTGCGCGCGCAATGGCCGTGGCCGCGTCATCGGCATTGATATTGTAAAGCTGGCCGTCTGCCCCCTTGCCCAGCGGAGTGATAACCGGGACCATGTCGGATCGCAGATAGGCCTGAATCGGCTCGACGTCCACCGTCTTCACCCGGCCGACATAGCCCCAGTCCAGCGGCTCGCCCGATTCCGGATCCGTCCCGGTCATCTTTTCGACATGAAGAATGTCTTCGCCATGAATGCCGCGCGCCTTTCCGTGGCACTGCTGGATAATCTTCACCAGGTGCGGATTGACCTCGCGGTTGAGAATCCGTTCCACGACCTCGATGGTTGCCGCATCGGTAACACGCAGGCCCTGCACAAAGCTGGATGCAATATGGGCTTCCTTCATCGCACGCGAGATCGCCTTGCCGCCGCCATGCACCACCACTGGACGCAAACCGACACACTCCATGAAGGCGATATCCTGAAGAATCCGGCTGTAGCCATCTTCATTCTCCATGATGCTGCCGCCGAACTTGACCACAACTGTTTCGCCCCGGAACTGCTGAATAAACGGCAGCGCCTCGATCAGTACGGAGGCCTTTTCAATAAACTTTTCCATAAAACCCTGTCTCCCTGAAGCGTCGTGCGAAGTTCGCTAAATACCTAATAGTTGATGCGTACATACTCCTCGGTGCAGTTGCACGTATAGACGGTGGCCGCCCCCTCCCCGAGGTGCAGATTGATGTTTATAGCAAAATCGGTTTGCGACACCACCTTAATCAGATCCTCCTGTGGAACGGCCGACCGCATCCCCTGCGCCACCGCCTGCACATTGTCGTAGTGGATATCCACCTCCTCCTCGACTACGCGCGCCCTGGAATAGCCGATTGAATCCATGATGCGCCCCCAGTCCGGATAGGTTCCGGCCCAGGCCGTCTTGTTCAGCATCGAGTTGGCCACGGCGCGGGCCGCCAGCTCCGCATCGGCATCCGACCCGGCACCGACCACATTGACGGTCACGAATTTGTCCGCGCCCTCGCCATCGTGTACAATCATCATCGCCAGCTCAAAACACACTTTCGCAATCGCGGCGTTGAACGTGCCCCAGCCCGGCGCGTTTTCGGAGAGCGGAGCATTGCCGGCCAAGCCGTTCGCCAGCGCCAGCACGGTGTCGTTGGTGCTCTGGTCGCCGTCTACCGAAATCCGGTTGAAACTCGCATCAACGGCCTGTTTCAGCGCTTTCTGGAGGGAGGGCTGCTCTACCGCCGCATCGGTGGTGATGTACGCAAGCATCGTCGCCATGTTGGGTTCGATCATGCCCGCCCCCTTGGCAAAGCCGACCATCCGGACCGGCGCACCATCCATATCGAATTCGGCAACCGCCACCTTGGGCCGCGTGTCCGTGGTCATCATGGCCTCGGCGGTCTGCTGCACATTGGCAGCCGCCGCATGCTCATGGAGCGTGCGGATACCCGGCCCAATTTTTTCGAGCGGCAGCTGCGGCCCGATCTTGCCGGTCGAGCAGACAAACACCTCCTGCGGTTCGCAGCCGATGACGTCCGCTGCGGCAGCCGCCATTTCGTTCGCCGTCTCGATGCCCCGGGCGCCTGTGCATGCGTTGGCGATGCCGCTGTTCATGACTATCGCCCGCGCCACGCCGTGCGCCAAATGCGCCCTGCACACCTTGACCGGTGCTGCGCAAACCTGATTGGTCGTAAACACACCGGCCGAGGTGGCGGGCACCTCCGAAAGGATCAACGCCATATCTTTTACGCTCCCCGGCTTGATACCGGCGGCAATACCTGCGCATGTGAAGCCTTTCGGCATGGTTATATTCGTGTACATAAATGAATCCTCCCCGAAACGATTGGAAAGTTGATTAAAATGATTTCCGCGATGGTTGGAAAACAAAAAAAGCCCCCCGGCACCGGGAGGCTTTTGCAATCGCAGTTTCCAGCAATTAACGCTTGGAGAACTGGAAGCGCTTGCGAGCACCCGGCTGACCCGGTTTTTTACGTTCCTTCATACGCGCATCGCGGCTGAGGAAGCCGGCTTTCTTGAGAACCGCTTTCATCTCGTCGTCGGACGACGCCAGGGCACGCGATACCGCGTGGACCATGGCTCCGCACTGTCCGGACTTACCGCCGCCCCTGACGGTGGCGATGATGTCGTACTTGCCGACCACACCAGCGGTTTCAAAGGGCTTCTTGAGCAGTTCCTGCTGGAGTGCCGTATCGAAATAGGTGTTGGCTTCAAGCCCGTTGACGGTGATGGACCCCGAACCTTCGGAGACGCGTACGCGTGCAACGGATGTCTTGCGACGTCCCGTAGCTGCAAATTTCAGAGTATCAGTTGCCATGATTATTATTCCTGCTTAGAAGTTCAGTGCCAGCGGTTGAGCCTGCTGCGCGGCATGCGGATGGGATGTTCCGGCGTACACCTTGAGACGCTTGAGCGTCTGCCGCGACTGGCGGTTGGTGGGAAGCATTCCCTTGACAGCCTGCTCGATGATGCGCTCCGGATTTTTCTCCCGGATTTCCTTGGCCTTGGTTTCCTTCAGGCCGCTGCTGTATCCGGAATAATCCTGGTAGATCTTCTTCTCTTCCTTGTTTCCGGTCAACTTCACCTTTGCCGCGTTCACGACAATAACGAAGGCTCCCGTATCGACATGCGGGGTGTAGGTAGGCTTATCACGGCCACGCAGCGCGTCTGCGATCACGACCGCCAGGCGGCCCGCCGGCTTGTCCGTCGCGTCGACAACAAACCACTCCCGTTGGATATCAGCCTCTTTGGGCATAAAACTTTTCATTCAAAACGTCCTCTTGCTCGCCTTGGTATAAATACAAGGTCGGGGAAGTTATAGCAGGCGGGCAGGCGTGTCAACCCCTGTGCGCAAGAAGTTTATTCTTTTTCGGGGCCGTTTCCCCGTGATATAAACGCGCCATGGGATTAGCACTTACAAAGGAGCATACGGGCCGGCGGCTGACATGGGTGGGGTGGCTGCTGGTTATTCTGCTTCTCGCCGGTGCCTTCATCGCGTTTTTAGTCAACCTCTACCCGTTTCTGGCACCGGACAAGCCCCCCCATTCCGGCGTGATGGTGGTTGAGGGCTGGATTCACGACTTTGCGCTCGATGAAGCCGTCAACATCTACAAGGACGGTGACTATTCGAAAATTGTCTGTACCGGCGTCCCGATCGAGACCGGCAGCTATATCCAGCAGTTCAAATCCTATCCCGAAATGACAGCCGCCCGATTGCGCAAACTCGGCATTCCAGAGAATCAGATTATCGTAACGGTTGCGGAGGACAACACGAAAGACCGCACCTACCAGGCGGCTGTAGCCATGCGCGAAGGGATCATTGCCTATAATATCAATGAGACCAGTCTGCATATAGTCACCACGGGGCCGCACGGCCGCAGAAGCCGGATGCTGTTCCAGAAAGCCCTTGGCAAGGACTACCAAATCGGCGTTACCAGCCTGGAGGAGAGCACCTACGACGCCGACAGCTGGTGTACCTGCAGCGAGGGGGTTCGCTCCGTGATCGGCGAGTTTGTCGCCTACACCTACGCCAAGCTTTTTTTCCATCCCTGAGATGAGTGAGACCGGATCCAACCTCCCGCTGTGGATCGCTTTTCTCGCACTGGCCGAGCAGGCTGCCCGCGACCCGCTGACCGGGCTTCACAACCGACGCTATTTCGACGACACGCTTGCCGACCACATGGAGGCCGCCAGGCGGTACAACCGGCCTTTGAGCCTGGTGTTCTTCGATCTCGATCACTTCAAAGCCATCAATGATGCACAGGGCCACGATGCGGGCGACGACGCACTGCGCCGGTTCGCAACACTGCTCAGAGCAACCGCTCGCAAGGCTGACATTATCTGCCGCTATGGCGGCGACGAGTTTGCCGTCATCCTGCCCGAAACCAATAGAGAGAATGCGCAGCGGTTTGTCGAACGCCTGCATGGAGTGTCGGCGACCCCGCCGACCGCGTTCACGTATGGCATTGCCAGTTTGCCCTGCGAGAATCCCGTCGCGACCGCCGATGCCGATCTGCGGGCTAGAAAAAGAGAATCCCGGCAACTGCGGATCCGATGACGAGGAAGGCTGGATGCACTTTCCATTTGGCAATGAGCAGGCAGCAGACTGCCGCGATGCCCACCGCCGCCCCGTTCACGATCGACACCCGTCCGATATGCCAGGCCGCCGCAGCGATCAACCCTACCACCGCCGGCCTCAGCCCCGTGAAGACTGCCTGCGTAGCAGGTCGCTCATAAAAGTGGAAGAAGAACAGGGCGAACACGGAAATCAGGATCATGCCCGGCAGCGACACCGCCACCGTTGCCAGCAGCGCGCCGGCCAGGCCGCCGGATTCATAACCGACAAATGTTGCAAGATTGATGGCGATGGGGCCCGGAGTGCTTTGTGCGATCGCGATCAGATCGACAAACCGCTCGGTGGCCATCCATCCTTTTCGCGCAACCTCCTGCTGAAGGAAGGACAGCACGGCATATCCACCGCCATAGGCGAACAGGCCGATGTAAAAAAAGGACACAAACAGCTGCAGCAGGATGTTCACACCCGGCCCTCCTTGCGGAAAAGCAGGAATCCCAGCGCCGCGCCCAGCACGATCATCAGCACCGGATGCGCATGCAATCCGACGATTGCGGCAAAGGTACCTAACGCAATAACGATTCGAGCCGGCGAATTTACCGATTTCTTCGCAACCTGCACTACGGCCATGACGATCATGGCCACCACGGCGGCGCGGATGCCGGCGAACGCCTTTTGAATCCAGGGATGGTCGAAATAGGGTGCCAGGAAGGCTGCAATGATCAGAATGACCACCAGCGATGGCGTTGCCATGCCTGCTGCCGCAACCAGGGCGCCGGGCACCCCGCGTTTGCGGTAGCCGACCAGCGTGGCGGTGTTCATGGCTATGATGCCGGGAATCGACTGGCCGAGTGCGTAGTAGTCCACGATCTCCTCATCGCTCAGCCACTGCTTGTATTCAACCAGCTCGCTTCTCAGCAGCGGGAACATGACGTAGCCGCCGCCAATCGTAACGGCGCTCACACGCAGGAATACGAAATAAAGCTCCAACAGCGTCGGTTCTTTCCGTCCTTCAGCCATCGGAGCCTTTCGTGATGTTTGTGTTGCGGCCTAGAAATGCACGCAGGATGCGTGGAGTGCCTCGATCTTTTTGGCGATCTTCTCCACGACGGCCTGATCGACCTTGTGGTTGATCTGCATTAATGCCAGCGAATGTTCGCCCGAGGGGTCGTGCGGATTGCGCATGTCGTCGATGTTCACACCGGCTTCGGCCAGCGCGTTGCCGATCTGGCCGATCACGCCCGGGCGGTCCTTGTAGATGAAGAGCACTGCGGTTCCGACCGGTTCGAAGTAGAGCTTGTCGAAATCGTTGATACGCGAAATCATCATATTGCCTTCGGTCACCGTGCCGCGCACGCTGATGCGCTGGAAGTGCGCCGCATCGACCGACGTGGTCACATCCACCGTAATCGAGTTGCCGTAACCCTTGCTCGCATCGGTATCGCGGTTGAAGTACTCGACCCCCATCTCCTTCAGGTATTCCAGTGCGGCATCGTAGCCCTGCGTGCGATCGAAGTCGTCGCTGAGCGCCGCCACGATCTGCACCAGCAGCCAGTCGCCGAACTTGGCAAGATCGCCGTAGAAGCTGGTTTCGATCAGCTTCATCTGCTTGTTGCCGCCGGCGATGCCCCGGCACAGATGCGCCAGCGAGAAGGCCAGTTCGCTGTAGGCCTTGTTGAGTCCTTCCGGCACATCGCGGTTAACGACATACGAGGCGATGCCCTTGTCGTCGTATCCGATGAGCTGCGTGGCGGAACGCAGGGCTGCATTGTGGTTCGCCTCATTGGTGCTGGCTCCGAGATGCGGCAGCATGATATCGGCCACGTCGGCGATAGGCTTGGGCCCGGCTTCGTCCTTGGGATAGACATCGTTGAGATAACGCAGGCCCTTGTCGGCCTTCAGCGCACGCAGGTCGTCTTCGTTGATGATACCGGCGCGGGCGCAGTTGATCAGTGTGGCACCGTTTTTCATGCGGGCCAGCAGGGACTTGTTGATGATGCCGCGCGTTTCGTCGTTTTCCGGCATATGCAGCGATACATAATCGCATTTTTCAAAGATCTCCGCCAGATCGGCCGACTCGGCCTTCAGGTCGCGGGCGCGTTCATCGGAGAGGAAGGGATCGTAGGCCAGCACCTTGACATCGAAGCCGATCAGCCGTTTGGCCACCAGCTGGCCGATGGCGCCGAATCCGACGATACCGATAGTTTTCCCGGTGATTTCCCTGCCCATGTAGTTTTTCTTTTCCCACTTTCCTTCGCGGGTCGTGGCGTCGGCGGGTATCACGTGGCGCGCATCCGCCAGCATAAGTGCGATCACCTCTTCGGCCACGGCATTGGCATTTGCGCCCGGGGTATTCATGACGTCGACGTTTCTGGCGCGCGCGTGCTTGATGTCAATCGTGTTGTAGCCGGCGCCGGCGCGGATAATGACCTTCAGCGAGGGCAATGCATCGATAATGTCGGCAGTTACCTTCTCGGAGCGGACGATCAGCGCATAGGTATCGGGATGCTGCGATGCCAGCGTACTGAGATCCGTCGAATCGTCCTGGACAACTTCATAGTTTCCATGCTGGTTAAGCGTCTCGCGCGCGATGGCGTTGAGCTTGGTCGGAATCAGTACTTTCTTCATTATGGCCTCTCGTTTGGGGTTGAAAATAGTCCGTCACACTAAGCAGGGGGCCAGCGGGAATCAAGCTTTGACAAATCCATTTTTTCTGGGAGAGTCTTCTGCTTCCACAGGTTCGTAAAGATGAGAAAATCAGCCCACATATACAGCAGTCTTGCCGCTTTCCTGATGTTGACCGGATGCATGGGGTACCAGCTCGGCGGCGGTCGTCCCGCAGGAATTGAAACCGTCTCCATGGCACCGGTGATCAACCAGACCGACGAACCGGCAATCGAGCTGCAGGTGACCCATGCGCTGCGCGACCGGATCCAGTTCGATGGCCGGCTGCAGCTGGTCAACGCGTCCGACGTCGCCGACGGCATCATCGAAGTCACGCTCGTAAAATACGACCTAACCCCCATTGCTTATCGCAACAAGGATCGAACGATCCCCGAGCTCTACCGTCTCCGTGTCACCGGCAAGGCGGTATTGAAACGATCCGACACCGGCACCGTGGTGTCGGCCTCGGAAACCTACGGAGAAGCCACCCTGCCCTTCCAATCCGATCTTACCTCCTCCAAACGCGACGCCCTGCCCGCCGCAGCGGCGGAGATTGCGAAACACATGGTGGATGACCTGATCGAGCAGTGGTAGGACGCGCGTAGCGCGCCGTTTTAAGTGTTAGGTTTTATATATTCTGTCCGGCTGCACATTCGTGCTTTGCTTAAAACTTAACACCTAATAGCGTCCGCCCACAAAAAAACCCGCTCACAGGCGGGTTTTCCGTGTCAACTGCATGCCAGGTGGCTAGGCAGCTGCAATCTTGCGCAGACCGTTGGCAGCATTCGTCTTGCGGCGGATGGCGGTATTCTTCTTGATCACCCCGGCCTTGGCGGCCTTGTCGAGTACCGAGCTGTAGGCACGCAGCGCTTCGGCACCTTTTTCCGCGTCGTTGGCAGCCAGCGCTTCCATCATCGCACGGCGCGACGTCTTGATGCGGCTGCGGACCTGCACGTTGCGGTCGTGGCGTACGACATTCTGGCGCATTCTTTTCTTGGCGCTTTTCAGATTCGGCATATCAAATTACTCCGTTTAGTCAAATTCGTTTGTTTTCTCGAAAAAGAAGAGTGGGATAATAGCTGGGGTGTTTACTAAGTCAACCAGCAAATCCGCGGAATTTCAGTTCGCAGTTCAGCCCTCAGGCGGCACTGAATACATTTTAATGGACGACCCCCCAATGATCCCGGAAGGGCCAGTAGACAAACATGGCGGGCCCCTGGAAATCCTCACGCGGCACCCCCCCGAAAAACCGGCCATCCAGACTCATACCCGGCAGTGTATTGTCCCCGCACATCAGATACCGGTCGTCGCCGAGCTGGATGAAGTCGTCGGGTGACGCCAGCAGGCTGCCCGGCGCGTTGCCATGCCCGCCATGGTACATGGGATCGGTCGCGATCTTTTCAAAGATCGGCGGCTCGGATACAATCTTGCCGTCGGCGACGATCCGGCCGTTCTGGATCTGGATCTTTTCGCCGGCCAGACCAACCATGCGTTTGATGTAGAATGTATCCTTGCGCACCTGCTCGTGCTGGATATGCCGCGTGTCGAAGACAGCGATATCGCCCCGTTCGGGACTCATGAAATTGTATTTCATTTTGTTTACCAGAATATGATCGCCGGCAATCTTGTAGCCGGCCCAGATGATATCACCTTTATTATAGAAGCGCCCCTCATCCAGCTTATGGTGCCAGCCGCGTTCAAAGTCATAATCGCCCAGCCAGGCGCGGAACATGTAATCGGGCATTTCATGTTCAACGCCGCCGAGACTGAAGTACCAGTTCTCGCCGCGGCGGCGCAGCAGACCGTCCAGTTGGCCGGACTTCCTGGCCACCAGCTGATGGTAGGTCTCCCCTGTCACCAGCCACTTTACGGTGCGGAAGGGTTGATGATCCATAAAGGATGACAGGGGGTGTGCCTGCCCCGTGATGCCGTTGAGCGTGGGCTGCATCGACCCGGTCGGAATCTTGAACGGCTGGAAGAAAAAGGCCCTGATCGCCATGGCCGCACCGAGCGCTACGATCACAACTTCGACGTGTTCGCGGATCCCGCGCCGGTAGGCGGAGGGATAGACCTTGTCGGTGATCGCATCGAGGATTTCAACGGCCTTCTCGATATTTCCCTCACCGGTTTGATAGATTGTCTCGACAGCCTCCTCGGCCTTCCTCAGCGCTTCAAGGTCCCGCGGGTCGGCAATATCCTCCCGCATATGCCGGGCGTGCCGGGCCGCGTGCAGATACTCCTTGAGCTGCTTGCGCAGTTTTCGTCTTTTCAAAAATCCGGTCATTGTAATCCCCGTAAAAAAAAACACCCGCTTCGCTCGAGGCACAAAGAACAGACAGGCCATCTCTTCGTGTCTTCGTATTTAACAATCTACTGCTGATTTGTCTTCAGAACGGCAATGAACGCCTCCTGCGGAATGTTCACCTTGCCGATAGCCTTCAGTTTCTTCTTACCTTCCTTCTGCCGCTCAAGCAACTTGCGTTTACGCGTAATATCGCCGCCGTAGCATTTAGCGGTGACGTCCTTGCGGTAGGCACGGATGGTTTCACGCGCAATGATCTTGCCGTTGACGGCCGCCTGCAGGGCGACCGCGAACGCCTGCCGGGGAATCACATCCAGCAGCGACTTGCACATCTGCCGCCCGCGGAATTCCGCCTTGGAGCGGTGGACGATACTTGAAAACGCATCCACCACCTCGCCATGTATCATGATATCCATTCTCACCAGATCCGAAGCCTGATAGTCGGCATACTCGTAGTCCATCGAGGCATAGCCGCGGCTGATGGTCTTGAGCCGGTCGTAGAAATCGATCAGCACCTCGTTGAGCGGCATGTGGCAGGTCAGCATCACGCGATGGGCATCGATGGTGTCGGTCTTGGTCACCTCGCCGCGCCGTTCCATGATCAACTGGAGCATGTCGCCCATGTAGTCGGTAGGCGTGATGATCGTTGCATGGATCATCGGCTCCTCGATCTGCTCGATGAGGGTCTGGTCCGGCAGGTGCATCGGGTTGTCAATTTCCACCGTTTCACCGTTTTTCTGCACCACGCGGTAGACGACGTTCGGGTACGAGGAAATGATGTCCAGATTGAATTCCCGGCGCAGGCGCTCCATGATGATTTCCATGTGCAGCAGCCCCAGGAAGCCGCACCGGAAGCCGAAGCCCAGCGCGATTGACGACTCCGCCTGATAGGTAAACGAGGCATCATTGAGCCTCAGCTTGTCCATGCTGGCACCCAGCTTTTCATAGTCGCTGGTTTCAACCGGATAGATACCCGAAAAGACCATGGGATGGATTTCCTTGAAACCCGGCAGTGGATCCGCCGCCGGCTTCTTGGCCAGCGTCAGCGTGTCGCCGATCTGGATCTCCGAGGCATCCTTCATGTTGGCGATCACATAGCCGACCGCGCCCTCCTCCAGTATGGGTCGCTTGTCCATCTCCGGCCGGAACACACCGACTTCCTTGACCTCATAGTCCTGCTCTGTGCTCATCACGCGGACCTTGTCGCCCGCCTTGAGCGTTCCGGAGAAGAGACGCATGTAGATCACGACACCGCGGAATGCATCGTACTTTGAGTCGAATACGAGTGCGCGGGTTAAATCATCCCTGGAAGCTTTCGGCGGGGGAAAGCGTTCGACCACGGCTTCCAGCACGGCCTCGATGCCGATCCCTTTCTTGGCGCTGACGTGCAGCGCATCGGTCGCCTCGATGGCCAGGATGTCTTCGATCTGCTGGGATACCTCGTCGATGTCGGCATTGGGCATCTCGATCTTGTTGAGCACGGGAATGATATCGAGACCGTTCTCCACCGCCAGGTAGGTGTTGGAAACCGTCTGTGCCTCCACCCCCTGCGCAGCGTCAACGACCAGAATGGCCCCCTCGCACGCCTGCAGACTGCGGGAGACTTCGTAGGAAAAATCCACGTGGCCGGGGGTGTCGATCAGATTGAAGGTGTAGGTCCTGCCGTCCTTCGCCTTGTATTTCATCGTCACCGGATGGGCCTTGATGGTAATCCCGCGCTCACGCTCGAGGTCCATCGAGTCGAGCAGCTGCTCCTTCATCTTGCGCTGCTCCACCGTCTGGGTCAGTTCCAGCATGCGGTCAGCCAGCGTCGACTTGCCGTGGTCGATGTGGGCAATGATTGAAAAATTCCGGATTAAGCTTAGATCGTTCATAAAGTGTGTATTGGATACAGGCATTTCAGCCCGAAAAACAGAGCGCACAAGCTAGCGAAGCCCTGCACGAAGGTCAAGTGTTCCGCTTTACAGGACCATGCAACTTTTTTCATGCTTCTTGACCCGCATCAAGGTTTGGGCAGTGCGGATATGCATAATGGAGGCATCATTTGAACAACGAACCCAATCAGGAGAAAAAACATGAATATGTTCTGCTACCAATGTGAACAAACCAGCCAGTGCACCGGATGCACCTCGTTCGGCGTCTGCGGCAAGGACCCCGAAACCGCCGCCCTGCAGGACCTGCTCGTCCAGATCTGCAAGAAGATTTCCGAAAAGGCCCAGGCCGCCCGCAGCGCAGGCAAGACCACCCGCGAAGCCGACCTCTTTGTCATGGAGGGCCTCTTCACCACCGTCACCAACGTTAACTTCGATGCGAACGACATCGCCGGCATCATCTCCCGCGGGGTAGCCCTGCTCAAGGAGCTGGGCGGCGAGTGGGAGCTGCCCGCCGATATTGACGGTCTCATCTCGCAGGGCGAACAGGTCGGTATCGAAAGCCGCATGAACACCCTCGGCGAAGACATAACCGGACTCCAGGAACTCATCCTGTACGGACTCAAGGGCACCGCCGCCTACGCCGACCACGCCTATGTCCTCGGCAGGGAGGATGACTCCGTATTCGCCTTCTTCCATGAAGCCCTGGCCTTCCTGCTCCATCCCGCTCCGGCCGTTGACGACCTCGTCGCCATGGCACTGAAGGTGGGCGAAGTCAACCTGACCGTCATGGGCCTGCTGGATGCCGCCAACACAGGTACCTATGGCCATCCCGTCCCCACCCCGGTGCGCATCACCCCGGTCGAAGGCAAGGCCATTCTCGTTTCCGGCCACGATCTCAAGGACCTCGAGCTGCTGCTTCAGCAGACCGAAGGCAAGGGCATCAACATCTACACGCACGGCGAAATGCTCCCCTGCCACGGTTATCCGGAACTCAAGAAATACAAGCACCTCGTCGGTAATTACGGCGGCGCCTGGCAGGACCAGCGCAAGGAATTCGAAGCGTTCCCCGGGGCCATCCTGATGACCACCAACTGCATCCAGAAGCCGAAGGAAAACTACAAGGCCCGCATTTTCACCTCCGGCCTTGTCCAGTGGCCCGGCGTCCAGCACATCGACGACGGCAACTTTGCCCCGGTCATCAATGCGGCTCTCGAATCCGAAGGCTTCTCGGAAACGGAAGAGGAAAAGACCATCCTGACCGGCTTCGGCCACAACGCCGTCCTCGGCGTTGCGCCGCAGGTCGTCGATGCCGTCAAGAGCGGTGCCCTCAAGCACTTTTTCCTGATCGGCGGATGCGACGGCGCCAAGCCCGGCCGCAATTACTACACCGACTTTGCCGAAGCCGTGCCGGAAGATTGCGCCATCCTCACACTGGCCTGCGGCAAGTTCCGCTTCAACAAGCTCGACTTCGGCGATATAGGCGGCATTCCGCGCCTGCTCGACGTCGGACAGTGCAACGATGCCTTCTCCGCCATCCAGATTGCCGTGGCACTCGCCGATGCGTTCGACTGCGGGGTCAATGATCTGCCGCTCTCGCTCGTCCTCTCCTGGTACGAGCAGAAGGCTGTCTGCATCCTGCTGACCCTGCTGCATCTCGGGATCAAGAACATCAAGGTCGGCCCCAGCCTGCCTGCGTTCATTACCCCGACCGTGCTGCAGGTGCTCGTCGAGAACTTCAGCATCGCGCCGACCACCACCGTCGAAGCCGACATGGCCGACTGCCTGGGGAAGTAAAGCAGTTGCTGGTTCATCGTTGATATGTCGACGGGAACAGGCGCTCCGCAAGGGGCGCCTGTTTTTTATTAACCGAAGGCAGAACTCCACGGGATTTCCCGTGGATGAATGAGGAATGCTTGGTTCCGACAGCAATAAGCTGGAGGAAGCAAGATCAGCTCCGTGAGGAGCTGTGATGCAATGCCAAAGAACCCCGGCTTTAGCCGGGGTATCTATAACTAGCGGCTCCGAGAGCCACCGCTACATACGATCTTGCTGTAGCGGCGTTTCTTAGAAACGCGATCTGCGGCTCCTTGAGCCGCCGCTACATCTCACCGGATGCTGCAGTGGCGTTTCTTAGAAACGCCATAAGCGGCTCTAAGAGCCGCCACTACATAAACAGCACGTGCCAGCGGCGCTTCCGGGAAGCGCCCTCTAGCCTGATTAGTTGATCTTGATCAGCAGCACGTTGTCACGCGGGATCCAGAGTTCCTTATCGCCCTGTTCCAGAACGACCCATTGCTCGTTGACCAGCATCAGCGTGCCTGCAACACTGACCGAAGCGCCGTTGATACCATCCGTGGTCGGGGGTATCGGCAAATCCGCTGAAGCTCCGAGCAGATCGCGACGAAACTGAACCGTTGCATTGACCTTTTTCCCACAAGGCGGCTGCACGACATCGTCATCATCCCAACCGCAGCCAGAAAGCGTCATGACTGCTGCGATGGCCAGTACTGCAATAATCGGGTATGCGCTGTTCTTCATATGCACGTCCCCCTCTTTGTCTTAATCGAGTATCACTTCCTGTTCGTATTCGGGAACGATGCAGGTCCAGCCGGTTTTCTCTCCAAGGAACTGCTGGAAGGCGGTGGCGGCGGATTCTTCGCCGTGGGTGATGAAGACCTTGCGCGGTGGCTCCTTGATGGAGGAGAGGTAGCGGTACAACTCGTTGCGGTCGGCATGGGCCGAGAACCCGCCGATGCGTTCGATGCGCGCCCGGACCGGATGCTCCTCGCCGAAGATGCGGACGGTTTCAGGCTTCTCGAGAATGATGCGGCCCAGGGTGCCGAACGCCTGGTAACCGACAAAGAGAATGGTGCTCTCGGGACGGTCAATGTTGTTCTTCAGATGATGCTTAATACGGCCGCCGGTACACATGCCGGAACCGGCGATGATGATTGCCGTGCCCTTGATGTGGTTGATCGACTTGGACTGGTCGACGGTGCTTGACATGGTCAGTCCCGGAAAATCGCATGGCTTGTCGCCGGCACGGACCTGCGCCATGGTTTCCTCGTCAAACAGTTCGGGATGCTTCTTGAACACATCGGTGATCTTGATCGCCATGGGACTGTCCACAAACGCCATCAAGTGCGGGATGCGGTCTTCTTCGAGCAGGTTGTTGAGGTGGTAGAGCAGCTCCTGCGTGCGCTCGAGTGCAAAGCTGGGTATCACCACGTTGCCGCCCGCATTGTGGGTTTCGTTGATGATGCGCTCCAGCTCGCCGGGAATATCCGCCACATCCTCGTGCGTCCGGTCGCCATAGGTCGATTCGATCAGTACATAGTCGGCATGCTCGTACTGGAAGGGATCGCGCATGATAGGCAGATCCCAGCGGCCGACATCGCCGGAGAAGAGGATCGTGCGCTTTTCACCGCCCTGCTCCACTTCAACACGGATCGAGGACGAACCGAAGACATGCCCCGCCTCGCGGAACTCCGCGGTGATTCCTTCGCCGATCGGCACCTTGGCGTTGTACTTCACCTTGTTGAAGAGCGAGTTGACCTGCTGCGCATCCTCCATCGTGTAGAGCGGTTCATACGGGAACGGGCTCGTTTTTCCGGAGCGTTCATGACGAAGTTTCTTATGCTTGATGTCTTCTTCCTGGATATGCGCGGAGTCGAGCATGATGATGTTGGCGATCTCCGCCGTCGCCGCTGTCGCAAATACAGTCCCCTTGAAACCCTCCTTCACCAGCTTGGGCAGGCGTCCGCAATGGTCGAGATGTGCATGGGTCAGCAGCACGGCATCAATGGTGTTGGCCGGAACGGGAAAGTCGGCCCAGTTGCGCTTCTTCAGGTCGCGTTCCTGGTACAGCCCGCAGTCGACCAGCAACCGCACGCCATTGGCTTCAAGAAAGTAGCACGATCCGGTTACGTTTTTGGCGGCCCCGAAAAAGTTGAGTTTGATTTCCATCCTCTGCTCCTTTGCACGTTTATTTTGCAGGGCTGGAATAGTTGAAAACCTTCCAGCCGCGACGGGAAGGTCATTGACCATTCCCGCCCTACAACGATTCATTCCATATCTTCCCGGTCGATTGCCGTGGACCGACAAATCGATTCGTAATCATTATAGGACGCGATGAGCGGATCTACAGAAAAATCCCCTTCTTTTAACAGACGTAGGTTCTTGAAGAGGGTTGCGAGAAAATCGTCGACGAGTCCAGGCTCATCCATAGGGACGAGACTCTTTTTCGATTTCCTTACCGTGTCGGACAAGTCGCGTTCATAGAACAGGTATCCGGTCTCCGTATGCACATTCGACACGGCCGTGTTGCATTCTCCGAAAAAGCGGTGCTGTGCGGCAAACGCATAGATGGGAAGCTGGCAGTCCAGGTTGCGGCGTATGTCGTCGAGATAATCTTCCTTGCTTTTAAGTGCACGGCTCGAACCCTTGTAATCGAGTACCCGCACCTTCTCCAGCACCCCCTTATCGGCAAAGATCAGATCGACGCGGTCGATTTTCCCCTTCAGCCGGACTTCGCCCAGATCGACGGCCGACTCCCCACCGAACAGGTTTTCAAACAAGGCCGGAAAGCGATGCTCCTCCTCACAGTGCCGGACGTCGTAACGCACAACATTCAGAATCTGCTCCATTATTTTTTCACGCTCAGCCGCCCATACCCCCGGATGACCCAGCTCGGCCCGGTCCATGCATCCGTGAGCCAACGTACGTGCAAAGGCAATGTATTCATCTTCCCGACCCGGGAGAAAGACGGCCAGCGGGATACTGTCAACGCCCCCTTCCGTACGCCTTATCCAGCCGGCTTCCGCCTTGACGGCCCACTGGCGCGGCGCATCGATTCCAGCCTCGCCAGTGGCAATGGCCGCATAGATCTCCTTCAGGATGGAGTGGATCAGCGAACCGCGGTCCAATGGATCAGGCGTGTCGTCGGCCAGGCGATCGTCTTCCAGTCCGAACACCTGTTCGAGCAGGAATACATAGCGGCACCGGGCCAGCTTTTCCAGTGCGGTCGGGCTGAGCTCCCTCCCGTCATCAAACCATGCGGCAACCTGCTTTTTCAGCGAAGCAATGTGGCCGCAGTAGGCCGACGAGGAACGCTCATCGATCGGTGCATCAAGATAGGCATCCCTCTCGGCCTCGACGTGAAGCATTGCAAGCAAATGCTCCAGAGAGGTTGGAGGGACGACAACTTGCTTCTCAGGGCGCAAGTATGTGTCGTCCAATGCAGCAGATCTGATGGACGGAACAGAGCCCGTCCCTCCACCAACGGCCGCCTGCAAGGCTTCGTCTTGCGCACGGCAAAGCGGTAACGGCACGATCGTCAGGAACGATTCACCCGGCATGGGGATCCGGTCTTCGGCCGGGATCTGCTGCTGCTTCGCCAGATGGCCGGCAAAAATGCTGCCGGGGTCCAGTTGTTCGATCCTCCACCGATCGTACGGGCCGGGAATAATTTCATCCTGCACGCACCACCCGGCCAGGTTCCACAGTTTGCGGAAGAATTCACTTTCGTTCTTGTCGTTCCCTTCCTGGTCGACGGACTGATAGGACAGGATCAGTTGACGGCGCGCCATACCGAGCACGGTCAGGAACAACACCGACTGCTGTTCAATCAGCACCTCGGCCTTGGGCAGGGCCAGTGCCGGAAGATGCCCTCCCTGCTGCCCCAGCGTGTTACGCAGCGTCTGGCGCTCGCCATCACTGAACAGCGCGTCTTGCTGTGGAATCGCCGGAAATTCGCCCTCGTTGAGTCCGGCAAAGAGCACGAGATCGAAGGCGAGTCCTACGGCGTCATGCGGATTGAGGATCCAAACGCCCTGCTCATGGCTGTCTCGGGGCTTGACCGTGGCGTTTTCAAGCAGTTCTTCGAGCAGGTCCACCAGTACACGCAACGGCAGGCGTTGATCGCCGATGTTTTCCAATGCCGCTCCAACGGTTTTCAGCGCTTCGGCATTAAAGTGGTCATCCGGCGCGATGATGCGATCCTCCAGAATCACCGACGCCTGCTTGCCTGACACCTCATCCATACCTTGAAAAAAGGAGAACCTGCCTGAATCAATTCGCGGAGGTGCCTTTAGCAACTGGTCAACAGTTTCCTCCCGGTTGTCAAAGCGGATGGCCGGGTTGCGCACCAGATCAATCAGGGCATCCCGTTCCGGATTCAGGGGAAACGCGAGCCATGCCAGATAGCCCTTTACGCATGGCGAAGAGAGCACAGGCCGTCCCCGACGGAAATAATAGGGAATACGGAAGCGGCCGAAAACATGGGGAATAATATCCTGCACCCTTCCGATATCCGGTACCACCAGAGCAATCCGGTTGGCTGTAAGACCGGATTCCTGCAGATTCCAGCAAATACGGCGGGCCAGGTCTTCAATCTCCCCGTATGCGCCCGAGGAACGTGAAAAATCGATCCGGTCCACATTCTCCAGAAGAACGAGGTCGGGACTGTCGACCGCCAGCGCATCCCCCAGATCCTCGGCCCACATGGCCCATGGCGCCGTCATGACTTCCGCGCGAATCCGCTGCCCCAGGCGGTCGGCAGACGACTCGGCATGTGCGGAAGGAAGTGCTGTTTCAACACACACCTGCATCCTGTGGTTCAGGGCGGCGACACAGGCTTCCTCGAGCGGGTTGAACCAGCGCACGGAGCGGAAAATGATCTTCCTTGCGTTGCGCAAAAGCGGCGGCCATTCATGCCGCTTACCGCTCAGCAGTTTCAGGATGGCCAGGTTGACATCCAGCGCATCAGCGAACCCCTCCTGCTTCAAAACGGTCCGCCAGATGCTGTACAGCGTACCGAGCTGCCGAAGCTTAATGCTTCGGGATTCATCCAGCATCCAATCGACGATGCGCGTGGATTCAGAGGGCAGGGCCGCCATCTCCGTGATGAGCTGATCCAGTACCTCGCAGAGTGCCGCATCCGAAAGTTCCCCGAGCGTACCTTGCCCGTCAAAATGTCCCTGCGCCAGTTCGACCACCTGATTGCGCATCAGCAGCTGCTGCGCGGCATCCAGGTACCGCCCCTTCAATCGGGCATAGGGAAGGCAAAGTTTTCGCAGCCGTGAAAAGGTCGTATGACCGGATGCATCGACCCATCCGTGTTCCAGTGCCTGCTCCTGCTGGTAGCGACGCAGCGCCAGCTCCGTCGGGAACACCATCAGCTCTCGGACATGATCGGGCATTTTTTATCTAGCCACAAGATGCACAAAAGCCCCTCTTCTGTGTTCTTCGTGTATTTTGTGGTTCCAGTCCTATAGGTTTTCGATGAAGCGGGCGATGCGGACCATGGCTTCCTTGATCTCATCCATGGCCGTGGCATAGGAGCAGCGGATGAAGCCTTCCCCACAGGCACCGAATGCGGTGCCGGGCACACAGGCCACATTCTGTTCGTCGAGCAGTTTCAGGGCAAACTCCTTCGAGGTCATACCGAACCTGCTTATATCGGCAAATGCGTAGAACGCACCATCGGGATAGATGCAGGGGATCCCCATCTCCTCGAACGAAGCGTGAATGAAATTGCGGCGCTTTTTATATTCAGCCTTCATATAGCCGATATCGGCATCGGCTTTCCTGAGGGCTTCGATGGAGGCTTCCTGACTGATGATCGGAGCGCAGAGCATCGTGTACTGGTGGATCTTCATCATGGCCTCGGTCAGTTCAGGCGGCGCGCAGGTAAAACCCATGCGCCAGCCGGTCATGGCCCAGGCTTTGGAAAAGCCGTGCAGGTAGATGGTCCGTTCCTTCATCCCCGGCACCGAAATGAGGCTGAAATGGGAGCGGTCGTAGGTCAGCTCGTCGTAGATTTCATCCGTCAGCACAATCAGGTCGCGTTCGATGGCGAATGCGGCGATATCCTCGACATCCTTCTTCGTCAGGGCGGCTCCGGTTGGATTGTTGGGATAGTTGAGCAGCAGCACCTTCGTCTTTGGTGTAGCATGCGCCTCGAGCTCGGCCCGCGTCAGCCGGAACCCGTTCTCCTTTTTTGTCTGGATCGCCACCGGCTTGCCGTAGGCAAACTGAATCAGCGGATTGTAGGATACATAGCTGGGTTCGTGGTACAGCACCTCATCGCCCGGTTCAATCAGGGCGCGAACCGCCAGATCCAGACCCTCGCTCACTCCGACGGTGACCAGCACCTCGCTGGCCGGGTTGTAGTCGACACCCGTCTTATTCCGCACATAGTCGGCAATGCCCCGACGAAGGGCGAGCAGGCCCATATTGGAAGTGTAGCTGGTTACCCCGCGGTCCAGCGCCCGCACGGCGGCGTCACGGATATGCCACGGCGTCACAAAATCAGGTTCGCCGATCCCGAGACTGATGACGTCCTCACGGGAACTGACGATATCGAAAAAGTCGCGGATACCGGAGCGGGGAATGTCGCGTACGGTCCTGGCAATCCGGCTATGGAGAGACTTTGAGTCGTTCATTGTCCTCCCCTGTGTGCATGATAATGCCGTTTTGCTTATAGGTCTTCATCATGAAGTGCGTGGCGGTGGAAGTGACCCCCTGCATGGTGGCCAGCTTTTCGCTGACGAAGCCGGCGGCCTCGTGCATCGTGCGGCCCTTGATGAAGAGCAGCAGGTCGAACGTGCCCGACATGAGATAAACCGACTCCACCTCGGGAAAGCGGCTGATACGGTCGGCAATACGGTCGAATCCGCCTTCGCTCTCGGGAGTCACCTTCACTTCGATCACGGTGGTGACCAGGGAGGCATCGAGCTTTTCCTCGTTCACGATGGCCTGGTAGGCGCGGATCACGCCTTCCTTCTCGTATTCTGCAATCTGTTTCTTTACCTCATCGACGGTGATCCCGAGCATCCTGGCCAGGTTCTCCGGTGATTCGAGCGCGTTTTGCTTCAGCAGGTTGAGCAGTTCATTCATGTCGTTCCCCTTCGGGTTGATTAAAAATTCAGCAGAGCTTAGCGATTTGGTGTGAGGCGACCAAACCAAAAAAAACGCCCCGTTGTACGGGGCGTTTGTTCGGCCGGAATTTCCGGTTAGAAGTCGTATGCGATGCTGACGCCGCCCCACAGCTTCTGTCTGTCGCCGTAGATGTTTTTACCCGCGTCGCCGATGGAACCGCCGTTGAGCCGGGTGTAGGTCACATTGGCTTCGGCAGTGAGGCTTTCGGACAGCTCATAGCTGGCCAGGGCGTAGATGTTGTAATCGTTGAAGCCCGCATCCTGGGTCGACGGAGTACCGTTCGGGAAATAGTAGTCGTTGTAGGAGGTGTTGCCATAACCGGCAGACAGGCCGCCGGTAACGGCCAGCACGTCGCTGATGGCATACGGAACGTTTACATCCAACAGGACATACACACCCTTGACTTCATCCACATCGCCGAAAATGGTCAGGGATGGAATAACCGGAACTTCGTAGTCCTCCCAGCTGGTAACAACGGTGCGCAGGTACAGCTCGGCCGTTGAAGGAGCAACGGTATTCGGGAAGCTGTAATAGATCGCGCCGACGTCGAAACTCAGTTCATTGATGTCGATCGGCAGGGTATAGGCCAGCGACAGGTCGATTTCGGAAATATCGTCCGAAACCCCTGCAACACTGCTTCCGGCCAGATCGTAGTTGGCCCAGATGTTGAAACTGACATCGTACTGGGACAGGGTGAGCTGCGGCTGGACAACGAAATCGCTGTTATATACCTGACCGCGCCAGACATAGGAGGAAAGGAGCGCTGCCGCGGCAGTTACTTCGGGCTCGTTCGGTGTCGCCGGAGGCATTCCGGTCATAACCATATCATCCTGGGCGCCTGCAATACCCGCAACCATCAGGGCTGCAATACCAACTGTCATTACTTTTTTCATCCGGAGCACTCCCTCAGTTAACCTCTAAAATTCCCTCACCGCGCCCATCGCGGTCTTTGGGGAAAGATTCGCTTACGATACACGCGCACTTGCCTGTTGCAACCTCTTTTTCGAGCAATGTTCCCGCGAGCAGGAACATTGATGAAAACGGCTGGAAACAGGGCTTACAGGTTGATTTGAAAGCGCCCCTGGGCAAACAGCAGATCGCCCGATTCAGCGGCGTTCTCAATGTCCGCATACCCCGCGTCAACCATGATGCGCATACGTTCCGAGATATAGAGATTGAGCCCGGTAGAGGCAACGTTCATGACGCCGCCCCGAATGGTTCCGTCGCTCAGGTCCGTATGTGAAAAACGATTGGCCCACTCCAGGGCGCCCCAGGACCTGTGCTGCAGCGAACGGACCGAACGGATTTTTGCCCCGGAAAAACGCCCTGTTTCATGATTGTACTCACGCGTCTCCCCTGTCAGGAACAGGGAGGACTGCACATAGAATCCTCCAAACCGATGAAGCCGGTCTGCAGCATCATCCGCCTGCGCCATGAACACTTCACTCTCCACGAGGAATCGGTCGTGCTGCCAGGCGGCTTCCGCTGCCAGGATCGTCGCCCGGTCGCCGCCAAGCGTTCCCGTATCGATCAGGAACGGCGCCAGATAGCTTTCCGGACGGGAGCGGTACTGCACCCCTTCCCCGGTTGCAAAGAGCGTGCTCCCGCTAACCCCGAGGTGTACCCGTCTGGCCCCGTTGGTTCCCGGAGCTTCCACGGGCAGCCAGGTGGCTCTTCCGATAAAACGGCTGTAACTCTGCGATGCATCCCGGTTTTCATTATCGTTTACATCTGCGAACCAGCCTGCCGAAACCGTGGCCTGTTTCCCGGAAATGGCGCCACCGAGCTGAAAACCGAGCATGTCCCCGGGTGAAAAAGCGCTGACGGGGGCAGGATCCTCCATCAAAGGAGTGTGCGAACTGCTCTTAAGTGCCGCCATCGAGAGCGGAGCAGTAAAGATACCAAACCGGACGCCGGCAACATAGGGTACTTCGTGAAACCAGATATACCCGTCGTTGAAGTAAAACTTTCCATTGGCGAGGCCGAATTCCAGTCCATAGGTCAGCGGACTCAAAAAGAACCCCCGGCCGAAGGTGTTGACCCTGAAACTTCGGACTGCAATATCGTTGTCGACAGGCGGCAGCCCGCCCCTGGCGTCATACAGCGCCGCATCGAGGCGCAGCTTTGCTCCAAGCCGCCCCGTGAACCGCCGCTTTTCGGAAAAAATGGTCGTGAAGAAGCTGCCCCCGGATTTGCCCGACTCCACAATCTCGTAGTAGAGCCCATCGGCCGCATAGAAGTTGATATGGAACGGCACCAGGTTCTCGTCTGAAAACGCGGACTCCCATCCGGCGGACTCATCGCCGGAAACCGCTTTGACGATATTGGTCTCCTCCTGCCCGAGCACGGCACCGGAAAGCAGAGCCGGCAAAAGAACAGCAGCCCAGGGTTTTGAACATACGATTCTCACAAGGCCATTGTTACCTTGTGACGCATCACGAATGCCAGCAATTTCCCTATTTCACATCGGCTCCGGCGCCGAGATCACCCTCTACGGTGACGAGCCGGAGATCCCCACCCTTGGACGCGGCCAGCAGCATGCCCTGCGACTCCACGCCGCGCAGCCTGGCCGGTTTCAGGTTGGCTACGACTACGATCGTTTTTCCAACCAGCTCATCCGGCTGATAGTGCAGAGCGATGCCGGCCACCAACTGCCGCTTTTCACCGCCCAGGTCGACCTGCAGCTTTAGCAGCTTGTCGGCCCCCTCGATCTTCTCCGCTTCCAGCACCACGGCCGTCTTCAGATTAACCGCCATGACCTGATCAAAGGTAATCAGGCCGTCTTCGGACGGCGAGGCCGCCGTTCCTGCAGCTTTCTTCCTGGAGGGCCGGGCATCGTCCCGGCCGGAGGACGGTACAGAGGTCGTCCCTCCATCCTTTATCTCTGCTTTCTTCTCCAGCTCGATACGCGGGAAGAGCGCACCGGGCTGTTCAACCGCTGAGCCGGGGATCAACACACCGAACTCGGCCAGCTTGCCGAGGTGCGGCCGGGTATCGGCCATGCCCAGCGCGGAGCGCAGGGCCAGCATCTTTTCGGGCATTACCGGATAGAGCAGCCCCGCGCAGACCCGCAGGGATTCCGCGGCCGTATAGAGGCAGTGCGCGACCCGGGCTTCGGCCCCGTCCTGCTTGGCGAGGCTCCACGGGGCACGTTCCTGCAGATAGACATTGATCTTCCGGACCACCGCCATGACCGTTGCGACCGACTGATCGAGCTTCATGGTGCTGATCAACTCTCCCATGTCTGCGGCAACCGCCGAAGTCTCCTTCCACAACTCGTCTTCGAGCGCGGTGTCGAATCCCGCGACCGCAGCCGGCTGCGGCATTTTACCGCCGCAGTAGCGATCGATCATGCTGAGCACACGGCTGGCAACATTTCCGAGGTCGTTGGCAAGATCGGAGTTGTAGCGCTTCACGAACGCCTCTTCGGTAAACGAGGCGTCCTGGCCCAGCGTCATCTCCGCGATCAGGAAGTAGCGGAACGCGTCCACGCCGTAGCGGTCGATCATCTCCATCGGATTGACGACGTTGCCCAGCGATTTGCTCATCTTCGTGCGCCCCGTAAGCCACCAGCCGTGCGCGAAGATGGTTTCCGGCATTTCAACGCCCATGGCCTTGAGCATGGTCGGCCAGTAGACGGAGTGCGTGGTCAGGATATCCTTGCCGATCAGCTGGCATGAGCTCGGCCACCACTTGTTGAACTGCTCGTCGTCGGTCCCATAGCCGATGGCGGAGATATAGTTGATCAGCGCATCGAACCAGACATAGGTCACGAATTCGCTGTCGAACGGCAGCTCGATGCCCCACGCCAGTCGCGACTTCGGGCGCGAAATGCACAGGTCCTGCAGCTCCTTGTTCTTAAGAAACCCAAGCGTTTCATTGGCACGGAAGGACGGCTGGATAAAATCCGGATGCTCCTCGATATACTGGATAAGCCAGTCCTGGTACTTGCCCATGCGGAAGAAATAGTTGGACTCGACGATTGCATCGACCTTGCGTCCGCATTCGGGACAGTTGCCCTCTATCAGGTCCTTCTCGGTGAAGAAGCGTTCGCAGCCGACGCAGTACCAGCCTTCGTACTCGGCCCGGTAGATTTCATCGCGCTCGTAGAGGTCCTGCAGGATCTTCCGGACCACCTGCTTGTGGCGCGGCTCGGTGGTGCGGATGAAGTCGTCGTGGCTGATCTCCAGCCGTGTCCAGAGTTCCTGGAACCGCACAACGGTCTGGTCGCACTGCTCCTGCGGGGTGATGCCGTTGGCGTCCGCCGCCTGCTGCACCTTCTGTCCATGCTCGTCGGTTCCGGTCAGGAAATGGGTCGGCACGTCGAGCAGGCGGTGATAGTTGGCCAGCACGTCGGCCAGAATGGTGGTGTAGGCATGGCCGATGTGCGGCTTGTCGTTCACGTAGTAGATCGGTGTCGTTACATAGTATTTGGATGGTTTTTCGCTCATGGGCACGTCCCGTCTTCCAGTTTGAAAATCGAAGGTGGGATGATAGGGAGAACGACGCAAGATACAAGCGTTGAATTGCCCGCCCCGCCCTGCTAGCGTTTGAACCGTTCACCAGAAAGGTTAGCCACAAGGGGTACAAGAATTCACAAAGGAGAGTCCAGGGAGAGCGTCTTGTACTTTTTGTGTTTCTTGTGGCCAAATAATAAAATGAAATTCAGACCCTGCATCGACCTGCATAACGGTAAGGTTAAACAGATCGTCGGCGGCTCGCTCGCCGACGGCCAGGAGCCCGTCACCAATTTCGTGTCGGAACGAAGTCCGGCGTGGTATGCCCGCAAGTACCGCGATGACGGCCTGGACGGCGGCCACGTCATCATGCTCGGCAAGGGCAACGACGCAGCGGCCCGCGAAGCCCTGGCAGCCTGGCCAGGCGGACTGCAGGTCGGTGGCGGAATAACCGCCGAGAACGCCCCCAAATGGCTGGATGCCGGCGCTTCGGAAATTATCATTACCTCCTACCTTTTCCAGAACGGACAGTTTGATCCGCGCCGTTTGAGCCTTATTCTGGAAACGGTGGGCCGTGATCAGTTGGTACTGGATCTGAGCTGTCGCAGGAAGGATGGCGAATATTATGTGGTAACCGACCGCTGGCAGACCTTTACCAACGTCGCCGTCAACAGCTCCTCGCTGGAAAAACTGTCGGACTACTGCTGCGAGTTCCTGATCCACGGCGTGGATGTGGAAGGCAAGCAGCAGGGCATGGACGAGGACTTGATCGCCCTGCTGGCCGAATATTCGCCGATTCCGTGCGTCTATGCCGGCGGTGTGCGCTCACTCGAAGATCTCGAACTGCTCAAGGAAGCCGGACAGGACAGGATCGATGTCACCGTCGGCTCGGCGCTCGATATTTTCGGCGGCCCGCTGCCCTACCAGGACGTCGTCAACTGTTGCCGCTGAGCAGCTGCTGAAGATACGCCGCCGCTTCTTCGCTGCCCTCTTCCGGCGCCCAGGGTGCGAACTCCCGGTCGGTCGCAGGTTCATACGGCCCCGGCTTGACCTCGAACACAACGGTGTCGGGCTCCAGCGCGACGAAGCAATGGTAGATGCCCCCGGCCGTGTCGACGCCCATTGCGTCGGAACCGGCGGCCAGATGCAGGCGCTCCTTCGCGGCACCGTTATCGTCAAAGGCGACGTACAGCACTGATCCGGCCAGTACCAGCAGGCTTTCCGCACGCGCTGCACCGTGCCGATGGGGACGGATGTAGGTGCCGGGCTGCAGACTGTTCAACATGCGCTGCAACCGATCGTCTGCGGTTTGATGGAAGGGTTGGATGATGCGCTTGCGCGGGCTTTCGCGCGAGGCTGCGTTGGCCGCCTTGATCAATGCGCTTCCCAGCACGGTCAGTTTCGTTTTCGGTGGCGGCAGGGCCACTGGAAAATCAGGTTGGTTCATGGGTCTGCTCCTTTCCGGTCCCGCAATGAAAAAGCCGCCGGGCAGGCGCCGGGCGGCTTATGCGGGATCGCAGCAACGGCTACAGGATGTCGTAGCTCAGGCCGGCAATGATCGTGGTGTCGGTATGTTCCGTGCCCGGAGCCGGATTGTTTTCATACTCCTCGCGTGCTTCGATGAACATGGACAGCCGCTCGCGCAGCTTGCTCTTGGCCCCGACGACCAGCAGGCCGGAACCCTGATCCGTGTCGTCGATCCGGGTACTGTATTCCGCGTTGACATAGCACGAAGCGCCTTCCGAAATCGTGTACAGGTAGTTGCCGGCCACGCGCCATTCAGCGTACTCCTGTTCTCCCTGTGACGTATCCTCGTAGACTCCGTTGATACCGATGCTGCCGTCCAGCTTCGTCCTCTCGCTGTTGATGAAATAGTAGCCGATGTTGGGACCGATCTTGACACGGACGTAAATGTCCTTGATGGCGTCATGGTAGCCTTCGGCAAAGATACCACCGTAGAAATTCTCGGAGCCAAACTTGTAGCGATAGTTGGACTGGCCGCGAAGCTGGCCTTCCGTTTGCGCACTTTCGGTCGTACCGTATTCGCCATAGAGACTGTTGATCCAGTCGCTCTTCGGGGCAAAGCGGTCGCCCTTGAGGTTCATGGTATACAACGATTTTTCGGTGTTGCCGTCCTTGTAGGTCAAACCCAGCGAGACACTGCTCTTCCAGGTGACGTTCGTAACCGGCTCATCCGCCGCCTGGCTCATCAGCGGCACGGCAGCTGCGGCCGCCAGAATCAACCCCTTGATCATTCTCATACAACCTCTCCTTGATTGAATTACGTCCGTGGAGCCTAGATAAGATGTTCTTCGCGGGCAATCACTTTAGGCCGCAAACCGCCGGGCTTCTCCAGATACGGTACCAATGAGCACGGCGGCAGCAGGCAGGCAAGGCAGGGAGGAGGCGCGGCAGGCTACAATGCTTCCGTCAGCAGACCCTTCTCTTTCAGATCCTTGACGATGGCCTTCACCACACCCTTGATATTGCTCATTTCCGAGTGGGTGTCATAAACCGATTTGTGCCCGCTCCAGATCAGCCTGCGGCTCTGCACGTCATACAGGTTGCTTTCGAGGCTGAACTCCTGCACATGCTGCACGTACCCGAGTTCATGGGATGTTCCGGCGGAATAGAATCCGTAAAAATCGTCATAGTAATCCGGCGCGCCCGGCATATGCACAAACTGGCTGCGATCCTGTTCCGCAACAAGCCGTGTCACGATGATGCTTTTAAATCCGTTGGTGACTAGGGCGTCTACCAGCACCGCCTCATCCACGTCATTCGTGCTTTGAAGCAGCGCATGGCAGGAAACCGCATCCACCCCGATATTCTTGAGCACGTCCACAAAATACTCTTCATACTTCCGGCATTCGCAAAGCCGATCCGAAACACCCAGAATCATGGTCTTCCCGATCGCCCGGTCCGCGAATGCCGGATCGCTGGAGGATTCCAGCCTGACGGAATTGCATCCGGTCAATCCCGTCAGCAGCAGGATTGCGAGCATGATGCCCGTCTTTGTATTCAACCGTTGCTTATCGTTGCTCATAGCCTTCATGATGCCCGTCCGTAAATGTTTATACAATCTGCAATAGACCGGAATTTACTTCATATATACAGGTTGCAAGCTACTTTCATGCCCCTTTTTATACAATGTGGTTAAAATGTCTGCCCCAGCATGACAATAAAACTGAACCCCTCATCAGACACCACAACTTCTGCACGCCCGACAGTCCGGTCGAAGAGCACCCGGACCCCCGCCCCGGCATCCATTTTCAAATCCTGATACAGGATCTCTCCATTCCATGCCGGCGCGACACGCCCGGCCTCCACCAGGCCGACCAACTGCCACCACCGCATGCGCAGCGAATCAAGCACCTTGATGGAGTCCAGCGGCTGCCATTCCGGCATCACCCGATACTCCGCGGTATAGTGAACCGCCGCCCGGTCATGAAACCGGTAACTCGGATAGCCGCGCAACCGGTAGAACCCGCCCAGCGCGGGTTCTGCGAAATAAGGGATTTGTTCGCCGTCCACCGTGTAGCCTCCCCACATGGACAACGCGATGGTCTGCTGCCGGATGCCGGCCGGCGATGGAAGCGGAACATAGCCATCCAACTCGCCCTCCGCGACGGTCCAGCGGCTTGCCCCGGGCACCCAGTTCGGATCATGGCGTACCGCCGCTTTCCAGAGGAATCCGCGATGCGGATTCGGGACAAAATCGCGGTTGTCGTGTTCGTACTCCAGCTCGAAATAAAGGGTTTCATACGCCTCGTCCGTGCCGGCATCCGCAAACTGCTTCCGATAGTGCGGATTCAATACCAGCGAGCTTCTGCCGCTGACGATTGGATTCCACGACATGGCGCCGGATGGCCGGTCCTTCAGCACGCCGTTTTGCGTAACATAGGTATGAACGGGTGACTCGCGGAAGTGGCCGACAGGCAGAATATAGCGAAACTCCAGATCACCCAGCACATCGAAGGCATCGTCTTCGATGTAGTTACCGGCACTCGATTCGTTCGATCCGGCGCGCTCTCCCGGATACGCAGGATTCCCATCGACATACACCTGCATCCGCGTGTAGCGGGCGCCGATGCCATAGAATCGGATGAACAACCGTTCCAAACCGGGAAACTGTACGTCGGAGGCACCCAGTGCGGCCAGGTATGATCCATTATCGGTGAAGAATGCCGTCCCGTAATAGAGGCTCTGCGGGGCTGCGGGCGGACCGTACGTTCCGACTCCCCCGATGCCTGCACCGAGAGTTTCCGTGGCGAAGGCATACGGCAGTACCAGGGTCCGGCCCACCGGCATATCGGGATCCTCGCCTGCGCGGACAATGCTGTATTGGGCGCGGGCGACAGAAGCGCTCATCAACAGCCACAGCAGGAGGCTGCAAAAAGACGTTGAAATAAATGGAATGATACGTGGGACCACAAATGTGTTCTCGACTAGATCCTGCTCTCCAGCTCGACCTTGAAACTCCCGACAGCCACCTCGCTTTTCAGCAGGACCGGAATATGGCGGTGATCCGCCGTGCACCAGATCTCCAGCTTGGCATCCTTGCTCTTCTTGAATACGCCGCCGACATCCTTCAAATCAGGAACCAGCTTGAGCGCATCGTATCTCCGTCCGTTCACCTTGATCCTTTTTCGCTGTATCACCTCGATGCGGGCCACTTTGCACTTTTTTCCATCGGTCATGGGGCCTTCCACCACCGTACCCACCTCCAGGTTCTGATTGCGGATAAAGTAGAATGCGGACAGCGGATCCAGCGTATTCTCAAGAATGTCGGTTTCATGCCTGCTACCGGAAAGGGAATCATGATAGTGGGCCTTCAGATTATCCCAGTCAAATTCAATGGACTCTTCCTTCCTGGTATCACCTTCACGCTGGCTCTTGGTAAAGCCCAGCGAACGGCTGACATCGTACGTCGTAGTTGATGTCATCGTGTCGCGCACCTTGTACAAAGCATCCGCGATCTTGTTTGTTCTAGCCGTCATCCGGAAATTCCGGATCCTGCGGCCATCCAGCTCCGAGTCCGGCAGCACCTCCAGCCTGGCATGCCCGGCCACGATGAACTGCCATCCCAGGCTGTACTTCAATTCTTCACCGGGCTCGAATGCGGGCGGTTGTTCGGTGGCTGATTCAGCGACACGGACGAGGCTGCCGAGCAGCGGCAGCGAGAGTAACCCCTTTAGAAATGGACGACGTTTAAGCATTCGAATCACCTTATGAAATCAGATTTGAGTTTAGCGCCGACTTGCCGGACCGGCAAGCCTTCTGGCGGAAGAAACTAGCGACCGTCTGTTAAGTCAACATACCGGCGTAATTGGCAGATCCAGCTGGTGGAAGGAAAGCTGCATCAGGGCATCCTGGTCGGCCGCGGACCGTACTCCCCGCGGGAGCGAGATTGGATTGAGCGGATAGTCCAACAGCAGCGCTTCCGGCAGGCTGCGTTCCAGTGCAAGCGTTGCATAGGTTTCGGCCATAGCCTCCGGCGCAAGAGCCAATTTCATTTTGAGTGCGTACAGCCGCTTCATCCAATCGGGAATAGCCGGATAGCGGGTGATATCAAGCCGCACATTGCCGACCCGGACACACCGGGCGCGCAGCGCGGTTCCCCGGAACCGCCGGTCAAGCCACGCGGTATAACCGACCTGTGCCAGCTTGGACTGATAGTAGGCCTTCGGAACGGAAAACCGGCGCTGTTCATACTGACTGTCCGACAGGTTGACTTTCAGGAAGGGAAACAACAGCAGTCCCTTGGATGCCACCGTAATAATCCGTCCGCTGCCGCTCCGTTTCAACAGCGGCAGCAGCAGCTCGGTCATCAGCACCGGGCCCAGATGGTTGGTTGCCCAAATCGACTCCATACCCTCATCCGTAAGCACGCGCTCCTTCCGGGAAAGGTCAAAGGCTGCCGCATTGTGGATCAGCGCATCGAGTATTTCATACCGCTCTGCGATCCTCCCGCAGCAGGCACGGATCGACGATTGGGATGAAAGATCGGCCACCTCGAGGGTGACGGCGGCGTTCCCGGTTTCCGACCGGATGGCATCACACGCCTCTTCACCGCGCTGCCGGTTGCGGCAGACCATCAGCACCGCTGCGCCGCGCGCGGCCAGCACGCGCGCGGCGGCCCGCCCGATGCCGGCGTTGGCTCCTGTGATGCAGATCCTCACGATGTCGGGTCGCTCGCCGGTTTCGTCTCCGGCGCGGACGGCCGGTCGCGCCACATGAACCAGGCGGCCGGGCCGTGCCGGTCTGCTTTACGCGCCCCCGTCAACCGGAAACCCCGCCGTTCGTAATAGGGCAGGTTTTTTTCGTTCGAGGTTTCGAGGTATACCGCCACATCCTCCCGGTCGGCCTTTTCCAGGAAGGGATCCAGCACACGCGAACCGGCGCCCCGATGCTCTTCTCCCGGCAGCCGGCCAAGCAGGAACAGGTAATAGTGCGGTTCATCGGGATGCACCGCCCCGGCAGAATGAAACAGGCGATCCAGACGCAGCAGCCCCTTCAGACCGCCGGCCCGGAAAAGCCGCCAGCGCGCAGCCGGTGACCTCGGGACACGAAGCGCCCGGTCCGGCCGGACCCACAAGGCCGCGGCATCCTCTTCGTCCGTCAGGTAGGCCAGGCCGCCGCGGCGGAACACCGGGACCATGATCTCCATGACCGTTCGTGAAAAGTCCGGTCGCGATGAAAGCCATGCCTTGAATGGGTCGTTCATGAAGGCCGTGGTCAGAACCGACACCGCCACGGCTTCCGTATCCTTCGTAATCAGTTTCATGCGGACGCCTTTTTTTATCCACCGGACAACTCCCGGTTCATGCCGCTATTCCGCCAGCGGCGCCCCCCAGGCCGGATCCTTGGTGAACACGATATCCAGGTAGTTAATGGGATAGATCCGCTGCAGTTCATCCATGGTCTGCTTTCGCAATGCGTCCATCTCTTCCACGCGCATATCCAGTTCCTGCGACAGCACCACATGCACCATCACCATCCGGGCACGGCCGGGCTGAAGCACGCGGACCGCTACCTGATCCATTGCCAGACCGGCCAGTGCGCGTTCGACGCACGCCTCCACCTCGGTGCGGACCGATGCCGGTGGAGCCCGGTTGATCAGGGCCATCAGCGCCTGCCACGCAATCCGTATCGGAACCTTCAGCGTGATTACGCCGATCAGGACAACCAGCAGCGGATCCACATACGGCACGACGGATCTCCATGAGGACCGGCTGATCAGCGTAATGACGATGAACGTGGCCAGCACCGCACTCGAGATCGCGGCATTCACCACCCAGCTTTCCGCATCGGCCCGGAGCAGCGGACTCGGCGAAGATTTTGTCCTCTTTTTCAGCAGCAGTGCGACGGTCCAGCAGACGACCGCCGCAAACAGGCCGTACAGCGACGCGATCCCCGGCGCAATGTTGCGGCCGCCGGAAAACAGGGCCATAACCGCATCCGTCAGCGCCATGAAGCTGATCCCGAGAATCAACATTCCCTTGATGCCGTTGATCAAAGGCTCGAAGAAGGAGTACCCGGCCGGGAACCGGACATCGTCGCCCTGGTATACCAGCCGCGCCACCCGCATGGTCAGAAGGCTGACAACGAAGTAAACCAGGTTGAAGGCCCCGTCCAGCAGGATGGCCTGGGATCCCGTAAGCTGTGAAAACAGGATTCCAGCGCAGCCTACGACCAGTGCGCCGACCGCGGAAATCCACAGCCCCTTTATTTCAACCGCATCCATGTTCGATTGCTCAGATGCCATACCCTGCTCCGGCATGCGGGAGCTGCTCCCGATGTGGATGAACCTCACAGCTTGCGTGGCGCATTGATGATCACCTGCCTGGTAAATTCGCCGACATCGAACCAATCCGCCGGATCCCGCGTGCCCGACGCCATTTGCTGATGGGCCCGCACCCAGGCCAGCATGATGATCCGCATTTGCTTTGCCCGATCCCCGGCCTGCTGCCCTACCCGATCCAGCTCCTGGTGCGTCGCAATGTATTCATTCCAATCCTCGGCAATTTCATTCTGCACGGTATGCAGCGCTGTCAGCCGGGCTTCCAGGTGCTCTACAATCCTGCTCAGGTCATCCAGTGTAGGGCTTTTATCCGGAATCATCTCCGGATCCCAGATGGTGCCGGAAGCTTTTAACCGCGACAAATCCGGGACCGGCTCACGATAAGCATCATAGATCTCCTCGAAGGCCGTCAGAATGGAAGCCTTCTCATCCTCCAGTTTCCGGCGATAGCGGATAAGCTCCTTGTACTCTTCATCGATGCGCGTGTCCACCAGGAGCACCACGTCGTTGATCGCATCCGCCACCAGATCCAGATCGATGGCCGCATTCACGACGGCCGCGTTCAGCAGCGGTTGCGCCGCCCGCAGTGCCGCCAGCAGTGTTTCCTGCGATCGGACATCGGCAATGGTACTGTCAAAATAGTCGGCTTTGATCTTCTCATCCAGCAGCATGTCATCCTTGAAGGTTGTAATGTAGTCGGCATACTGGCTGATCTGCCGGGCCTCCTCTTGATCGGACTCACTGATGTTCACCAGTTCGATCGAATACAGAACAATGCTGTGCACGGCATGCTGCATCTGGTCATCCAGCTCGATCAACCGGCGTTCCTCCATCGATGTGCCGTCAAGAAATCGACGAATCAGAATCGTTTCATCGCGCGTCACGCCGATTTCAACGCTGGACAGCATCGACATCGTATGGTCGGCAAATATGCCGATGTTTTCAACCGGCTGGTCCACCAGCTTGCTCCGGTAGAATGCGCACCCGTTCAGGCTGGAAAGCAGCCCTGCAATCACGAGACCCTGCAACCATCGCATCATATATCAAACCCTTTCCGCTTTGCTTCCTGTAGACGATCCTTCCATGCCGGCCCGCTCCTGGATCGGGTTGTCTTCAGGAACAGTCTGCATCCATGTCCATCGCGGCCATCGTAGCCGGAATAAAGTACGTGCACGAAATACATTCTTTTATTTTTTCATAACACACGCTTCACCAGCTCGGATGCATGGTCATAATGCCCTGCCTGATTCAAGCATGGATTCATCAGCACGGGGGGCGGCCTGGGCATGGTGCCGGGTCGCTTTCCGCAGGCAAAGGATCCGGCACCATCGGGCGTGCTCAAAACCAAAACGCGCCGCACCCGATGCTAACCTTCTCCCAATGATCATATGCCTGAATGCATGAGCAAGATGATCGCAATAGGACTGAAATTATCCGATTTATTGTAATTACGCTTGTGAAATGTCCTATACACCGGTAGGGTTTTACCGCAGGCGCGAGAAGAGCCGGGTCCCAAAACACAGGAAACTCCAGTCGGTGATGGAGCGAGCAGGGCCGGATGTCGCACATGCATTTTAGAGCAGCGATCGAGAAACCGGAAAGGCGTACGGATGATGGAATCCTTCTGTTCCGTGTGACTTTCCCCATACAGGGAGATGAAAGCATGAAATTCAGACATGTTGTCGCAACCATTGCACTGTTCTTATTGGCAGGCTGCATATCGAATGAACAGCAATCCGGCGGCGAACAGGCGGACCGGGTGGTGACCAACGGTAAGATATATACCGTCAGCGAAAAACAGCCCTGGGCGGAGGCCATGGCCGTGAAGGACGGCGAGATCGTCTATGTGGGCGACAGCACAGGCGCACAGGCCTTCATCGGCAAGAAAACGAAAGTCGAGGATCTCGGCGGCAAGTTCGTCATGCCGGGCGTTGTCTCAACGCACGAGCACAGTATTTTCTTCGCTGCCGTCAGCTCGGGTCTGGTGATTGAGGAATTGTCGCACGATAAAGACAAGATGCTCGCCGAGTTGAAGGCCTACCTCGAAAAGAATCCGGATGGACCTTATATGTCTTATGGAGGGGGGTATGAAAACACCGTCAAAATCCATCGCAAGGAGATCGATGCGATTACGGGGCCTGACATACCGTTTTTTATGATGTCCAAAACAGGACATGCGGGTTGGGCCAATACGAAAGCGCTGGAAAATGCGGGGGTTACGAAAGATTCCGAACCCATCGATTTCTTTGGCAAGGACCCGGACGGCACTCGTGACGGTTATGTCGGAACTGCGGCCGCTGCCTATTACATGATGGGCGTAGCGGGTCTGCAGAAGGATGCGGTGGTTAAAAGTGCCCCGGCTGTTTTAAAAGGTATAGCAAGGGTTGGGGTCACGCATATGTGGGAGGTCGGCCAGCCTCCTGGTCATGAAGGCCCCCTGTTCGAAGCCATGGCCCAGCTTGAGAAGGATGGAAAACTTACCACGCGGTACAGTGTGGCCATGATGGTACAGCGCAAGAATCAGCTTGCCGGGGCGGTGGAAGGCCTGAAGAAATACAGCAAGATGTACCACTCTCAGTTCTTCAATGTGAACTCATTGAAGATACATGGCGATGGATCCATTGAAGGACATACCGCACATTTGCTTGAACCCTATGCAGATGCTCCCAATGAAACAGGTATTCTTTCTGTTCCAGAGGAGAAGAGTACGGGAGCCATCCTTGAAGCAGCCAAACACGGATTCAACATCCATACCCATGCCATTGGCGATGCCGCCAACCGCTCGTTCCTGAATATTTTCCAGAAAGTCCGCGAAGCGGGTTATAACGAAGCGCGGTTGACCATGGGACATACCGTGCTCGTTGATGACGCCGACCTGCAGCGGTTCAAGGATTATGATGTTACGGCAAACTTCTATACCTGGGAGTGTGCGCAGCCGAGTAAAGCCTATCTGGAAAAGTTCGGCCCTGAACGGTACAATAAGTTAGCCCGGCTCGGGACGCTGCGGGATCTGGGTGTCCGGATAGCGCTCTCGGCAGATTATCCATCAGCACCGCTTAATCCGTTTGCGCAAATGCATGCTGCGATCACGCGCAGTCATATCGGTGACACGGAAATTCTCGGTACGGAAAAGGAAAAGCTGACGGTGGCGCAGGCCATCCGTGCCTACACACTGGATGCGGCCTATACCGTGGATGCGGAGTCGTTCAGCGGTTCCCTGGAAGTCGGTAAACGGGCTGATTTTATCGTCCTTGACCGCAATCTTTTTGAAATTCCCGAGGATGACATTGCAGAGACCAAGGTGCTTAAGACGGTATTGGATGGCCGGGTTGTATTTGACCGGGCGGAAGAGGAAGGCAAGCTGAATGTGGTTAAAGTGGAAGTGACCAACCCGGATCTCCAGAGTGCCATCGATGTTAAACATCTGAACCTTCTGGTAAGCGAGGAAATGCTGGGACCGGATGTATGTGAAGATATCAGCACGTTCGAAGAGGACGTCGGCCCAGGTTCATCTTTCGCGCCGGAGAACGTAGATGCGGCTTTTTCCGCGATACCAAAAGAGGACTACTATTTTATTGCTCCGGCCCGGGCCATCTACTGGCCAAAGGATAAAGAATACTACTGGATTCAGTGGACAAAGAAGGATGATGTAGCCGTTTTGTGGGCCTATGATCCTGAAGCCGACAAGGCCGTGGAGATCCTGCAGGTAACAGAAAAATAACAATTCACGAGAAACAGGAGACAGCATTATGAAGAGAAAAAATAAAATCCTTCTTGGGCTCATGGCAGCCCTTACGTTTACAGCCTATATTGGATACGCATGTTCGCGTATTCTCTGGAACGACAACGGCGTGGCCGTTGTAACAGCGCGCACCATGGACTGGTCACACAGCTTTGATGATATTCTGCTGGCCATTCCACGTGGCCAAACCCTGAACGGTGGATTCGAAAACAGCCCGGAATGGACATCGAAATACGGCTGTGTTGTCAGCAGCATCATTGAATATGCCGGACAGTACGGCTTCGACCCGGTCGATGACTGCGCCATTGACGGCATCAACGAGAAAGGGTTCGCTGTACATGGCCTCTATCTCGGAGAGACGGTCTATCCAGATGATTCCAGCGATCTTCCTCCCGTAAGCTATTTTCGCTGGGCCCGATACCTGCTCGATAATTGTGCAACGGTTGAGGAAGCGGTCAAACTGATGAAGAAGGTCAGGATTGCACCGGTCAAAATGGGTGAGAAAGTGCTCGGTGCCCACTTTGCTGTCGAGGATCCCTCCGGCGATTCAGCAATTTTTGAATTCATCGACGGCAACCTGGTCATTCACCACGGAAAGAAATACTGCGTTATGACTAACGATCCTTCCTACCCCGTACATGTGAATAACCTCATGGCATACAAGGATTTTGGGGGTACGCATGAGAAACTTCCCGGTACGACGGATGCCGACGATCGTTTTATCAGAGCGGCCACATATCTCAACCGCTTGAAGAAGCCTGCTGATACGGATGAAGCTCTGGGTAAAATCATGGCCGTGGCACGGGCGGTGACGGTTCCTTTCGATGCCGATGAATACGGCCCGACCTGGTGGACCTCGCTGACCGATGTCAGCAACCGGGTCTATTACTTTGACTGGGCGCTGACCCCCAACATCGTGTGGGTGGAACTCGATAAAATCAACTTCGACAAAGACCAGCCGGTTAGGAAGATTAATCCGCGTCAGCCGAATCTGGTCGGAGAAGTATCCGCATCATTCGAGGTTGTTAACGATTAGGAAAAGGAGAGGATATGAAGGCAAAATTAATTACATGCATAGTGCTGTTTGCCTTGGGAAGTGCGTGGGCGGAAGAGGCAATCGATGCCTCGGATCCGACCAAGGTCTATACCTTTGCCGGCGCGGGCATCAAGTACACGGACTATACCAACGGCGATGGCATGACGGAACTCCGGGCGACCGGGAACTGGGGCATCTCCCCGACGGACATGCTTCTGTTTGAACTGGGATATGGATTCCACGACGGGGATGCCTCTCCACAGGGGAAGAATGAAGGCTTGACCAACGGACGGCTGCGTTATTTCCACCTGTTCGAGATGGATTATTCAAAAATGGGCTACCGGGGCATGGCCTCGCAGGTGGACCTTCAGCTGGCGGGTGCACTGAAGGGGACCGATGGGCAGAACGTGCTGGCTCTGGGCGTCATGGGCGCCTGGGGTCTGACGGAAACGCTCAATCTGTTTGCCGGGCCGATTGTCCCGAACTCGTTCGACAAGGAATTCGCGTACTACAACGGGTCCGGCCTGGGCGCAACAGTCCTGCTGGTCTATACACCGGATTTGTGGCCGGGATGTTTTTTCCAGGTGTGGCCCAGCTATAATTATTTCCTGAATGAAACCCTCAAGGACGAAGGCTCCGGGAATCTGGATCTGATCGCAGGCGGAAATATTACGGAAACACTGACATGGAGCGTGACGTTCCAGCAAAACGTCGATGTAGATCTTAACACGTTCCGGCGCGGCAGGGATACCGGCCTGAATAACGACTGGAACCTGTTCCTGAGCACGACCATGTATTTTTAGTAAGCATCAGACATGGAGTGAATACAGGATGAAATGCTTCAGTCTGATTGCGGTATTGGCAAGCGTTGGTCTGGCCAGCCAGGCTGCCGGCCTGAAGGTTCCGCCCATCAATCCCTACGCGGAGCAGGCCGCACTTACAGGAAAATTCATCTGGTTCGATCTCGTCACGGATGACGTCGACGGTGCCAGGCGTTTCTACACGGAGCTGTTTGGCTGGAACTTCCAGACGTATGGCCAGGGTGAATCGGAGTATACAGTAATACTTCACCGGAAGCGCCCCATTGGCGGACTGGTAGTCGAAAAACCTTCCGGGGAGGATCGCAACGAAAACCAGTGGGTCGGCTACATCTCGGTCCCGGACGTCAAGGATACTGTGAAGGCCGTAAAAAAAGGCGCAGGCGAGGTTCTGCTTGCACCCACGAAACTGCCCGGTCATGGATCGTATGCGGTCTTTACCGATCCGGAAGGCGCGGTGTTTGCGGTTTGCCATTCCTCCTCCGGGGATCCGCCGGATTATCAGCCGCAGGTGAACGAATGGCTCTGGGCGGAGTGCTGGTCACATGCACCTGCGAAAGCCGCGCGCTTTTACAGGTCCATCGGCGACTATACCATCAGCAAGGTCGCCGTCGACACGGATCATGTTGCCCTGCACCTGAAGTCGCAGGGCTTCGGACGGGCCGGCGTGGTGCGAATTCCCGAACCCGAAATCAAGCCGGGCTGGCTGTACTACGTGCGGGTAGAAAATCTGGACGAGACGATCAAGCGAGCCGAATCACTGGGCGGGAAGGTGCTGATGGCACCGTCGGACAGCCCGGACGCGGCGCATATCGCCATTATAGAAGATCCCACCGGAGCCCCCTTTGGGATCGCGGCATGGAATCCTGTCCCGCCACGCAAGGGAGACTGAAATGATGAAACATCCCTTTGCCAGATTATTGCTCTCCGTCGCGGTGCTGGCGTTCTGTGCGGGCCTGTTCGGCTCGGGATGCGCGGGTGGAGGATCAAGATACGGGAAGATGCATTACGGCATCGGGGTTGGAACCTGGTGGCCGCGCGACTACTATTGGGACCGGCGGCCGATCTACGTCGGACCGCCGATTGAGCCCGATTACCCTGAACCCGAGCTGCCGATCGAGCCGCCGCCGGAATTCATTGCCATGCCGTATTTCGAATGAATTGCGAGGATCCAACATGAGGAGCAGCATGATAAGAAGGAGATGTCTGCTTCTGGCTGCGTCCGGATGTTGTCTCATTGGTGCTGCACAGGAACAATCCCCCGGACCATCCGACGCCAACGCACAACGAATCGAGGAGCAACAGCAGCAGATCGACGCACTGCAGGCAGAGCTCGCTGAATTGAAAACGGCATATGCGAACTCCTCCGGACAGGAGGCGTCAAAACCTGCCGCGCAGGAATCATTCATCCTGCGTAAGAATGAAAAGCTGGCCCTGACCTTCAGCGGACGGCTTCATCGAATGCTGCTGGGCGTGGACGACGGAGCGAGTTCGGATATCTTCTTTACGGACTCTGAACAGGGACCGACCATGCTGCGCTTTGATGCCTTGGGCACGGTGAGTGAAACCCTTTCCATAGGCGCGGCCATTGAAACCGGAATCAGGCAAAACCGGCCCTTTCTCGTCAGTCAGGACAAGCGGGATGGCGGAACGGATGTTACGGTGCGCGTGGCCGAAGCATACCTCGACAGCAAATCTTTCGGCAAACTTTCGATGGGCCGGGGATTTGCGGCGGCCTGGCTGGCGCCCGAAATCGATCTTTCAGGCACCCAGTTCGCAAGTCTGCTGCCGGTCGGTATGCTGGCCCCGGGCATGAAGTTTGTCGACGCTTCCAACAACAGCCTCACCAACATTCAGGTGCTCACCTACTTTGTCGACGTAGAACGCCTGCTGCTGGTAGACCGCGGGCGCTACGATTCACCGAAGTTCGGACCGGGCCTGCAGCTCTCTTCCAGTGCCGCAGGCGATGACCGGTGGGACCTCGCACTGCGGGCAAAACCCGAACCGATCGGCGACTTCACCCTGGTGGGCGGCGCGGCTTATCTTGACAAACCCGCAGCCGGCGTCGATCGGCGGTGGGACGCGGCAGTATCCACCCTGCACAATCCTTCCGGATTGAACCTGACTGCCGGTGGCAGCATTGACCGGCAGGATAACGGCCGCAACACAAAAACGTGGCTCGTCAAGGCTGGCTGGCTGGCCGATCTCTTCAGCATCGGCAACACCGCATTTTCGATCGATTATTCCCACGTGAGCGATTTTCGTCTGGATGGAGACTCGGCGGATTCCACCGGTCTGTTCGCCGTGCAGAAATGGCCGGAATATGGAATCGATTTCTATGCGGGCTACCGGATCTACCGCATCAGCCGCCCTGATATCGATCTCAAGGATCTTCATGTTGTGGCTATGGGAGCGGCACTTAATTTCTGAAGCAGCATCCTTTCGGTCGGGATACCGCTTAACGACTGGTCACCATGGTGATACTGCAGTATCGGGGACGGCTCGCTTCAGTTTGCCTCTTGCCTGGTCACGGTGTTTCCCTAGTCCACCAGTTTACGGGACTTGAGTTCTCCGGCAAGCCAGCCTGCGAACCGCTTGATTCCATCCGGCCCGATATCCGCTTCCCTTGAGGCGGTGGTGGCACTCCAGATCGGATCGAACGATTCAGCATCGAAGAGCCCGATGTCGAGCACATGCCGGGCGGCCGCACCCTGGTCTGCATAACCGCCTAGACGGGTAAACGTTCCCTCCGAACCGAGGAGGCGTACGAAGGCATACAAGGCTTGATGCGATTCATAGTCGAACTGTTCACCACCTTTCAGGGTTGCCATGGTGAGGATTGCGTCATATCCCTTGCCTTGTGTCCCCGTCTGAATCGACGCGTATTCGGCATCCAGATCGGGCAGCAGCTCATAGCTTGGGCTCGCCTTGATCCCCTTTTCCGTGAGTTGCGATGCCAGCACACTCTCGACCGAGACGCGAACCGTTCGATCTTCGTACATGCCCACGACGAGCAGATTTGTCCGGGGTTTTCCGTCCCAGGCACTGCCCATCTTTTCCTGGTCGATGTTGTGCTGCGTACTCGTGCATGCAGTACAAAACCCAAAGCAGACCAGCACGGCCATCAATTTAATAATTCCTATTCCGGCAATCTGATCGGAATCGCACAATGGTGTTACTATGTGATGAATCGTTTTCATTACTGAATGATGGGGACGCGCGGCTATACTGTCAATTCTTTGTCGCCGCAGGGCCGCTGGGCTTCACTCCGGTTGAGCACTAAATCGTGCGACAGTATGCAAACATATCCATGTGTGAATCGATCCGCCGGCGTTACACCCCCGCCGCCCCCGGCATCGAATCCAAACCTCTACATAATCCGCATTATTCCGACAAACAATCCGCTGTGAACACAAGATTTACTCTGCTATCAATTGCGAAGAATCTTTGAACGTTACACATCGGGAGAGAACCATGAGCGACTATACCTACACACCAACCATCCAGCACAGCGGCAGCAGGAAGACGGAATACCGCCTGATCACGAAAGACGGCGTGCGCGTTGAGCAGTTCAACGGCAGGGACGTGCTGGTGGTAGAGCCCGAAGTACTCGAACGGCTTGCCTACGAGGCCATGCACGACGTCTCCTTCTTCCTGCGGCCTTCGCACATGAAGCAGGTCGCCTCCATCCTCGACGATCCCGAAGCCAGTGAAAACGACCTGTTCGTCGCCCGCTGTTTCCTCGAAAATTCGATCATCGCCGCCTATGGCGAGCTGCCCACCTGCCAGGACACCGGCACAGCCATCGTCGTGGGCAACCGCGGCGCGCAGGTCTGGACCGACTATGATGAAAAGGCCGCCTTTTCCCGGGGCATCTACCGTGCCTTCCAGGAGTTCAACCTGCGCTATTCCCAGATCGCCCCGCTCTCAATGTTCGAGGAAAAGAACACCGGCAACAACCTGCCCGCGCAGATCGACATCTACAACGGCACCGGTGCCGAATACCACATGACCTTCGTTACCAAGGGCGGCGGCTCGGCCAACAAGAGCTACCTCTACCAGAAGACCAAGTCGCTGCTGACCGAAGACAACCTCGAGGCGTTCATCAAGTCCGAATTCTTCAATGTCGGAACCGCCGCCTGCCCGCCCTACCACTATGTCGTCGTCATCGGCGGCACCTCCGCCGAAGCCACCATGAAATATGTCAAGCTCGCCTCCACCGGCGACCTCGACGACCTGCCCACCACCGGCGACGCATCCGGCCGCGCCTTCCGTGATCTCGAATGGGAAAAGAAAGTACTCGAATGGAGCCGCGACTCGAAGATCGGCGCGCAGTTCGGCGGCAAGTATTTCTGCCACGACGTGCGCGTCATCCGCATGCCGCGCCATGCCGCCTCCTGTCCCGTCGGCATCGGCGTCTCCTGCTCCGCCGATCGCAATATCCGGGCGAAGATCACCCCCGAGGGCGCCTTCCTCGAACAGCTCGAGCACGATCCCGCCAAATATGCCCCCGCCAACATCGGTACAGAAGTCGACACCGCGCCGATCGTCGATCTCAACCGCCCGATGGAAGAGATCCTGGCCGATCTCTCGCAGTATCCTGTCACCACCCGCGTCCGGCTTAACGGCACGCTGATAGTCGCGCGCGATATCGCCCACGCCAAGATCAAGGAAAGACTGGACAACGGGGAAGAGATGCCGGCCTATTTCAAGGACCATCCCGTCTACTATGCCGGCCCGGCCAAGACGCCCAAGGGCAAACCCTCCGGCTCGTTCGGCCCCACCACCGCCCAGCGTATGGACCCCTATGTCGACGAGTTCCAGTCGCATCGCGGCTCGATGGTCATGCTCGCCAAGGGTAACCGCTCGCAGGGTGTTACCGATGCCTGCAAGAAGCACGGCGGCTTCTACCTCGGCTCCGTCGGCGGCCCCGCCGCCCTGCTCGCCGAAAAGAACATCAAGAAGGTCGAGGTCGTCGACATGGAAGAGCTCGGCATGGAAGCCGTCCGCAAAATCGAAGTCGTCGATTTCCCCGCCGTCATCATCGTCGACGACAAAGGCAACAACTTCTTCGCCGATATCCTGAAGGGGAAATGATAACAAAGCTCACCCTGATTGTATTTGTCGTGGTGCTCTCAGGGATCGTGCTGGTTTGGTGGACGATGCCGAAGGGGCCGTTCTGCCAGAGCTGCGCGATTCCGATGACCACGGCCGAGCTGTTCGGCACTGAAGCCGACGGATCGCCGTCGAAGGATTATTGCCGCTTCTGCTATCACTACGGCGCCTTCACCGAACCGGACATCACCATGGACGCAATGATCGACAAGTGCGTGGAGCACATGGTCGAGCAGGGCGTCATGCCCGAGGCCAAGGCCCGCAAGCTGATGACCCGATATCTGCCCAACACAAAACGCTGGAAGGCGCAGAAGAGGGTATCACTCGCCGTTCAGGCAAAAACAGCTACTGGACATTAGAAATCAGGTCGATTGTGGCCCGTATGATGCTCCGCGTATACCTTTCCCTCCTGTACAAGGCTTACTGTTTTTGTCAGGATGAGAGCGAACAGACATGGAAAGGAGATCATTCAATGAAGTATGCAGCCGCAAGTATTTTGGCACTCCTGATCGGCCTTACTCCCATGGCGGATGCCCAGATGAAACAACGCGAGGGTTTCGGGATCGGTGTCATCGTCGGGGAACCCACGGGTCTCAGCTTGAAAAAGTGGATTAACGAAACGCAAGCCATCGATGCCGGGCTTGGATGGTCCTTCTCGGAAAACGATTCATTTCACATCCATGGCGACTTTCTGGTGCAAATCACCGACCTGCTGCAGGCTCCGGAAGCGAAAGGTGATTTACCGCTTTATGTAGGTATCGGCGGACGCCTCCAACTGAGGGATGGCAACAACGGCAAGGGGAACGACCATGATGACCGGGTCGGCATACGCATTCCAATCGGCATCAGCTACCTTATGGAAGACACCCCG
>JBNLDM010000028.1:0-7740 GCA_050304335.1 Pontiella sp.
ACAAGCTGCGCTCCCTGGCAGCACTCGCATCCGATATGCGAGCCACAAAAATATCCATGCTTTGCGCCTTGGCGCCTTTGTGCGAGATATATCAACGCACCTGGTTCGCTTCGGGATTACATCCGTGACCTTCAGCGCACGGCGCTTCGGTAGTCTCCGTCTAGAAGGACGTGCCTGACATAGGTGTAGGGCGAGGTCCGGGACCCCGCCGCCGCGATCCATGATCGCGGCTACCCAGGGTGACACTCCAGTCACAAACCGTGAAGTGGATATCCGATCCGCGAAATATCCGACAAGCCACCCTCCCTGGAAACACTCGCATCAGATATGCAAGCCACAAAAATTAATCCATGCTTTGCGACTTCGCATGAAAAGCTCTTTCTGAGCATCCATATCACCGGCGCGGGGCAAAAGAAAACGCCACCGGGGGCATGCCCCGTGTGGCGTCTTGATTCTAAGCCGGTTGAGCGGTGATTATTCCGTAGCGTCTTCCCCGGTCTCGTCCTGCTCTTCAGCACCTTCCTTCGGAGGCGGTGCGGGTTGTTCCGCGCGCAGCGTTTCGCGCATGGTCTGACGCTCCGCATCACTTAGCTGGCCATCGCCGTCGGCATCAAAGCGCTTGAGCATTTCCTGCCGGCGCTGCTGGCGCTCGGCCCGCCGCGCATCGATAGACGCCTGCATGGCCGCACGTTCCTCTTCGTTGAGCACGCCGTCGCCATCGGTATCAAAGCGTTTCGTCATCTCTTCGCGACTCGGGCGCTCGCCACGGGGTCCGCCCCGACGCGGGGGCATTGCCGCGCGCATGGCTTCTCGTTCGGTATCACTCAATACGCCGTCGCCATCGGTATCAAAGCGTTTCATTATTTCCTCTCTGGAAGGACGCCCCTCACCCGCGGGACCGGGTCCACCCCCTCCACCGGGACCAATCTGCTGCTGCACCCCCTGCGGCGGCGGTGCACCCTCCGTCTCGGCCGGGCCACCTTGACCTCGCGGCGGCTGCTGGGCATATACGGCGATACTGGTCGTGGCCAGCAACAGGCCGGCAACTTTCAGTGTATTCCTATTCATGCGATACCTCCTGTTTTAATGTGTATCTCACATGTAGTGAGTAGAACGGAAGTGCACATGAAAATATTGTCGGGATTTGCGCAGACCACTCCGGGGAATTTACACCTTATGCTTCCGGGGCATCTCGCGAACGCGCAAGGGAAGGGATCCCATCGCCACATCATCAATGGTGACATTGATCTGGTAATCATCGTATGCATCAAATTTGATGTTCTGGAAGTTCAGGATCAGGTTGACCGCCACCGAATCCACATCGGCCGCCATTCTGGGACTTACGTCCCCCTCCATGGGTTTGATGACGGGAATCCCGTCCGGATTGACCAGCTGGAGCTTGATTCGATGAAGCCCCTCTTCCATCTTATCGAAGCGCAAGCGGAGCGCTATCGCGCATGAGGGATGCGTGATGGGCATCTTTACGGCGAATATCTGATCAAACGTCCCCAGAATATTAAGTTTTCCGTGATTGTCCGTTGCGGCATCACATAGTGCAAAGACTTCAATCCTCATGTTTCGTTTCCTTTATTGAATGTCCGTTGATCATAGTTAAACGAAACGCTCCATGGCAAACCACGGCGTCTCCTTTCTGGGGACGGCCCGACGTTCACCTTTTGCTTCATTGCTTTGCTTAACAAAGCCCGTCTCTCAAACTCGGCTCGTCGAAAGCGCCCTACCTGTCCGGGGCAGCATTCATCCCAAGGCCGGTCACGGCACATGCTCCATTGGCTTCTAATCAGTAACAGCGCCCGTAGAAGCAGGCCCCACCAGCTTCGCATATTTGGCCAGCACGCCGGTCTTATAACGTGAGCGGGGTTGTTTCCATGCGGACAGCCTTCGATTGATCTCCGCCTTTGACAGCTTTACCTCAATCGCCCGTTTGCTTGCATTGATACTGATGGTATCCCCGTTCTTGACGATCGCCAGCGGTCCGCCAACGTATGCCTCGGGCGTAATATGCCCGATGACGAACCCGTGACTGCCGCCTGAAAACCGCCCGTCCGTGATGAGTGCCACATCCTTGCCCAGTCCGCGACCCATGATAGCTGAAGTCGGCGCCAGCATTTCCCGCATACCCGGCCCCCCACGAGGTCCTTCATAGCGAATCACCACAACGTGCCCCTTCTTGACGGATCCATCCAGAATCTTCTTCAGGGCCTGCTCCTCGGAGCTGAACACAATCGCTTTGCCAGTGAATTCAAGCCCCTCCTTGCCCGATATCTTCGCCACCGCACCCTCGGGCGCAAGATTGCCCTTGAGTATCACCAGATGGCTTTCCGGCTTGATCGGTTTGTTGAACGGGCGAACGACGCTCTGCTTTTTAGGATAGGATTTTACATTGGCCAGGTTCTGCTTAAGCGTTTTCCCCGTCACGGTCATGCACTCGCCGTTAAGCAGCCCCTCCTTAAGCAGCCGGGACATCAAGGGTGCCACTCCTCCGATCGCGGCAAGATCAGCCATCACATACTTCCCGCTTGGCTTCAGGTCCGCCAATACCGGAACCTTCCGGCCCACCGTCGTGAAATCATTTAGCGACAGCCGCACTCCGGCCGCATGTGCCATAGCCAGCAGATGCAGTACGGCATTGGTCGATCCTCCCAGCGCCGTCACCACCGTAATGGCATTCAGGAACGCTTCCCGGGTCAGAATGTCGGACGGCTTGATGCCGCGGTCGATCAGATGCATCACTGCGCGGCCGGCGGCATGTGCCTCTTCCCGCTTCTCCTTCGATTCGGCTACGCGCGATGAGCTGTTTGTCAGGCTCATGCCCAGCGCTTCAATGGCGGAAGCCATGGTATTGGCGGTATACATTCCCCCGCAGGACCCTTCGCCCGGAATGGCCACCCGCTCGATTTCCGTCAGCTGTTTGGAGGATATTTCCCCTTTCGCATGCTGTCCGACCGCCTCGAACACGGACACGATATCGACATCCTTGCCGCAATAGCATCCGGGCTTTATACTGCCGCCGTAGACGAAAATCCCGGGACGGTTCAGACGGGCCAGGGCGATCAGGCAGCCCGGCATATTCTTGTCGCATCCGCCAAACGCCACGACGCCGTCGAATCCTTCGCAAGCCACGACGGCCTCGATGGAATCGGCTATGATCTCGCGGGAGACGAGCGAATACTTCATGCCCTCCGTACCCATGGAAATGCCGTCGGATATCGAAATGGTGTTGAACAACACCCCCTTGCCGCCGGAAAATCCAATCCCTTTTTCAGCCTCCACAGCCAGCTTGTCGATATGCATGTTACAGGGGGTGACCATGCTCCAGGTCGAGGCGATGCCTATCTGGGGCTTCTTGAAATCCGCATCGTTGAAGCCCACCGCCCGCAGCATCGCCCGGCTCGGTGCCCGCTCCACACCATCCACGACAATCGACGACCAGTGCCGCTGATCATTCCTGTAGAGTTTTTTGCCCATATGTATCTCCTTCGAATGGAAGCAATTCTAAGCGTGAATCCGGCTGGTGCAAACTTTTTCAGATGTATGAAACAAAACCAGCCGCCCTTTTTTCTTCTCATCTTTGAGAGCACAAACAGCTGAAATCGGCTGAAAAACATGAAATCTTCAACAAAAACGAGTCTGGCCCGCCAAATGCTACATATTCAGGCAATCAATAACAGTTTACTCATCAGTGAACGGAAAGAGAGACACCATGAAAGCAAAATCTATACTGGCAGTGGAGATCTCAATGGCGCTATCCGGTCTGTTCATGATCATCCTGATGGCCATCGTGGCCTTCTAAGAGAACCGCTCCGCGATACCGCGTCATTAAAAGCTCCTTCATCAACCCCTTCAGATAACCTGCAAGGGGTTTCTTCATTTCCGGCATAGCTTGCAGTTGATAGTGAACCGTTCATTTCATTCACTATTTGCATTCGCAAATTACTGGTCGCTTCGCTCGCAGGTTGCGGTTGAGCTCTCCCACTCTGCTGTCTTCGTTGGCTCTGTGTGAGACTATTCCGCATACATGGCAAGACTGGTCTATCTCACACGGAGTCAACGGAGTTAACAGAGATTAAACCGGTTGTTTAATGATGGTTGTCAGTGACTTGCGCTGCGAACTTTGCGTCTCTGCGCGAGACCCTTCTGCAGACGCGGCAGGACTGGTTTAACTCATGCAGAGCATCGGAGATAACAGAGGGAATAGCTGTTGTTTGTTTTTAACTGATGGTTCCTCCTACGCTAGAGCTGCGGCGGACAAGTGTTAGATACTTTCCCTGCGAACGCTGCGTCTCTGCGCGAGGTACTTCTGCGGACACGGCAGAACTTGGTATATCTCGCGCAGAGACGCAAAGGGCGCAGAGATAAAAGAAGTTGCTGAGTTCGTGATTATTAGGGCGAACCGGCGGCGCGCACGCATTTCGTCTGAACGCTTGAACGATTTCAACGCCTTGAACGCTTCTACGATTTCCCAAAGCGCGATGCGTATTTTCTCGCCTCGGCTACAATCTCTGCTTCGCCGGGCACCTTACCGCCTTGCATCAGAACGCGACCGTCGCAGATTACCGTATCGATACAGGAACTGTCGGCACTGTAGACAATATCATCGATCAGGTGGTAGCCGGGAACAAGACGATGGTTGGAGAGATCCACGAGCATGCAGTCCGCCAGCTTCCCTTCGGCGATTTCTCCGCACTCAAATCCCAGGGCCCTGGCGCCCCTGACCGTCGCCATCTCGAACACGCTCTGCGTGGGCAGCGCGGTGGGATCGTTCAGCAGGAGCTTGGCATGCAGTGCAGCAATCTTCATCTCCTCCATCATATCGAGGTTGTTGTTCGATGAGCAGCCGTCCGTCCCCAGCAGCACCTCCACGCCGTTGGCGATCATCCGTCCATACGGAAAACTGCCCGAGGCCAGTTTCATGTTGGACACCGGATTATGCACCACCTTCACGCCGCGATCGGCAAGGATGCCAATCTCGGCATTGTTGACATGCACAACATGGGCGGCAATGACATTGGGACCCAGCAGGCCGATCTTGTCCAGCCATTGAACCGGCCGCAATCCGTATTGCGCCAGGCAGTCATCCACCTCCTTAACCGTCTCCGAGATGTGGATGTGTATCAGCAGCTCGTTTTCCTCGGCAAAATCGTGGATCCAGCGCAGCGACTTTTCCGAGCATGAATAGAGCGCATGCGGTCCCAACGCGAGATTGATCCGGTCGGAATACTGCTCCGCTTCCCGATAGTACAGCGTCTTCGTCAGCTTGCGCTGTTCTTCAGCCCGGGCACTGTCGCTGAAATCGATGAATACGGATGAGAGCATGGCCCGCAGGCCCATCTCTTCGACCGCACGCGCCGTACCGTGGAAATGCCAGTACATGTCGTTGAAGCAGGTTGTCCCCGACCTGATCATTTCCAGACAGGCCAGCCGCGCCCCGTGGTATATATCCTCTTCGGTCAGCTTGGATTCGAGCGGCCAGATATAGTTGGTCAGCCAGTCATGCAGCTCCAGATCATCGGCATAGCTGCGCAGCAGGGTCATCGCCGCATGGGTATGCATATTGACGAAGGTCGGCAGCATTGCCTTCCCCTGCCCGTCGATCACCTGCTCGGCTGGAGCGGTCAAGCCCCTGCCGATGGCCTTAAAGCGATTGCCTTCAATCAGCACATCGGTCCCGGCACCGGCCCATTCCACATTTTTGATCAATATCGCCATGGGATTTCGCAGTTTGCGTTTAATAGCTTGCTGTTAGAAGTCTGCTTATACGGATATTGTGACGCGTCGTCCATAACTTATCGATAATGGGAGGAAGCTAATGGCTATTAGCTATTGGCTGATGGCTATTAGCTCGTACTGGGCTCTGCGAGCTCTGCGTCTCTGCGCGAGACTCCTTCGGCAGCTCGGCAGGACTGGTTAGTTTCATGCAGAGCAACGGAGATAACAGAGGGAAAAGCGTTGTTTGTTAATTGATGATTGTTAGTGGTTTCCCTGTGAACCCTGCGTCTCTGCGCGAGACTCCTTCGGCAGCTCGGCAGCTCGGCAGGTGATTGGTTTATCTCGCGCAGAGACGCAGAGTGCGTGCAAATTAGACCAATTGTTCGTTGTTAAGTGATGGTTAGGGGGCTTTGCGGCCTTTGCGCGAAACATCTCCTGCAGCTCGGCACGACTGATTCATCTCGCGCAGAGGCGCAGAGAGCGCGGAGGGAGAAGTGGTTGGTGGGTGAATGTGGAATAGCTATTAGCTGATGGCTATTAGCAATTAGCTCGGAGCGGACTCTGCGAACCCTGCGTCTCTGCGCGAGGCTAGTCCACATGTACGGCACGACTTATTTATCTCACACAGAGCATCAGAGCTAACAGAGTTTTGGCTTAGGGTCTCTGCTACCCAGCTTGCTCTGCGCGACAAAGAACCGACTGCTCGGAACGACTGGTCTCGAGCACACCTAAAACCTCACATCTAAAACTTAACACCATCCCCCTAATACGCACCGTGCGCACGGATAACTGCTTTGAAGGTGCGGGCCATGATCACGATATCGAGCCAGATGGACCAGTTGCGGACATAGTAGGGATCCCACTTAGCCATCCCTTCGGTGCCCGCCTCGCTGCGGCCCGAAACCTGCCACAGGCCGGTTATGCCCGGCAGTACCTTGTGACGGAGGAATCGAACCTGCTCCGGGAGATCGTTGAAATGGTAGGCCGGCAGCGGACGAGGTCCAACGAGCGACATGGTACCCTTGAGCACATTCAGCAGCTGGGGGATTTCATCCAGCGACGTCTTGCGCAGGAAATTACCCACCCTGGTGATGCGCGGATCCTTCCTCAGTTTAAAGTTGGCTTCCCACTCGGCACGCAGGGCCGGATCCTTGTCCAGAGCCTTTTTGAGCACCTTCTCCGCATCGGGCACCATCGTGCGGAACTTGACCGTCCGGAAGGTTCCCCCGCCCCGACCAATGCGCGGCTGCAGGAAAAGGGGATTATGGCGATCCTCCAGCCAGATCAGAAGATACAGCAGTGTCATCAGCGGCACCCAGAGCGGCGACGTCAGCAAAACCAGGCACAGGTCAGTCACACGCTTGAATATACGCGCAAGCGGATTGAGCAGATTCTTGGTAATCTCCAGACCAAGAATGCCCTGCATGTCGCGGGGGGTCACCCACAGCGACGGTGCCTCCTGAAGGTCGGGAATCACAATTACACGACGATATACTTCGAGCGGTCCTTCGAGAATATCGATCAACTGATGCCGCGATGCCTGGGCCGATGTCACGATGGCCACCGGCGTGCGATAAGTGGTGTTGTGCAGATGCCCACGCACCGTTATCCCGCTGATCACATTGCCCTGAGGCACGGAATCGGTAAAGGCTACGGAAGGAATGTATCCAAGAGCGGGTTCGGAGCGCAGCGCGTTGCCCACCATCTCAATCGAATCTTTATCGCCATAGATCGATACCGGCACCCCCCACATCCCCAGACGAATAAAAATGCCGCGGGTAGCTGCACGGACAAAGGGAATCATCACTGCACTGAACAGATAGGTGGACAGGAAGATGATACGGCTGCTTGCATATGACTTTTTCGTAAAGAAGGTAACCAGCAGCAAAGACACAAACATGATAAACAGTGCTCCCTGTATCTTTCGCAGCTCATCCATCAACCCCAGACCCCAACCGGGCAGCAGGCGCGCAATAGCAGAAGATACCGTCCAGATCGGCATGATCAAAAAAC
>JBNLDM010000029.1:0-38153 GCA_050304335.1 Pontiella sp.
AGCCAGAAGCTGGCGGAATCGGTAAATCCATAGGAGTGCAGACCGACGCCGAGCTGGTTGACCCCGAACCACGACCACGCCGTTACCACGTTGCCGAAGACGGCCATGACCGCGAAGCCGCGATGCTTGACCATTTTTCCGCTGCGGGCATGCAGCATGATCGCATTCCACAGTACGATCAGCAACGCTCCGTTTTCCTTGGGATCCCAGCCCCAGAAACGACCCCACGAATCGTCGGCCCAGAGCCCGCCGAGGACCGTTCCGACAAAGCTGAGCAGGAGCGCAAAACAGACCGTGCCGTACAGCATGCGGTACATGCCGTCCTCGGTTTCCGAATCCAGTCGGCGGGTGAGCAGACCGGCGAATATATAGAAGAGACCGATGGTGCCGGCCACAAACGTGGCCATGTAACCCAGCGTCACCGTTATCACGTGGGTCGCCAGCCAGAAGCGGGTATCGAGCACGGCGCGCATCTGCTCCATTGTATCGCCGTCGCCTGCCAGGAAGTGGGCGATCAACAGGGTGGCGAAGCCGGCCACGCCGCCCACAAGGTTGCCCAGACCGTTCGATTTGCTGCGGAAAACCATTTCCATTATGATGCCCGCAGCGACCGCGGCCCAGCCGATGAAAATGGCGGACGAGTAGAGATTGGTGACCGGCGGATAGCCGGAGAGGAATACACGGGCTACGATGGCGAAGGTGTGCGGAATAAAGGCCACGACCATCAGCGTTCGGGCGGCACTGAGCATCCCCTCCTTGCGGAACAGCCAGCCGAAGCAGCTAAGCAGGAATACCAGCAGGTAGAGCTGGGCCGATTTCATGAAGGCACCGAGGCGGTTGTAGAAAACCTCGAAGCCGAGCTTGTGAAAGACCTCGGGGCTGGCGGCTTCAATGCTGGAACCGTAATCCATCAACGCGGCATTGAACCCGGCCACATCGCCATGCCCGTAGGCGTTGAGCATGGCGGCAAACTTCACGGCCATCGGATCGGATTGCGTCATGGGCCCGGCCAGCAGCGAACTCATGAGCGGACGCCACCCATCGTGACCGTCGTAGGGAGGAATGACCAGGGGCAGGGATGAACCTTCCAGACGCGAGTATCGCTGTGCGGTCGCCAGCAGTTGCTCCTTCGGCAGCGAGGAGGGATCCTCGAACGAAGACAGCACGTTTTCAAAGGTGAAGAGCTTGTTTGCCAGCTTGATGATCTGACGGTCATAGAGATCGCGGTCGCGGTTGTCCTTGGCATAGGCCGAGCGCGCGGCGTTGTTGAGCTTCATGAGGGCCGGAGCCACTTCGCGGTAGGAGTATCGGAAGCCCTTGCGCTCCTCGAGTCCCATGTTGGACAGCACATCCAGGTTCTCGATGCGAATGACCTTGTAGTCGAATGCTTCCGGACGGCCTGAGATCGTATCGAGGAACCACGCGGTGGCCGAGAGCCGCCCTCCGTCACCGGTCCGGACGGACTGCTTGCCCGAAAGGACGGTGAGCAGGTTGCGTGCAAGGGTATCGACCGGCTTTTTGCGCCCTTCGTACTTAACAGGTAGATGGGCAAAGGCGTTGAGCTGGTAATCAGTTGCTTTCTCCCTGTGGGGGCGCACCCCGGCCGCGTAGAACCAGAGAGCCAGCAGTATGACAATCATGTTGGTGATGGTGCGGCGCATCAGGCAATCCTCCGAATATAGCGTTTGAACGATTGCACGAACTGGGCGGCCATGCCGACAAAGACGATCATGCAGGAGAGGTACGGAATCATCCACACATCGTTGCGAACGACCTGCAGGACGGTTCCGCTGTCATCGGGCAGATAGCCCGACTGGTAGAAGGTGCGACGGGAGTAGCGCAACGGATTGTTCATCCAGATGCGCAGCTCGCGGTCAATATCATCGCCCGGATTGACCAGCCGGATATGACTCGAAAAATCCTTGGGCATCTGGGTGCCTTCATAGCGTTCATGCTTGAAATCAAGCAGTGTGATGCTGTAGGGGCTGCCGGTCGTGGAGCGGAGGTATTCGCGTGCAAAACGGAAGTAGGCCGTGAACTGCCGCCCGTCGACCGTGATCTGCGTCGGCATGTCCCACGCGCGGTTCACGAAATTGGGATAGAACCAGATGCTGAGGATATAGCGGCCCAGGGATTCACCGGTAGCCTTGTCGATCAGCTCCACATCGACGGCCGGCGCATTGCGCGAACTCATGGTACCGCTGACCTCCCGCTGCTCGCCGACGTAGAGGCTTGAACCGTAGCCTTCATACTGCGGGTAGCCCGCCCGCTGCTGTACGGGAACGCTGTCCAGCGGCCGCGGCTGGGTTGAATTGACCATGTAGTGAATTACTTTCACCTTGAAGGGCAGGCCGTCGGGCGCAATCACCTTCCCGTCCTTAAGTATATCCTGGGGAAGTACGGTTACCACATCGTGATCGGGGTTCGAGGTTTCGGTAAACGCCAGTTCCAGCTGCTGCGATCGGTCGAGATAGTTGACAGTCTCGCCCTCCCGGATGGTCATGTTGGCTTCTACCGCGAACTGCGCGGTAATGAACTCGCCCACCAGCAGGAAAAGGATGCCGCCGTGCAGCAGCACCATCCCCGCACGCTGCTTGTAAAGCAGCTGGCAGGCAATAAACAGCACCACGGCCGCCAGAGTGCCGCGGCCCAGACGGAGAAACACGCGCCAGAAGGCGTCGTCTTCGGTAGCGGCGACTGACGAAGTGCCCCAGCCGAACATGACGCCGGCCACGATCAGGATACCCAGCAACAGCACCAGGATACCGGCCAGGCGCCGCCCGCCTTTGGTGACGATCTTAAAGTTTGCTCCATGCACCATCAGCAGATTGATCGAAAGCAGCGTTCCGATCAGGAATCCACCGGGAAACGGGATCCACACATTGGGAATGTTCCAGGTATGCGGGAACAGCACCGGCAGATCGACCTTGGCGATAAAGCAGCGGAAATACTGGTCCATCACCGTCCAGATACCCTTGTCCACCTGCGCCAGCGTACCGACGAACACCAGCACCATGCTCAGCGCCAGCAGTACCACGGTCAGTTTTAGTGACAGGAAAAAATCGATAACTTTCTTCATGGAACAAACACCTGCTTCAATCTGCGACCGGCATGCATTAGCCCGCACGGCCGCCCGGAACCAACGGAACCGGTTAGTTGATTTTTATGGATTCAAGGAAGGCGCGGATATCAGCGGCATGGGCCTTGAGTTCATCGACGGATCCCTTGGCTGTGAAATACCAGTATTTCGGTGCCAGATCGACGATTGCCGCGATGATGCCCTTTCCGGTCTCATCGTTGTAGATTTCGATGTAGCTTACGCCATGTCCGTCGGCATCAAAGGTCTGGACTTCACCGGCAATCTCCTCCGGCGTGGCTGGTGCCAGTCCAACCTGCCCGCGCCAGCGGTTTACGTTGCTCGGCACATCACCCATGGTGAGCGAAATCAGGTAGAAATCAATGGAGGTTCCCTCGATGGCATAGCTGGCCATGCGCATCCCCGAAGCCCCCTTATTGGTCCAGCCTTCCGGCAGCTCGGCGTCGAAGCCGGCATCCGGCATCTGGGCGGACATGGAGGCGTGGGCGGCCGCGACCATCTCATTGTCCGATGCGGATCCCATCATAGGCGCCGATGACTGCATCCCCTCATGGGGATTGGGAGCGGCAGACTCCTTGGGGACTTCATAGGTGGCAGGCTCTTCCCGGCTGCAGGCGGAGAGCAAAATCAAGAGCGAAGAGGCAATAATCATCTGTTTCATGGTTAATTTCCTGTTTTTTACAATTGGCGCGTACTCTAGGATTTGAGCATTCGAATGTCGACCACTATGCGCCTGAATATCGCGCCAGGACACCGCCGACCGCACACTCATTCGCCCAGGGAACGGTATGATGATCTTGACCGTTGCGCACCATGCCATCATATTGAGAGCATGAATAAATCAACCATCTCAAACCGTCCGCTCAATCCTGCAGTCCTCATCCTTTCCCTTGCATTGATCGTGAGCCTGCTGATCGTAGCCGCTTTCCTCTGGCGCGCTCATGAGGAATCAAAAGACCTGCTGAACGAGCTTTCCGTTCAAAATAGCCGGCTTCAACAGGAACTTGCGATCGCCAAACAGGAAATCAGCAACCTCAACAGCGGGGACTCGTCGCCGGTAGTCCGGGAACGTCTCGCCAGTATACGCGAAAACCGCGCGCCCCAACCCGTCGACGAAGAAGTCGAATCACTCGTTCTCCAGACTCCGACCGTGCGCCAAACCCCCGCCGGGCTGGTGGTACACTTTGAGTTCAAACCCTCGGACGGCATTGAACTGCCGAAGGATATCATCCTGGCGGTACGTGTTCCGATGTCTTCATCCTCCAGGCTGCTGGCGCTGGCGCCCGTTTCAGAGACAGAGAACGCCAATATCAGGTCGGTAATCAACCCGGCGGGATATATCGGGTTCATACAAGGCGCGCCTGCCGATTTGGGAACCCTGGCTTTTGAGTTTACGGTATCTGAACCGGTGAAGGCCACCGTTAGCGGCTCCGAAGGCATCATCGATTATGAGTTTGATATTACACCGGATGGATGCACCGTCCGGAAGCTCTAAAGCATCCTCCGAATCGCGGCAGCGCAGGGAGCTTCTTGCTTCCGGTCCGCTATGGCGTGTTCAGCCAATGGCATTGATAGCAGCCGATGTCTACGACCGGCACGCTGTTATGATTATCCGGCCAGAAGCTCTCGTGCAGCAGGAGATCGTTCCCGTCCTCATGACAGACCACGCAGCCCTGGCCCGGTGCCGTTTCGGTGTGGCATGAAATGCAATGGGTCGGTTTCTTTCCGGGTGCCGCCCACCGTGCATTATGCGATTTTGGACGCGTGGTTGCATGGCAGGAAGTGCAGGAATCCACGGTATGGCAGACCTGACAGCTTTCGCGGCTCCAGGCGGCCATGGCGCCGTGTGTCTTCATCCGGAACATGTTGTTGTGCGAAGAGGGCTGCATAACGCTGTGGCAGTCCGAACAGCTGTCCTGCGTGTGGCAGACGCTGCACGAGGCATCCGACTGCATGGCAAACTGGCCGTGCCGCCTGCTCCACACCATGTCGTGAGTGGCCGGAGCGATGGCCGGATCCATGTCGACGTGGCAGGTGGTGCAGTCCTGGCCCGACATGTGCGCCTTGTTGCGGATGGCAACAATATCGTCACGCCTGAGCTCCGGAACCGTCACAAGCTCCTCGTTCAGAAGGTAATCGTGGCAATCGGTGCAGTTTTCCGCCAGTGCTTCGGTGTGAACAAAGACGGACCGGGCGGCACCGGCAGCTTCTACGTCCCCGACTTCCGCCTCTTCGCCTTCAGGAGCCTCCGCTTCCGACGCCTTCGCGGCGGCTTCTTCATAGAGTGCAACCTGCTTTTCCTGATGGCAGATGCCGCATGTATCGGCAGCTATATCCTCGGCTTCGGGCTCTTCATGGCAGTCGAGACAGGTTTCGTGGGTAATGGTGTTGAAGTCGGGCTGGCCGGGTTCACCGTGGCACTCATCGCAACCCATCTCGTTTTCCGTCACGTGCAGATAATGACTGAAACGCAGCTGGTAGTGCTCCTCATCCTCCTCACATCCCGACAGGAAGGCGATCAATGCGGTGCAGGTTATAAATTGAATAATGCGTGTCGTATTCACAGCCGTACCTCGAATGATGTGCGGATCCGATAGCTTAAATCATCTTCCACGCTATCGTCCTCGATTTCCCCCGAAAGCCGCAAGGCTGTTTTGTCGGTGAAATTCCAGCGTCCACGAAGGTAGTAGGTATAGGCGTTGGGGGATACCCGGACGCCATCCAATGCCGTGACATCCACGATGCCGGTCACCGGATCTTCAACGGTGATCACCGATTGATCCGAAAGCTGCACATAGGCGTAATCAAGGTAGGCCGCTCCCAGCGACAGCTCCCACAGCTTGCGGTAGCGGTAGCGGATATTGCCGCTGAGACCGAAGAAGCGGTCGTTATCCTCGACATCCCAGTATTCCGCCGCAACGGATGCACTCAGGGCTTCCGTGGATTCGAAAATAAAACTAAGGTCATAGCGCTCAAACCGGCGGTTGGTGAAATTGGAATCATCCGGCTGGCGGACCATGGCTCCCGGCGACAGATAGAACCACGGCAGCACCTCGGCCGTACAGCGTGCGTGAGCCATGGTGAAGGGTTCGAGATCGCCGAGCACCTCGGTCAACGGCGAATAGACCCGGGTATCGGCACGATAGTCCCCCCAGCGCTGCACGCCCAGTACCGCATCGAACGCATAATCCGACATGGAAACATAGAACAGGTCGGCGCCGCCCATGCGGACATCCTCGTTCATCACCGATAGGTATCCGCGCGCCCTGAGCTCCTCACTCATGCGCTGTTTCATATCCAGGAAGAAGTGGTCGTCCGCCGCATTCTCGCTTTTGTCATCGTACCGGGCATACGTGATGCGGCTGCTGTTGCCCGACCAGGGCCGGCCAACCAGGGAGGCACCGGCAAAGACATCGCCGTTGACAGACGAATAATCGCTGACCGGCTGCCCCAGGAAGACGCGTCCGCCGATATCCTGCCTTTCAAACAGCATAACCTGGGCACCGTCCATCTGGATGTAATCGGCAATGTCGACGTACTGGCGGCCATAACGCATGGCCATGGTCTGTTCGCGGTTGTGGATGTCGATGTAGAACTGGAGCAGCCGCAGATCCCCCTGTGAACCGTCGGTGATGCTGCTGAACGGATCGTATGCTGAGGATGTGGTTCCATCCAGGTCGCCGTGGAGACGTCCCGAGGTATAGATATCCACCAGCTTATCTCCCAGATCACGCCCGCGGAAATACCAGTAACCGAAGACATCATGGTCTTCGTAGTCGCCCATGCTGCGATAATCGTAGGTGGCACGCAGTGAACCCGAGTAGACGGGCGTCGCCGGCTCTGCACCGGCAACGGGCGTTCCAAACGAAAAAAGCCCCGCACCGATCAGGACTGTGCAAAGGCCAACTCTGGACACTTGCTTCATTCGCACCCTTTCAAAGGGAGCGGGACCGGCCCCGTGGAGCCGGTCCCGTTTTATATCATCTTATTCTTCAACCGCGCGATAGAAGCGGTTGGTGGTACCCTGCAGCGAGTCGAGTTTGTACACCCAGCTGCCGGTATTGGTCTGGGCCGGACCCAGATCCTGCCAGCCGCCGCCGTTTATGCTGTCGAGCGACTGGATGCGGACCAATGTTCCGGTGCCCTTGGGCATGTAGCCCACTTCCGCCGCCGGCAGAATGACCATGTCGCTGGTCGGTACGCTGGTGATTTCCAACGGATCGCTGCCAGCCTGTACTTCGACCAGATCGGAGTAGCCGTCACCATCACTGTCGATCATCGTAGGATCGGTCATGAGGTTCTGTTCCTGAGCGTTGGTCAGGCCGTCACCATCAAAGTCGTCCGAACCGGACTGGCTGGTGAGGTCGCCGAAATGTTCGATTTCCCAGGAATCCACCAGGCCGTCCTTGTCGATGTCGATGCCGCCCTTGAGGTCGTCGATGGACGAGCGCAGGATGGCGGCCGCATATTTCGGGTTGTGTACACCCATGCTGCCGTCTTCTTCAACGAACAGGTAGTTGTACAAGGCCCGCTTCAGAGGAAGCGAGCTGTTGTAGTCGCTGCCCGGAGATACGTCCGGCGAACCTACCGGCGGCAGGAGCATGGCGAGATCGTGCATCATCCCTTCGATTTCGGACTGGACACCTTCAACGATGCCGTTCAGGTCGTAGTCCTCGCCGCCGAAGTCGAAGTCTTCGATTTCACCATGGCAGCTCGCGCAGGTTTCGGTCAGGTGGATCGGGGCATTGGTGCCGTCGTCATAGGCCAGCTCAAAGGAGTGCCCACCCACCTTGCCTTCGGCATAGGCCGGCAGGTCGGACGGGATTTCCTGCATGTGGCACTGGGCGCACGATTCTTCAACTACGCTCAAATGCTTGGAGCTGGGCATATCCCGGCCATATTCAATGGCGTTTTCCCCGGCAATCATGTCGCCCTGCGGACCATGGTGCGGCCCGAAGTGGCTGCTGACGTTGCCGTAGACATAGCTTTCTGCATCGCGACGCGACTTGTGGCAGTTCATGCAGACAAGGCCGGCGCCGCCTTCGGTAATGACCGTACCGTTTCCAAGCTCAACGCTCTGCAGGTCGCGCAGCTGGTGCACCTGACCGCCCTTGGCATGCGGATCATGGCAGGCCGCGCATGTGATGCCTTCCTTGAAGGTGGCATAATCGGTCGAGGAAATAACCTCTCCGAACAGGACGCCCGGATCGTTGGCATTGATGAATCCGGCCGTGGTGTGGCAATTCACACAACTTCCGGTGCGATCAACCTGGGTCCGGCCATGCAGAGACTGGCCCCACTCGAAATTCTTGACGTGGTGCGTCGGTGCATCGTGGCACTGGCCGCAGGTGCCCGCACTCAGGCTGACGCCGATCTTGCCGGCATCGAGCATGCGGTAGTGCAGCTGGCCTGGGCCGTGGCACATTTCGCACTGGATATTGGATTTATTCTGCAGCTCGGTCGGCATTTCATCCCAGTTGTTGGTCGAAAGCGTTTCCGGGAAGACCCAGCCGGTATCGTTCTTAACATCGTCCCAGCCGCCATTGATCGCTGCGGGGGCATCGTCATAACCCGTCACATGGCACTTGATGCATCTTTCACTGAAGTGGCTGCTGCCCTCGCCATTGATCTGGTCCGTAAACGCATGGGAGTGAAGGGTTGTTTCAAACAACGGCCTCTTGGACTGGTGACAGACATAGCACCCGTTATCCTTGCCGATAAACACGGAACCGACCACTTCGAGATCGGCGTTAAGTACACCGTTCGTGGTGAATGCCTGAACCGAAATCGGATAGGTTCCCCGCTTATCAGGAATGATCATGGCACGATCCACCACATCAAAGGCGGCCCGGTCGACGGAATCGTAGGTCGGCATGGACATCGGCAGCGGGCTGTCGGTAATCGCAGCACTTGAATCAGTGATCGGATCCTCATTCAGATCATACGGGGTACCGAGGCTCCATACCACCTGGGTAATCACTGTGCCCTGCTCGACCAGCAGATCGAGATAGATCGGCTGACCCAGGCCCACCACATGCGTGCCGTTGGCAAGCTGTGTTGTATTGGTCAGGCCATATTCCGGGTTCGAAACCTCTGCCGGAGTAAGCGGACGCGTATCAATCCTGATGTCCTGCGCCTGCACCCACTGCACCCCAAAGGCAACCAGCGCGAATGCTATCAACGCGACGGTACCCATTGACTGTTTGCTTGTTCCTTGTTTCATCCTTTTCCCTCCGTGGCACCCACGCCACTTCTAGTTAACTTCCTACTTGCTACCCAACATCCTCAACCAGCCTGCAGCAGCTGCGCCTGGTCGTGTTCCCGGTTCTTCGCCGCCATGCGGCTAATAAAATGGTTCTTCAAACTGCTGATTTCCTGTTCGATGATGCCCTGGCAGATTCTCAGATCCTCTTCCCAGCGTCCCAGGGTCTGCTCCACGGCGGACTCCAGGGCATCGATATCGTGCACATGCACGCCGGACACCTCGGCCACAGCCGGATCGATGTCGCGCGGAACGGCTATATCGATCAGCATGAGCGGATGGTCCGCACGCCCCTGCATCACCGCCTCAACCTCGGGGCGGTCAATGACGGTGGATGCGCTTCCGGTCGAACTGATGACTACATCGGCATCGGCCATGGCTTCATAGCGGTCCTCGAACGAGATGGCCGTACCCTTGAACTCATCGGCCAGACGCTGTGCCCGTTCCACTGAACGGTTGGCAACCACCACTTCGCACTGACCCTTCTTCTGAAGATGGCGCAGGCAGCATTCCGCCATCTCGCCGGCACCGATCATCAGTACCTTGTGCGAGTTCAATCCATTCTCTCCCAGCACTTCACGGGCATGGGCCACGGCCACGCCGCCCACGGAGCGGGCACCGCGACCGATCGAGGTCTGCGTACGAACCGCCTTGGCGGTCCGCAGGGCCTTTTGGAATACGCTGTTCAACACCTTGCCGGTCAGCTTTGCCTTCCGGGCCGCTTCATAGGCATCGCGCACCTGCCCGGTAATCTGGGTCTCGCCCATCACCATGGAATCGAGTCCGCTGGTCACCCTGAACAGATGAGAGAGGGCTTCATCGCCGTATTCGCAGTAGACATGCGAACTCAGGGACGGCATCTCGCGGGCCAGGCACTCGAACATGGGCCCGACCTCAACCTCGTTCCCCCGCGAGGTAACCCCGTAGATCTCCACGCGGTTGCAGGTCCACAGCACCACCACTTCGGCAAGACCAGCCTTCAACTGCAGCAGCCGGCTAACCTCCTCGCGGTCGGGATGCGCCACCGCCATGCGTTCGCGCACCTCGACCGGAGCCGTGCGGTAATTCACGCCAGCGACAAAAAAGGCCTTGTTCAGTTTATCTACGGGATTCTTCATTGCGATCGTTCGGTTGTTATTCGTTATTCAGCAGCCGGGCGCTCGTGTTTGATCTTTTCGTAGGCCTCAGCCACATCGAAGCTCCCCTTCCAGGTCGGACTCTTGTCGTTGTGGCAGAGTACGCAGCGCGTCTTCGCATCGGCTACCATTCCGGCGGCAACCGCCTCGTCATGGCTTTCCATGATTGATTTTTTCTTATAGTCGGCTCCGGGACCGTGGCAGGACTCGCAGGATACGCCGTCTTCAACAGCAACAGCATCGCTCTTGAGCTCTTCGGTAAAGTAGTAGGCCGTGGAGTGGCACTTGAGGCATGCGCCGCTGGTCTGCGGATTGTCGATACCCAGCTTGGCACCCACTGCCTTGGCTTCGTCGGTACCCAGCAGCTCATACGCCTTGGAATGCTTGGCTTCCTGCCACTTGCCATACTGGTTGCCCGTATCATCCTTCTTGTGGCACATCGCGCATTTCTTGGTGCCGATGAGCTTGGCCGGATCTTCGGACTGTCCCAGGGCCGTCAGGCTGACGCACCCGGCTACCAATACTACGCTTCTAATCAATGCTGCAGTTTTCATAGCGACTCCTTATTGTTGCCTGGTTCCTTCTATATTCCACTAGTACTGCGATGAAAGTACTCAAGATTTAGCACGCCCAATCAATCAAAGTCTATCGATTTATGATCTCAGGGTCTATTTTGCATTTTGTATCAGTAATCTACCTTGATGTCCATATTACCTTCCGAACCCGGTCGTCACGTAAACATCTAAATCCTTAATACCCTGTTAAATATAAACATTCTGCCCATGTTACCTCGCCTTGCTATTCCGGCGGAAGTTGATGAATTCCATGCTTTTTGTAGAAGCCCATCACGTCGGACAGCTTGGTTTTTTCGAGTTCACGTCGAATCATGTCGCGGTTCTTCACCCAGAAGATGTGGGTTGGACAGCCGCAGTCGTGGTTGCAGTAGTCCGATCCGAGCAGACAGGGGGAGAGCACATGCTCCCCATCGATCGCCACACTGATTTCCCACAGGCTGATCAGCTTGGCCGGACGGGCCAGCCAGACCCCCCCCTTGCTGCCCCGTTTGGATTCTATAATACCAGAATCGTTCAGTTTCTTAACGATCTTGGCCAAATAGGCCTGTGGGACATCGGCACATGCGGCCAGATCCTTGATATTGGCGGGTGGATTTGTGCACCCCGCCAGGCATGCCAAAGCGCGTATGGCATGGCCCGTGGTATTTGACAGCGACATCATGGCATTCCACCCTCTTTCCCCATTACTCGGCACACCGTACACCCCCGCCCCGCCCAAAACAAGTTATATGTGGACCTTCTGGTCTATTTTAAATCTAGTATTAATTATAAATATACTTCGGTATCCTCATTTAACTTGACTAATGCAATCAGCGCACTCATTTTGCGCCGAAAATCAAAGAACCCATATAATCTTTCGGCGCACCAGGAAAGCAGGTCGGATATGACACATAAACCCCTAAAACACAGTTTGACGCGGAACATTCTGAGTCTCATCGGTATCATTATGGCCGCGTTCGGGTTTGTCACGGGAATCACCCTGATCGTCATCGACATGCAGACGCATTTCGAGAATCCCTATACCGGCATCTTCACCTATATGGTGGTGCCTGTCATCCTGGGCGGCGGTCTGCTGCTGATCGCGGTCGGCGCGTGGTTCGAGCACAGACGGCGCCAGAAAGGGCTTGGCGAACCGTCCAAAATGCCCGTAATCAATCTCAACGATGGTCAGCAGTTCCGCCGTTTCGCCATTATCATTGTCGTGACCCTGATGTTTATCAGCCTGAGCGTGGTGGGTGGCTATAGAGCCTACCATTTCACCGAGTCGGTCGAGTTTTGCGGCATCACCTGCCACAGCGTCATGAAACCGGAATATACCGCCTACCAGAATTCACCGCACGCCAATGCCGGCTGCGTTAAATGTCACATAGGCCCCGGGGCGGACTTTTTCGTAAAGTCGAAGATCAATGGCCTGTATCAGGTGTATTCGGTTATCTTCAACAAGTATAGCCGGCCCATCCCCACCCCGGTCCACAACCTGCGCCCCGCCAAGGAGACCTGCTACGAATGCCACTGGCCCGAAAAGTTCTTCGGCGCCCAGGAACTCAAGCGCACCTATTTCCGCAATGACGAGGAAAACAGTCCGTGGACCATCCAGATGCTGCTTAAAGTCGGTGGCGGCAATCCGGCCCACGGACGCCCGGAAGGAATTCACTGGCATGTCTCCAGCGGCAACAAGATCGAATACATAGCCGCGGACGAAAAACGACTTGAAATCCCGTGGGTCCGAATGACCGATAACGAGGGCAACACCACCATCTTCCAGACCTCGGATAAGAGCAAGCAGCTGACCCCTGAACAGATCGCCAGCGCGGAAATACGCACCATGGACTGCATCGACTGTCACAACCGCCCCACCCATCAGTATCATTCGCCCGAACGGGCGCTCGATGACGCTCTGGCATCAGGGCGGCTCGACCCCGATATGCCCAACATCAAGCAAAACGGGATCGATGCGCTGACCGGTGATTACAAAACCGAGGATGAGGCGCTGGCAAAGATTGAAGCAGCGCTGGCCGATGCGTATCCCGACGGCGGTCCTGAGCTGGTCGAGGCAATCGGTGCCATTCAGCAGATCTACAGCCAGAACATCTTCCCGGAAATGAACGTGAGCTGGAAGGAATATCCCGATCACATCGGCCACATGATCACGCCCGGCTGCTTCCGCTGCCACAACGACGATCACGAAAACGAGCAGGGCCAGGTCATATCGCGCGATTGCAACAACTGCCACACCATTATCGCCCAGGGGCCGGGCCGCGAAGTTACCAGCATCAATTCCGGCGGGCTGGAGTTCAAGCATCCGGAAGATATTGATGAGGAATGGAAGGAAACCCGCTGCGATGACTGCCACTCCGGCGTTCCTGTAATGTAAAAAAGGGAAAAACGATTATGCTGTATCTTAGAACATGGATCATTCTTGTGCTGGCGGCACTCCTGGCCGGCTCTGTCGAGGCCAATGAATCAACCGCCACCGTGGTGTCGACGGAAGACAGCGGGCCTTATACTTATGTGCAGCTGGACATCGGCGGAAGCAATGTCTGGTATGCCGTTCCCGCAACCAAGCTCAAACCCGGTGAACAGGTCATGGCTCCGCCCGGAATGCCGATGAAAAATTTCTACAGCCAGACGCTCGACCGTACGTTTGAGCTGGTCTATTTCGCCGACGGCATCCAAGGGGTGGAATCAGGCGGCCAGCCGGGCAATCTCCCCGCCGGCCATCCGCCCGTACAAACGGGGCTTCCACCCGGCCATCCTTCAATTCAGACGAATCTTCCTCCCGGCCACCCGTCCATCCAGACGATGCTGCCTGCTGGTCATCCGCCGATCGGAACTTCCAGCAACAGTGCCTGCTGCGCAATGCAGGAAGCGCCGGCCTCGTGCTGCGCCAGCACCAATGGCGTTGCACAATAAGTCGGCCCGCAATGCGCAACAGCCGGGTAACGAACGCAAACGCAGGAACGCCATCCATTTATCTATACTCATTATAAATTCCTGCGTTTAACCCAGTTTTATAGACATTGATGGCTGGGCCACGTATGAACAGGGGCTTTGTTTTATATGCAATGGGGAGCATGATGAATCATCGAAATATGAATCCGGAGACCCGGAAAATGGGTGTGGCGTCAAAACGATACGTCGTTGCGCGGATATCTTCTGCGATACTTAGTATCGTATTCGCCTTGGGCTTTTCAGTAACGACACATGCAAATAACAGCGATTGCCTGGACTGCCATGAAGACGACTCGCTGACAATGGATCGCAACGGCGTTGAGGTACCCGTCTATGTAGACGAGGCGGTGTTCGACAACTCCGTGCACGGTGCGCTCGACTGTATTGACTGCCACGTCGACCTGGATGGCGTGGAGCTGCCGCATGACACCCCCCTGCAGCAGGTGGACTGCCTGAGCTGCCACGATGATCAGGAAAAATCCTTCCAGGCCAGCATCCACGGCCAGGCGCTCGCCAAAGGTGATCCGCTCGCTCCCCGCTGCCAGAACTGCCACGGTTCCCACGACATCCTTCCGGTCGACGACCACAACTCATCCGTTGCTCCGCTTCGGATCCCGTTTGTCTGCGGTTCCTGCCACAGCGAAGGGACGGAAGTCATGGAACAGCGGGACATTCCCGAGGACCACATCCTTGAAAACTACTCCGAGAGTATTCACGGCGAGGGCCTGTTCAAGAAGGGGCTGAGCAGCAGTGCCACCTGTATTTCCTGCCACACGGCGCACGACATCCTGCCGCATACCGATCCGAAGTCGTCCATCGCCCAGGACAATGTCGTTTCCACCTGCCTGCAATGCCACTCCGAAATCGAACGCGTGCACCGCAAGGTCATCAACGGCGAACTGTGGGAAAAACAGCCGGAAACCATTCCCGTCTGCGTTGAGTGCCACCAGCCGCACAAAGCCCGCAAGGTGTTCTACGAACAGGGTGTGGCCAACCAGGACTGCCTCATGTGCCACGGCCATAAGGATCTGAAAGCTTCGGATGGACGTTCCCTCTACGTGGACGACGATGAACTGGATCATTCCATGCATACGCAGGTCGCCTGCGCGCAGTGCCATACCGGGGTTACGCCCAGCCACGAACGCGCCTGCGACACGGTTATTGATAAGGTCGACTGCGCGGTCTGCCACAACGACCAGGTGGAGCTTTACCAAGCCAGCACACACGGCCAGCTGTTTGCGGCAAACGATCCCAATGCCCCGGCCTGCACCGACTGCCATGGAACGCATGGCGTACTGGGACAGACGGATACCAGCTCCCCCACCTATCCTACCAGCGTGCCCACACTGTGCGCCAAGTGCCATCGCGAAGACGGACAAGCCGCCGTTCGCTACAAGGGTTCCGAGCACGATATCGTCAACAACTATGTCCAAAGCATCCACGGCAAGGGACTGCTTGAAAGCGGACTGTCCGTTACGGCCATGTGCACCAGCTGCCATACGGCCCACAACGAGCTTCCAGCCTCGAACCCCGCTTCGAGCGTCAACCGCGAAAACATTGCGGCAACCTGCGCCAAGTGCCACAAGGGCATCTATGAACAGTATTCGGCAAGCATCCATTCCATCGACAAGGCTTCCGATGAGGATAAATCGGGCCTGCCAGTCTGCAGCGACTGCCACACGGCGCACACTATCGAGCGGACGGATCTGGACACCTTCAAGTTCGAAATCATGGACCGCTGCGGCAAGTGCCATGAAGAGATCACCAAGACCTATTTCGATACGTTCCACGGCAAGGCCAACAAACTGGGCTTCGACAAGGCGGCCAAATGCTATAACTGCCATGGTGCGCACAAGATCCTGCCGCCTTCCGACCCCAACTCCACCCTGAGCCACCAGAACATTGTCCAGACCTGCCAGCAGTGCCATCCGGGTGCTTCCCGCAATTTTGCGGGCTACCTGACACACGCTACACACCATGATCCGCACAGGTATCCCTGGATCTTCTGGAGCTTCTGGGCCATGACGGCCCTGCTCGTCGGCACCTTCACCTTCTTCGGCATCCACACGCTGCTGTGGCTCCCGCGCTCGCTGCATGCCCGCCGCGAACGCCTCGCGCACAAACCCGCACCCGACGAGAAGCTCTATGTCCGCTTCCCGTTCCTGTACCGGGTACTGCATGGATTCATGATTATCAGTTTCCTGACGCTGGCTACTACCGGCATGACACTGAAGTTCTCATACACGCCATGGGCGGTCGCCGTCTCGAAGGCACTCGGCGGATTCACTGTCACCAGCATGCTTCACCGCGTCGCCGCCATCATCATGATCGGAATCTTCGTCGTTCACCTGAGCGATCTGGCGCGCCGCCGGAAAACCGAGTTCGGATCCTGGAAGGAACTGCTGTTCGGTCCCAACACGATGCTGCCGACCCTGCGCGATCTGAAGGAATTTGCCCAGACGATCAAGTGGTACTTCCACAAGGGGCCGCGGCCGCACTATGGACGCTGGACCTACTGGGAAAAATTCGACTACCTGGCGGTGTTCTGGGGTATCGCGGTCATCGGCATGTCCGGCTTGATCCTCTGGTTCCCGGAATTCTTCTCACACTTCCTGCCGGGCTGGGCCATCAACGTGGCGACCATCATCCATAGCGACGAAGCGCTGCTGGCGGCCGGCTTCATCTTCAGCATCCACTTCTTCAACACGCACTTCCGTCCGGAAAAATTCCCGATGGACAAGGTGATCTTCACCGGCCGCATGCCCCTCGAAGAACTGAAGCATGAAAAGCCGGGTGAATACGAAGAGCTGGTGAAGAGTGGAAAACTTGAGGATCGCATGGCCGATCCGCTGCCGGAGCATCAGATCAAGACCATCACCTTCTTCGCGTGGCTGGCACTGGCCATCGGCATCAGCCTGATTATCGGAATCATCTATGCAATGATCTTCGTCTACAAGTAGCGGGTTCCCGGCATCAATGGCAGCTGCCATTGATGCCGTTTTTCCCATCCTCCAAGCACACGGGCGGTCATTGACCTAAATCACGTACTATTGATACGTAATTCGAATTGCCTCTGCAATTGGAACAAAGCTACCTTGGCGCATATGAAAATACGTTTCGCGTTGCCTCAAGTCCTCTGTGCTCTCCTTTGGCTGTGTTCCTGTGTCCCGTTCTCGCAAGCCAGCATCGGTGATGGCGAATGCTTCGAATGCCACGGGGAAGCCGATGCCGACCGTCCCGTGGACCAGGCCCGCTTCATGCAGTCCGTACATGCCGATAACGAGTGTACCAGCTGCCATGATGATATTACGGAGGCGATGCACGATACGCCGCTGAAGAAGGTCGACTGCGCGGAATGCCACGACCTGGAATCGGAAATCTACCTGCAAAGTTCGCATGGCATGGCACTGCGCAAGGGACGCGACCAGGCGGCTACGTGCAAGGACTGCCACGGCGACTCCCACTACATCATCTCATCCAAAAGCGAGGACTCGACCATCAACCGGAAGAACATCGCCTCTACGTGCGCCCGCTGCCACGGCAATACGGAGCAGATGAAGAAATACAACCTGAACCAGCTCGATCCGATACTCAGCTACGAACAAACGGTACACGGACTCGCTGTAGACCGCAACAACGGCTCCAGAGCCCCCGTCTGTACCGACTGCCATGGTTCGCACAATCTGCACAAATCGACCGATCCCAGATCCAAGCTCTACTGGCAGAACCTTCCCGATACCTGCGGTAAATGCCATGAAAACATCGCGCAGACCTACTGGCGTAGTATTCATGGACAGGCCGTACGCAACGGGGTGCACGATGCACCTTCCTGCACCGACTGCCACGGCGAACACACCATCACCGCCGTCAAGCAGGCCCAATCAAGCGTATACCCCACCCATATCGCAGAAACCTGCGGCCAGTGCCACGCCGCCAAGCGCCTGGTCACCAAGTACCGCCTGCCTGAATTTGCCGTGGAAACCTACATGAAAAGCTACCACGGCCTCTCCATGCGGCTCGGTTCCGTCACCGCGGCCAACTGCGCCTCCTGTCACGGCAAGCACGATATTCTGCCTTCATCCGATCCACGCTCCTCCATCCACCCCGACAACCTGCAGAAAACGTGCAGTGTCTGCCACGCCGGCGTGACGGACCTGGTCGCCCGCGGCCAGATCCATTCCGGTACCCGGCCGGGCATGGAGCACAAAGCCACCGGCATTGTGCGCAGCATCTATATCTGGTTGTTCTTCATCGTCCTCGGCGGGATGCTGGTGCACAACGCGTTTGACCTTGTCCGCAAGCTGCGCGAACACCTGCAGCAGATGGAAGATGCCGGCATGCCGCACCGCATGACCGTTAACGAGCGCATCCAGCATGCGATCCTCGCCATCACCTTCATCGTCCTGGGTTACACCGGCTTTGCGCTGGTCAATCCCGATGCCTGGTGGGCCCGCCCGTTCGTCGGGCACACCTACGACTGGCGCGGCTTCGGGCACAAACTGATGGCCATCATCTTTGTCGCCTTGAGCATCTACCATGTCGCTTACATCATCTTCACCAAACGCGGGCGGTGGCAGATCAAGCAGCTCGCCCCGCGCTGGTCCGATGTAATCCATTTCGGGCAGATGCTGGGCTTCTACCTCGGCCTGCGCAAGGAGCGCGCAAAATTCGAGCATTACAGCTACATTGAAAAGGCCGAATACTGGGCGCTGGTATGGGGCTCCATCGTGATGGTGCTGACCGGCACGCTCATGACCTACGAGGAGTGGACCCTCGCCCACTTCCCGAAATGGTTCTACGACGTCTGCACCGCGATCCATTTCTACGAGGCCATTCTCGCCTGTGCGGCCATTGTAATCTGGCACTTCTACTTTGTGATGTTCGATCCCGAGGAATACCCGATGAAATGGACCTTTATCTCCGGTCGCGAAAGTCCGGCCGACCAGCACCGCAACCGGCCTGCTGAACAAGCAAAGGGCAAAGATACCGGTTCAAACGATCAGTCATAGACTGATAGCAGCACAAAACGCCTTTGCCGCACAGGACCACAAAGGTGCAGTTGCCCGGGCACTTAAAACAATCAGTTGGAGCGGACCCGATAGAACCGCTCGGGGCCGACGGCACCGTTAACTTCTACCAGCTCCTGCGTTACAATGCCCACCCCCGGAACAACGACGGATGATCCAAGATCGGAAAAAACGTTGGTGAGAACAGAAGTCGCCTGTACTCGCTCGGTGCGACCGCCTGCCGTCTCCCACCGAATACGCATGTCGCTTCCATCCCTGATTACCTCTACCATACGCAGTGGCCCGCAGGAATAATCTGCCAGGTCATAGAGGTTGTCACCATCGTTGTCCAGTCCCAGAAAATCGCCGACGGACCAGTTTTCATTGATATTCGATGCAAGCACATCGTTACATGGGTTGTCCACCCGCGTGCCGGTTGTCCCGTAATATGGCGGTTTCACACCTTCTTCCGGAGGGCTTTCCGCTGAGTGGCAACTCGCAGAATAGCACGTCGTAATACCGTTGACTGCATGATGCGCACGCAACCCGGATCCTACATGGCAACCTGCACATTTGTATAGAAACGGAGTGTCCCCCGGAGTGTTATGACACAGGGTGCAATCCGTATTCATATAGTTGCTGTTGCGGTGCATTTCATGTTTATCGTCCATTGGAAAAACGGTTCCTTTGGGTGTCATCGGACCACTAAACGCACCATGGCACGTTGTACATCCATCCGTATACAACTCATATGCAAAACCCGAATTGCATACAGACAGCAATAACAGGGCGGCTGCCCCAGCCAGCAACGAATGGCGTAATGCCTCATTACATAGACTTGTATCTGCTCCTGTTTTCATTAGGCCTCCCTTCTGGAATAAATCTAAACAGGCACAGACCCGATGAGGTCTGAGCACAATTGAAAAAAGACCCGCTTCAACACTTCGACCCTATGCCCGAAAGCCGGGTTTTCAAGGACAAAACCAGCCTTCCCCCATAATAGGATCCTGTGTATACAGATATATGCAAATATAAGCCCATGTATTACTTACGAATATTTTACAGCGTCATATCAGACGATCGTATCAAGCGTTGCGAAACGGCTGAAGTTACCCGCTTTACACATCCGCGCGCGTGATCTATCTTCATCCGCCTTTCGAGCTATTAAGGAATGCGCCCTGGCCAAACAGAATTGGCTCTGGTCTAATTTCCACAGGCTGATTGGATTATGAGCAAAGAACAACCAGGCTATAACGGGATTCCCATCAATCTTTTTCTGACCGGCCGCCCCTGTCTGGTCGTAGGCGGCGGAAAGGTTGCCCTGCGCAAGATCCGGCTGCTGCTCGACGCCGGCGCCGAAGTGGCCGTGGTCAGCCCCGACGTGTGCAGCGAAATCGCCGAGCTGATCGAGCAGGGGCGGATCACCCACACCGTCCGGCCGTTCGAGGACCACGATGTCGAAGGGGCCACCATTGTCTATGCCGCCACCAACAGCCGCGGCGCCAACCGGCGCGTGCTGGACTGCTGCCGGGAACAGCACATCCTTTGCTGCTGCGTGGATGGAAACTGGGCCGACAGCGACTTCACCACCCCGGCCATTACGCGGCACAACGAACTGACGGTATCCGTCTCGTCCGGCGGCAACGACTGCCGCCAGTCCAAGATGGTCAAGAACAGCCTGGCCCGCCATCTGAAGATGATCGAGTCGGCCCATCTTGTCATCGTCGGTACCGATCACAACCACCTCACGGTCGAAGAGCGCGAACCGTTCCATCTCACCGGTCCCCGCTTCGAGCGCGCCGGTTTCATGATCATGCAGTTGTGGGGCATCCACGAGTTCATGGTGCTGAACACCTGCAACCGGGTCGAGGTCATCGCGGTGGTTTCCGAAGAAACCAGGCAAAACGGCATTCTCCGCCATGTCATGGGCTTTACCCATCTCAAGGAGGACAAGTATTATCTCAAGACCGGCAAGGATGCCTACGAGCACCTCTGCCTGGTCACCTCTGGGATGCTCTCGCAAACACCCGGCGAAAACCACATCGCGGCCCAGATGAAGGAAGCGCTTGAAACCGCCAAGGAGCGCGGCTGGGCCGGCAATATGGTGCAGGAGTGGATTTCCATCGCGCTGCACGTTTCCAAGGAGATCAAGAACAAGATCGCTCCCCAGCTGCACAGCTACGAAATCGAGGACCTGACCCTGCGCTACCTGGAGGTGCAGGAAATCATCAACGCGAACTCAACCGTCATGGTGCTGGGCGCCGGCATGGTGGGCAAGGGTCTCGTGCAGGACAGCCTGCCGAAGGTGGGACGGATCATCTGGTGCTACCATGTCAACAGGCCGGATCTGCCGGCGGAGTGGCGGGAGAAAGTTGAACTCTTCACCTTCAACGACATGAAGAACCAGATTACCAACGCCGATGTCATCGTCAGTGCCGCCGATGCCCCCGGCTACCTGCTCCATCTGGGTCATGCCCCCTTCTTCAACCAGGAGCGGCCCGTCACAGTGATCGATCTCGGCATGCCGCGGAATATCGATCCCGAGCTGGACGACCTCTCGGCCGATGTCACCGTAGTCGACCTCGATGGGCTCAAATACTGGTATCGCCGCGAACTTACCGATATGAATGAAATCCTGTCCCAGAGCAGGGCTATTGTAATGGAACACCGAGACCTTTATGAAAAAATCACCCAAAGTTTTAAAGGCGGGAACCCGGCCCAGCAGGCTGGCCTTGACGCAGACGCGTGACGCCCTTGACCGGATCGAGGCCATGCTCGACGGCATCGTGTTCGAGATGGTGCCCATCACTTCCGTCGGCGATACCGATCGCACTACCGACCTGCGCGAAAGCCCCCCCGACTTTTTCACCAAGGAGCTGGATGATGCCCTGCGGGGCGGACAGGTGGATTTTGCCGTCCACAGCGCCAAGGATCTCCCCTCGCCCATGCCGGATGGAATCGACTGGTTCTGGCTCTCATGGCGCGAAGAACCGCGTGATGCGCTGATTCTGGCACCGGGCCGCTCGCTTGCCGACCTGCCCGACAACCCGGTCATCGGCGTCAGCTCGGAACGGCGCGAAGCCTATTGCACGAAAAAATTCCCCAACGGCATTCAGAAAACCATCCGCGGCAATATCGAGGAGCGCATCGCCCAGGTTGATTCCGGCGATTTCGATATTGTCATCATGGCCGGTGCCGCACTCAACCGCCTAGGGATTGAAGAACGGGTAACCGAATGGATCCCGCTCCATGAGCTGGAGGTCCCCGAAGCCCAGGGCTACCTCGCAATCACCTTCCGCGAAGGAGATGATCGCATCCTGGCCCTGCGCAGCCTGTTCACACGGGCCGTCGTCTTTGCGGGTGCCGGTGTCAGCAACCGCGAGCTGGCCACCATCGCCACGCTGCGCGCCCTGAAAAACTGCGACATCTGTCTGTATGATTCGCTGATCGACAAGACGCTGCTGGACGAACTCCCGCCCCATTCCGAAGCCATCGATGTCGGCAAGCGCTGTGGCGCCCACAGCAAGGAACAGCATGAAACCACCCGGCTGATCTGTGATTGCGCCCGCCAGAGCAAAAAAGTGCTGCGCCTCAAGGGCGGGGATCCGGGGATATTCGGCCGCCTGGCCGAAGAGACGGCCGCGCTCGAGCAGCTCGGCATACCGTTCCGCGTCATTCCGGGCATCAGTGCGCTGCAGGCGGCCACCACCGGGACCGGCATGCTGTTGACCCGCCGCGATGTATCGCGGGGCTTCGTGGCACTCACGCCGCGGCTGCATGGCGGCGGGCTGGCCCGTTGCGACGGTGCCATGAAGGACCACCTGCCGGTCATCTACTACATGTCGATCAAGGCGATCGAGCCGGTCTCCCGTCAGATGCTCGAAGACGGCCATTCCGCGGATACGCCCGCGGCCGTGGTCTTCAATGCGGGCGGCGAGGATGAACGGATTTTCAAGACCACGCTCGGCAGGCTGGCTGCGGAAGCGGACAGTTACCGCCTCAAACAGCCCGGGCTCATTATGGTTGGCGATATCACGGCTTACGCCTACCGGACCGATCTGGGTGCCCTGGCCGGCACGAAAGTGCTGCTGACCTGCAGCGAAGCGCTGCAGCAAAAGGCTGCCGACCTCGTCCGTGATTTTGGCGGCCAGCCCGTCCAGTTTCCCCTGATCAAGCTTAAATGCCGATACGACACCCCGCTTGAGTGCGCCTCGTTCGACTGGCTGGCCATCACGTCGCCATCATCCGTGCGCGCCTTCATGGAGATCGTCACCTACCAGAAGATTGATTTCCGCACGATTCCCAAAATCATGGTCTGCGGCCGCGGCACGGCCGCCGAGTTTGCTGAATACGGAATCCGGGTGGATGCCCAGCCGGACGAAGGTTTCAGCGCCGATTCACTCATTGCGCTTGCAGCGGACATCATCAAGCCGGGTGAACGGATCCTGCGGGTACGGTCCGATAAGGCCGGCCCCGATCTGGCGGTGGCCCTGCGCAAAGCGGGTGCAGAAGTCGAGGATGCGATCATCTATGACAACGTGCGCATCGATTACGAAGAGCTCCCGGATTTCGATGCGGTATTCTTTGCCAGCGCATCCGGCGTTGAATCCCTGATCGGTCAGTGGGGCGTCGATGCGCTTGCCGGGAAGAGCACGCTCGTAATCGGGCGGCCCACCGCCGACGCCCTGGAACGATTCGGCACCAAGCCCGATGTCATTGCCCGCGAAGCGACGGTGCCCGGGGCCATCCTGAGCCTTGCCGAACAGCTCGTTTCCCGTCGCATGGCGCAATAAAGAGGCCCGCAGCCTGTGTCCTGGGAGAAGTCCCTGCATATATAACGCGGATCGGATATCCGCGCCACGCCGAAGTTCACATGGCCGATGCAGGTGTTCGCTAGTGGCCTGCATATCCGATGCGGGTGCCCTGCTCGAAATAAACGAGGATCGGATATCCGCACCACGCCGAAGTTCACATGACCGATGCAGGTGTTCGGTAGTGGCCTGCATATCCGATGCGGGTGCCCTGCTCGAAATAAACGCGGATCGGATATCCGCGCCACGGCGCGGCCCGAATTGCGTCAATGTTCACTGAAGATGCGGCGGCCCATCAGCATTCCGACCCCGAAAATCCCGAGCAGTGTGGCCACCGCGGGTTCGGGTATCGCCTGCCATTGTCCAGGGGCCGAACCCCGCGCGGCTGTTACATACCCGGCATTGTAGTTAAAGATTCCAGGGGTCGGCGATGTGCTCCAGTTCAGCAGGAATGGTCCCCCGGAAAACTGGGCTTTCAACCCGGCCAGCTCTCGGGTGGCTGCATCATAGATCACGGTCTTGACGACCATGCCGTTCCATGCCGTTGCCTCGGAAAGGACAAAAAAGGTGCCGTTCGCAGCCGTGAATCCATCCGTGGTAGAATACAGAACAGAGTCATCGGCCGTGTTGATAAGCTCAACCAGCCAGTGTGTTCCGATCGGCACCAGCACACCGTTTGTATAGACAACGCCGGTTCCCGATCCGAATGCGGTATCGCTTCCCCAGTACAGTGTCGGGTCGGCATGCGCACCCAGACAGAGCAGTCCAGCCACAAGTGGAATCCACAACGTCTTCATCTTCATCCCCTTCTCCTTTTCACAAACGAGTTGGTCGAATCAAAAATGACCGTGCGTCACAATGCCTGCCCGCCGCACCACAACATGCACTGCTGGAAGCGTTGCCGATTTATAGTAACCTGCCCCGCGTATTTCCAGATTATTAATTTAATTGAAAAGGATTTATCGCATAGCTGAATTCACCCGAAAGGTGCGTTTAATGGTGCCTGTCCGAGCCTAGGTATCTGATCAACTCCTTTTTGCTATTATTGCATGGCGACGTTTATTCATGCCTGCGTTTCCGTTCATAGGGTCGCGTTAATAAACTTCTAACAATCAACGGTGTGGTATGAACTTGATCTTTCAGGTGGTACACGTAGATTCTTGACAGCATTTTATACGAAAAAGGGTTCATTGCGTGAAATACATACTTCTCAGCGTATCGATGCTTCTGACCGCAGTCGGTGCATCTGGCGACATCACGACCAATTTCTGGAGCACATTTACATCGGATACGCCGGAGATTGGCTCCATGTCGACCTCCCATGCCCACGTGTCAGGCGGTTACCTTCTGCTTGGAGATAATGGAAATGTCGAAGCCACGGCCACAGCCACCGTCGCCTTGAATGCCGTGTTCGGGCAGTCCGGCTCATTTGAAACCAATGTAGTTATCAAGCTGGACTGGGCGCAAACCCTCACGTACTCAACCACGATGACCGGCTTCAACAACAACGGAGACGTGCTGTTTGCGTTGTCGACCGATACGTCCAGGAACCTGTTCTGGAACGGCTCGCAGGTTTCGGGAGCGGCTTTGACCGCCGGCTTTTCAAACGTTGAACTGAATTTGAATGCGGATGATACAGTGGACCTGTACGTGAACAACACCCTGTATGGCGCCGGCATGACCTACGGCAATGCGTTTGCCAGAAACCTATCAAGCCTGGTATTCTCCCGCGAAAAACTGAAGCTGGAAACCGCCAGCATTGACAACCTTCTGGTGACGACAGAAGCCATCCCGGAACCGGCTATTGCGAGCTTCCTGGTGATCTTCGGGTCAGGCCTGCTTGGAATCCGGCGTTTCAGCAAACGCTAGGAATGCACTCCAGCACCTGCAAGTCAAATTCGACATCAGCGCAGCCCGGCAGGCCGTTTTCAGGGTATTGTCCGAATAGCTCCCGGTCTGCCTGCTGCTTGTTTTATCGCAATGGTCGTTTGCTCCGGCGCACGCGTGGGTTAGAGTCGTCCCATGATTTTTCCCGATCCAAAGCCTGAAACCGGCGCGATCTGCACAACCGACCGCTTTTTCGAACCCGGCGGCCTGCTCGAGCAGCATTGCACAGCCGACGGGATCGATTTTGAACTGCGCCCGCAACAGCAGAACATGGCCCGTGCCGTTGCGGACGCGGCCGGCATGGCCCATCACCTGGCCGTGGAAGCGGGCACCGGCGTCGGAAAAAGTTTCGCCTATCTGGTTCCGCAAATCCTGACGGCCCTGGAACACGATACACGCTGCGTTATCGCCACCTACACGATTACCCTTCAGGAACAGCTGATGCACAAGGATATCCCCTTTGTGCGCAAGGCCCTCGGTCGTGATTTCAAGGCGGTCATGGTCAAGGGACGCACGAACTATCTTTGCCTGCTGCGTCTGCAGCGCGCACGCCGTTCCGCCGGCGACTTGTTCGACGACGCCAAGGCGCAGCAGCTCGACGACCTGTATGCACTCGCCGGCAACAAGCAGCTGGGCGACGGAAGTTTTCAGGAACTGGCCGAGCAACCTGATCCTGAAATCTGGAGTTCGATCTGTGCCGAGCACGGCAACTGCACCGGTAAGCGCTGTCCGTTCTACAAGGATTGCTACTTCATGATTGCCCGTCAGCAGATGCAGGATGCACAGGTACTGGTGGCTAACCACTCGCTCTTTTTTGCCGAGCTGGCACTTCGCGCGGAAGGCGCGGCCATGCTTCCGCCCTACGGTTATGTCGTTTTCGACGAAGCACACCAGATGGAGCACGTCGCCTCGTCGCATCTGGGCATCCGGCTCTCGCTCTACATGCTCGAATACTGGCTGCGACGCATTCATGGTGAAAAAAGGCGCGGTATCTGCGCCATGTTGAAGGATGGAAAAGGCGCATTACTGGCAGACCAGACCCGGGATGCGGCAGAGGCTCTGTTTGAGGCGATCCGCAAGCACTTCAAACTCGGTCCGCAAAAACCGCAGCAGCGCATTCTCGAACCGCCTCCGATCGAAAGCGATCTTCCCGGAAGAATCACCGGTTTATGCGAACACCTCAAGGGACTCGTGCAGACCACCGAGGATGACGGCCTGCAGGCGGAGATCCGCAGCATCCGCAGCAAGGGGCTGGAGTTGCGCGACATGGCCGAAGCATTCCTGAAACAATCCCTTCAGGGTCAGGTATACTGGACGGAGATACAGGGCCGGCGGCGCCTGCCGGTGCTCTATTCCGCCCCGGTCGATGTCGGTCCCATCCTGCGGGAAATGCTGTTTGAACAGATCCCCTGCGTAGTGATGACGAGCGCGACGCTGGCAGTCGGTGACAACCTCGGTTATTTCCGTCATCGCATCGGGGCCGAAACCTGTTCCGAACTGCGCGTCGGCTCGCCGTTCGACTATGCGCGGCAGATGAAAATCCAGATCCCCGTCAACATGCCGCCCCCGGCATCCGACAAATTCGAAGGCGCTGCCACAGCCGCTATACGTCATTTCGTGCGCGAAAGCCGCGGTCGTGCCTTCGTGCTTTTCACCAATGCGCGCTTCATGAAAAAGGTCGCCGATGAGCTGCGTTTTGACTTTGAGCTGGACGGATACGAATTTCTTGTCCAGGGAACGGGCATGCCGCCGCAGCGCATGCTCGACAAGTTCCGCAACCACGAAGCCGGCGTGCTGTTCGGACTCGACCGTTTCTGGATGGGTGTCGATGTGCAGGGCGAGGCGCTGAGCAACGTCATCATCACGCGGCTTCCCTTCGCCGTGCCTGACCATCCCCTCATCCAGGCACGTTTCGAAGCCATCGAGGCTCGCGGTGGAAACCCCTTTCGCGAATACTCGCTTCCTGAAGCGGTGTTGAAGTTCCGTCAGGGCGTAGGACGGCTCATCCGCAGCACGAGCGATACCGGTACCGTCACCATCCTTGACAGCCGGATACGCAACCAGTGGTACGGACGGTTGTTTCTTGAATCCCTGGACGAGTGCCCGGTCGAAGCCGTGGAGGTTCCCGATCTCGGCGCCTAATCAAACGGCCTTGTGATCGGCTCATCGAACGGCATACTTCCCAGCGCGTCAATCTCGAAGAGCATGGCATCGCCCCGTTCTTCCAGGGGCTGCGCCGGTTGTTCCTCGACCGCCGGAGCCTGGACCGGCACCGGAGCGGCCACGGGCGCTGCTTCCTCTACCTGCGCCACCACCTGCTCGACCCATACAGCGGGCGGCGGTTCGGGCTGCGGCGCCGCAGGACGGAAAACCACATACGCTGCGGATCCGACAACAGCCGTCAAAACGATCAGTACTATGTGAATGGCTTTCATTCCGTGACCTTTGACAGAGAATTAACCTAAAGCCATGAGCATGTAAAGTGCCAGTTAGGGATCCAGCTGCACGTCAATCCGGTAGTAATGCTGCGGTCCGAGTCGTTCAACCGTGTCGGTGTAGCTGCTTATGGGATACGGAAGGAAGCCGGAGATATTGGTAAACCCGTTGGTCAGGTTGCTGCTCCAGTCCACCCCATACAACCGGCCGGTCATGGACTCCCAGGAAACGATAAAAGGCATGCCGCCGTTGGTTGGCGCCTGGAAGGAATCGATGGCGAAGAACGAAGCCGGATCGGTTGGAATGTGGCCGGAGATGTATTCACTCAAGTTGTCTTCTCCGTCTCCATCGGTATCGGCGGATGCAACCGCCCCGGTCGGGTCTCCGTAATATGCGATCTCCCATGTATTGGGCAGGCCGTCGCCATCCAGATCGGGATTAACAGGTACCGCGTTGGTGGAGAGGCCACTGACCAGAAGTGAATAGTACTGCTCCCCATCCTGCAGCACGCCGTCGTAGTCGACGGTGATGGTGTACGCACCGGCCTCGGGTGCCGCGATATAGACCTGCTCAACGTTGTCGACGTCGTTTTCCGCCATGGCCGTGGCGTTGGAGGCGGGATGATCATAATCCAGCCGGTAGGGATAGGCCGTCCCACCCGGACCGACAATTCTCAAGTCCAGATCATTGACCAGTACGGGCGTCCTGCTGTCGTGCATGGTCTGTTCAGGCCCCGGCGGATCGGTCCAGCACAACGTAGCACGAATGGCGTTCGAGCCGTCACTCTGATAGGTGAACGTCTCGAGCATATTGGTTGGGGACAGTATGGATTCCGTCATCCGTACCGCATTCCCATCGGCATAATCCCTGATCAGTTCGGCGGCTGCGAGCGTGTTCATCAGCCCCCACCCGTATGAATAGTCCGGCCCGGGGTTCCCCCAGTCATCCGCCGTGTGAATGATCAGTCCCTTGAGTGTGCTGGCCCGCATGGCGTTCCCAGGAAACCGCTGACCAAAATAGTCGACCAGCAGCGTCGCCGATCCGCAGGCATTGGGGGTCGCCATACTGGTTCCTGAAATGGCGTAGTAGTCGGTGTTTGAACCGTTGAAACATGAAAACAGCTTATAGCCGTTGGCCACGATATCCGGCTTGATGCGTCCATCGTCGGCCGGACCCCAACTGCTGAACTCGAGCATGGCGGCGTTTACCAGGGCCCGGGCATTGCCGTTAGTGGCATCGTCGACCGCGCCGACCGTCAAGATGTTCTTTGCAGTGGCTTCAGCACTGATGTTGTCGTATCCCCCCTTGTAGATGCCGTCACCGAGCGGATCCTGAGTCTCGTCATAGCTGACGGCCGTCCATTTACCGACGTGCCCCGGTCCCAGGGGTTTAAGGTAATACACGGATTCGGTGTTGGTGGGATTGTCGGAGCGATCATTGCCGGCGGCCACAAAGGGCAGGAAATACGGTGCGTTGTATACCACCGCATCGTAGTTTGTTGCGCCTGCATCATACTGCCCGAAATAGATATCCACTTCGCCGGGTCCCCAGTCCAGCCATGACGGCCATTGGTAGGCGGGTATGCCTCCAGACAGATTCCAGGTCCATCCACCGATCGTTCCATAGGAGTGGTTCGAAAGATAGATCTTGCCCGGCTCGCCCGGGTAGGAAGCCGCCTGCGAGAGCATTTCAGCAATGTCCGAATTCCAGTCGTACGAATCGATGTGCACGGCCGGCGCCATACCCATGGCATTGGTGACGATGCCGGCAGCGCCGATCGTGCCGCCGACGTGTGTGGAGTGGTAGTGCGACGGCACGCCATCGACGTTGACAACCCGTCCGGTCAGTTCCTGATGGCTGGTCATCACGGAGCCCCCGTCCCAGATACCCACTGTGAGCCCGGAACCGTCCGCGTTGTACGGCGCGGTATTACGCACCAGGTCCGAGGCCGTCGAAATAGCGGCATCGTGGTTCTTCGTAGCGTAATAGATCGGCCGACCGTGCCGGATCGCCATGAGCTCCATGACGTGCTGCCCGTTATCGGAACGCATGGGTACGCCATGATCCGCGGCCCAATGCCAGGCCTCTTCCTTCTCGCGCTGCGCGTTCACGCGGGCCCGCTGCACTGCCTCCGCACGCTTGGACGGGTTATCCGCAAAGGTCTCGTGTCGCTGTCCCTGTACATCCGGAACCACTAGCAGGAGAGCTGATGAAATTAACAATGATCCCGTAGTCCTCATGACGCCTTTATAGTACCTTTTCAGTACTGTTATGGCCCAGCAAAAACAGCATCCAATATAGATACTTGTGCTGCTGATTAAGGCCCGTTCCTGACTTCGATCCGATAGAACTGCTGGGGCCCTGTCCGTTCGACCGTATCGGTATAGCTGCCGGCCGGGTAAGGCAGGTCACCGGAAATATTCGTAAATCCATTGGTCAGGTTGTCGCTCCACAGAACACCGTACACGCGGCCCAGAACCGGCGCCCAGCCGATGACGGGCGCGTTGCTATCGCCCGATTGCGTCAGGGAGTCCAGCCTGAAGTACGACGCCGGATCGAGGGGATCATGCCCCGAGATTTCCTCGGCCAGGTTGTCGAATCCGTCGTGATCGAAGTCGGCCGTCGCGACGGCTCCGGTGGCACTGCCGAAATACTGCATTTCCCACAGGTCGGGCAGTCCATCCTCATCGAAATCATAACCGAGGCGCAGGTTGTCGAGGGCCATGTCGCTTTTGAAATTGCTCCCCACCACACCGTGTATCCGGATGAAGACATTCGATTGTCCGGCAAAGGAGGATAGATCCAGGATGACAGTTTCCCATGGAGCGCTGTAACTCGACTGCTGCTGACCGGAGCGCGCCCATACCGTATCGATTGCACCCCCGGTGCCCACCTCCACTGAAAGGCTGCCCATTGCGGATCCATACATGTGATAGTCAAAGCTCAAGGTGGGCGGCAACGTCGCACTGAAGTCCATAGGTCCCGACTCCAGCACAGCCGATTTATTGTTGTTGCCGTTCGCTTCCGTGAACAGGTAGTAGCTACCACCAGCAGCCCCCGAGGGACCGGTAGATGAACTGGGCGTGCTACCGCTTGTACGGGTCCAGTCCATGTCATCGGTCACCGATTGCGTCCAGGAACCCAGCGTAGCGTCTTCAAAATCAACGAAGTTCCTTAAATCCACGGTGGTGCCGGTATCTCCACTTCCACCACCGCCACCGCTCTCGTCCGTAGGAGCCACGGCAAGGAGTTGGTATTGCCCAAGACTCCCATATACGGCATACCCGCTGGGGGGGCTGACCAGCGGGTCACCTACCCTCGTGGGCAGGATATGCACGTAGTAGATTCCAGCTACTAAGTTCGTGGAAATAACCGCAGCCGTGTCCAGGGTCGGATTGTTGGTCGCGATGAGGACCCCGTTGTTGTCGTAAAGTTCCATGACGACATCAAGATTGCATCCCCACGTATCCGAGGCGGCACGATACGGCGCAGCCTTTATTTCAACGTCGCCGCCCGTTGTGGAGAAGGAGAAGACATCCGTATCTCCGGTGGTTTCAATGATCCCGTTCGCTGCGAAATTACCGTTGGTATCCAAAGCTAAAGCGTCAGCATCGATGTTGTTGTTCCCGTGATCGTCCGGGCGGTATCCAACCTTGGCGGCCATGATCGACAGGTCATCCTCCAGATTGTTGGCGTCGTAATATTCTCCATCACTCCATTGCGATACATTGCGGCCATAGCCGGTACCCATAATGGGACCCCAGCTGATGCCGCCATTGACATGCCCGCTGTAATAACTCTTGGTCGAAGTCCCGTCATGACTGAGTCCCAGGTTGTGGCCGAGCTCATGGGAAATCACTTCGGCGACGTTGGCGGCTCCATAATCGATGCACCATGCCGGCGAATAGGAGCTGCCGAAATAGTCGTAGGAATACCATGAATCACCGAACACATCGACGTAGGCAATACCTCCATACCCGTTGTGGGGACATGCAACGCCATTCGCATCTGTCGTGGGCGTAATCATGGCGTGCCCCGTGTAGCGGCTCCACACCGCAGGCTGCTCGGTGGTGATGTCCACGTCAAACGAAGCATAATCCTCGGAAACCCGCTCCCATACCTGGGTGATAATGGACAACTCGTAGGAACTGAACGTGGCAGGATCGCCGTCCTTATCATACGGCAGGCAGTCCCAGGAAATGACTCCATACGATGTGTTCCACGCAGTTGCCTCGATCACACCTCCGTTAAAATCGAGAAACAAAACATACTGTGCCCCGGGACGGCTATGGAGGACGGGCGGATTGGAAACGGACACCAGAGCCCCGCTGGCGGTGACCGGGCCGGTATTCGTTGACTCCTCCGTTAGGGCGACAATTCCCCTGGCCTCTTCATTGAACGTGCAGACAAAATAGATCATCCCGTTTTGATCCACACGGATCGAGTCCACATCGGTGAGGAGCGCGCGGTTTTGGGAAACCTTCTTCAGCGCCCGCTGCCTCGCGACATCGCTCAGCTTTACAAGCTGAGATTTGAATTCACCCTCTGGAATATCATTGAGTGATACATCGGATTGGACGGATGCTGCTACAGGGTCACGCGGTCCGGATTGAGTGGAGGATGGCGGCGTGGATGATTCCGTGCCCGTCTCCGAAAGCTGGCCATGCATTGCCTGGAGCCTATTGTCCGACGCGGCATTCGGGCTGCTGCCGTTTCCTGACGAAGCTGCCGGGCCCTGCTCCTTCATCAGCCAGAAAGCCAGCACCACCGACGCACATGCGGCCAGACCCGGCAAGGTCCACTTTAGTTTCACGATGTAATCTCCACGCGTGTATGGGAATTGCGCTTAATACGAAATCGACGCGTATCAGTTAGCAATTCCTATTCCACCTGCTGGATTAATTGCGGAAACCGAGCACTACCCTTCGCGCAGGGAGGCGTTCAACTGCGCGCATAGAAAATCCGTGAGCTTCTGGTGGGCTTTGTTGACCTTCTTGTCGGTCAGGGTTTGCGTGGCGGAGCGGTAGATAAAGTTATAGGCGAGACTCTTTTTGCCCTTCTCGATTCCCTTACCCTGATAGATGTCAAACAGACCGAAGCTTTCTAGATCCTTCGGATTGGACTTTCTCACGAGCGTCACGATGTCTTCGTGCTTCACGGACTGATCGACGATCAGGGCGATGTCGCGGCTCATCGACGGAAACTGCGCCAGATCCTGCGTCTTGGTGATTGCGAACGCGTTCTTCAAGAGCGCCTCGAGCTGGAGCTCGGCGGCGGCCACCGGACCGGTCAGGCGCCATTCGGCGCGGGCGGTCTTGTTGACCAGTCCCATGCACCCGATCGTCTCGCCATCCAGCTGGATCGAAACCGCTTTGCCCGATTCGAATTCAGGCCGGTCTTCGGCGCTGAAGGAGACCTCATGCAGACACTGTGCGGTGAGCAGCTTTTCAACCAGGCCCTTCATCCACACAAACATGTCCTCGTCGGATACCGGGGCACGCTTTTCAAGCAGCGAACGGCCGACGGGGCCCATCATGCCGAGCGAAACAGTTTCACGCTGTATCGGGGTGCCGTCAACACGGTTGAAGACGCGGCCCAGCTCGTAGAAGCAGGCCTCGTTGATCTGGCGCGAATGGTTGCGGCCCAGGCTTTCAACCAGCTGCGGAATCAGCGACGTGCGCATGACCGACTGATCCATGCTGATCGGATGCGGCAGTTCTTCACGGCTCTCCCGGTTCTCCCTGTTGAAGAGATCGAGCAGCGGATGGTTGACCAGCGTGTAGTTCATGATTTCGCTGACCCCGAGTCCCTGGAGCCGGTCGCGCAGCTCGGCTACAGCACGCACGCGCGAGTCGTCGGCTTCGGGAATCACCTTGGCCAGCGGCGTCCTGGCCGGCACATTGTCAACGCCGTGGATGCGGGCAATCTCCTCGACCAGATCCACTTCTCGTTCGAGGTCGAGCCGGAAGGTCGGCGCAACGGCCACGGCGCATTCACCGTTGTCGTCTTCAATGCCGATCTCCAGCGAAGCGAAAATGCGCTGCATTTCATCTACGGTGACGCCGGAACCGATCATCCCTTCAATCCGCGCATAGCTGAACGGGATCTTCACGGGCTGCTTCGGCTGCGGATAGACATCCACGATCCCCTTGCAGAGTGTTGCGCCGGACAGCTCGCACATCAATGCGGCCGCGCGGCGGCTCGCCCATTCAACGGAATCGGCGTTGACGCCGCGCTGGAAGCGGTAGGAGGAATCGGTGGAAAGCCCGAGCTTCTTGGCGGTATGACGGATAGACGAGGTTTCAAAGGCGGCGGCTTCGAGCAGAATGCTCGAGGTGTTGTCGTTTATTTCGCTGACATTGCCACCCATCACGCCGGCTACTGCAGACGGCTGTTCGGCATCGGCGATCACCAGCATCTCTCCGGTCAATGTGCGTTCGATGTCGTCCAGCGTATGCATCTTTTCACCGGGCTTGGCGTCGCGCACGATGATCCGACTGCCCGCTACCAGCGCCTTGTCGAACGCATGCAGGGGATGTCCGGTTTCAAGCATCACATAGTTGGTAATGTCGACCACGTTGCTGATCGGGCGCAGGCCGGCGGCCTCGAGGCGCTTCTGCATCCATTCCGGAGACGGGCCGATCTTCGCATCCCTCAAGACGCGGGCCGTGTAGCGTGGACACTTTTCTGGATCCTCGACCGTGACGGAGATCTCTTCGTTTACGTCGTTTGCCGATTCGCTGATTTCAATCCGCGGCAGCTTCAGTTCGGTGCCGTAGAGCACCGCCATTTCCCGGGCAACCCCGATCATGGAGAGGCAGTCGGGACGGTTCGGAGTGACTTCCAGTTCGATGACGGTTTCCGGTTCGCCCCATACCGCGACAAACGGCGTACCCGGTTCAAGCGCGGCGTCGAGCACCAGCAGGCCGGAGTGGTCCTCGCCCAGCCCGAGTTCGTCCCTGGCGCAGAGCATGCCCATGGACTCCACGCCGCGGATCTTCGCTCGCTTGAGCGTAATCCCGCAGGGCAGCGTGGTGCCCACCGGGGCGAAGGGATACTTGCCGCCGACCTCGACGTTCGGCGCACCGCAGACCACCTGCATCGTTTCTTCGGCGCCAAAGTTGACCGTGCAGAGGCGAAGCTTGTCGGCATCGGGATGCGGCCCGATGGCCAGAACCTCGCCCACCACCACGCCGGCAAAGTCGGAGCCGATCGTTTCGATCGCCTCGACTTCCAGCCCCGAAAAAGTCAGCTTGTCCGCCAACCCCTCGATGGTGTCCTCGAAATCAACATATTCCTTCAGCCAACTGACCGGTACTTTCATAAACGTGCTCCAAATGCAAAAAATGAGCGTTCTGTATACCCTTTGCCGCAAAACGGCTCAAGCCCTTCATACAGCATGATTCCGCCAATATGAACGTATTCCGGCTAAACATCATCCGAGGTAGTAAGCAAGGGATCCCCAGAGCATGCGATCCGGAAAGCCCCTGGCAGCACGGCATGGCGAAGCCGGCTACTCCGCAGGATATGGCCGGAACAAGGACGATTTCAGCCGGCTCGCCTTGGAGTATGAATTCTGACCGCCAAAACTGCGGAACGGCGGATCCTGCCGCCGGCTGATCACCGGTTCTGGTTCAGCACCTTCCGCCAGGCTTCGCTGGCTACAGCTCTGGCATTCTCCTCAATCAAGTCGCCATGGGCGATGATGATGCGTTCGAAGTCCCACTCCAGGATCTGCTTCAATGATGTGGCCGCGGCGGCTCTGTCCTTCCAGCCCAGTTGATACTCCGGCGCCGGTTTCGGGTGGTTCCACATATGGAAGACCGCCTTCCACCAGAACTTCAACAGTAGATCCACATCCGGTGTGGCATCGGTGATGTTTTCAATCAGGTCGACCAGAATGAGGGTACGGCACGCCCTGTGGAAAAAGGCCACCTCCGAGATGATCCGGTTGCCGCGTATAAGCACCTGCTCCAATTCCCCAGCCCACCGTGGATCCGGCTGATCCCCGAGCACCCAATCGAAACGGATGTCGGGCTTCTTGAGCTCAACCCCCGGACAGATCCAGGTTTCCGCATCGGGGAATGCCTGCTGCGCAGACTCCACATGCGAAAAGTGGAAGGTGCCCGGCACCACGATGCATGCCACCTTTCCCAGCCCGGCTATGGCATCCCTAGTCGCGGCATCCATCTCGCAGGGGGAGTGGATAAACAGCATTCCATCGGCGAGCCGAACGATGGTCATGCGCGCCCGGATATCCATGCCTCCGAAATGAACGGGATACTCCTTCACCCAGATCGCATCCCGCTGGAGTTCCAGCAAAACCTCCGATGACATATACAAACCTCACTCTCAGCTGAATGGTTTTCAGACGTTCTTCAATGTGCCTGAAGCAAAGCCGAAATACAACGATCCATCAGATTTCGGATACTGACTCGCAGCGTACGGTGCCCCATGCTTTTTTTCGTCACATTCCGCATGGATTGAACGAATATATACGTGTCCGCTCAAATTGAAGGAGGCCCCATTGTGAACAGAATGTTTCTATTGGCGATCGCACTGCTGGCAACGTCCACCACCGGCCGTGCCCAAACGTTTTCCAGCGGACCAGAGCGCACCGATCTTATCGAGCTGTTTACGTCGGAAGGGTGCAGCAGCTGTCCGCCAGCCGATCGCAGGATGAATGCCCTGGAAAACGACAGGCAGCTCTGGAAGGAATTCGTTCCGGTTGCGTTCCACGTCGACTACTGGGACTACCTCGGTTGGTCCGATCCCTATTCATCGCCGGATTTCAGCGCCCGGCAACGCAGATACACGAAGGAATGGCGCGCCCGCACCTCCTACACCCCCTGCTTCGTCGTAAACGGCGTGGCCGCGCGCAGACCCGGCACAAGGGGCAGGACCGGCCGGCCCGGCACCCTGAACATGGAGTTGAAGGACGGCAAGGCCACCATTACCTTTTCACCCAGCACGCCGAAAGGAGAATACATCGCCTGGCTCGCCCCGCTCTCCGGCAAACGCAGCACGCAGGTGAAGGCCGGGGAAAACCGCGGACGGAAACTCGAGCACTGCTTCGTAGCACTCGGGCTCACCAGTTCGCAAATGTCAGCCGCCGGGAGTACGTACACCGCCACGCTGACCATGCCCGAAGATGCCCGCTCCAGAGCCATTGCAGTATGGATTTCCGGCAGTGATACCCTCACGCCCCTCCAGGCCACCGGAGGGTGGCTTGAATAATCCATCGCCATCGCAAGAGGGCGGCTGACATGACTCGTGACCTCACACTTATCGAATGATTTATAAACCTTCACTGATCCGTGTCTGCAGGAACCCGTTGGTGGAACTGGTGATGTCGTCGTTTTTCAGATGAAAGTTCCGGTATTCCCAATCGGCATTGCCGTCGCCGTCAATATCGCGCAGCGGAGGAAGCCCGTCGGCTACAGCGGTCGGGGATTCGTAAACGACCTCATCCCAGTTCGTGAGATTGACACTCCCCTGCAGGGTGTACGTAATTCCATCGATCGTCGCGCTTGGGCTGGGAACCCCGCTGAAGGTTGCGCCGACTCGAACAGGCAAGGTGATTGAGAAGCGCTCTCCCCCAAAGACATCGATGAAAGCTGCGCGCATCTTACCCTCATTACTTCCTGCACTCGCCAACGGATCGGTATCGAAAGCGAAGTGCTGGATGTTGGGCTCCCCGTCGTTGTTCGGGTCATCGGAGGGCGCGTCGTTTACGTCAGGGGTAAGCCCCATGGCGACTGACCATAGGTAGTAGGTGCCGGAAACGTTCACCGCCAGCAGTGTTCCATCGGCGCTGGTCGCGCCGGGGATAAACAGAAAATCGTTATCGAAGTTGCCGCTTTGCGTCCCGTTCTTGGTGAGGATTTCCTCGGCGTAGAGCTGCCTCAGGACTCCCTCGAAGGAGGGCGTGCTCGCACCACCATCGTTGGTGCCGTTGACCGTCCAGGTCTTGCCGTCGCCGGTGTCGTCG
>JBNLDM010000030.1:0-49037 GCA_050304335.1 Pontiella sp.
TGCGCAGCGATGCCGACGCGCGGCGCCATCAGGCCGCAGCCGGGAGCAGCACCGGTGGCAAGGTCGCCGACAATATAGATATCCCGACCCATCTTCCGTATGCCGATCGTATCGCCCGGCCCGTAACCGGCCAGTCCGGACGCAGCGACCAGGGGTTTGCCCTTGAAGTGCTGCATCAGCATGGCTTTCTGGTCAGCCCGATCGAATGCTTCAACCATGACATCGACATTGCCGAACAGTTCCGGAATGTTTTCCGGTGTCACGCGCAGGCAGTGGGCTTCGTATTGCACATAGGGATTGATGCGCTTCAGATTCGCAACAAGGGCATCGGCCTTCGGCAGTCCAAGCTGGTCGATGAAATACTGCTGCCGGTTGAGGTTGCTGGGTTCGACCATGTCGAAATCGACCAGCACCAGCTTGCCGATACCGATGCGAGCCAGAGCTACGGCGATGGCAGAACCCAGTCCGCCCAGGCCTGCGATGCCAACGGCGGCCTGCCGGATCTTTTCATGCACGCCCGGTGTATGGCGGGCCACCATCAGGGATTCCAGCTCCTCGGCCGGCGGTATCACCCCGCGGGTGATCAAATTGACACAGTCGCCTTCCGCCAATGCCACATCCTCGGATACGGCGGCCCCATTGTAGATCAGCACGTCTGCTTCCGGTTTTTCGCGGTCGCGAAGCTGAAATAACGTCGTACCATCCATCGCCTCGACCAGCCGCTCGTTCAATTGAATCTTCATCTATGTCTCCCAAAGGAAAAGTTATGATAACCACGAAGCCACAAAGGACACGAAGTTTTTCTGCTTTGTGTTCCTCGTGTCTTTGTGTTTGATTCCCGCGAGAACCTACTGGAGGTTGTATGCTTACGCGGACCAAGAATTTTTTCAAAACGACCGTGCTGGGTGGCGTCATCGTCATTCTGCCGGCCATCATCCTCATACTTGCCTTCAAATGGCTCTTCGGCGTTGTCGGCAGCGCGATTGAACCGCTGACAAACTTTGCCGGGAACCGCCTGCCGCTCGGTGAATACAACACGTATGTTGCACCCGTGATCGTCATCTCGGTCATTGTGATGGGCTGCTTCATCTTCGGGCTCTTCGTGCGCACCAAACTGGGCCTGATGATCTACATGGGATTTGAAAACAGCTTTCTCAGCAAGGCGCCCGGCTACAAAATGATCAAGGAGACGGTCAACCAGCTGCTGGGCAGGAAGACCTCGCCGTTTTCGTCCGTGGCACTGGTCCGCATCTACGGGAACGAGACCCTGATGACCGCTTTCATCACCGACCGTCACGAAAACGGCATGGTCACGGTATTCGTACCGACCGGCCCCAACCCCACGTCCGGTTTCATCTATCATGTGAAAGAGGAATATGTGACGCCTGTCAATGTATCGGTGGAGGATGCGATGCGCTCGGTAATATCCTGCGGGGCCGGATCGGATAAACTGATCAAGGGTATCCAGAACGATGCGTAGACTTCCTTTTCTCTTCCTTGCACTCCTTTTCTCGTTTCCGCACCTCTGCAGGCCGGCTGAAGGCGACTGGGGCTATGCCCACATCTTCTACGTCAAGAAAGCCATCGCGGGCAATTGGTCGGCCATCACCGGGTCGCAGCTTACCTGGCGCGATGATATGTCGGACTTCTTTTTTATCTATGCGGACGCCGGTCTGGCCTACAAATTCAATCCAAACTGGATCGTGGAAGCGATCTACCGTCAGGGCTGGTGGGACATCAACAATGAATGGGAAGTCGAAAAGCGTCCCCTGTTCAACCTGAAGTGGATCGATACCTGGCAGGACATCCGCGTCGAGAACCAGGCCCGGCTGGAATTCCGCTACTATGACTGGGACAAAAAGGACGATCTGCGTTTCCGAAACCGCACCCGCATTGAGTTCCCGTGGGAAATCCTCCCCGGCGCAATCAAGCCATTTGCGGAAGAGGAGTTCTTTCTCGGCAGGAACAGCGGGCAGCTCGAAATGAACTGGCTCATGACCGGGCTCTACGCCAAGCCGACCAAATCGATAAAGCTGAAAGCGGGTTATCGCTGGCAACGCGTCCGCGTCGGAAGCGGCTGGGAAAACCGCAACCAGCTCGTTACAGGCATGGTACTTATCTTTTAATCTGCTGAATTTCAGCTGGATGCCATCTGAAGCGTCTGCGTCCTTGCCTTTTTCTGGATTTTGCGCTATTTAGACGCAGTCCTATTAAACACGGAAGGGATTGCCATGAAACATTTCTCGCCCCGTATTGCGCTCGCGATCCTGCTTGCAGGCACGTTTACGCTCGATTCCGCCGGGACTGCCGAACTGTTCATGCAGTGGGAAATCTCGATGGGCGGCACCAACTATGATGAGTGCGACACCCTTTATCCCACAGCCGACGGTGGCTGCGTGGTCGCCGGCGGGTCCTATTCCGGTCCTTCCGGAAACAAATCCAGCATCAACCAGGGCAATGCGGATTACTGGTTTGTGAAGCTGGACGGCAGCGGCAATAAGGAATGGGAAAACGTCTATGGCGGAGGGGCCGATGAATATGCCAACCGCGTGCTGCCGACCCCTGATGGCGGCTATCTGCTGGCGGGCTGGTCTCTGTCCGTGCCTTCAGGGAACAAGACCAATGCCAATGCCGGTGCGCGCGACTACTGGCTCGTCAAAACGGATGGAAGCGGAAACATGCTCTGGGAACAAGTATACGGAGGCACCAGCCGGGACTGGTGCTGGTGCATGGGGGTTTCCTCGAACAACTATCTGCTGGGCGGATACAGCCGGTCGGCCGGCGGAACCGGCAACAAGACGGCTGCACGCATCGGCAACGACGACTGGTGGGTCATCTGCGTCGATACGAACGGCAACATACTGTGGGATGCCGCTTATGGCGGAACCGCATGGCAATACCTGTATGATATCCAGCCCACCTCCGACGGTGGATTCCTTCTTACAGGGGAATCCAACTCCGGCATATCGGGCAACAAGACCTCCGCCAACCAGGGATACTACGATGGCTGGGTAATGAAAATCGATGCGAGCGGCAACAAGCAATGGGAACGAAGCTATGGCGGGACCACCAACGACTGGTTGCTGACTGGTATCGAGATCGACGGAGGCTACATCGTTGGCGGCTCTTCGACCTCCGGCGCAACGGGTAATAAGAGCAGCGGCAATAACGGTGGTGCGGACTGGTGGGTTATAAAACTCGATACCAATGGCGACAAAGTTTGGGAAAAGGGATACGGAGGAACCGACTGGGAGCGGCTGAAATCCATTCAACCGACCGATGACGGAGGCTACCTGTTGTTCGGCACGACCTGGTCCGGCGTCGGCGGAAATAAGACGACGGCAAATTTCGGATCGGGGACTGCAGATTACTGGCTGGTGAAAATCGATGCCGACGGCAACATCCTCTGGCAACAGGAGTTCGGCGGCGATGATGACGATTATGCCATCAATACGCTGATCAGGGCGAGCGATGGCGGCTATATCATGGGAGGAACATCCTATTCCGGTACAACGGGGAATAAAACCACAGCGGGTTTTGGTCAAGGTGACTATTGGGTCGTCAAGATAGTCCGGCCGGGTCTGTCGATCGATCCGGTCGGAAGCAATCAGGTGGACATCTCCTGGATGCCTAACACGACGGGACTTGTTTTGCAGGAATCATCCGATCTGACGAACTGGGTGAATTCTGCGAGCGGCTCCAGCAACCCCGCCTCAGTACCAACGGCATCGCCCGCCATGTTCTATAGATTGTCGCCTCCGTAGGACGCAACAGTGAGACCCCGCCGCTCAAGCAGGCTTCCTTCCGCAAGGTACAGCCGGATGAGTGCAATCCGTCCGGCAACGCGCGCTTCTATCTCATCGATCTGGCTCCGCACCAGCTCCCGCTGCGCCAGGGCGACATTCAATGCGGTCGAGGTTCCGACTTCAAAACGGTCGCGCTCGGCCTGCAGCGTCTGTTCGCGATAGCCGCGAGTTTCTGCCGATGCCGCAATCTGCTTGCGAGCCCGTTCCAGCTCGTTGAGCGCTATGAGTACATCAAAGCGCACCAGATCACGCAGGTTGGCCAACGCCTCTTCGCCTTGCCTGACATTCATGAGGGCCACGATGTCTGCTCCCTTAGCGGAGCGGTTTCCGAGTGCATGACTGAACTCGAGGCCGATGGTGACATCATACCCCTCCCCATCCAGGTCGCGGAAGCTCTCGCGGAAGGTATCGGCATAACCGGTCTTGCCCAGGTTGATAAACAGTTCCAGGCGCGGCAGCAGCCCGTTGCGGGTGACGACGGTATCCAGTTCTCCGCGCCGCAGACGCAGTTCGGCCTCCCTGATTTCAGGTCGTGACTGCACCGCCAGCAGCAGGCTATCAGCCTGATCGGGTGCGTCATACAGATCGGCATCGGGACGGCTGACCGCATCCAGCGAAACCGATGGGAGAGCGAGTTGAGCGGGATCAATCAGGCGAAGCAGTGTATAGCGCTGCTCGGCCAGCAGACTATGTGCGTCAATCAGGTTCTGTTTGCGCAATGCCACCTCCGCCCGGGCGACAGCGGCCTCGTTCCGCGGCAGGTCACCGACTTCGATGCGCGACTCGATTTGCTTGAGCTGCTCTTCGGCCACTTCCAGCGATTTTTCAACCACACTGATTGCCTCCCGCGCCGACACATAGCGCCAGTATGTGATTTCTATGTCCGCAACCAGCGCTTCGGTATAACCACACAGTTCATACTGACTGGCCTCGGTATCGAGTCTTGCCTGCCGGATCCGAGCCAGGTTGACCGAAGGGCCGAGACCGCGCAGCAGCTGCTGGGTTAAGGTCAGTCCTACGCGCGCCGTCTGCTGTTCCGGTGAGCGGGTTGAAACCGACCGTGCCGAGGAGACGCTGGCTTCCAGCTCGGTACCGCTTGCCAGTCGTTGACGCACCCCCGCAACGCCTGCGACATTATTGCCTTCCACCTGGAACTGTGTTTCGGTCGAGCGGGCGGTTTCCGTCGAGTTTTCCTCGCTTCCGCTCAGGGCAGCAAACAGCTCGGGATCGTAGGCTCCCTGTTCAATCTTTACGAATGCACCGGCAATGACGGGCTCGTACTGCTGAATGAGCAGGCCCCGGTTGTTCCGCAGCCCCGTCATGACCGCGTCCTCGATCGATAACACCAGCGGATCGGGAGGGGTCGCTGCATGGACCGGCACAACAGCCAGAGCAACCACCGCCATGGATGCATCACGAAGAAACCTCATTCCGGCGCCCCGCCTTTCCGTCTGGAATGGACCAGTGTGTAGACCACGGGGATGAGCACCAGCGTGATGATGGTGGAGCCGGCCAATCCACCAACCACGGCACGGGCCAGCGGGGCCTGGGCATCGGTGCCCTCGCCCAGCCCGAGGGCGAGCGGCATCAGCCCCAGAATGGTGGTGAGGGTAGTCATCAGGATAGGCCTGAACCGTCGGCGTCCAGCCTCCACCACCGCATCCATCAGCGAGCTCCCGCCATCCACCAGCCTGCTTGCCTGGTCAACCAGCAGAATGGCGTTGTTGACCACGATACCACCCAGCATGATGCAGCCGATACCCGATTGCAGGTTCAGGGTGGTATTGGTCAGCCACAAGGTCAGGAGCACCCCGATGGCGGCCATGGGTGTGGAAAGCATGACCACCAGTGGATCGCGCAGGCTTTCATACTGGCAGGCCAGCACCATGTAGACCAGCAGCAGCGAAAGCAGCAGGGCAATCGTCAGTTCGTGCGCAGCCTCCTGCTGTTCCTCAAAATTGCCGGCTATGCGCATCTCGAAATTACCGGGGCGGGGAATCTCGTCGAGACGGGCCTGGATCTCTGCGGCGACAGAACCGAGATCGCGTCCGGCGACATTGGCCGTAACCGTAACCTGACGCTGCTGGTCTTTGCGGGTGATCTGCTGCGGCGCCCGGCTGCTGACCGTGGTAACCAGGTTGCGCAGAGCAACCGTCTCGCCGGAGGCGGTGCGGAGCGTTAGATTGAGCACTTCATCGAGCGAGCGCTTCTCGGCATCCTTGAGCTGCACCAGAATCCGGTAGGCGTTTCCTTCGCTGTGATAGTTGCCGGCCCGTGAACCGGCTATGGCGGTTTCGATGATTTCGGTAACGTCGCGCGGGGTAAGCCCGAGGTCGGCGATCTTGCGGCGGTCAAGAATGAATTCCTCCTGCGGTGTCCCTTCGTCAAAGCTGCGGTCTATATCTGTAATGCCATCGATTCCCTCGATGGAGACCGCGACCCTGTCGGACAGCGCCTTCAGCACATCGAGATCAAACCCGCGGATTTCGACCGTAACGCCTTCGCTGCCTCCGATCAGCCGGTCGAGCAGGAACTGCCCCTGTGGAGCACGCGTTCGGATTTCCATGCCCGGAACCTTTCCCTCCAGACGCTTGCGGAGATCTTCCGCTATTTCGATATTCGAGCGCTTACGCTGCGAGGCCTTGACCAACGACATACGGATGTCGCCTTCGTTTCCGCGTACCGACGCCACGGTCGAAACCGCTTCGGGTACGGCCGGATAAACAATTGATTCCATAATGCGTGTCTGACGGTCGACCAGTTCCAGCCTGGTGCCGACTTCCATCTCTCCGGAGACCCGCACTTCACCCTCGTCACTTGGCGGGAGGAATTCAGTCCCGATCAGCGGAGTCAGGAACAGGCTGATCACAAACAGGGCGAGGGCGACGGAAATGACCAGCCAGCGATGCCGCAGCGCAAACCTGAGCATCTTCAGGTAACCGGCGTTGAAGCGATCGAACCGCTCTTCCGCTTTTTGCGTAATGCGTTCCACCCATGCATTCGGCGGACGAGCTGACTTTTTCGGCTCCAGAAGTTTCGAGGCAAGCATGGGGACAAGACTGAGGGAGAGCAGCAGCGAACAGATGAGCGCAAATGCGATTACGTAGGCCATTTCGCGAAAGAGGAGCCCGGAAACCCCCTTGACAAAGACGACCGGAAGAAAGATCACCAGAGTCGTGATGGTGCTGGCGATAATCGCCGGGGCCACTTCCCAGGCCCCGACCGAGGACGCTTTCAGGACCGGTTCATGGTGTTCATCGCGCAGCCGGAAAATGTTTTCAAGCACCACGATCGAACTGTCGACCATCATACCGACGCCGAGAGCCAGCCCGCCCAGTGTCATCAGATTGATCGTCAACCCGCCGAAATAGATCAGTGCAAATGTAGCGATTATCGAGATGGGAATCGAAAGGGAGATAACCAGGGTACTGCGCACATTACGCAGAAAAAAGAGCAGGATGAGAATCGCCAGACCGCCGCCATAGAGCACTGAGCGGGCAACATTCCGGATCGAGCGTTCGATAAAGTTGCCCTGGTTGATGACCGGGATGATGCTGACCTGCGGGAATTCGGCGTTGAGCTTGTCGATCTCTTCTAGGATCCGCCGCGAGATCTCGACCGTGTTTGCGCCCGCCTGCTTGCGAATGGCTATGCGCACGCCGCGCTCGCCATTGACACGCACCTGGCGGGTCAGTTTTTCGTACGTGTCGTGCACCCGGGCGATTTCGCCCACCGTAATGGCCGCCCCGTCGCGCATGGTGACCACCGTGTTCTCAATCTCCTGAACGTTATCAAACTGCGCCGGTGCGCGCAGGGTGACTTCGTAGCGTCCTTCCTCGATCTGTCCCGCCGGCAGGTCCAGGTTCGCATCGCGAATCGCATCAAGCACCTGGTTAAGCGAAAGACCGAGAGCGTTGATCTTGTCGGGATCGACCTCCACCCGGATTTCGCGCGGAAAGCCTCCCCAGAGATCAGCCTGTGCGATGCCGGCGATCTGTGTGAAACGGTGACGGACATGGTCCTCGATAAACTGCGTGAGTTCCACCGGGTCGAGCGGACTTGATATGCCGATGATGACAACGGGAAATGTATCAATGCTGAATTTATTGATGCGCGGGCGGACAATGTCGTCGGGCAGCTCGCTGATCTCGTCCTCGAGCGTTGATCGCAGTTCGATGGCCGCCGAATCAAGGTCGGTTCCCCACTCAAAGACCACATTGACCCTGCTGCTGCCCTCCGAGGAGGTGGAGGTAATCTCCTCGACACCGGGCACCGTGGCAACGATTTCCTCAACGATCTGCGTGATCAGCCGTTCCATCACCTCCGGGCTGGCGCCCTCGTACCCGGTGCGGACTGACGCGGTCGGAAGCTCGATACTGGGGAGCAGGTCGATCTGCAGCCGGCTGAGCGAAACCGCGCCGAGCACGATCAGGATCAGGGTGACCATGGTGGTAAAGACCGGTCGGCGTACACTGGCGTGCGGCAGATTCATGGATGGGACGTCTCCATGGATGCCGACGACGCGGCGACGGTGATCGCCGAACCGTCCTCAATCAACTGCTGGCCGAGGGTAATGACCTGTCCGCCAAACCGATCACCCATCACCTGTACACGCTTTTCATCGCGAATGCCGGTCGTGACCGGGCGCCACAATGCATGCAGCCCATCCGGCGCCACAAGAAAGATGCCCTTCGTATCAGCACGGGTTACGATCGCCTCTGCCGGCACGATGGTGGCCTGCTCCACACGCCGCACCTCTACGTTGGCGCGGATAAACATGCCCGGTTTCAACCGCTGGTCCGAGTTAGGCACGGCTATCTCAACGCGCGCCTGCCGTGAGTTCTCCTGGAATACGGGCGCAATGCGTTCTATCTCGCCGGTGAATACCTGATCGGGATAGGCATCCGTGCGTACATCGACCTGCTGGCCGATCTTGAGATGGCCATATTCCTTCTCCGTCACAAAAAAGATCCCGGAGAGCGGATCGATATCCACAATCTGCAGCAACGGTGTGTTGGCAGTCACGGTCTGACCCTCGTCGACAAACCGCTCCGCCACAACGCGCGACTTGTCTTCATCGGCCCACAAGGCCTTGACGGCGGCATAGCCCAGACGGATGCGTGCGGCTTCGACAGCGGCCTCGGCCCGGATGATCTGCGCCTGCTGCACCTCAACACCGGCCTCGCGAGCCAGGAGCTCGCTGCGCGCGGCATCGAGCTCGGCGGCTGAAGCCACGCCGCGGTCGCTGAGTGTCTGCGTGCGTTCGATAGCACGCGTCGCGATATCCAGCGCACTTTGGGCTTCGGCATGATTGGCTTTCGCCACAAGCAGTTCGGCTTCTGCCTGAGCGAGGGCCTGCTGGTATTCTGCATCATCGAGCCGCGCCACTACCGCACCGCGCTCAACCGGATCGCCGATATCGACCAGCATCGCCTCCAGTCGTCCGCCGATCTTGGGGGATACCATAAAATCCGAGCGCGCCTCCAGCGCGCCGCTGAAGGTGCGCAGCGCACGGATGGGCCCGGTCTCGACGCTGGCAACTTCGACCGGCGCCGGCGGGCGCTCCCGATGCTCATCCCGCTTATTTTCCGAGCAGCTGACCAGTACGACCGCACCGGCAAGCAATAGAAACGAAAGCTGTTGATTCCTGAAGCGCATCTGATCCGTCCCATCCGTTTAAGCTTATCTGAGCAGTATAATTACGCCGGACAACAATCCGGAATTTTCAATACATCCTGCTGCTAGATACGGCTAAGCATAGGAAAAGAACACGATGCAGGCAAGCCACCTCGGAACATAGAGAGTATGAAGACCGCATTACCTCCACGCATCACGGCTCCATGCCCAGCGTCACGGCATGGGCAGGCCGTCCATGGATGCGATGGATTTTTCGAGCAGCTCGTCGGGCAACGGATAGTCTTCCAGCTTGCCGTCGAAGTACGCTTCGTAACCCTTGAGGTCCATCAGGCCGTGTCCGGACCAGTTCATCAGGATGGTCTTCTGCTTGCCCTCTTCCTTCGCCTGCTTCGCTTCACGAATGGTCTGCGCGATGGCATGCGAGGTTTCCGGCGCGGAAATGAAGCCTTCGGTACGGGCAAACAGGACGGCAGCTTCGTAGCACTCGATTTGTCCGAGGGCGTTGGCTTCGATGTGCCCTTCGCGCATGGCGTGGCTGACCATCGGCGCCATGCCGTGGTAGCGCAGCCCGCCGGCGTGCAGCGGGGGCGGGACAAAGGTGTGGCCGAGGCTGTGCATTGGCAGCAGCGGCGTCATCATGGCCACATCACCGGAATCGTAGCGGTATTCGGCACGTGTCAGCGTCGGGCAGGCTTCAGGCTCGGTGCCAATGATGCGGATATCAGCCCCGTGCATGCGGTCGTTGATGAACGGGAACGAGATGCCCGCAAAGTTTGAACCACCACCGGCGCAACCGATTACAATGTCGGGATAGTCGCCCATTTTCTTCATCTGGCTCTGGGCTTCCAGTCCGATGACGGTCTGGTGCAGCATGACATGGTTGAGAACGGATCCGAGGGCATAGCGGGTATCCTCGCGCTGGACGCACTCCTCGATCGCTTCGGAGATGGCGATGCCGAGGCTGCCGGGCGTATCCGGATCTTCCGCAAGAATCTTTCGGCCGACCTCCGTTTCCATGCTGGGGCTGGCCACGCAGTTACCTCCCCAGGTGCGCATCATGATCTTCCGGAACGGTTTCTGGTCGAAACTGATACGGACCATGAACACCTTGCATTCGATCCCCCCGACCATGGCGCAGGCAAATGACAAGGCCGAGCCCCACTGGCCGGCGCCGGTTTCGGTAGTAAGCTTCTTGATGCCGAACTGTTTGTTGTACCATGCCTGAGGGATGGCGGTATTAGGCTTGTGGCTGCCGGCAGGCGAGACGCCTTCGTTCTTGTAGTAGATCTTCGCGGGGGTACCCAGCGCCTGCTCCAGCCGGCGGGCGCGGTAGAGCGGGGTCGGGCGCCACATTTTGAGGTACCCCAGGATTTCCTCCGGAATATCGATCCAGCGTTCGGTGCTGACTTCCTGCTCGATCAGGTTCATGGGGAAGACGGGCGCCAGCGCTTCGGGGCCGATCGGATTACCGGATATATCCACCGGCGGCGGCATCGGATGCTCGAAATCGGCGGCGAGATTGTACCACTGCTTCGGCAGTTCGTCTTCGGTTAACACGACCTTGATCTGTTCACTCATTCAGTCCCCCTGAGGTTGGTAGCTTTCGATAAAATGACAACGGGATGTTGTAGCCTGTCAGCGGGAGATGGTCAAGAATCATGGAAGTACAATAGGTATTATGAGCCCGGCGCTATGTGGCAACAGGCGATGGCGTGACTGTCGTTCAAACCGGTCCGCCATCCCGCACAGTATGCGGGCGAACGCGGCGGCGATGTCTCCTTACCGGGTTCCGCTCGCGGAGGAATTCGAATCGACGCCTGACACGGTCATGTTCATCCCATAGATACCCTGACCCGCCGTAATAAACAGCAGTGAACGATCTTTCCCGCCAAAAGTTACGTTGGCGGTCCAGCTTTCAGGGACATCGATGTGTTCGATCTGCCGGCCGGTCTTGTCGAACACCGTGACGCCCCGCCCGGTGAGATAGACATTGCCCCGGGTATCGATTGTCATGCCGTCCGAGCCCATATCGCAGAACAGCCGCTTGTTCAACAGGCTGCCGTCGCCCTGGATGTCGTACGCGTAGGTTTTTCCTGCACCGATGTCAGCCACATACAGGGTCTTGCCGTCCGGGGTGCCGACAATGCCGTTGGGCTGCTTCAGTTCCGTATCGACGGGGATCGGTCGCGGCATATCTTGTTTGAATAAATAGACATGTTGGCCCTCCTGCTGCATGGCCTTGTCGCGCTCCCAATAGGGGCGAACGTAGAGCGGGTCGGTAAAGTAGATGCCGCCGTCGGGACGGATCCACACGTCGTTCGGCCCGTTGAGCAGCTTGCCGCCCACCTCGGACAACAGAACGGTGACCTGCTTGTCGGGCGCGATCGACCAAAGCTGGTTCTTCCCATCCGCACAGGCCACCAGGTTGCCTTCCGCATCGAAGAACATGCCGTTCGAACGGCCGGCCGGTTTAAGCCAGTCCTCGACCGTGCCATCGGCGGCATTCCACTTCACAATGCGGTCGTTGGGCTGGTCGGTGAAAAAAATGTTGCCGTCGGGATCCACCGCCGGCCCTTCGGTAAAGCTGTATTCGCCGGGCAGGCGCTGCAGGGCCGCCCCGGGGGCGACCACCTCTTGCGGTTCGCCAGCCGAAAGACGGACCGTCGCGACGACCAGCAGGGCGGCGATGCCGCATCGTCGCCGGTTCCGGTACCACGCCCCTCCAGCATGGCATTTCGGGAAGCCCTTCATTCAGGTGATATCCCGTTTGTAGTATTCTCTCACGGGTCCGGCATGTTCGGCGGCAATGGAGAGGATTTTCTTTTGCCGCTCGACAGTCACCTTTCCGGCCTGCCTGGCCGCTTCGATGTTTTCCCGCAGTTGATCAAGGTTGTCGACGCCGGCAATACGCGTCGCGATGGGCAGCGACCAGACATAGTCCGTGGCGTCGCGGAACGGCAGGAACTCGGGGATAACGGGATCGGTGCTGACGCGTCCATGACGCCCCCATCCCTCGCCCATGCCGCCGAACAGGCGCCCGCCGCACATGGTCTTCATGGCGAGCACGGCGATTTCGTTTTCCGCGCAAACGGGAAGGACCTTTTCAATAAAGGAAGAGTAGGCCGGATCGCAGACGTTTACGGGGAACTGGGCGGTCTCGATCTGGATACCGCGCTTTGAAAGCTGCTCAAGCATGTACAGCACGACCTCCGGTTGCGTGTGGCAGGTAATCCCGAGGTGGCGGACCTTGCCTTCCTCCCGCGCCTTGAGAAACACATCGATCACCCCGTTGTTCCAGCGCGCATCCACGTCTTCGATGGATTCCAGGGTATGCACCTGCCATAGGTCGATGACATCCGTCTTCATGTTCTTCAGGGAGCGCTCGAGATGGTCGCGCACGCCGACAGCATCGCGGGCGTGCGATTTGGTCATCAGGTAGATGCTGTCCCGATATTTCGGGGTAAGATATCTTCCGAACAGGCGTTCGGACAACTGCTCGTGCCCGTACATATTGGCCGTGTCGAAAAACCGGATGCCACCTTCGAGCGACATCTCGATGGCCGGTTCCACCTCTTTCTCGGCCAGCCTGCGGAAGTGCTGTCCACCGAGCCCGAGCAGCGTAATCTTCTCGCCGCTGCGGCCCAGCGGTCGAGTAGGCAGCACAGGCCCCAGCTTGTCGCGGCCGACCGTAGTGCTCTCGGCGCGGAGCCGCTCCGGCCAGGCCAGGCCGGCCGCCGCTGCTGCCGCCGCAGTGATCAGGAATTGCCGGCGGTCATTCGCCGGTCTTCCGGTTGGCACAATGGGTTCTGGATCGTGCGATTTCCTGTTTTTCATGAGATAACATCCTTTTTTGCATAATGCGCAAGTTTACCCGGGTCCGGAAAATGCGCAATCATCAAAGCCGTTCAATCCCTTGGATGCTTCTCGACCAACACGCATTTCGGCGTGCTTAGGATGCTTCGGTGTCATTTATTTGAGACAACTCGCCGTTCGGCATGGCCTTTCGTCCTTCTTGACTTCAACCGGATACGTGAACATAATATTCACACATTACGGGATTGCGATGAAAAGCTTATTCAAGAACTCCTCTTCATTATGCGCCTCGTTGGCACTGCTCCTGTCTGCGGCTCCAGCATGGTCGGAAATACCTGAACCGCAACTCTCGATCTCAGCCACCAACGCCGGCATGCCGGCCATCGACGTCACCAACGCCGTCGGCGGCAACACCTACCATGTCGAGCGGCTGGACGATCTGACCACCAACACCTGGCAGCAGGTACATTGCTTTGAAGGCGCATCGACCAATAACCACTGGGCCGTGCCAAGCGCCAACACGACCGGCTTCTTTAGGCTACTGGCCGAAACCAATCATTTCCGGGTCGGCCAAAGCGCATCGCTCGATACTCCGGGATTCCATAACGTCAGCGGAACCGCGCACATCATAAATAACTGCACTATTGAGCTTAATAACTTTTATTACGACGGTGGCGGCATCGTGGTGCAGGTCTATCTGTCGCCCAACAGTTCTTTCAATCCCTACACCGCCATCAGCGAAGACCTCTACGGCACCGCCTTCACCAACGCCACCCTCACCCTTCCCCTGCCCGACAACGTCAACCTCGACGACGCCAACTACATCAGCATCTGGTGCGTCGCCGCCGGCGTCAGTTTCGGTGACGGCATGTTCCAGTAATGCATCGGAATCGAGCGGTCCGCCCGCAGATGCGCGCACCTGCTTGGATTATGTACTGATCACATTCACAACCCGTTCACCGACGCTTCATCCGGTTCGCGCTTCATGCATCATCATGGCACGCGCGGTGCTCCTCATTTGCCCTTGACCAAGGCAGACATTTTGTCACATTGTCTGTCGGTTTTACTAAACCCAATTTTTTAGAAGGAATTTGCAATATGTTGAACCGGGCGATGGGCATGTTTTCCAGCGACATTGGAATCGATCTGGGAACGGCTAATACATTGGTGTATGCGCGGGATCGCGGAATCGTGATCCGCGAACCCTCGGTGGTGGCGGTACAGGCCGGCACGAACCGCGTTCTGGCCGTGGGCGACGAGGCCAAGCGGATGCTTGGACGTACCCCCGGCAACATCGTTGCGATCCGTCCGCTGAAGAGCGGCGTCATCGCGGATTTTGAAGTAACCGAAGCGATGTTGCGCTATTTTATCCAGAAGGTGCACAACAGAAAGAAGATGGTACGGCCTCGCGTGGTGATTGCTGTACCGAGCGGAATTACGGAAGTGGAAAAGCGCGCGGTAAAGGATTCCGCCATGCATGCGGGCGCGCGCGATGTGTTTTTAATTGAAGAACCGATGGCCGCTGCGATCGGGGTGGGACTGCCTGTACAGGAACCCGCCGGCAATATGATCGTGGATATCGGGGGTGGTACGACGGAAGTTGCCGTGATCTCCCTGGCCGGCATTGTGTATAGCCGGAGCGTGCGCGTCGGTGGTGATGAGATGGACGAGGCGATAATCCAGCACATAAAGCGGGAATACAATTTGTTGATAGGAGAGAGAACCGCCGAAGACATAAAGATTACAATGGGATCGGCCCTTTCCACCGGTGACGAGAGCACCATGGAAGTGAAGGGACGTGATTTAGTGGCCGGGCTGCCGCGGACGCTGACGATCAGCTCCGAAGAAGTGCGCCAGGCCCTGCAGGAGCCGGTGAATGCGATTGTCGAGGCCGTGCGCGTCACGCTCGAACGCTGTCTGCCGGAACTGGCCGCCGACCTGGTCGACCGCGGCATGGTACTGGCCGGCGGCGGCGCACTGCTGCGCGGGCTCGATGCGCTGATTTCGGAAAAGACCAGTCTGCCCGTACATGTGGCGGACGATCCGTTGAGCGCCGTGGCCGAGGGTACAGGCATCGTCCTGCACGAGATCAATTTCCTACGTAAAATGGCGGGACCCGCCAGCTAGTCTTCAACATCAACGTGTTTCCGCAACGGCTGTTGCGCCCGTCCGCCCGGTAGGGACGGATGGCTTTAAGGAACAAAAGAATAGTGTTTGCCGGAGCAGCAGTCCTGCTGTTGCTGATGGTGTTTGTTCCGCTTCCTTCGCTGACGCTCAAGGGCAAGGGAGCGGTGCGAACGGGTATGGCACCCGCCGAGCGCGGCGCGTCCAGCCTATGGCAGCGCCTGTCCGAGGCGGCGGCGGCCATCCGCGGAATGGGCGGTCTTGCGGAGAAAAACCGCGAACTCGCTCACGACAAGGCGCAACTCGCAACAAAACTGAATAGTCTTAGCGATGCCGAAGCCGACAATATTCGCCTGCGGCGCGCCTTGAAGTTCTACCGCGAGCAACCCGACACCATGATCGCGTGCGACGTCGTCAGCCGCAACATCAGCGGCTGGTGGAGCACCATCCGCATCGGCAAGGGATCCAAGGCCGGCATCGGACCCGATCAGGCTGTGATCAGTCCCGACGGTTTCGTGGGGAAAACCACCGAAGTCACGCCATTCACGACCGAAGTGCTTCTCATCTCCGATCCTGCATGCCAGGTTTCCGCAAAGATCCGGCGCGACGACCTGGATGTCTTCGGGCTGGTCAGGGGCATGGGGAGCAACCTGAAAGGCCAGCCCCGGGCACGCATCGACTTCATCAACAAGGATGTCCTGATCCGCAAGGGCGACGAAGTGGTCACATCAGGCCTGGGTGCCTTCCCGAAAGGGGTTCACATCGGTTACATCAGCAACATTTACCGCGACGACTCGGGCCTCTACCAGTATGCGGAAGTCATTCCGCGCGCGACGGTCGGCCTGCTCGACTATGTCTTTGTTCTTTCCCCGGCGGCCCGCGAGGTGACGGAATGAAACGACGCACCTACATGCTGGCCATCATCATATTCGGAGCCGTCGTTCAGCAACTGGTTGCCGGACCGGCTGTGCTGGGCGGACTGAAGCCTCCCATTCTGGCCGCCATGGCACTGCACCATGCCTTGCGTAAGGGCAAACCGGATTTCTGGATCGCCGTTGTGTTTGCAGCCTTGCTCCAGGACGGGCTTGAACTCGGTTCGTTTGGCCCGGCCTTGCTGTCATTTCCCGTTATGGGCTATGCCGCCTACCGCATCCGCAACGAAATCTTTTTCGACGGGCTGGTAACGCAGCTGGTTCTCGGGGCGGCCATGGGGCTCTTCACCACCTTCACAGCGGTGCTGGTCTATTCCGTCACGGGTCAGCGTGCGCTGCCGCCGGGTATGGCCCTCCTGCGACTGCTCGGTTCGACGCTGCTCGGCATGGCCACCCTTCCTATCGTATCGCGGAGCATTAACTGGCTGGAATCGCTGATTCCCAAACCAAGGGAGTACGGCTGGCAATGAAGGTGCGTCGCAAAAGAGAAGCCAGCGTCCTGGTCATCTGGTCGGTCTTGGCCCTCATGCTGGTCGGCATGGGGAGGCTGGTTGCGGAGCTATGGAAGCTGCAGGTGAAGCAGCAGAGCGGCTTCGAAGAGGTTTTCCGGCACCAGAGCGTGCGGCGTGTACGCCTGCCCTCCGTGCGCGGCAAGATCTACGACACCACCGGCACGAATCTCCTCGCCGACAGCATTCCCAACTACAGCATCGCGATCTACACAGCTGAACTGCGGGCGCCGCGCTCAGCCGTCGCCAATACCCTCGAGCTTGTGCACGAAATATGGTCGCGTATCGGCCGCAAGCCGGATGTCACCTACGACGACATCAGGCGTCACCTGGCGCTCAGTCCCAACCAGCCGCTCGTGGCATGGGAAAACCTTTCCCGCGAGGAAACAGCCACCTGGCGCGCGGCGTTCGAAAACTGGACGGCACCGCCGAGAGGCTCGTTCCTCCGCCGCCGCATCCCCGGTCTCGATCTTGGAAAACCGGTCCAGAACAATTCGATTGTCATCCACACCGATGAACTGAAGATGCAGCAAACCAGCACGGCCGCCAATACCCTCGAACTGGTCTACGAAATCGCCAGCCGGCTGGGAAAACCTGAATTGCCGGTCACACTGCAGGACATCAAGAACCACATCTACGCCCGCCGCCCCCTCCCCTTGCTCGTGTGGCAGAACATCGATGAAGAAACCATGGCCAAGTGGTCCGACACCTGTTCCAACCTGACCGGTACCGACATCTACTGCGAGCCTGCCCGCACCTATCCCGAAGGGGAAAACCTCGCCCACCTCATCGGGTATACGCGGGAAGCCGATGCGGTCAGCGAAGAGGAAGGCGAACGCTATGATTTCGACATGCGCGGCCTCGAAGGTATCAAGGGGCTGGAAAGCACTTACAATGATCTGCTCAGCGGAGAACCCGGCTACAAACTGGTGCAGATCGATGTCTCCGGCTTCCATCACCTTGACCTGCAGTCCAAACCGCCCCAGCCAGGCGGCGACCTGGTCCTGACCATCGACAAGAACATCCAGCAGTTTGCCGTGGAAGCGCTATCCATGAAACAGAACGGCGAGGATGACCTGCCGGTGCGCGGCGCCGTCGTTGTAATCGATCCCAACAGCGGCGATGTCCTCGCCCTGGCCAGCTCACCCACGTTTGATCCCAATGCGTACATGGCATCGAACGCCTATCGCCGGTCGCTGAACACCGACCCTTTGCGCCGGGCCGTCAACCGGGCCGTATACGGCCAGTATCCCCCGGGCAGTACCTTCAAGCCCATCGCTGCACTGGGTGTGCTGCGGGAGCACTCCGAATATGCTGAAATCGAACACGAGTGCCGCGGATCACTCGTTGTCAACAACCGGAGAATGCGGTGCTGGAACCGGTACGGCCATGGCGTGGTGACGCTGCGGCAGGCGCTGATGCACTCCTGCAACGTTTATATGTTCGAGATGGCTCAGGACGTGGGCTTTGAACCGATCCACGCCATGGCGCGGGAAATGGGTCTGGGCCAGTATGCCGGACTCTTCCCCGATCTGGATAAGCCGCCGGAACAGAAGGATCTTAAATATGGCAACCTGCCCGAAACAGCCATCAACAACATCGATCTGTGCAACATGTCGATCGGACAGGGCGCCATCACGGCCAGCCCGCTGCAGATGGCCATGGTGGTGGCCGCCATCGCCAATGGCGGAACACTCTATCGTCCGCGCCTAGTCAAACAATGGCGCACGGGTCCGAACGAGGAATACAACCGGAACCCGACTTGGGCCATCCGACGCATCGACGCGCCCGTAGATGCGTTTGAACTGGTGCGGGGCGGCATGCACGATGTGGTGGAAGATCCGGACGGCACGGCCAAGAAGACGCGCGTACCGGGGGTTGTCATCGCCGGCAAGACCGGCTCGGCGCAATACAGGAAGCTGGTCGACGGAGAAGTCGTGGGCAGCGTCTACGCATGGATGATCTCGTTTGCCCCGTACGATTTCCCCCGCTATGCCGTGGCCATGATGGTGGAGGACGGCGTGTCGGGCGGCACCACCATCGGACCGCGACTCAGTGCGCTCTACCAGAAGATTTTCGAATACGACGGCACGCTCAAAAAGGAGGTCATGCAATGACGTTCTTTTATGAGGCACGGCGCATGACGCATGGCGCATGGCGCATCGGGCGGAAATACACCCTGCTCCATGCGCGCTGCGCTTTGCAGGCAGGACCGGAGGTGCTGCCATGAACGGAATTACCATCAAGCGACTCGACTGGATCATGCTCGGCACTATTCTGGCGCTGATCGGGTTGAGCGCGGCTTTCATTTACAGCGCCCAGTTCAAGTCGGACGACGATCCCGTGGGGACCAACTGGATCAAGCAGCTGGTTTTCGCCGGCATGGGCCTATGTGCCTATCTGGCACTGGTATGGTACGACTACAAGCATATTGCCCGGATATCCTGGTTTATCTACGCCGGCGCCATCGTTCTGCTGCTGCTGGTGTTCGCATTCCCGGAAGTCAACGGCGCCCACCGCTGGATTCCCCTGCCGGGCTTCACCCTGCAGGCATCGGAAATCGCCAAGATCGCGGTAATCATAGGGCTGTCCGCCTATCTCGCGGCCCCGGATCGTGATATGGATGAATGGAAAACCTTCTTCACGGCCTCCGCCATTGTCGGCGTGCCGTTTCTGCTGATAGCGGCCGAACCGGACCTTAGCACCTCGCTCACCCTGGCGCCCATCACCCTGGCGATCATGCTCTACTGCGGGCTGCAGCGCCGCCTCCTGCTGGTAGGCGCAGCCGTCTTCCTGCTGTCCGCTGCAGCCATCTGTTTCTGGATCAAGTATGAGACCACGCCGGAGATCACAGCGCTGCCCCCAGCCGAAAGACCGCGCATCGTGCTGCCGCGCATGCCGTTCCTCGCCGAATATCAGAAGGGGCGCATCAAGGTTTTTCTCACCGCGGATCACGACCTGGCCAACGCCGGATGGAACAAGCTGCAGTCACAGATTGCGGTGGGCTCCGGCGGATTGCTCGGTAAAGGGTGGAAGAAGGGCACGCAGAATATCCTGGGGTTTCTCCCCCGGACCGTGGCCCCCACCGATTTTATCTTCTGCGTAATTGCGGAAGAGTGGGGCTTTATGGGGGGTGTATTGTTTATCGCGCTCTATGCAATGTTGTTAGGAAGATGTATGCGGGCGTCCATCCGGGCTCCCGACGAGTTTGGGCGGCTCATGGCGCTGGGAATCGGCGTCATGTTGTTCTGCCATGTGTTTGTAAATATTGCGATGACGATCGGCATTCTGCCGATTACGGGGCTTCCGTTGCCACTGATGAGCTACGGAGGATCCTTCATGGTCAGCACCATGATCGCGCTCGGCCTGGTACAAAGCGTGTACCACCGCCGGAGAATCAGATAAGGAGAAACCACCATGTTCAAAAAACTGAAGGTAATGGGCGCGAACAAGCGTGAAAAGAAAGAGATCATCATCAACATCGAACCGCTCGAAACGCGCGTGGCGGTTCTGGATGATGCCCGCCTGGATAACTTCCACATCGAGCGACCGGACGACAACCGCATCGTGGGCAGCATCTTCAAGGGCAAGATCCAGAATCTGGAGGATGGCCTGCAGGCCGCCTTCGTGGACATCGGCCTGAAAAAGAACGCCTTCATCCACTACTGGGATATGATCCCCGAGGATGCCGCACGGCTGGAGCGGGAGGAAGGCATCCGCGCCAAGAATTCCACCACCCGCCGCAAGAAATACAAGCCCGGCGAGATGGAGAAAATCTTCCCGATCGGATCGGAAATCATCGTACAGGTCACCAAGGATGCCATCGGAACCAAGGGCCCGCGCGTCACCGCCAACCTCAGCATTCCCGGTCGCTTTCTCGTCATGATGCCGGGTACTCACCTGAAAGGGATCTCGCGCAAGATCGATGACGTGAAGGAACGCAACCGCTTGAAAAAAATCCTCGCACGCCTGCCCATACCCGAAAATATAGGACTGATCGTCCGCACCGCCGGTTCCGGCACGCGCAAGGTAAGCTTTGCACGCGATGCCCGCACGCTGTTCGAAATCTGGAACGATATTGAGAAGGGCATCAAGGAGACTCCCGCTCCCTGCTGCCTCTATTCGGAGCCGAAACTGGCGGAGCGTGTCGTACGCGACTACCTGACCGAAGATATCGACCGCATCTACATCGACAACCGGGAGATGTATGACATCACCCGTCAGATCATCGCCAAATTTTCACGCCGGTCGCGCAACTGGGTGCAGCTGTACGGCGGCGAAGAACCGATCTTCGACTATTTTGAAGTCGAGAAGCAGATTGAGTCCGCCTATCGCCGCAAGGTGTGGATGAAATCCGGAGCCTACCTCATCTTCGACGAAACGGAGGCGCTGGTCGCCATCGACGTCAACACCGGCCGCCACAAAGGCAGCAAGTCGCAGGAGGAAGCGATTCTGGAAGTGAACCTCGAAGCCGCCGAGGAGGTCGCCCGCCAGCTGCGCCTGCGCAATGTCGGCGGGCTCGTGATTGTCGACTTCATCGACATGAAAGCCAAACGCGACCAGAACGCGGTCTATCGCGCCCTCAAGGAGGCGCTGAAGAAAGACCGCGCCCGCACCAACGTGCTGCAGATCTCGCAGCTCGGCCTGCTGGAAATGACACGCCAGCGCGTCGAGGAGAGTATCTACACGTCGGCCTATACCGACTGTCACTACTGCCGCGGGCGCGGCCGGGTTAAGTCGCCGCTTTCGATGAGTGTTGAAATTCAGCGCCGTGTCAGCGAATGCATGCGCAAGGACCGCAACGGCACGCATTCCATGCGCATCACGGTCAACCCGCAGGTACTCGACCGCCTGCGCAAGGAGGACGAACAGGCGCTCATCGACATGGAGCAGAAATTCCAGGGCCACCTGACCTTCGTCTCCGATTCACACTTCCACATTGAGGAGTTCACCATCATCAACGACGACAACGGCAAGGAACTTTTCTCTAGCGTCGAAAGCTGAAAAAACACATTCTGGACACTTTAAGGAAAAGGGGAAACGGCATGAGCGTGGCAAGAACAGCCTTCGGGCAGACAACCAACGGCGAACACGTTGACGAGTACATTCTGGAAAACGCCGACGGAATGAAGGTCAAGATCATCAACTATGGCGCGGCCATCGTTTCAATCGAGACAACCGACGTCCATGGCCACATGGCCGATGTGGTGCTTGGATTCGACGACATGTGCGGTTACGAAAGCACGGGGAATCCCTACTTCGGCGCCTGTTGCGGCCGCTTCGCCAATCGCCTTGCCGGCGGTCGTTTCAGCATTGATGGAACTGAGTATTCGATGGCAATCAACAACGGCCCGAACGGGCTGCATGGCGGAATCATGGGATTCGATAAAAAAATCTGGACTGCGAAAATCGTAGGCGACAGTTCCGTCAAGATGTCGCTGGTCAGCCCCGATGGCGAAGAGGGCTACCCCGGCACGTTGCATGTAGATCTTGTCTATATGCTGACCGACGACAACGAGTTGAAGCTCGAATACACCGCCACCACCGACAAGAAGACGATTGTCAACCTGACCAACCACAGCTACTTCAACCTTGCCGGCAGCGGGTCGATCCACGGGCACCTGATCCGCATCAACGCCGATCAATGGACGGTCGTCGACGAACATTCCACGCCGACCGGCGAGCTGTGTGATGTTGCAGGTACGGAAATGGATCTGCGTGATCCCACCCCCATCGGCAGGAATATCGATCAGGTCCAGGGGCTGGGTTATGATCACAACTACTGCATCAACCAGCCCGCTCCAGGCGAACTGACGCTGGCAGCTTCCGTATTTGAACCGCATAGCGGGCGCACCATGGAGTGCTGGACCACCGAGCCCGGCGTGCAGTTCTACACCGGCAACTACATGCAGCATATTCAGGGAAAGAGCGGCGCCATCTACGATAAGCAGGAGGGTTTCTGCCTCGAGACGCAGCACTACCCCGACAGCCCCAACCATCCTGACTTCCCGAGCACGGTGCTGGCTCCCGGGGAAACCTACAGCCAGACCACCATTTACAAGTTTGGGGTGAATGCGTAATACAGGCTGCCAGGAAAGCTAGGCGGGCCGGGCTTTGTCCCGGCCTTTTTTGCCGTGTGCAAGGCGGACTTATCGCAATGCACTAAATTGCCAGAATCTGGTTTCCGTCGGAATCGTTTGAATTGAGGTACGGCTCGGTCCGGTATTCGTTTACTTCCCGCAGTTTTTTCAGGATGCGCTCAATCGCCTCCACATCCCGTATGCTGGCATCGATCTCGTTCATTTCGTCGAGTGTAAGTGCCCGTTCACGGATGAGATGGAGGCGTAAACGCAATGCGGTCGCCGGCTGCCCCAGATGATGGCAGGCCGCTCCAAGACTTTGCAGCATTACGCGGTGCCGTTCGGCCTGAAGCAGAATCTGCTGCTGCTTTTCAAGCGCATGTCGCAGGCCCGATTCGACCGAAAGCTTCTGCTCAATCAGCTTAATCCGTGTCTCCAGTTCCTGCATGATGATATTCAATCCGTCTTCGATGCACTTCAAGTCGTCACATTCTCCGGCCTGATAGAGGTGAACGGTTTCTTTCAGGGTGCCGCTGGCAATATCGACAACATACCGGCGCAGACGTCCGATATTCCGGGAGTATTTCCGCAGAATCATCCAACCGCAGCCAATAACCAGCCCTGTGCAGAGCAGAATGGTCATCGGAATTATCGGGTTAAAAAGTGCGGCGTCCTCTTCGGCAATGAGCAAACCGATGTAGAAAAACGAAAGCGCCGGCACCAGTGCCATGAGCACCACTGCAATCCTGGCCTGCCGATCCACGCTCTGCGAACGCAAGGATTTCAACCTGCTGCCCGCATGTGCCGGCAGATCCATATTGTTTTCATCAGACATACATGCATCCCGAGTGGCCGTGCCAGTCAATTTTCGTGTTCAACACCATGCTTGTTCATTCAATTTGTATTAGCATCTTTCGTGCTCAGTTTTACACGACCGGCCCGGGGCGGATGGATATAGCTCGCAACATGTTTATCATCAATGTTTAACAGCATACTGAGGCTGTGCAGGAGGCACGATGCCTCGTAGAAATAGCATTCAATCCTGCTTGTCTCCGCATATTGGCGAACCTACGCTGAACGGGCATGAACATCGGGTTTTCAACATTTGTACTGGAGGGGGGACGTTCGGGATTGTCGACCTACATCGTTTCGTTGCTGCGCGCTCTCCAACGGGAAGACACGGAAAACAGGTACAGGATTCTGATCGCAAGACAAGAGGAAGAGCTCCTCCACCTTACAAATCCACGCTTTGAAAAGATTATCAAGCCATCCTTCATCAGCCGCCCCCTGATCAACATTGCCTGGCACAACACCGCGCTGGCCCTTGCAGGAGGACAATTTGACCTTGTGCATATTCCGAGCGCACGGCGTATTCCCTTGATAAAGCGCACCAAAGTGGTGGCTACGGTCCACGATCTGGCGGCCTTCTCGGTGAACGATAAATATGACCGGGCTCGCATGGTCTTTAACCGGCGAATGGTTCCGGCCATGATACGCAGGGCCGATCACGTCATTGCAGTCAGTGAAGCGACTCGGAATGACCTGGTGCGGCATACCGGATATCCTGATGAGCGTATCTCGGTGATTTATTCCGGCATCGACCACGATCTGTTCACCCCCGTTGCCAAAGCCACGGCGCGCGATCGGCTTCAAATGAAGCATGGCATGGAAAAACCCTTTTTCGTCTATGTTTCCCGCCTGGAACATCCCGGGAAAAACCACATTCGGCTGATAGAGGCCTTTGAACGCTTCAAGCTGGAGAACGACAGCGCACACCAGCTCGTACTAGCCGGTGCAGACTGGCCGGGGGCGGACGCCATTCGTGCACGGGCTGCGGAAAGTCCCGTTAAAAACGACATTCTCTTCCCGGGTTTTGTGTCCAAAAAATCATTGCCGCTCTTGTACAGTGGCTGCGATTTGATGATATTCCCGTCCCTCTTCGAGGGGTTCGGCCTCCCCATCATTGAAGCACTGGCCTGCGGTGCCAGGGTGATCTGCTCGAATGCGTCCGCCATGCAGGAACTTCCTTCCGCCCTGGTCACGAGATTTGATCCCACCGATAGCCATGCCATCTTCGAATGCATCGAAACCGCGGTTGCCGAAGGACAGGACAGGGAGGCCCAGCTCGACGGCATGGAATTTGCTTCGCGCTTTGATTGGCGGGAAACCGCCCGTAAAGTCATGGAGGTATACCGGATGGTCGTCTGATCGTCCTTTTTCGCATGAAGCGGGGAACCAAAATACTGATCGGACTCATCGCGGTGGCGCTGCTCGCCATGGTCGTACTGATCCAGTACGTCCTGATCAGCACTGAGCCCACGCTGGAGGAAAGACGCGCGAGCAAATTTACGCCTGAAGAACTGGAATTCCTCGACCGGCTTTCCAACAGCACCAATACCATCCGGATCGGCCATATTCCCGACACGCCGCCCATTGATTTCCGGGAAGGGAACTATATTCGGGACGGCATTACGTGGAGCTACGTCGAATATGTCGGCCGTGTGCTGGGCATACACTTCCGGCGGGCGAAGTGCGACAACTGGGAAGAGGACCTGCTCAAGGACAGGATCGATATTATTGGATCGGTGCAGAAGACACCGGAACGAGCGGACAAACTCAACTTTTCCCAACCCTACCTGAAGATCAAGATTTTCATACTGGCGCGTAAGGACAGCAAAGAGCCTCTTTCGCTCGACACTATGAACGGCCGGAAGATTGCCGTCGTCAGGGATACAGCGATCCACAAAGAGCTGGTGAAACGCCAGAAAACCAATCCGAAAAAATACGGGTATGCGATTGTCCCCGTAAGCGATACAAAAGAGGGTATTCGTCGCGTTGCAAATGGTGAACTCGATGCAATGGTCGCGGATGGAGCCGGCTCCTCGCACTTCATGACCCAGATGGGCATCACCCTGCGCAATGCCGGGGAGACGGATTATTCATGGAATCTCTGTTTCGCCAGCAATACGAATTGTCCGCTGCCGATGGCACTGGTGGACAAGGCGCTGGACATGATGACCAAGAAGGAGAAGCGCGCCATCGAAAACCAGTGGCCCACCCTCCTCAATACGGTGGAAGTGGAGCGAACCCTCCTGCTTAAAACCATTGGCGGCATACTGCTCCTGACCTTGCTAACCGTAGGCAGCGTGGTGCTCTGGAACCGGACACTGCGCAAGCAGATCACTGACCATCTGCGCGAACTGGGCCGCGTCCGCATGAGCCATGCCCAGGCCACCCGGGCGCTGGACGAAAGCGAAGAACGGTTTCGGGTGCTGGTGGAGTCCTCGAATGATGTTATCTGGGAAACGGACCGCTACGGGACCTACACCTATGTCAGCCCCCGGGTCCGCACCATCCTGGGCTACACCCCCGAAGAACTCATAGGAAAAAACTCGATTTCGCTGATGGTCCCGAGCGACTCCGCCCGCAAAATGGAACAGTTGCGACAACGCACGGTCGACAGCACCATCAACTGTGAGATCAACACGTATGTCCATAAGGACGGACGGAAGATCATACTGGAATCCAGCGGCATGGCCTATGCCGACAACACCGGGGAGCTGGCGGGCTTCCGCGGAGTCTCGCGCGACATCACCGACCGCATAGCCAACGAAAACGCTCTGCGGCGCAGCGAGGAACGGTTCAGGAATCTGGTGGAAACCACCTCCGATTGGATATGGGAAGTGGACACCGAGGGATTCTACTCCTATCTGAGTCCCCAATCCGCGGACCTTCTCGGTTATAAACCAGAGGAACTTCGGGGACGGCATTTCACCTCCTTAATGCCGGAAAACGAAGCCGCAAAGCTGAAGCTGCTGTTCGCAAAAATCAGTGAAACCGGCAAACCCATACGCTCGCTGGTCACGACCAACCGCCACCGCGAAAAGCGCACGGTTGTACTGGAAACCAGTGCGGTCCCCTTCTATGACAAGGAATGGAATATCCAGGGATACCGGGGCATCAGCCGCGACATCACGGAACGTGTGGCCGTGGAACGGAAGCTGGAGTTTGAACGGAATCTATTCCGGTCCTTCATGGAGCACGCTCCCGATCTGATCTATTTCAAGGACGTTGAAGGCCGCTTTATTGAGGTTAACTCCTCAAAGGCCGAAGAACTGCGCAGGCCGGTGCAGGAGATCATCGGCAAGAGCGATTTCGACTTCCTGCCCCGCGAACAGGCCCAACAAAAGTTTGATGACGAGCTCGAAGTCATGCGCACCCGCATGCCGATGCAGAAAGAAGAAATCGCGACAACACCGGACGGCGACCGGTGGTACCTCACCACCAAGGTCCCTCGTTATGACGAAGAAGGGAATGTGGTTGGAACATTCGGAACCTCGTGGGATATCACCTATCGCAAGAAAGCCAACGAAGAATTGCGCCAGCTGCGTGCTCTGCTTAGTAATACCATCGATTCCATGCCCTCCATTCTGATCGGTGTCGATGCAACGGGCCGTGTTATCCAGTGGAACCGCCAGGCCGAATCATCAAGCGGCATACCGGCCGCTGAGGCATTGGGGCTGCATTTGCGTAACGCCTTCCCGGATCTGGCCAAGGAAATGATCAAGGTGGAGCGCGCGATTCGCGAACGAAAGCCCCAGCTTGAAGAACGCATCCAGGTTGAAAGAGACCGGCATCTCCGGTATCGCGATATAACCGTGTTTCCGCTCGAAGGGGAGAATGAGGGCGCGGTAATTCGCGTGGACGATGTCACGGAACGTGTAATGATCGAAGACAGCATCCGCAATATCGTCGAAGGGGTCGCGGCTGTCGGGCGCCGATTCTTCAGTTCCATGGTGACGCAGCTGTGCAAAACACTGGACGCCGATTTCACGTTCATCAGTGAGTTCGTCGATGAAGACCACATGACCATGCGAACCATCGCGGCGTCCGATACGGGTTCCATAGCCCCGAACTTCGACTACGACCTGGCTTCCATGCCCTGCAGGCTTGTATTGACCAATGATGGCTGCACCCATGTGGCGGAAGTCCGCCAGCAGTATCCGGATGCCAAACTGCTGCAGGACCAGGAAATTGAAAACTACATCGGCATCCCACTCGTGGATTCGGAAAACAAGGCGCTGGGCATCATGGTGGCCATGTACCGGGGGCCAATCGAGGAAGTCGAGTTTGCCTCCTCCATCATGCAGGTGTTTGCCGGACGCACCGCTGCCGAGCTGGAGCGGCTGCAGGCAACCAAGGAATTGATTGCACTGCAGAACATGCTCGAGAACATCATCAACTCCATGCCTTCCATTCTCATAGGCGTTGACGCGGACGGGCGGGTGATGCAGTGGAACCGCGAGGCCGAGAACGCCAGCGGAATTGAGGCGGCCCGCGCCCATGGCCAGCCCCTTTCGAGCGTGTTTCCCCGTCTGGGCTCCGATTTGCATGACGTCTTCCAGTATCTGCTGAAAAAGGGTCCGCAGCACCATGAACGAATCCATTGCATGATTAGGGGGGACCAGCGAATCGTTGATGTCACCGTTTATCCCATTACAGCCGATGGTGACGAAGGCGCGGTGATCCGTCTGGATGATGTCACCGAACGTGTTCGGATCGAAGAGATGATGGTCCAGTCGGAAAAGATGATGTCGGTAGGCGGCCTGGCAGCCGGCATGGCCCACGAAATCAACAATCCCCTGGCCGGCATTCTCCAGAACATGCAGGTCATCCGCAACCGCGTCATGCACAACACAAAGAAGAATCTGGAGGCTGCGGATGCCGCCGGAACCACATTGGCCGCTGTTCAAACCTATATGCAATCCCGCGGCCTGATCAAGATGCTCGACTCCACGGCGGAAGCGGGCCATCGGGCAGCGAAGATCGTTGACAATATGCTGAGCTTCAGCCGCAAGGATGAGTCCCACTTCGCGGCTCATAACCTGGAAGAGATCGTTGAACGAAGCATCGAACTGGCCTCCAACGACTACAACCTGAAGAAGCGCTTTGACTTCCGCCACATTCGCATCATCCGCGACTTCGACGAACTCGCGCCTCTTCCATGCGAGGCCAGCCAGATACAGCAGGTGCTGCTGAACCTGCTTTCGAACAGTGCTCAGGCCATGGTCGACATGGGCAGCATGGAGACGGAGCCCAGGATAATCATCCGCCTAAAGCGTGAATCCGACGCGGCATTGATCGAGGTGGAGGACAACGGTCCCGGCATGGATGCCGAAACGCGGAAAAGGGCCTTCGAGCCCTTTTTCACGACCAAGGAGGTAGGTCATGGCACCGGCCTGGGCCTGTCGGTCTCCTTCTTCATTGTCACCGAAAACCACGGTGGAAGCATGCACCTTGATTCTGCCCCCGGGCGCGGTGCACGTTTCAGCATCCGGCTGCCTTACGAGCACCGAACGGAACTCTGGGGTCTGCGTCTGTAGTGCTTTCGCCCCTCGATTTAACTTGGGTTGTCGTTCCCATTAATCGTAAAAAGTGCAGTCTCCATTGAAAATGCATGAATGACTATTCCGATATCCGAGTATTGATCGTAGATGAAGATCCTGCCGTTCGTGAACGCCTGTCGGCATTCCTGAAGGATTACGGGTTTTGCACGGCTTCGTGTGACTGCGCGAAGGAGGCGCGCCGCCTGATGTTCGAGTCAGCCTACGATGTCTGCATAACGGAACTGCACCTTCCTGACCTGGGCGCTGAAGACCTGATACAGCTTGCCAGCATCCGCGTTCCGGCACAACGCTACATCATACATACCGACACCCTCTCCTACAGCCTGCCCCCTGAGCTGAAAGCACTCGGGATGCGCCCGGAACATGTGTTCCACAAGCCGGTCCGGGTTATGAATCTGCTCGTCAAATGCATCAAAGAACTGGTTGATGAACGGGAAGCCCCGCCGAAACAGGCGGAAAACTAAGAACATTGAACTTGTTGAAACCGGTCATGATTGTAGAATCCACCCCCTAATATAAGGATGTGTAACATGTCAGACTATTCTTCCATTCGTATTCTGGTGATTGACGATGAACCCGCGATCTGCGAGAGCCTTTCGGCGTTTCTCGAAGACTACGGCTTTGATGCCTCCACGGCGGAAAGCGCCGAAGAGGCGCTCGACCTGATGAAAAACAACACCTACGACGTGTGTATTGTCGACCTGCGTCTGCCGGGAATGAGCGGGGAAGACCTGATTCTCGAAGCGCGGCAGCGATATCCCAAACAGAAGCACATTATCTACACCGGCTCGATTTCCTACAACCTCTCCGACAAGCTGAAACAGCTCGGCATGCGCCCGGAACATGTCTTCCTGAAGCCGATCCGCGTTCTCACCCTGCTCGTTAAATGCATCAAGGAACTCGCTGCCAGCAGCGATCAGGACTAGCAGCTCCATGGCATTGGCGAAAAGACTGCGCAGCGATCCGGAGTAGGAAACCGCAATGTCAGCAACCGTTGCCATCATCATGCGCGCAAGGAATGAAATGCCGCATGTGCAAAAATGCCTTGATATGCTGCAACAGCAAACCTTCCAGGACTTCGATCTTTTCGCGATCGATTCAGGCTCATCGGACGGAACGCTTGAACTCCTGTCAGACGCGTGCCCGGCAGATCGTCTCTCCATGATCTCACCCGATGAGTACATGCCGGGTAAAGTACTAAACCAGGCCATCGCAGGAACCCATCACGGGATCATCGTGCTGCTGAATGCGGATGCCGTGCCCCTAACCGAAAAATGGCTCGAACTGCTCGTTGAGCCAGTACAGCAAAATCTCGCCGATGTGACCTACAGCAGGCAGGTGGCCCGCGCGGATGCCCACTTCATCGTCGCCTATGACTATCACCGCGCCTATGGCTCAGGCCATGTTAACGACAAATTCTTCTCCGCTGCCGCATGTGCCTTCAATCGCGGGCTGTGGGAACGGTTCAAGTTTCATGAAAACGGCTATGCGGAAGATGCTGTCTGGGCAGCCGCCTGTCGCCGGTTCAATGCACGGTTTAAACTGGTGAAGGAATCCACCGTCGAACATTCACACAACTATTCCTTTGATGAATTATACCAGAAGAGATACCGCCATGGTGTAAGCTTTGCCAGATTCCACGGGGAAAGCTCCCCGCTTCTGCGCCGGCTCCTCCTTTGTCTTCGCGAAATCGTTCGCGATTTTTTCCACACATGCTGGAAAAGGCAGTTTAAAACCATACCCTACAACGTGGCCTATCGGGTGACGATCCATGCGGGGCTTCACAAAGGCATATTGGAAGGGGACAAATGAGTGCGTACACCCTTCGGGGCAGCGAGGCGCTGGATGCGCGGATCCGTGCAGATCTGGAACGCATTTCCGAAGCGGCATCCCCGCACAGCACCTCAGGAATCCTGCTGGGCGGCTATGGACGCGGCGAAGGGACTCCTTTCATCAATCCCGACGGGACCCAGTCGCCGTTCAATGACTATGACATCGTCGCTGTTGTCGACAAGCTTGATCCGCCGGCGCGCGATCACTTCCAAAGGCTCGGGCAGGTGCTGTCGGCAGAGCTGGGCGTGGATGTCGATTTATGTCCGTATGAAAGGGGAAAGCTGTGCAGATGTGAGTTTTCGCTCCTTAACTACGAAATGAAATATGGGCATAGGGTGCTCTGGGGCGACGAGCACGTTCTCGATGCCATGCCAGCCTATCCGCATAATGCCATTCCACCCTCCGAAGGCTCGCGGCTTCTACTCAACCGCGGCAAGCTCCTGCTGGATACCAGGCGGAGACTCGCCCGCCCGGACCCGCTGGATAATATGGAGCAGATCCGTTATCTAATGTTCATCAGCAAGGCATGGCTCGCCCTCGGGGATTGTGTATTGCTTGCTGAAGGAAGGTATGATGTTGCCTATCGGGTCAAGTCCGAACGCATCAGCGCCGTCGGCGACGTGCCGCACCGGGCCGCGGTGGTGGAGCAATACCTTGATGCCGTCCAACTCAAGGAATGGGGTGACTATCCGGCCCGTCTGCAAACCACCAATCTCGAAAGCCGGTTCCGGCACGTGCGCGATGTGTTTATTGATGTCTTCAGTTGGTATCGCCAACTGTATTCCACGTATGAGTGCCCGATCCCGAAAGCCATGCTGCTGAATCTAAAATGGAATCGATGGCCCTACCTTGAGCATCCACGGGTCCGCCTGTACGACGCCTTGCAGGAACTGCTCAAGGATACGCCTGATAAGTTCCAGCTCGGCCAGGTACTCTCCTGCAGTCGCGACTTCGAAAAAAAGTTCTATGAACTCCAGGCGAGGTTCAGCTGATGCACGCGAAGAAGGATAAGCTAAGCCTGTTTCTTTTTATTGATGCCTGCGGATGGGAGGTCATGCAGCGTCATCCCGGATTCCTGAATGGACTGATCCACGACAGCAGGCCGCTTGAAACCATCCTGGGCTATTCCTCGGCCTGCGATCCTTCCATCATATCCGGACGTACACCATCGGAGCACGGGCTTTGGAATTCGTTCTTCTACGACCCCGACCACAGCCCGTTCTCGTGGACCCATGCCCTGCGCATGCTGCCCGACGCGATCTTCCGGTACAGCCGGGTCCGCAACCAGCTGAGCAAGTGGATAAAGCGGAAGTGCGGTTTCACGGGCTACTTCCAGCTCTATGCCGTTCCGTTTCAGCATCTCCACCTGTTCAACTACGCTGAACAGAAGCGCATCTGGGAGCCCGGTGGACTGCCGCGTGGAAAATCGATCTTCGACCGGATGGACGAAGCCGGCATTCCCTACTCCGTGCATGACAGCGATGCGCCCGACGCAGTCCGGCTGGAGCAGCTCATGGCGGGGATCCGGAACCAGCACATTGAATTTGCATATTGTTCGCTCGGCAGGCTGGACGCCTTGATGCACGCCGAGGGCAAGGACTCGCCGAATGTCGGTAGACAGTTGGAATGGTACGATGCAAAAATCCGGGCGCTGCTCGATGCCGCTGCGGAAAACTATAACGAAGTCGCATGGTATCTCTTCACGGATCACGGCATGCACAACGTCATGGAGTCCTACGATCTCCAGGCGGACGTTGATGCACTGGGACTCGCTTGGAACAGGGACTATGTCGCCTGCTATGATGCCACCATGCTGCGTATCTGGTTCCTTTCGGACACCGGTCGTGAAAGTATTGTGCGTCTGCTGTCCAACCATCCCAAGGGACACATCCTTTCCGAAACCGAGCTGAGAACCTTCGGCGTCTATTTTGAAAATGGACAATACGGCGATCTCATTTTTCTGATGAACACCGGCATCCAGATTGTTCCCAGCTTCATGGGGCTCGAGCCGGTCAAGGGCATGCACGGATTCCACCCCACCGATCCCGACTCCCTAGCCGCCATCTCATCGAACAAGCCGATCCCCCGCACCGTCACCAGAATCCAGCATATCCACGAAATCATGTGCAGCGAACTGCACATCGAGCCCTGACCGCCCCCCTCTTGACGACGTTACGTACGGAGGGTAGAATGGTTCCGTTATGGGAGGAAAGAATGTCAGCCAAAAGCTGATCGAAAGCCATCTGGTATCCGGCGAAATGGCACCCGGCCACGAGATTGCCCTGACCATCGATCACGTGCTGCTTCAGGACGCCACCGGCACTCTTGTTATGCTGGAACTGGAAGCCTTCGGGCTCGATCGGGTGAAGGCCGAAACCGCCGTGCAGTATGTCGACCACAACCTGCTTCAGGCCGATTTCAAGAACATGGACGACCACGTTTTCCTGCAATCGGCCGCAGCCCGCTTCGGGTTCTGGTTCAGCCGGCCGGGCAACGGTATCAGCCACGTGGTCCATCAGGAACGTTTCGGCGTTCCGGGTAAAACCCTGCTGGGCTCCGACAGCCACACGCCGGCCGGCGGGGGCATTGGTATGCTGGCCATCGGCACTGGCGGGCTCGATGTCGCATTGGCCGCCGCGGGCGAGCCCTACTATGTCAAGATGCCGAAGATCATGGGTATAAGGCTGACCGGCACTCTGCCGCCGTGGGTGAGCGCCAAGGATATCGTCATGGAGATGCTTCGCCGACATGATGTCAAGGGCGGCCGCGGCTTTATCCTGGAATACTACGGTCCCGGTCTCGAACACCTCAGTGGGTGGGACCGCCACGTAATAGCCAACATGGGAACGGAACTTGGCGCGACGTCCACAGTATTTCCCTCCGACCACAGAACCCGCGAACTCCTGCGCCAGCAGGGCCGTGAAGACGAGTGGGTTGAGTTGAAGGCGGATCATGGGGCACGCTACGACGCCAACGAAGACATCGATCTTTCCCAACTGGTTCCGCTGATCGCCAAACCCAGCAGTCCCGGCAACGTGGTGCCGGTTGGCGAGGTTGCAGGAAGCCCCGTCGCCCAGGTAGTGGTCGGGTCTTCGGCCAATCCCGGACTGCGCGACTTCTGGATCGTCTCTCAGATTGTGAAAGATCGCGTGGCAGCGCCCGGGCTCTCCTTTGATATCAACCCGTCGTCGCGGCAGGTACTGATGAATTTGATCGAAATGCGTGCGCTGAAGGATCTGGTTGCCGCCGGTGCCCGGCTGCACCAGTCCGGCTGCATGGGCTGCATCGGTATGGGCCAGGCGCCGGCCTCGAATACCATCAGTCTGCGAACCATGCCCCGCAACTTTCCGGGCCGTTCCGGATCGCTCGACGACCAGGTCTATCTGTGCAGTCCGGAAACCGCGGCCGCCGCCGCGTTGACAGGCATCATCACCGATCCACGGGAGCTGGAAGCGTCATTGGGCATATCGTATCCGCAATGGACGGAGCCGGAAACCATTACAATCGATGAAGAACTGCTGATCGCTCCGACGGACGAGAAGCCGGAGCTGGTCAAAGGCCCCAACATCAAGGAGATCCCGGACTTCGGTAAGCTGGTCGACGAACTGGAAATCCCGGTGCTGCTGAAGATGGAGGATAACATTTCGACCGACGAAATCCTCAAGGCAGGTGCGGAGGTACTTCCGTTGCGGTCCAACCTGCCGGAAATCAGCAAATACACCTACTGCGTCATTGATCCGATATTCCATAAGCGCGCGAAGAAAGCCCTCAGGAAGTACGACGGATTCTGCGTCGTAGCGGGCGAGAACTATGCCCAGGGCTCCAGTCGTGAACACGCCGCATTGGCACCTCGGTATCTGGGACAGAGGTTCGCCATTGCCAAGTCCTACGCCCGTATCGGCTGGCAGAACCTGATAAACTTCGGCATGATCCCTTTCGAGTTCGATGATCCCGATGACTGGAGTCAACTGGAACAGGGTGACATCCTCCGGATCACAGGACTGCGGAAAGCCATCACAAACAGGGAGCCTGTCAGCGCCACGGTCAAGGGGAAAGAACGCAGGATCAAGCTGATATATACCATCAGTGAACGGCAGCAGCGCATTCTGCTTCAGGGCGGCATTATCAACTACATGAAGAACAAGTAGCCTGTATGGAAGAACTCACTCCGGATCCTGAATTCATGCTCGAGCTTGCCCAGGCGCGGATGCCGTTCGGCAAGTATAAGGACCGTCTGCTGATCGATTTGCCGGAACCGTATGTGGTCTGGTTCCGGCAGAAGGGATTTCCTTCGGGCAAACTGGGCAAACAGCTCGAAACCGTTTACGTGATCAAGGCGAACGGCCTAGAACACCTCTTCGACCGGCTGCGTTGAATGCAAATCCTCAATGCCGGATGGTCTGGGCCCGGGGACGGTAGAGCAGGCCGTAGAACATTTCCAGATAGCGGCGGGTTTCCTCGCGATCAATATTGGAGATGTGTTTCCAGAAACCGTAGATGCGGGTGAGTTTCAGCAGGCGCGCGGCGTAGAGCTCCCAGGTATAGGCGGCTTCAACACGGTCCAGCGCCCCTTGCGAAACCTGTCCCCAATGGGTTTCGTCTGCAGCGGCCTGATCAAAGAATTCGCACATTTTCCGCGCGGCCTCGTCACCGCGGTTTGGATCGATATGGAATCCGCTGACACCGTCTTCGATGATCTCGAAGGGTCCGCCGAAACGGGTGGCAAATACCGGCAGGCCGGTCCCCATCGCTTCGATCACAGTCAGGCCGAAGGCTTCAAATAACGCGGGCTGCACAAAGGCGCCGCGCTTGTCTGCGATCGTCCGATACAGTTCTCCGTTGAAGTTGCGGTCCGAACTGGCCTTGACCCAGCGGACGCAGGCGTCGAGTTCATAGCGGTTCATGAGATCATGCAGGAGTTCGCACTGCTGCCGCTCTTCCGAGTCCCCCGACTTGTTCGGATCAACGGTACCGGCCACGAGAAACAGATGGGCCTTTTCCTGAAGGTCAGGACATTCGGCATACCACTGCACCAGTCCGGTGACATTTTTGATCCGGTCAAGCCGCGACATGGCAAACAACAGCGGCTTGTCGCGGTCGGCGAGCTCGCCGCGGGCATCGGCATGCGCCGGGCCGTAGATCATGGAATCAATGTCGTCGTGCAGGGTATGCAGTCGACGATCCGCATCGGAGAACGGGAAATAAACCTCGGCGTCGGCTCCCGGTGATATGATGTTGAACTTGGGATCAAAGACATTGATCCCCTGCAGCACGCGATACAGGTCCGGCATGGTGAATGCCTGGTAGCTCTCATACTGCCCCACCCCCTCATCGGTACCGGCAATCTCCTGATAGGTGCTGGTGATGATGAAGTCGGCGGTGTTCATTGCGATAAGATCGGCGGTAAACTGGCAGGAAAAATGGTATTCCGATTCATGCCGCTTCCAGTGCAGGGCGGAAAACAGATACTTTGTTTTTTCCAGGGCATGCGCAATATTGCACTGCGTGACGCCGAGGCGCTGCGTCATGAGTGATGCCACCAGATTCCCATCCGAATAGTTACCGATTACAAGATCGGGTCGCCCCTGCAGTTCGGCGATTAGGTCGCGCTCCGCTTCGAGCGCAAAACGCTCCAGATAGGGCCAGATTTCAAACCGCGAAATCCAATGGGGAATGACTTCGCCGCTCTCGTTGCGGAAGGGAACGCGCAGGATAAAAGCGTTTTCGGTGCCAAGGATCGGCTCGATGCGCTGGTTGCAGGAGGTATCCCCGGCGTCCGGAATGAGACGGGTCAGCACCACGATGCGGGGTTCAATGTCGAGTCCCTGTTCATACAAATCGTGGCGCATCTGTTTTTCCAGTGCGCGCACCTGATCGAGGATATATACCACCTGCCCGCCGGTGTCCGGCAGACCCAGCACGCCGGATTGGCCGAAATAACCATGTGGCGACAGAATCGCCAGGCGCGACACCATCGGAATACGGCTGAGAAATTCCGCCACGGACGAGGCCGCCGGCGATTCAAGCACATCGAGCAGCAGCCCCATGGTTTCACGAATCTTGGCGGCGGTACGTCCCCAGCCGGGTTCAAAACAGGTTTCGGGCAGCTGATCCACCAGATCGATCCATTCGGCTTCTGGATCGGCGTTCTCCAGATGCCGCCGTACGGACCGTAGCGCCTCCTGCAGCTCGTCGACACTGCCCACCTGCTGGTTCAACAGCAGCTGCACGTCGCCGTATTTATGCAGCTTAAGGAAATCAAGCAGGGCTTCCCCCTGCCGGGTCGATACGCTATGCGCCAGATAACGATTCAGAAATGCAACGCCCTGTCCAATTGAACTGGTCTCCTTCATCATGGGGAAACCGCGCTCGAACGGTTTCAGGTCCAGCTCGAGTGCCCAGCTTTCGTCAGGGCTGGAGCCATTGGCCATTCGTTCCTTGGCCTGGAGAAAGCCGGAAGGACTCACCTTGCAGATGTGAACATTGTTGATGTCCACACAGAAATAGTGCCAGTCGGCCACCTTGTCGCGAACCGCCAAGTGAAGACAGCCATCGTGAATGATCATTTCCTCGGTTTTGCGGAACAGGTTTTCAGCCGTGCTTCCCCGCAGGGAGAACCCCTCCGGCGAGTCGAGAAATGTATCCAGCTCATCCGTAACATCTGTGCGCAGCATCATGGGACGGTCCGCCTGGCCGAAGCGGTGCAGCAGCGAAAAAAGTGAAGGGCGGTGGGTTTCAAAATCCGACTGAAGCTTAAGAATCATCCATTTCCTCCTCGGGAACATTAATATCACCAAAAAAGTCGTAATGTGCTATGCCTTCGAGAATGCCGTGGGCGTGGGAGGCCTCGGCAAAATAGATGCGCGGCCGGCCGCGCAGTTTATCGAGCTCGGCACTGTGGTTGCCGACGACGACTCCCAGCGTTTCGCCGGCCAGCATATCTTCATCATTGCCGGAGTCGCCCGCCACAAGCAGATGTTCGGACGGTATGCCCCATTTGAATGCGAGGTAGCGAATGGCTAGACCGCACGATGCGCGGATAGGCATCACGTCGAGATACATCCCGAACGAGTAGGTCAGGTTGACCCGCAGACCGGCCTCGCGCAGGATGCGCCGGATCCTTCGTTCCGAAGGCGCCTTATCTGCATCGACGGTATAGCTGATCTTGAAGCGGTGCTGCTCCTCTTCATCCTGCAGGTACACCCCGGGCACCTCCTTCATGACCGCCCGGATTGCATCCGGCTCCCAGCGATAGTCGATGTGCCGCTTCCAGGCCTTGTCTTCGGTCAGGTTGCTGCCGTACCGTATGGACGCCCCGTTTGAGGTGATCAGGATATCCGGCGGCGGCGCACCCAGCATCTCCAGCTCTTCCAGTGCACTTTGTTTTGCCCGACCCGTTGCAATGCCGAAACCGGTAAACGTGCCGGCTTTCTTCAGTTCCCGGAGCAGTTCTTCGACCCCGGTGTCATCGCCGGTCAGGGTATTGTCTATGTCGGTGATCAAAATCCGGTCTACCTCGGGTATGCGGCTGCGGCGTGCCGGCAGTTTCGAGGATGTCCCGCTGTCCTTGAGGATGCCATTAAGTTCCTTAACATAGCGGGTCACATGGCTCCGCCAGGAAAACGTTTCGGCCGCACCCTTGATACCCTGCTCGGACCAGTCATCCCACGCCGTGCTTTGAACCATGCTCAATATGGTCTCACCCATCTTATCGGCATCGAACGGATCAATGAGGATGCCATTGCTGCAGGCTCCGATGATGTCGCGCGGGCCTCCGTCATTGGTCGCGGCGATCGGCAGGCCACTGGCGGCGGCTTCAATCAGCGTCAGCCCGAACGGTTCCGTCCATGCAGGATTGACGAATACACCGCGTGAAGCGGATGCCAGCCGGTAGATATCCGGCACATCATCAGCCGCATGGTGTTTGGGCAGGGCCACTGAACCATACAGGTCGTACCGGTCGATCAGATACAGCACCTCAATCATGACTTTACGGGATCCCCTGTCCATGGCCCGGATATCATCGCGGTTGCCCATGATCAATACCAGGTTGGCCAGCCGCCGAAGCCGGTCGTTGCTGGCATAGGCATGGATCAGGGTGCTGAAGTTCTTGCGCTCATCCGGCCGGGCCATCGCCAGCACAATGGGCTTGTCCGGATCGTGGAGAAACCGATCGACCTCACCCCGCATATGGCATTGGAAGTTCCTGCGGGAGGGCGGCGAAAAGCGGTCGAGGTTTACCCCGGGCGGGATCACCCGCATGCACTCGGGCGCATAGTGCTCGTACATCTCATACTGCTGTTCGATCTCCTGGTGCGTGCTGGTGATCACCAAGGGTGCAGAGTCCAGGGCCAGCTCCTCGGCTTCGATACGGGCGTCCATGTTGTAACGCTGGTTGATCTGTTCCTTTTGCGCGCCGCTTTCGAGCATCCGCTCCATCTTGACGCGTCCCAGAGAATGGCCGGTGAAGACAAATGGAACGCCCAGCAGATGCGCCATGGTGGCACCGATCATGCCGGCATCGGCATAGTGGCCGTGCACAACATCCGGGATGCGGCGTAGCCTGCGGAAATGCGGCAGCACGTTGTCGACAAAACTGGGAAGATGCGGCCAAAGCTTCTCCTTGCGAAGGTAACGGCGGGGGCCGAAAGGAATGCGTATGATGAATGCGTTTTCAGCCAGCTGCTCTTCCGGCTTCGCATAGCTGCCATCGACCTTCTTGTCGATGACCTGCCGGGTAAACAAATCCACACGGTCAACGGCCGGGTGTTTCGCCAATGCACGGGCCAGCTCAACAACATACAGGATCTGACCGCCCGTATCCGGATCTCGTCCCAGTTCCAGATCTTCACCGCGTATCAATCCGTGCACACTCAACAAGGCTATGTACAATCCCGGCTTCCCGCTCCCTTCAGTCATTGATCACCGCCTCCAGTCCGTCATAGAGATCGGGATCCGCAGTGGTAGCCCCCTGCTGTCCGCAAATGCGGGTTGCCAGCATCGTGGCACATTTCGCCGTCTCTTCGGGAGGAGATCCCTTTAGAAAGCCGCCCAGGATTGCGGAGGTAAAGGCGTCGCCCGCTCCCACCGTATCAACCACGGGGGCGTTCCTGTCGTCCGGTTGAATCTGCAGCACATCCACTTCGCTCGAACTGTAGAGCGCGCCTTCCTTGCCGAGTGTGAGCCAAACGGCATCCAGTCCCCACTCCGTGCGCAACGGCTGGATGGCGTCGGCCGGCTCAACATCCCGCAGATGCTGCGGTGCCAGCAGTTCCAGTTCATCCTCGTTCAGCTTGAGCATGTTTGCACGCTGAATCATCTCGAGCACCGCGTCCTTGGACCACCAGGGCTCCCGCAGGTTGATATCCAGGAATACCGGCGCTTCCGATGCATCCAGCAACCGCATCAGGGCATCGTTGGATGCTGCCCGCAGGGCGAGCGATCCGTGGTACAGGATGCCGCACTGCTTCAGGTTGATGGCACAACGGGCGACCTCCGGCTCGATGTAGTCGTATGCCTGGTCGGCAAGGATGTCGAACGTATGACTCTTTCCTTGCATGGTGATCTCAACGCGACCGGTCGGATGCTGCATGTCGCTCTGGATACCGGTTATATCCATGCCCCAGTCGCGCATTCGCATCACCACATTACGCCCGGCATCGTCCATTCCAACGCGGGAGATCAGCAATGGATTCCAGCCCAGGGCCTGCAGGTGCCAGGCCACGTTTAGCGGCGCCCCTCCGGGAACCTCACGATCTTCGAAGCAGTCAAACAGCACCTCGCCGAATATGACGGGACGAAGCGGCTGCATCCCAAATGGATCTATGGTATCCGTCCGGCTCATGGCTCTAGCCAAGCATTTCAGAGCGCAGGTCGCAACGGAATTATCCAACTTCTCCTGAAATGCGTTTGCAACCCGTTGTTAAAGCGCGTTAGGTAGAACCGTTATGAAACCGATTCGCTATCTGCTGGCAAGCGACATGGACGGTACGGTTATCCCGCTCGATGAAATGCCGGAGCGCAGGGAGGAGATCGCCTGTTTTTCCAAGGCAATCATGGAGCGAGACAATCTGGCACTGGCATATGCAACCGGACGCGACCTGCAGCGTGTATTGAACGGCATTACGCACTGGAAGCTGCCGGCGCCCGACTGGCTGATCTGCGATGTCGGATCCTCCCTGTATCATCCGGACGCCAAAACCGGTGAATGGAGATTGAGCGATGCATACCGGGCTCAGATGACGGCGTGCTTCGGCGGCCATACCGCCGGGGATGTGGCCGAAACGCTTAAGGGTTACCCGGAACAGGATGCCTCCCGACAGACCGAGTTCAAGCACAGTTACGTTTTTGCGATCGATGACCATCCGGAACAGGAGCTTTCGGCTATAGAGCGGAAACTGCAGAATGCCGGCATCCGAGCCGAGCTGATCTACAGCACCGATGTCTATACCGGCGAGGCATTCCTCGATGTCCTGCCGGCGGGGGTTGCCAAGGATTACGCCGTCCATTTTCTAAGAAGACAGCTTCAGCTCGATTCTCACCAGGTGGTTTACGCGGGTGACTCCGGCAACGATGAACACGCCTTCAAAAGCGGTATCAGCGGCATTGTGGTCGCCAATGCCGATCCCAAACTCATCTCGGACCTGCAGGACTGGGCCGACACTGATGAAAAGTGCGCCCGGCTTTTTTTTGCATCCAGGCCATTCATTGCCGGCGTTCACGAAGGGTGCCGGCACTTCGGACTACTGAACTAGTTTTCTAAATGATGGATATATCACCACACCAGCCCGCCTTGTTGGACTATGCAATGATCGGCCTGTATGCCGTTGTGGTGCTGTGGATCGGCATCCGACTGGCTGGAAAACACACCAATGCAGAAGATTATTTCCTGGCCGGCCGGAACATGATATGGCCGTTCATCGGGGTCTCGCTGTTTGCTTCTAACATATCCTCTACCACGTTGATCGGATTGGCAGGCGATGCGTACCATACCGGTATCTCGGTCTTCAACTATGAATGGTCGGCGGTCATTGTGCTTGTCTTTTTCGGGCTTTTCATGCTGCCGGCCATCCTGAAAACGAAGGTCTTCACCATTCCGGAATTCCTGGAGAAGAGGTACGACCGGCGCGTGCGGCTCTACTTTTCCGCCCTGACGCTTTTCCTAAATATCGTGGTCGATACCGCAGGCAGTCTGTTTGCCGGAGGCATCGTGCTGAAAATGATCTTTCCCGAAACCAATCTGGGGCTGATCATCGCCGTCCTCGCGGTGGTGGCCGGCCTGTATACGATTGCCGGGGGGCTGGCGGCGGTCATCTACACCGATTTCATACAGACGATCCTGTTGCTGATCGGCGCCGTCGTGATCAGTGCGGTCGCATTTACGCGCGTCGGTGGCTGGGCGGGCATGGTGGACGGGATTGGCCATGAGCATCTCAGCCTGATCCGTCCGCTGGACGATCCCGGCGTTCCGTGGCTCGGTGCATTGCTGGGGATTCCGATCCTGGGTTTCTACTTCTGGTGCGGCAACCAGTTCATGACACAGCGCGTGCTTTCCGCCCGATCGGTGGACCACGGGCGATGGGGCGTGCTGCTTGCCGGCCTGTTGAAGCTCCCCGTACTGTTCATCATGGTCCTGCCCGGCACGATGGCGATCCATCTCTATCCCGATCTTCCGCGGCCGGACCTGGTCTACCCCACCCTTATGTTCGACCTGCTGCCGACCGGACTGCTGGGCCTGGTGCTGGCGGGATTCATCGCGGCGCTTATGTCGCAGATCGATTCAACGTTGAACGCCGCCTCCACCCTGGTGACCATGGACTTCATCCACACGCGCATGCCGCAGCTCTCCAGCCGTGGCCTGATGGTGACCGGTCGCTGGGTGACCGGCACCTTCATGATACTGGCTGCGCTCTGGGCACCGCAGATCGAACGCTTTGCCTCACTCTTCAAATACCTGCAGATGGTCCTCTCCTATACGGTTCCGCCCATCGTGGTTATTTATCTCATCGGTTCATTCTGGAAAGGCGCCACGGCCAAGGGCGCATGGCACACGGTGTTGTACGGAACGCTTGCGGGTGCAGGTCTCTTCTGCATCAATGAAATATTCGGCTGGACCCACCTGCACTTCCTCTACATCGCGCCGATCCTCTTCATGACCTCCTGTCTGATCCTGCTGCTGGTCAATCGCAGCGGAACAGCACCTTCACCGGAGCAGCAGGCGCTGGTCTGGACGCCGGCCTTCTACCACGCCGAATCGGAACAGTTGAAAGGTGTTCCCTTCTGGAAGAACTATCGCATGCTCTCCATCATCCTGCTCGTCCTCACCACCTGGCTGGTCATTGCTTTTCGATAGGATTTGCCGGGGGTGTGGAAATCCTGAACTCGGAATTTCAATTCCATCCCGAAAACCCTATGCTGGCTCCATTAAACAGGAGGCAAGCCATGAAAGTACAATATTGGGCCGGACTGCTTGCATTGGTCTTAACCGCAGCGGTTCACGCCGAAGAAGAAGGAGTTGATCAAATGGATTCATTGGAAGGAAAGAAGGCGCCGGCATTCACGCTGGAAGGCAGCGACGGCAGGAAGCATTCGTTGAAAGATTACGCGGGGAAGAAGGTTGTGATCTATTTCTATCCGAAAGACAACACGCCCGGCTGCACCAAGGAGGCCTGCGGCTTCCGTGATCTGAACAAGAAGATCTCGGGCCTCAACGCGGTGGTGCTCGGAGTCAGTAAGGACAGCCTGACGTCGCATGACAAGTTTATCAACGACTTCAGCCTGCCGTTCGTCCTGCTTTCGGACCCGGACACAAAAATGATGCAGAAGTACGGAGCCTGGGGCGAAAAAGTGCTCTACGGGAAAACGTCCGTGGGCTGCATTCGCTCTACCGTGATCGTCGACGAAAACGGCCAGGTCATCAAGCACTGGCGCAAGGTGCCCAAGGCCGCCGACCATCCGCAGAAGGTTCTCGAATATCTGCAGAGTCTGTAATTGGAGGGATAACACATGGTTAAGTTCAAGATATCGGCGGCAGCCGCACTGATTCTGCTGGTACTCATCGTGGTGTTTCAGAACAGGGAGCCGGTCGAAACAAAGTTTCTGTTCGCATCGGTCGTCATGCCGCGCGCTGCCTTGCTGGGCTTAACCATGCTTATCGGGATGGCGGTAGGCATGTTATTGTCGCTCAGTATATCGAAGAAGTCGCCCGGAAAAAAACGGGCAAAATAGCCCAGGCCATCGAAAGAAAAAGCCCCCGGAATCCGGAGGCTTCTTCTTTCTTTGGCAGGGACGATTGTCCCCAGTCGTCCGCGGCGAGGCGGGACACCCCGCCCTACCCGCATTAGAGCGACTTCATGTTCTGCATGGCAGCGCGCAGTTCCTCGCCCATGATCTCTACGTCGTGGTAGCGGATCTCGGCATTGATGGCGACAAGTGTCTTGTTATCAACCGCATTGTCTTTCAGCTCAAGACCTTTGCCGATCACGTCGGTTCCGACCTTGGCCATAAAATCCTTCAGCAGCGGAACGCAGGCGTGCGAGAAGAGGTAGCAACCGTATTCGGCCGTGTCCGAAATAATACGGTTCATTTCAAACAGCTTCTTGCGCGCAATCGTGTTAGCGATCAGCGGCGTTTCGTGCAGCGACTCATAGTACGCCGACTCCGGCTTGATACCGACTTCCACCATGGCCTCGTACGCCAGCTCGACGCCGGCCTTGACCATGGCGATCATCAGGATGCCCTTGTCGAAGTATTCCTGCTCGGATATTTCAACGTCAGCCGCATCGGTTTTTTCGAATGCCGTTTCGCCGGTTTCCTTACGCCAGGTCAGCAGCTTGATGTCGTCGTTGGCCCAATCTGCCATCATGGTACTGGAAAACTCGCCGGTAATGATGTCATCCATATGTTTGCGGAAGAGCGGCTGCATGATGATCTTCAGCTCGTCTGCCAGGTCAAATGCTTTGATCTTGGCCGGATTTGAGAGCCGGTCCATCATGTTGGTAATGCCGCCCTGCTTGAGCGCTTCGGTGATGGTTTCCCAGCCATACTGAATAAGCCTGGAGGCGTAGCCTGCATCGATACCCTTCTCGACCATCTTGTCAAAGCACAGGATGGAACCGGCCTGCAGCAGGCCGCAGAGAATGGTCTGCTCGCCCATCAGGTCGGACTTTACTTCCGCGACGAACGATGACTCCAGCACGCCTGCATGGTGTCCGCCCTGTGCAACGCAGAGGGCTTTGGCAATTTCGAGACCGTCGCCTTTCGGGTCGTTTTCGCGATGGCAGGCGATGAGGGTCGGCACGCCAAACCCGCGCTTGTATTCCTCGCGCACTTCGGAGCCGGGCGATTTCGGTGCCACCATGATGACCGTCAGATCCTTCCGGATCAGCGTGCCTTCTTCAACAATATTGAAGCCGTGGGCATAACTGAAGACCGCGCCCTCTTTCATCAGCGGCACAACGGTTTCAACCACGTTGGTATGCTGCTTATCGGGCGCAAGGTTCATGACGATATCGGCGGTCGGAAGCATTTCCTCGTAGGTGCCGACCGTGAAGCCGTTTTCCGTGGCGTTCAGGTAGGACTGGCGCTTTTCCGTAATCGCCGCCTCACGCAGCGTATATGAGACGTCGAGTCCACTGTCGCGCATGTTCAGTCCCTGATTGAGGCCCTGAGCGCCGCAACCGACGATAACAATCTTCTTGCCTTTGGCATATTCACATCCGCCGGCGAATTCGGAAGCGTCCATGAAACGGCAGGTGCCGAGCTCTTCGAGCTTCAGACGCATCGGAAGCGTATTGAAATAATTCTGTCCCATTGTGATCTCCTTGGTTGAATTCAAACGGTGCGGAACCTACTCCAATTTGAATGTTGCGTAAATTGAATTATTTGGAATATAGTATTGCTTATATTAAAACGTATTGCCTACTGCTTATTTCGTTTGAGCGTACATATAACTGGAGAAGCGGCATCAGCAATACGCAGAAGGCAACAAGTAGAATAACAAGCAGCTTATCATGGATATTTCAGCACTGGAAACCTTCATCAAGACAGCGGAACTGCTGCACTTCGGCAAGGCGAGCCGGGCCTGCAACCTAAGCCCGTCCGCCCTGACGCGGACGATTCAGCGACTGGAAGAGGAGATGGGCCAGCCGCTTTTTCTTCGCGACAACCGCAGTGTGGCACTGACCGATGCCGGACGGCAGCTGCTGATCTATGCCCGCAATTCCGTGCAGGAATGGCAGCACTTTCAGGAAACCATTGCCGCCCGCGAAGCCAGGGTATCGGGCTCGATTTCCGTCTACGCATCCATAACAGCCGTGTACAGCCTCCTCCCCGACTTGCTGGAAGCCTATCGCTCCACCTATCCGGATGTGCAGCTGGCATTGCGGACCGGTGCCGCTGAACGCGCCATAGAGCAGCTGATGAGCGGTGAAATCGACCTGGCCGTCGCGGCCCTGCCCGATACGAAGCAGACGCAGCTTGAATTCATGCCGCTTGCCGAAACGCCCCTGCTTTTCATCGCACCCACCGCGCCTGACTTCCCGCTCCCTAATCGGCTGGATCTATCGGTGGTCCCGCTGGTTGTGCCGCAGTCGGGCGTGGCCCGCAACCGGCTGGATGCCTGGCTGCGGCACAATCATATCGTTCCCAATATCTCCACGGAGGTGTCCGGGAATGAAGCTCTCATCGCCATGGTGCGGCTGGGCGCCGGCGTCGGGGTTGTTCCCCGGCTCGCCCTGGAGCGCAGCCCGCTCCGCAACGATGTGGCCATCATTGACAATGCGCCGAAGCTCAGTCCCTATGTCGTGGGTCTATGTTCCAGCAGGCGCAACCTTAAACGGCCGGCCGTGGCTGCAATGTGGGAACTGGCACGGTCGTTATAACGGCAGGGACGCGCACCCGGCCAAAAAAAACGCCCCGCGCATCTCACGATGGGCGGAACGTCTTATTTGGAGGAGAGAACGTGTTGTCTATCCGATGGCCTCAGGACCTTTCTCTCCGGTGCGGATCCGTATGCACTGCGGCAGATCGAGCACGAAAATCTTTCCGTCCCCGATATTGCCGGTGCGTGCACCCTTGATGACCGCATCGGTAGTGGCTTCGACAAATTCATCGTTTACCGCGATCTCGATACGAACCTTCTTGAGCAGGTTCACTTCGATATCCGCCCCGCGGTAGGTTTCGTGATAACCCTTCTGCTGTCCGCATCCCATGGCGTTGGTGACGGACATCTTGTAGACTTCAGCGTCGTATAGCGCCTGCTTCACCTCGTTGAGGGCTTCCGGCTGTATGTATGCAATAATCAGTTTCATTTTAAACTCCTTCGTCGTTTTACAGTTTTAGGTTTTAAGTGATCAGGTGTTAAGCAGGCTGTTCGGCAGAGGACTTAACACCTAAAACCTAACACATAACACTCGTTACACATTCGTGAAGAACTGGAATCCGTGATAGGCCTCCATGCCGTGTTCACCCAGGTCGAGACCCTTGAGTTCTTCTTCCTTGCTTACGCGGATGCCGACCGTAACCTTCAGAACAAAGAAGATCAGCAGGGCGGCCGGGAAGCAAACAGCACCGTATGCCAGAACTCCGAGCGCCTGGACACCAATGCTGTAATCCGGACTGAATACACCAACGAAGAGCGTTCCGAGAATACCGCAAACCAGGTGGACGGTCGTGGCCCCGACCGGATCGTCGATCTTCAGGCGGTCCAGCCCAATGACGGACAATACAGCAACCACGCCGCATACAAATCCGATGATGATCGAAGCCGTAACTGAGACAGCGTCAGCACCGGCCGTAATTCCGACCAGACCGGCCAGGCAGCCGTTCAACACCATGGAGAGGTCCGGCTCTTTCTGCACCAGCCAGGAGGTGAGCATAGAGCCGATGATACCGGCCGCGGCAGCGAGCGAGGTGGTGACCAGTACAAAGGATACGGCACCGGGGTCGGCCGACAGCACGGAGCCGCCATTGAATCCGAACCAGCCCAGCCACAACAGGAAGACACCGATCGTCAGCAAGGGCATGTTGTGGCCCATAATACCCTTGACCTTGCCGTTGACATACTTGCCGATACGCGGACCGAGCACGATGATACCGGCCAGGGCGCCCCAGCCGCCCACGGAGTGAACGAGCGTAGACCCGGCAAAGTCGTGGAAGTTCTTTTCAGCCAACCAGCCGCCACCCCATACCCAGGAGCCAACGAACGGATAAACCAATGCGACATAGAGCGTGCAGAAAACAAGAAACGGTCCGAGTTTAACGCGTTCGGCGACCGCGCCGGACACGATTGTGGCCGCCGTGGCGGCAAACATGCCCTGGAACAGAAAGTCGGTCCAGTAGGTGTAGCCCGGATTGTAGGCGCTGGTAAGGCCGGCTGCATCGGTTCCGATGCCGAAGCCCGCGAACCCGAAAAATCCGGCCGAACCTTCGGCAAAGCCCGGATACATCAGGTTGAAACCCATCAGCGCATAGGTCAACAGACCGATTGATACGATGGCGGTGTTCTTGAACAGGATGTTCACGGTATTCTTTGCACGGGTCAGCCCGGTTTCCACGCAGGCAAAGCCCAGATGCATGATAAACACCAGGAAGGTGGCCACCATCATCCAGGTATTGTTCACGGCAAACATGGCGTCGGCCGCAACGTCGGTTTCGGCTTCCTGGGCCAAAGCCGCCGTCGGCAGGGCGATGGCAAGGATCGCCAGCAACGGTATCGTGTATTTCATCATCTTTCGCATTTTGCATCCTCCTATTGATTTACTGCTACTTGGCTCAATTGCTTGAGCGGAACGGAGGAGGCTTTGCATGAGGCGTGCCAGCACACTTACAACTACCATATCAGGCTGTATAGCATGATATGGAGATCGGAAGAGCACACGTCTGAACTCCAGTCACA
>JBNLDM010000031.1:0-20942 GCA_050304335.1 Pontiella sp.
AAATGTCAGCCGCCGGGAGTACGTACACCGCCACGCTGACCATGCCCGAAGATGCCCGTACCAAAGGCGTCGCCGTATGGGTTTCCGGCAACGGTTCGCTCACCCCCCTACAGGCCACCGGGGGATGGATGGAATAACCCTCCGTCGTTTGTAGAGCGGGAACGGTTGAGCAAAGCGATACCTTCCCGCCGACGAACCCCCTGATTAAGGCTGGAAGGTCTTTGACCATTCCAGCCCTACACTCTATCTTGTTCACATGAACAAAGACTTTCCCGAACGCAAACACCTGAAACGAATTCCGGTCTGGTTACCACCGGACAAACGCGTGGTCTATTTCGTCATAACTTGCTGTGCCGACCGCAGGCAGGTTTTCACCACGGCCCTCGCCGTGAAGATTACGCTGGAATGCTTAATCAAATGCGCTGGCGCAACGGAGTGGAATGTTCCGCAGATCTGCTTCATGCCGGACCATGTCCATCTGATGATCCTCCCTATGTGCGACCGTGAACAGGAACTTTCGAATGTGATGCAGCGTTGGAAATCATCCAGCAAGCAGCGGCCAACCGGGCAGGATTCAAAGGTGATATCTGGCAACCTGAATTCTTCGATCGGCTTTTGCGTTCGGATGAAAGCCTGACCGACAAATGGCGTTATGTGGAGATGAATCCCGTCCGGGCAGGATTGTGTAAGAATCCGGAGGATTATCCATATCTCGGAAGTCCTGAGGACATACTTAAGCGCCTGTTGCGGTTGTAGGGCGGGAACGGTTGAGTGAGGCGAGACCTTCCCCGCCGCCGACACAAAGACGGCTGGAAGGGCGTTGCCCGTTCCAGCCCTACAAGCCGCGCACAGTGTAGGGCGGTAATGGTCCCTGGACCTTCCCGCCGCACATCCGTATCCCATCAGCTCTACGACCACGGCGGGAAGGTTTTCCTCCTTCGCTCTGCGAGCTGCGGCGGACAAGTGAACCGTTCCCGCCCTACAAGCCCTACACGTTATGGTCACAAAAAAAACCGCCCTCGAAATGAGAGCGGTTTTGGCAGATCCGAAAGGTTCGGATTAACGGGCGTAGAATTCGACGACCAGCGAGATTTCGCAGGTGACCGGAACCTCTTCCATGGCGGGAAGGCGGTTCAGCTCAGCCGTGAGTTCCTTGTCGTTCGCAGTGACGTAGTCGGGCGTCTTGGCAACCTGCTGGGCCAGTACGAACGCGTCGAGGTCCTTGGACTTTTCGCGGACGGTGATCTTGTCGCCGATGCGCAGCTGGTAGGAAGGAATGTTGACCTTCTTGCCGTTGACGCGCAGGTGGCCATGCGAAACCATCTGGCGGGCCTGATAGATCGTGCGGGCCATGCCGGCGCGCAGTACCACGGTGTCCAAGCGGCTTTCGAGCATCTGCAGCATCACCTCACCGGCGTTACCCGGTTTGCGGACGGCCTTGGCGTACACGTTGCGCAGCTGCTTTTCGCTCAGGTTGTACTGGTAGCGCAGGCGCTGCTTTTCGGTCAGCTGCTTGCCGTAGTCGGACTGCTTGCCGCGGCGGCGGTTCGGGCCGTGCTGGCCGGGAACATTCGGTCGGCGTTCCAGGTATTTTTCAGATTTCGGGGTGAGGGCGATGCCTAGACGGCGGGCCTTCTTGATCTTCGGTCCTGTATATTTCATTGCTTTCCTTTCAATCTCCCGCGTGCATCCCTGCAAATTAAGCCGGCTTTACCGGCCGCCCGTCAGATTGGTTCGAATCCGGGCGCTCGCCCCGCACCGTGCGGTATTTCCATTGGCGATGATCCTTCGGTCAGGATTCCGTTTTACGGGAAACAGACGGGCATTTATATAGGATCGCTTTTTCGAGTCAACCCCGTTTGCCCGCAAATATTTACAGCAGCAAATGGCGTGGATGGCTTGAAATACCGCATCAATCCCATAAAGTGATTCCTCCATTTAACCCAAGGAGGAACCCATGGCTGCAGCCAAAACCATCGAAGGTAACATGCTTATCGCCCAGAGCGGCGGACCGACCGCCGTCATCAACCAGAGCCTGATCGGCGCTGTGATGGAAGCGAAGAAGCACAAACAGATCAAGAACATCTACGGTGCGCTCCACGGCATCCAGGGAATTCTCGACGAAGACCTGATCAATCTGAAGCGTCAGTCAAAATCCACGCTCGAAGCCGTGGCCGGCACCCCCTCCTCCGCCCTCGGCTCCGTCCGCCGCAAGCCGACCCCCGACGACTGCGCCGCCATCTTCAAGGTGCTGGAAAAATACGATGTCCGCTACTTTTTCTACATCGGCGGAAACGACTCCGCTGAAACGACCCATATCATCAACGAGGAAGCCAAGAAGTCGAAGTACCAGCTGCGCTGCTTCCACATCTGCAAGACCATCGACAACGACCTGCGCCAGAACGACCACACCCCCGGCTTCGGCACCGCCGGCAAGTTCGTGGCCCAGGCGTTCATGGGCGACAACCTCGACAACGCCGCGCTCGGCGGCGTGAAAATCAACGTCATCATGGGCCGCCACGCCGGCTTCCTGACCGCCGCTTCCGCGCTCGCCAAGCAGGATGAGGAGGATGGCCCGCACCTGATCTACCTGCCGGAGCGCCCCTTCGCCATGAGCCGCTTCATCAAGGACGTTAAGGACGTCTACAACAAGCTCGGCCGCTGCGTGATCGCCGTCTCCGAAGGCATTGCCGACAACCGCGGCACCCCGATCGTTGCCAAGGCCGCCGTCACCAAGGAAGTCGACTCGCACGGTAACGTGCAGCTCAGCGGCACCGGGGCCCTCGGCGATATTCTCGCGCAGGAGATCAAGAACAAAACCAGCATCACGCGCGTGCGTGCCGACACCTTCGGCTACCTGCAGCGTTCGTTCGCCGGATGTGTTTCGGTGGTCGATGCCCGGGAAGCCTTCGGCGTGGGCGCCACCGCCGTCAAGGAAGCGATCAGCGGGAACAAGGACGGATCGATCGCCATCAAGCGCAAGCCGGGCAAAAAGTATGCGGTCGAATTCAAGCGCGTTCCGCTCCGGAGCGTCGCCAAGGAAACACAGCATATGCCCGCAAAGTTCATCAACAAGGCCGGCAACAACGTCACCCAGGCGTTCATCGACTATGCGGCCCCGATCATTGGCCCGCTGCCGAAGATCGGCAAGCTCAAGCGCATCCCGGTCGCCAGGAAGTAGGTTAAACACCAAGGCACAAAGAGCACCAAGGCTGCTTCGTTCTTCGAGTCCTTGGTGCTTTCGTGTTTATATTCCCCATCCAGCAGAGCCGGAACAGAATCCAACTCAACGCAAAGACGCAAAGATATCGCACCTGATCTTCCTAAACTTCGTGCTCTTCGTGCCTTTGTGTTTATATTCCGAACAGTAGCAATGAAACGTTTCGAACAGATCCCGTTCAACCCGGCACACTGGCCGTTCTTCTACGGCTGGATGATCCTGCTATGGGGGGTCATCGGTGTGATTCTGAGCGTGCCGGGCCAGACCACCGGCGTTTCGGCGTTCATCGAGCCGCTGCTGGAATCACTGGGGATCAGCCGGCTCGAACTGGCCAACGCTTATATGGTCGGAACCCTGTCCAGTTCGTTTCTGCTCACGCCGGCCGGCAAACTGTTCGACCGCATCGGCGCCCGCTGGATGGGCTTCGGCTCCTGCCTGGCGCTCGGCATGGTGCTTGTGGTGCTGGGGCAGAGCGACCACATTGCCACAGGCCTCGCCCGCGTGATCCCCGCAAAGCTGGCGGTTTTCGGGCTCTTCTCGCTCCTCTTCTTTCTGCTGCGGCTCAGCGGTCAGGGCATCCTGACCATGGCATCGCGCAACATGATCATGAAATGGTTCGACCGGCGGCGCGGCCTGGTGAGCGGTATCACGGGGGCCGCGGTGGCGTACGGATTTTCCTATGCCCCCACCCTGTTCAGCAGTCTGATCGGCGTGCACGGCTGGTCCGGCACATGGAACCTGCTGGGACTGCTGCTCATTGCGCTCTTCTCCCCCATGCTGCTGCTTTTCTTCAGGGACAACCCGGAGGCCAGTGGCCTGGTCCCCGACGGGCGGACAATCCCGGCAGAGGAACGGACCAAACCGGAAATCCGCCACGCGTTCACGCTGGCCGAAGCACGCCGCACCGTCGCCCTGTGGGCCTTCTCCCTGACCATGGCGCTACAGGCGCTGGTGCTTACCGCGGTCACCTTCAACATAGAGTCCATCTTTACGCAGGCCGGACTGGACAGCGCCGAGGGCTTCGCGATGTTTCCTCCCGCGGCACTGATTTCGGTGACCGTAAACCTTATCGGCGGGTGGCTGAGCGACCGTACGCAGCTGCGCTGGTTCCTGACAGTCATGCTCCTGGCCATGATCTCCTATATGATCGGCCTGATCTACCTCAAGCCGGGCTGGATCATCTGGTTCATCATTGCAAACTTCGGACTGTCGAACGGACTGTTCGGCATCCTTATGGCCATCACCTGGCCGCGCTATTACGGCCGCGAACACCTCGGCGCCATCAGCGGACTCTGCATGACGCTCATGGTGGTGTTCAGTGCGGTAGGCCCTGCGTATTTCAGCACGATCCTGAGGTTCACGGGCACCTACAACATCGCGCTGCTGACCAGCATGCTCGCCGCCCTGCTGCTCCTGGCCGGATCCTTCTTCGCCCGCAACCCGCAGCGATAAAGCGACCTCGCTCTTTCCACTCGTTCGCGTACTCGATTGCCAAGGATGAGAGACGAGGACGAGAGCATGGACGATTTTCAGAAGTCCATTCCGACACTGGCGTAGAGGCGTGCTTCAGAGGGTATCTCGCTGCCGCTGAATTCGGCGTTGTTTCCGATTGAGTAAGCACCGCCCACATCGACCTTCACACCGCCGAGATTAACACCAGCACCGGCAGTCGCGACCCAGTCCTGCCAGGATACGGCCAGATTACGGTAGGCGCCGAGACGCAGAGCCACCAGCCAGACATCCACTTCGCCGCCTACTGAAAAACGCTGTATGTCATAGCTCTCCAGCAAGGAGCTGGCTTTGAGCAATTCCAGGTTCGTCTCCAGTGTCAACCGTTGCGAGGGCATGTACGCTGCGCCAAACGTGATTTGGGGCTCAAATGTCACATCCGGTATCTGCAATGTTTGATCCGCACCATTGACGGGGATCGTTTCGGTAAAGCCTTCAAAGGTCGGCCGGTTCAGATTATGACCGACCAGTGCGAACTGGAAATTCGGAATGCGATACAGCACCCCCAGATCGAGCCCGATATTGAGTGAACTGTTGGCGTTGTCGGAAAGATCCTCAAGCACCGTATCGTTGTCCTCGCTGAATATCCAGATCGCGGTACCGAGCACGCTGCCGTACATCGCCCTGACCGTTGCCCCAAAAGCGAGGTTTTCGTTCAGCGCCCATCCGTAGCTGACCGGGACTTCGACCACGGCGAAGCCCCGCCCCACCACTACCGTCTGGTTGTTGCTGATGCTGCCGCCTGCATTCGGTAAAAACTGCGCGATCGTGTCCAGGGCAGCTGATATATCACTCCCGTCCAGATCACCCGCGTCGGCAAGCTCTTGAAGTGAATAATCGATATACTTTATTGAATCGTCCGTCTCGGCAACCCCCAGGGTTGAGCTCAGGTCCGTCTGCTGGACAGGTGTCAGAACAGTGAAGAGATATCCTGCACTGGTAAAGTCCGGATCGGTCGTGGAGGCATCAGCGATAGCTCCCGCCAGATCGGGTCCGTCAATGAATGAGAGCAGGGAAAGATTATCAAGGTCTGGTACGGCATAGGCCACGCCTTCGCCGAATACGCGCAACCCGACACCGAGATGCCCGGTCTGCACCGCCATACCAACCGAGGCATCCGCATAAAGCGCATCGCCCTTGTTCAACCCGGAAATAATACCGGCGACCGAGAGCAGCCGGCGAACGTTGCTGCCATCCCCGGAAAGATTGCCGGAACCAAAGTCACTTAAATCGATGCCGGCGAGAATCTCGAGGTAGCGACCCAGATTCTCGGTCAAGGTATAGCCGGCACCGGCGCCGAGCAATTCCAGGCCGAAACCCTGTCCGGAAAGATTGTTGTTGTCGACCGCGTTGGTCGCCCACTCTGAACGCCCGAAGAAGCCAAACGCCGCCGGATTGTGCCATTGCGCCGACGCCCCGCGGACCGACGCCGCGTTTGCGCCCGCCATGCCCGCGGACCGCGCGCCGGTCATGGCCGTCTCCTCGGCATGAACCCCGGCCTGCATCAACATCATCGCACAGGCCGCCGCCATGCCCGTTCCCCAGGAACCAAGTCGCATACCATTCTCCCAGTAGGTTCTCCCGCTCGATACCCCGGCGGTGTCTTGATCGACAGCATAACCATTCGGTTAAACTCGGCAATGCATTATGCCTGTTAAATTCGTCCGGTCCAGACTGTACAGCTCGGTCCGTCGGCATATACTCGAAGCACGATGCGGAACACCCAACCAAAGGAGGATCACATGAAAATCTTCGCAATCTGCGCCATGGCGCTTTTACTGATCGCGGCAACCGGCTGCAGCAAGCAAACCGATACACCCGCCGACACAATGAGCACGGAGGCGGGAACGGCAAATACGGCGCCAGCCTCCAAGGAGATGGCACCGGAGAGTGCGCCGTCCGAATCCGTCACCGAAAAAATAGCTGACGAATCCAGAGAGGCCGTCAGTACGTTGAAGGTAAAGACCGAGGATATCATGGCTGATCTGGAGCAATCCATCGATGCGCTGAAACAGAAGGCGGCCTCGTTCGATCAATCCCAACTACAGGCCTATGTAGACACCTACAAGGAAATGATCCTCGACAAGAAGGATCAGATTGCCGAAGTGGGCGCAAAGATAAAGGAACTGCCCCTAACGGAAATGATGGGAGAAAAGGCCAGGGCGCTCAAGGAGCAGATGAGCCAGTACAGCGATGAGCTCGAAGCTCTCAAGGAACGTGCCGACGTCTATCTCAACCTGTTGAAGACAGGCGGTGCTGCTCCTTCAACTCCGTGATGCAGCACGGCAGCCGTGCTTTAGAAGAGGTCGACGGCGACAACACGTGGGCTATCATCAAGATGGAAGAATAAACCAGCCCCAAGGTCGGTAAACAAAAAGGCGGCTCCGGCCGCCTTTTTTAATGCTCCACCGGAATGCGCTCATCCTCGATGGGGGTATGGCGTTCCAGGATATCGATCGATTTCCAGCGTCCGGACTTGAAGCGGATGCAGAAGCCCAGGCCGATGATCGTTATATAGAGCAGGCACCACAGCCATGCCGCCAGCGGACCGGCATGAAATCCCAGTACGATGATCAGTTCACCGACCGCAAAGAATCCCCAGGCCGTGGTGTTGTGAAAATACATGACGAAGTGCGTGTCGCCCGCACCCTTCAGTGCCCCGCTGATGATAAAGTTGGCTGCATCCATGATGCCCCAGCCCACCAGGATCATCAGCAGCCTGCGGCACAACTCGAATACTTCCGCCGATGCGGCAACACCGTCGTCCTGCCCGAAGAGATCGACATAGAAATGGGGAAACAGTACGAATGAAGCGGCCAGCGGAACCGTATAGACCATGCCGGCTTTCAAGGCCATCCAACCCGATTTTTCCGCCCACTCGGGATGGCCGGCGCCCATGTACTGACCGACCATGATGGACGTCGCAATCCCCAGGCCGATCATGGGCAGAATGGCGAACAGATTGATGCTCAACGCCATGTTGCTGGCGATGGCTGCGGCTTCGCCCTGACGGCCGAGCAGCAGGACGAACAGCGAAAAGGCTGCCAGGTCCAGGAACAGATGAATGCCGGACGGACCGCCATACCGGATCATCCGCTTCATCTGCGTCGCATCCCAGCGCAGGGATGCCCGCGTGGAAAACCGGCGGTCGTTTCGCCGCGAAAAGAACAGTACCAGCATGATGCCGGGACTGACCCATCCGGCGATCACCGAAGCGATGGCGGCGCCCGCAATACCCATCTCCGGAAAACCCAGCTTGCCGAATATCAAGACATAGTCGAGTACCACATTGATGGCGTTGCCGATCACATTGGCCATCATCACGGTCTTGGTGTCGCCGCGTCCGGAAAAGAAACCGCTGATGGCGGCGACGCACGGCTGCGAGACCGCCCCCAGCATGAGAATGGTGAAATAGATGCGCTCTTCTGCGAAGACGGCGGGGCCGTGACCGCTGATCTTCAGGAAGTACAGCCCGAGCGGAATCAGCGCGAGTATGACGGGCCAGGAAAGGAGCGCCAGCCAGATCCCCTGCATGGTTGCCATCGAGCATTTTCCATATTCGCGCGCACCGAAGTATTGGGCCACAAAGGTGCTGGAATACGCTGCCAGCGCCACGAAACCGCAAATCATCGTGAAGCACAGGATACCCGCCGGAACGGCGGCCCGGAACGCCTCCGGGCTGTACCAGCCCAGGAACATGCGGTCGCAGAAGTTAAGCAGCGAGAAGGAGCCGGTGCTGATGATCAGCGGCCAGGCGATCCGCAGCAGCTCGCGGTAGCCGCCGAAGGTTCGGGTCTCTTGTTCGGTGCCATGCATAGGGGGCGCAATCTACGCCGAAACCGGTATGGATTAAACCGGAATCCAACACAAAAAAAGATTGCTCGCAAACAGCCGGATAAGAAGGTTGAATGGCACCCGTGTTCGCGGTGTATGGACTTCGCCGGCACGTATTCAACCGAGGGAAATTTCATGAAGGCAAAAGCTCAGTATACCGTTTCTGTTTTCGTATTGGCAGCCGTGCTGTGCGGGGTGACCTCCTGCAGTAACATACCGGTCGAGCCGCCATCCGATGGTCCCCGATATGTCTTCTTCTTTCTCGGCGACGGCATGTCCGCCACCCAGATCGAGGCGGCCCAGGCCTACAAGGCGGGCAACGAGGATTCCGCGCAGATCATGCGCGAGGACGGCAGCAGACTGAACATGACCCGCATGCCGGTGGCCGGACTGTCCACCACGTTCAGCGATACGCGCTTCATCACCGATTCTGCCGCCGCCGCGACCGCCTTTGCCTGCGGTGTTAAGACGCGGCCCGGCGCACTCGGTCGCAGCACGGCGCTCGATACGTCCTATAAAAGCATCGCCGAACTGGCCCAGGACCAGGGTCGCGCCATCGGTATCGTATCCAGCGTGTCGCTGTCGCACGCGACACCGGCCGGTTACTATGCGAACGTGAACGGCCGGAACAGCTATTGCGAAATCGGCTACCAGGCCTGCCAGAGCGGATTCGATTTCTTCGGCGGCGGCCTGTTTCCTAAAATGGACAGCGACAACAATGCCGGCAAGGTTTTGCTGCGCAAGGCCTTTGCCGATGCCGGCTATTCGATCCTGACAGAAAAAGTCAGCATCCTTGAGCTGAAGGACCAGGGTCAAGGCAAGGTGGTCTGTTCGGTTGCCACCTCCTACGACGGCGACGCCATGCCCTTTGCCATCGATCATCCCGAGGAGGACTTCTCGCTGGCGGAAATCACGCAGGTGGCCGTCAACTATCTGCAGTCCGACCCCAACGGCTTCTTCATCATGGTGGAAGGCGGTAAGATTGACTGGGCCTGCCACGCCAATGACATCGGCACAGCTGTTCAGGAAGTCATCGCCTTCGATGCGGCCATCGGCGTGGCCCTCGACTTTCTGGAACGGCATCCGGGTGAAACCCTGATTGTCATGACCGGCGACCATGAAACCGGAGGGCTGGCACTCGGCAGCCGTGGCAACCGCTACGAAACCGATCTGTCGATACTGCGCGGACAGACCAAATCCGGTGTGCGCTTCATTGCGGAAGATCTCGGCCCGTACCGCCGGAGCCACCCATGGAAAGGTGTGAATGAAAGCAACGTGGATGACGACATGAAAGCCCTCATCAAATCCTGCTTCGGTCTCGATTGGGAGGCCTTGAGCGAATACCAGCACGAGCTGCTTGAGAAAGCGTACGATGCGTCCATGGGCGCCGCCGTGGCCGACAGTCGGCCCAGCGGCTACGATCTGGATGGCAGGACCAATGTCGACTATCTCGATTATGGAGGCACCGATCCGCTGACCGTGACCCTCACGCACATCCTCGCCGGCGAAGCCGGGTTGTCGTGGACAACCTCCAGCCACACGGCGGTTCCCATTCCCGTCCTGGCCGCCGGTGCGGGCGCCGAGGCATTTACCGGCTTCTACGACAATACCGATATCGCCAAAAAACTCGGAAAGATCATGGGCACCCCGCCACTTCCCGTCGTAGATGCCTCGCGCAGCGGCCCTTCTGCATTTTAGCAAATCTGCAGTTCCGCCTTCAGGGGCTCTTTTGGAGCAGTCCACCTAAAGACGGGACTAAAAACGGCTTGTTGACAACTTGTTAACAAACAAGCCGAATCTGCATAAAACCCGCTATAATCAGGGTTTCAACGCAAAACAGCGCAGTTAACAATTACGTATGCCGATACCGCATTATCATGGACTGATGCAGGGCGCTGCACGCTCGGCAAGATGGCGGATTGAGATCCCTAAACGAAGCGGATACGGCTTTATACCACTGCTTGAATCCATGAATACGCCCGGAAACGAAAAAAAACGCCTACGCAATGCTGTCTGCGTGTTTTTTGCAAAAAGGTTTCTTCGTCGCCACCATGGCAGAGCTCTGCAAGACGGCCGGCGCGTATACATAGAGGCGTAAATGAACATTCCATAAAGCTGCATCACCAACGCCAGCCAGTCGCGCATCCGTGTTCGGAAAAAATTCAGCTGTGCATGAAAGGTTCAGTGATGCTGCACGAACATCCTTTAGATCGCAGTAACGAGTTAAACTAAGGAGTAGCGAAATGAAAAAAACGATGAGTATAGTAGCTATAGCGCTAATGATGGCCGGAAGCAGTGCATTTGCCTGCAGCAGTTGCGGTTGCGAATCAAAGAAGGCTAACAAAGACAAGTCGGAATGCGGTAGCTGCAAGAGCGAGAAAAAACAGACCGCGTGCAACGGATCTCACAAAGCTGAAAAGCAATCCTCCGACCAGTCTGCATAATCGAGACAAGGCTGGTAATTACGCCCCTCCTTGCTGGAGGGGCGTTTTTTCAGCCTCATTCGAATCATCATATCAAACTCTTCGATGAACGGTTGACATTGATTTGACTCAGAGGTATGTGTTCAAACGAATGATTCAAACATTCGTTTTAATATGGCCAGGTTAAAATCAACTAAAGACCGTCTTCTGGAAGCCTCTTGTGAAATCTTTGCGGAAAAAGGTTTTCGCGATGCCACTGTGGCGGAAATCTGCGAAGCCGCGGATGCCAACATAGCGGCGGTGAACTATCATTTCGGCGACAAGGAAACACTCTACGATGCCGTCTGGCACTACGCCTTTAAAGTCACCTCGGAAGCCTTCCCCATCGAAGCGGCCCTACCACCGGAGCCAACCCTGTACGACCAGTTGTACAGTGTCGCCAACGCCCTGCTGCACCGCATGTTCAGCGAAACAGAATCGGGCATATTCGCCAAACTGCTCTACCGCGAAATGGCCTCGCCCACCCTTGCCCTCGACCAGATCGCCGAGGAGGTGCTCAAGCCGCAAAGCGAATTCCTGGCCCGCGCCATAAAAACCGAAATGGGTGATTCCATCAGTGATGACCAGCTCAGGCGATGCATGCACAGCATCATCGGACAGTGCGCTTTCTACAACTTCAGCCGTCCCCTGCGCGAACGGGTACTGGGATGCAAAACCATGAACGAACAGGAAATAGAGCTTACCGCCCGGCATATTGCGGCCTTCACTCTCGGTGGATTAAACGCTATCAGGGGGCAAACGACATGAGAGCGATCCGTCCCATCGGTCAGATCTGTCTGATACTTATTACCACCTCCCTGCTCTCCTCCTGTGCCATCTTCTCGCCCGGGGACAGAACCGGTCTCGATAGCGAGGTTCCGGAACGCTTCTCGCTCTATTCGGCTGCGGCGGCGGACCGCACCAACCGCTGGTGGGAAAGCTTTCAATCGCCCGAGCTGAACGCTCTCATCGATGAGGCTTTAACCAACAGCCCATCGATCCGCCAGGCGTGGGCACGCCTCGCGCAGGCCGAAGCCATCGCCATCCAGGCCGGCGCTTCACGTGTGCCGAGTATCGGATACGACGGCGCAGCCTCCGCGACGCGCATGAGTGCGACCGATGAAACGACCCGGAGTTTTTCCCTCGGATTGAATGCATCCTACGAAGTCGATTTGTGGGGACGCGTTAAATCGCAGGCCGAGGCTTCCGCACTTGATCGCGAGGCTACGCGCGAACAGCTGAATGCGGCCATGATTACCCTCGCATCCCAGGTCGCACTGCGCTGGAGCGGCATTCTGGCCCAACGCATACAACTCGATGTACTTGACCGCCAGCTGGAAGCCAACCAAACCTCGCAGGATCTGATCGAGCTGCGCTTCCGTAAATCGCTTTCGTCCGCACTGGATGTCTACCAGCAGCGCCAGGTGGTCGCCGGCACCGCATCCGCCATACCGCTGGCAAGACTGCGCGGGGAATTGCTGCAGAACGAGCTGTCGGCCCTGCTGGGCAGAGCCGACCTGAAGTCCCTGAGCATAGAAGACGCCGAGCTCCCGGAGATTGGACCATTGCCCGCCATCGGCATTCCGGCGGATGTGCTGGCCAACCGACCCGACGTGCGACAGGCCGGAATGCAGCTGCAAGCGGCGGACTGGAGCGTCAGTGCCGCGCGGGCCGACCGCCTGCCCGCACTCCGCCTTTCCGCTTCGGCCAGCTATGCCTCCGCTGAAGCCGGCAAGCTGTTTGACGACTGGATCGCCAACCTGGCAGCCAGCGTTACCGGACCTGTCTTCGAAGGCGGCCGCCGCAAGGCTGAAGTCGAACGGACGAGGGCCGTCGTGGATGAGCGCCTGGCGGGCTACCGTGCCGTGGTGATCAACGCCATCAAGGAAGTGGAAGACGCCCTGGTATCCGAACAACAGCAGCGCGACTATGTTGACGCGCTCGACCGGCGGCTCGAAGCGGCCCGGCTATCCTATGGAGAATCAGTCAACCGCTATCGTAACGGCCTGATTGAATATACGACGGTGCTGATACAGCTAAACACCCTGCAGGTTCTCGAACGGGACCGCGTCGCGGCGCAGTACGATTTACTGCAATACCGCATCAACCTCTATCGCGCGCTCGGCGGAAGCTGGCCTAACGAACTTGCCTCGAACTAATGGAGAACTCCCATGCGTAAATCGTCCATCCTCCTGATCTGCCTCGCGCTGCTGGTCGTGGCCGCGGGCATTGCTGTCGTGCTGGTCGTCACGGCGCCCAAGGCGGAGAAAAAGCCGCCGCCGAAATCCGCGGCGCTCGTCGAGACCCAACCGATGACCAACGGGACGGAGACGGTGGTACTGGAACTGACCGGAACCGTGATGCCGGCCGAAGAGATTGTACTCCGCGCGCGCGTCAGCGGCGAAGTGGTCTCCATCTCCACGAACTTTATCGAGGGCGGCTTCCTCGGGAAAAACGAAGAGGCGGTGAAGATCGATCCCGTCGATTACGAACTGGCGCTCGCCTCCGCCGAGTCTTCGCTCGAAACCGCGCGTTTCAACTACAAGCTCGAGCTGGGCCGGCAGGATGTGGCCAGGCGCGAATGGGAGCTGCTCAAGACAGACGACGCCACCGGGCAGGAGCAGGAACTCGCCCTCCGCGTGCCCCACCTGGCAGCCAGCAAATCCGCGCTTAAAGCGGCCGAGGCCTCGCTCGCAAACGCGAAGCTTGATCTACAGCGCACCTCCGTCAAGGCGCCGTTCAACGCGGTGGTGGTCGACCGCAGCGTCAACGCCGGCTCGCAGGCATCGCAGCAGGATGCCCTGGCCACGCTGGCGGGTACCGATTACTATCGCGTGATGGTATCCATTCCCATCGACCGGCTCGCGTGGGTGGATATCCCGGGAAGCACCGCCCGCATCATCTCCTTCTCCGGGGCGGAGCGCGAAGGCCGTGTAATCAAGCTGCTCGCCGACCTGGAGGAAAAGGGCCGCATGGCCCGCTTACTCATCGAGGTCGACGACCCGCTCTGCCTGAAGCCGGGTAACGCCGGAAAAAAACCGCTGCTGATCGGTGAGTATGTGCAGGCCGAAATCCGCGGCCGCGAGCTGCAGCATGTCTACTCGGTACCGCGCAAGGCGCTTCACGACAACCGTTATATCTGGATTGCCACCGCAGACGGGACGCTTGATATCCGCGAGGTCAAGGTCCTCTGGCGCGACGGCACGCGCATCCTGATCCGCGACAGCATTGAAGATGGAGAACAGCTGATTGTTTCCGACCTGACCGCCCCGATTCAGGGCATGGCCGTGGCGATCTCCAACGGCGAGGAATAGTTTCATGGAATTCGACGAACCCAAACGCGGTCCCATCGCCTGGATGGCGCGCAATTCGGTTGCGGCCAATATCCTCATGCTCGTCCTGATAGTAGGCGGTTTCTTTGCCGCCACGAAAGTGAAGCAGGAGTTTCTCCCCGAAGCGCAGCTGGAGATGGTCAATGTGGTGGTGCCCTATCCCGGCGCCAATCCCGAAGAGGTCGAGCAGGGAATCCTGCTTGTGGTCGAGGAGGCCGTCCGCGGCATCGACGGCGTGAAGGAAGTAACCTCCACGGCCAATGAAGGCAGCGGCTCGGTACAGATAGAGGTGATGGAAGGCCACGATGTCAACAAGGTGGCGGACGAGGTCCGCAACAATGTCGACCGCATCCGCACGTTTCCGCTCGACGCCGAAAAACCCATCATCAGCACCATCTACATTCGCCGAGCCGTGCTCGACGTGATCGTTTCGGCCGATGTACCCGACGGCGTGCTGCGCGAAGTTGCCGAACAGGTACGCGACCGCCTGCTGCAGTCCGACGGCGTCACGCAGGTGGAGTTTTCCAACGTGCGCAACTACGAGATCGCCATCGAGATCCCGCAAGACAGGCTGCGCGAACTCAACATGTCCCTGCAGGATGTAGCCGACATCGTCGCACGCAGCGCGGTGGAACTGCCGGGCGGCGGCATGAAGACCAGCGGCGGGGAAATACTCGTCCGCGTGAAGGACCGCCGCGATTATGGCCGCGAGTTTGCCCGCATCCCCATCGTGACCGCGCCCGACGGAACCCAGCTCCGGCTCGAGGACATCGCCGAGATCCGCGACAGCTTCGACGAATCCGACAAGTACACCTACTACAACGGCAAGCCCGCCCTGACACTCACCGTCTACCGCGTCGGTCGAGAAACCCCGGTCTCGGTGGATGACGCCGTGCACGTGGTGCTCGACCAGCTGCGCGCCACCATGCCCGACGGTATAGAGCTGACGGTCTGGGACAACCGGGCCGACTACTTCCGAGGCCGCATGGGGCTGCTGCTCAAGAACGGCACGCTCGGCCTCTGCCTCGTGTTCATCCTGCTCGGTCTGTTCCTGGAACTGCGGCTGGCCTTCTGGGTCATGCTCGGTATTCCCATATCCTTCCTGGGGACGTTCCTGTTCATGGATTCCATGGATGTCAGCCTGAACATGATCACCATGTTCGCGTTCCTGATCTCGCTCGGCATCGTCGTGGACGACGCCATTGTCGTGGGCGAAAACATCTATCACTACCACCAGGACGGATTGCCCTTCCTGCAGGCTGCGATCAAGGGCGCCAGAGAGATCGCCATGCCGGTTACGTTCAGCATTCTGACCAACATCGTGGCCTTCATGCCGCTCTATTTCGTACCGGGCGTTATGGGCAAGTTTTTCCGGAACATACCGATGGTGGTCTGCACCACCTTCATCATTTCGCTGGTCGAGGCGCTCTTCATCCTGCCCGCTCACCTTGGCCATCAGCACGACTTGAAGACCTCCCATCCCGTCCACCGCTTCCAGCAGCGTTTCAGCCACGGTTTCCGCCGCTTCGTGCGTGATGTCTACGGACCGTTTCTGGACCGCGCGCTGCACCTCAGGTACATCACGTTTTCCGTCGGGCTGGTGATCCTGATCATAACGATCGGTTATGTGAAAAGCGGGCGGCTCGGCTTCGACATGTTCCCCAGCGTGGAATCCGACCTGGGGGTGTGTTCCTTCACCCTGCCCTACGGCGCACCGGTTGAGCAGACCAAGGCCGTGCATGACCGTGTACTCGCCTCCGGTGAAAAGCTGATCGCCCAGATCGAAAAGGAGACCGGCAGGAAACTCGGCAACGGCGTTCTCTCCGAGATTGGCATCGGCGGCTTCGGAAGCCCCGGAGGCAGCCATGTCGGCCGCGTCATCTTCCAGCTGGAAGCCCCGGATGTCCGCCCCGTTTCCACCAGGGAGTTCGTCGACCGCTGGCGCAAGGCCACCGGCGAGATCGGCGGTCTGAAGAATATCCGCTTCCGCGATGACAGCGGCGGACCGGGCGGCGGCTCGGATGCGCTGACCGTGGAACTTTCCCACCGCAGCATGGAGGTGCTCGAATAGGCCAGCAAGGAGGTGGCGGAACGTCTGGCCGACTTCCCCATGGTCACGGATATCGATGACGGCTTCACTCCCGGCAAACCGCAGATCGACTTTTCTATCCTGCCCGCCGGCCGCAGCCTGGGGCTCACAGCGAGCGATATCGCCCGGCAGGTTCGCAACTCCTACTATGGAGCCGAAGCCATCCGCCAGCAGCGGGGACGGAACGAAATCAAGATCATGGTGCGCCTGCCCGAATCGGAGCGCGATACCGAACACAGTCTTGAAACCATGATCGTCCGCACGCCGGCCGGAACCGAAGTACCGCTCCGCGAGGTCGTGGAGGTCAAGCGCGGCCGCGCCTACACCGCCATCAACCGACGCGACGGCCGCCGCGTCGTCACCGTCTCGTCCGATGTCAAGCCGCGCGACCAGGTAGCACAGATGCTTGAGGTCCTGAAGACAGAAATCCTTCCGCCGGTCATGCAGAAATATCCCGGTCTCTCCTACTCCTTTGAAGGCCGGCAGGCCGACCGCCAGGAGAGCGTGGGCGGACTGATGATCGGCCTGCTGATCGCCCAGCTTTTGATCTATGTCCTGCTGGCTGTCCCCTTCAAGAGCTATGGCCAGCCGCTGATCATCATGGTCAGCATACCATTCGGGATTGTCGGGGCCGTGATCGGCCACCTGCTGCTGGGGTACAGCCTCAGCCTGATCAGTCTCTTCGGCCTGGTGGCGCTGACCGGCGTGGTGGTCAACGATTCGCTGGTGTTCATCGACTACGCCAACCGCCTGCGGCGCGAAGGCGCGAACATGCATGACGCCGTGGTGGCAGCCGGCGTGCAGCGCTTCCGCCCGATCATCCTGACCACGCTGACCACCTTCTTCGGGCTGACCCCGATGATCTTCGAAACCTCGCGGCAGGCCAAGTTCCTGATCCCCATGGCCATTTCGCTCGGATTCGGCATTCTGTTTGCCACCTGCATCACGCTGCTGTTGATTCCGGCCCTGACGATGATCCTTGAGGACCTTGCGGGCATCTTCAAGTCGCGGAAGGACCATCGGCATACGTGAGCAGACTTCTTCACGGCAGCGTTCCGGCCCATCTGACCCGGCTGACCTTGCCCGGCATCGGCGGCATGTTCGCCATCATGGTGCTCAACCTCACCGACACCTGGTTTGTATCCCGGCTCGGCACGGACGAGCTGGCGGCCATGGGCTTCACGTTCGCGGTTGTCATGGTGGTCGGTTCGCTGGCCATGATATTTCCTGCTTCGCTCTAAAGGCGACGGCCAACCATCAGGCAGAGGGGGATGTCGATGCCATCGTTGGGCATGTAGAGGTCGCCGTTGGAAATGTGCCGCCAGCAGCAGCCGACGCTCCACAGCTTTTCGCGCCCCACATAGGTGGCGATCCCGAAAAAATCATTGAAGGTAAAGTTACCCCCGAGTTGCTGCCACCCCAACCCGCGTTCGGTCATGTAGGCAAACCCGGTCGTGGCGAACAGGTATGGCTTGAAGCAGCTGCTTTCGAACAGATACAGGCGAATCGACGGATAAATGCTCGCGAGCAACGCCTCCTGGTGGTCGTAACTGTCCCATAGCCACGTCACGCCCACTCCTGCCGACAGCTGCAGGTTGCAATAATTAATGCAGTAGCAGTCCAGCAATACATCCACCACAGCGTTTCGCTGCTGCATCACCGGTTCGCCGACCTGATCGCCGCTGCCTGCAACCACATGCAGCTCATATTCAAAGGCCCCGTCCAAGGCCCCGCATGTAGCTGCGAGGCAGAACACCAGTCCGATCGAACCTCTGCGACACTTGCGTTGTATCGTTATGAACGTCATGAAAAGAGCGGAGCTGACGCTCCATATTGTCTTCCGATTAATCTGGAAAATTCTGCACTACCAACCACTATTGAAGCCAGTTTAAACAATTTCAAAGGATCGCCGATGAATGGAATCACGGAAAAGCAGGGATATGCCTTCGGTACGTTCAAGGGCGTCTTCACACCCAGTGTGCTCACCATCTTCGGCGTCATCATGTACCTGCGCTTCGGCTGGGTGGTCGGCAATGTCGGCATCGCCCAGACCCTGCTCATTGTAACCATCGCCACCTCGATCACCTTCTTCACCGGCCTGTCCATTTCGGCCATGGCCACCAACATGAAGGTGGGCACGGGCGGCGCATACTACATCATCTCGCGTTCCCTCGGCATCGAGGCCGGCGTGGCGATCGGCATACCGCTGTTCTTTGCCCGCTCGTTCGGAGTCGCCTTCTATATCGCCGGTTTCACGGAGGCGATGCTGGCGGTCGTCAATCCTCTGCCGGGTGTCGACCCCGCGCTCACTGCCAAGATCATTTCCGCCGGCACCCTGGTCGTGCTCACGGCGCTGGCCTACATATCCGCCGATCTGGCGCTCAAGGTCCAGTTCATCATCATGGCCACCATCATCGCTTCGCTGGCCTCCTTCTTCCTGGGCGTCAGTGATACCGGCATGCTGCATATCCCCCCCGGAACCGTGATCCCTCCGGCCCTTCCGTTCTGGGCGGTCTTTGCTGTCTTCTTTCCGGCCGTGACCGGTATCGAGGCAGGACTGGGCATGTCCGGCGACCTGAAGGATCCCGCCAAGTCGCTGCCGCGCGGCACTCTCGCCGCCATCGCCGTCGGCTATATTGTCTACATGGCCCTGCCCATGTTCATCGATGCCAAGGTCAAGAATCTCGATCTGCTGCGCGTTGATTACAACATTATGCAATCCATTGCCCGCTGGGGCTGGCTGATTGTCGCCGGCGTCTTTGCGGCGTCGCTTTCCAGCGCGCTCGGCTCCCTCCTCGGTGCGCCGCGCATGCTGCAGGCCCTCGCCAACGACCGCGTCATTCCGCCTTTCATCGGCAAGGGCTTCGGCAAGGACAAGGCCGACCCGCGCATCGCCACCGCGATCTCGTTCGCCGTGGCCATGGGTGCCGTCCTGCTGGGCGACCTCAACGCCATCGCCCCGATCCTTTCCATGTTTTTCCTGCTCTCCTACGGACTGCTCAATCTGTCGGCCGGGCTTGAGGGCCTGATTGAAAGCCCCTCCTGGCGGCCCAAATTCAAGGTGCACTTCGGATTTTCCCTGCTCGGTTCGGCGGCGTGCTTCATGATCATGCTGATGATCAACGCCGGCGCCACCATCATTGCCATCCTGGTAACCGCCCTGGTTTTCTATCTGGTCAAGCGCCGGCGCCTGAATGCCCACTGGATCGACATGCGCTACGGCATCCTGACCCTGCTCGTCCGCTTTGCCGTCCACCGCCTCAACAAGCTCAAACCCGACGAGCGGACGTGGCGGCCGAACATCCTGGCACTGAGCGGATCGCCGAAGTCGCGCTGGCACCTCGTCGAAATGGCGTCCTCGCTCACGCGCCACAGCAGCTCGCTCACGGTGGCCAGTATCCTGCCGGTCGAGGACTGGTCGGCGGAAAAGGTGCAGGGCATGGAGGATTCCATGCGCGAGTATCTCGAAAAGCGGGAAGTCGACGCCATGGTCAAGATCTTCCCATCGCCCAACATGCTCTCCGGCGCCTCCGCCCTGGTGCGCGCCTATGGATACGGACCGCTCACGCCGAACACGATTCTGCTGGGCGACACCGAAAACCGCGAGAGTTTCACCGAGTTCGCGGAGCTGATCAAGCTGGTCTACCGCACCCGCCGCAACCTGATCATGGTGCGTGACAGCGATGCCGAGTCACTGGCGGAAGAGGATGAAATCCATGTCTGGTGGGGCGGCGACACCAACAACATCGGCCTGATCCTCACACTCGCCTACCAGATCCAGAAAAGCCCCATCTGGAAGCAGTCCGAACTCATCCTCAAGACCATCGTCAGGGACGAGAACGAACGGACCGCAGCGCAGGAACGGCTCGCAACCTTTATCGACGAGCAGCGCCTACCAGCCAAGGCCGAGGTACTCATCAAGGATCTGCCCAGCTACTACGATATCATCCGCAATGCTTCCGCCGACGCCGGCCTCGTCTTCATGGGCATGCGCCCGCCCGGGGATGATGAATCCACCGAGGACTACAGCCGATACTATGAAACCCTGATGCAGGCCACCCACGACATGCCGCCGCTCGCCTTCGTCCTCGCCGCCGAACCCATCCAGTTCCAGCAGATCATCGGCATGTCGAGCAAGTAGTCGCCCTCGCAAGCGGCATAGGCTATTAGCTGTTGGCTGTTGAAGGAGGGCCTTCCCCTACCAATCAGCATTCAACAACCATCAGCCAGCCCATGCGCGAGATAACATTGCTTGCCGCAGATCGACGCAGATTCACGATTTCAACGCCTACAACGCCTTTAACGATTTCAACGCCTTCAACGCCTTCAACGCCTTCAACGTCTTCAACGCCTTTAACGCCTTTAACGCCTTTAACGCCTTCAACGATTTCAACGGTTTCAACGCCTTCAACGCCTTCAACTGATATTCTCACACAGCGCCAACAGAGCAGCAGAGCAGCAGAGCCCACTCATTAGCTAACACTTAAAACGTAACA
>JBNLDM010000032.1:0-34255 GCA_050304335.1 Pontiella sp.
CCCATGATGAACGCACCGATCTGGGCCTCGCTGGCTTCACCCGACATGATGTCGGCCATGGCACCGGCCGCGTCCTCGCGGGACAGGGTTTCGCGGGCAACGAGTTTGGCGATCACATCCTTAATCATCATTCATCTCCATGCTTCAAGTGATACGGCACGATAATGAATGAAACGCTGGAATAAAAGAATGCGGGCACAAAAAAAGAGCGCCCGGGCTGGACGCTCTTTGCAGCAATAAAGGCAGCCGTTTTATGCAACAGCGGCTTTTGCAGCCTCGGCCACCTTGGTGAACCCGGCCGGATCGTGAATGGCGATCTCGGAGAGCACCTTGCGGTTGAGGGTAATGCCGGCCTTGTTGCAGCCGTCGATGAAACGGCTGTAGCTGATGCCGTTCATGCGGCAGGCGGCATTGACGCGCACGATCCACAGACGGCGGAAGTTGCGCTTCTTGTGCTTGCGATGCACATAGGCCATGGCCTGTGCGCGATCAACGGCTTCCGTCGCCTGACGGAAGAGCTTGCTGCGGGCACCGCGGAAACCCTTGGCGAGCTTCAGACGGTTGTTTCTTCTACGGCGCGAGGCCGGTCCATTGGTTGCTCTTGGCATGATTCAGTTCTCCAGCAATTAGATGAACGGGGTGATGCGCTTCATATCGGCCTGATCGACGATATCCTGACTGCGCAGGGTCCGTTTTCGTTTACGATTCTTGTTCGACAGGATGTGGCTGCCACCCATGTGGTTGCGCTTCAGCTTGCCGGTGCCGGTTTTGCTAAACCGCTTAGCTGCACACTTTTTTGTTTTCGTTTTAGGCATAATAGTACCGTTCGGTTAATAAATTAATTCCAATGCGGGATCGGGAGACCGCGCAAAAGAGGAGGATTTATAGGAGAACCCCTTCGGCAAGTCTAGTGTTTTTTCTCAATAAATGGGTCATTTCGGGACCTTCGGATTTGCCTTTAAACACATGCTTTTCGGCAGATCCACGCCCCGTGGTCGGGGGATGCATCCTTATTTCATGCGGGGGGGCGGCGATAGATCGGTGTCTTCCCGGGCTTGCCGACGGTTAGGCGCTGCCGGGTTATATTCGAGCAGGGCGGTTTCGATGGTCAGTCCGGGGCCGAAGGCCATGGCACAGATCGGATGGGGTTCTTTCAACCCCCGTCGATTCAAGATACGATGGAGGACAAACAAAACGGTGACACTGCTCATGTTACCATACTGGCGCAGTGTTTCCCGGGAGTCCTCCAATGGCCCGGGGGACAGCTGCAGCTCGTTTTCCACGTGATCGAGGATCGCGCGCCCGCCGGGGTGGATCGCCCAGGTGCCGATATCGTCCCGGCACCAGCGTCCCTGCTGCAGCACCTGGTCGACAATGCCTCCGATGTTGCCGGCGATGATGTCGGGCACATAGGTGGAGAGGCGGATATTGAAGCCGTGATCGCCGATCTCCCAGGCCATGTGCCTTGCACCTTCGGGGGCCAGCGCCGAGGTAAAGGACTCCATGGCGAGTACCGGATGACCGTCCTTGGGCGCTCGCGCACTTACGATGACGGCGGCGGCACCATCGGCAAACAGGGCATTTGCGAGCAGGCTGTCAACTTCCTCGCGGAACTGCAGATGAAGCGAGCAGAGTTCGACGCAGACCACCAGCACGACAGCATCGGGTCGGGCGCGGCAAAAGTGGTCGGCCATCCGCAGGGCGGGGAAGGCTGCGTAGCACCCCATAAAGCCGATATTGTAGCGCTCGGTACGTTCCCCAAGGCCGAGCCCTTCGATTAGATCAAGATCCGGTCCGGGATTGTAGAAGCCGGTACAGGTAACGGTGATAACATGCGTAATGTCACCGGCGGTAAAGCCCGCGGCGTTTTCGAGTGCGCGACGTCCCGCATCGATCACGAGCTTGCCGGCGTGTTCGCGGTAGCAGCGGTTGCGGGCTCCGGTTGTCGGTTCGATGATCCGGCCTGCCGCATCTTCACGGAACAGTACAGGTTCGGCACCGGGGGCGAAATCGGGCAGCACGCTGTAGCGGGTCTCGATGCCGGAATGATCGTAGATGCCGCGGATAAGGCGGCCGTTGCGCCTGCCCGGCAGCCAATGAATCATGCGGTCGCGGGCATAGTCCTGGCGATACGAATACGGGGGCAGCAGCGGTTCGATATGATGGATGCAGGTTTTCGCCATCTATCCTCCTCCGTTGGCCGATCCCATCGCCCTGACACCCCCGGTATCAGATAGCGATGATAAGCTAACTCCTATGGAACTGCTGGGGCCGGTCTAGATCCCGGCCCCGCCGCCGTGCGTTTCGCGGGTTCGGATGGAGACCCCCCCCTCCGCACGTGTAACCAGGCTGCCGGGCGGGGTGCTCTGCATCAGAAATACGTTGCCGGCCACCGTGGTGCCTTTGCCGATGACGGTGTCCCCGCCGAGAATCGTGCTGTTGGCATAGATAATCACATCGTCTTCCACGGTGGGATGCCGCTGGATATGCTTGATGGGTCGTCCATGCTCATCGAGCGGGAAGCTCTTCGCGCCGAGCGTCACGCCCTGATAGAGTTTGACGTTGTTGCCGATGTGGCAGGTTTCGCCGATGACCACGCCGGTGCCATGGTCAATGAAGAACCCCTTGCCGATCGTGGCGCCCGGGTGGATGTCGATACCTGTCAGCGAGTGCGTGTATTCGCTCATGATGCGCGGAATGAGGGGTACGTCGAGCCGGTAGAGTTCGTGGGCGATACGATGGGAGGTGATGGCCACGAGGCCGGGATAGGCCAGCTTGACCTCCGCGTAGCTGAGTGCGGCCGGATCGCCGTTGTAGGCGGCCTTGACGTCGTCGATCAAGGCGGTCCGGATAGCGGGTATGGCGGAAATGAACCGGTTGACGATTTTCGCGGTCTCGCCGCGCAGGTTGTCGATAGGCGGTCGGTTTTCTTGCAGATCGGCGGCACCCATCCAGCGGAACGGCAGTGCTTTCTCCACCTCCTGCAGCAGGATATCGGCGGATTGTGTGAGCTGCTCGGTAAAGAAGGTGATGAAATCGCCCGGTTCCGGCAGGTGCTTGCCTGGGAAGAGAATGTCGGATAGCAGCCGCAGCGCCTCTATGATCCGGTTAATCTCCGGATGAGCCCAAAGGGGCCGGTCGGGCAGGTCGGCTTCTTCCGTGGCATACAGCGGTACAAGCCGCCGGGCTGTGTCTTCAATATGTTCGATGGTGTTCATAATGCGTCCTCATTCAATATCCTCAAGCTAGCGCTTGCCGAGGAGTCTTGGCAAAGTGAATCTGCCTAAAATCATAATTGCTTTTAAAACGTTCTTGATTGACGCAACATACTTTTTAGAATCCGAACCGGATTGTATATGATGCGTGATAGGGAGGAGTTTTAGGGATGAAAACGACGGTAAGTATCTTGTTGGTTATTTGCGGATTGGTTTGCGGGGCTGCTGCCGATTTCCGGGTCTGGTCTTCGAAGGATGGGGTCAGCAACGTCGAGGCGCAGTTTATCCAGATATCGGGAAGCAAGGTGGTCTTGGAGAAGAAGGATGGTGCCCGTCTCATGGTTCCCATGAACAAACTCTGCGCCAAGGATCAGGACTATCTGGCAGGTGTGGTTCCTCCCGATATTAAGATTGATGTCGATCGCAATAAATCCTCGGATAAAATAGATGAGACGGGGTATTCGACGCGCAAGAAGGATACAATCACCATTGATGCCACCATCAAGAAAGTGAGCAAATCGGCATGTACCCAGAACTTCAAGGCGTATCTTTATCTCATTGCAGAGAGCTACAGCGGCAGCAGCAGGGTTGTCATTGGCAAGAGCGATGTTTCATTTTCCTTTGCGAAGAAAGATTCAGCCGAACTCAAGGCTTCCGGTTCCGTTTCGTATTATGACTCATACGGCAGCGGAAAATCGGGATGGGAGTATGAGGGCTACATTGTCGTCGTTGAAAATACGGAAGGACAGGTCGTTGCCGTCGATACCAATAAGAGCGTGTATGAAAGCAAGCTATCTGTGATCAAGACGCAGCAGATTAGTACGGTCGATACCTATTCAACATCGGATTACAAGCTGCACACGTTCAATCTATAGGGGAAGATTTCCGGAATCCGATTAGACGCAGCCATGCGATCTGCGCCCGTCCCGCGGTGGCGCCTTCGTAGACGGAAACTTGAAAAACTGTTCCTGCGGGAAGCACGAAGAGGAGCTGCCCGGCAGTCGTTCTGGTTCAAACGGGACTGATCGTAAGGGCGGACGATAAAAACGGGCGTATGCGGAAGCAGACAGGATCCGATAAAAAATGAACGGGAAGGATCTGTTCAGCCGGCAGACCTGTTAAACGATTAACGTGTCGACTCTAATTTAAGCTTTATCGGGGCTGGATTATGGGAAATGATCCGGTCCCTGTTGTTTTACAAGGATACTGGAATGAAATACATCAGCACACGCGGGCGGATGGAGCCCGTTGAGTTTCAGGATGCCGTCATGACGGGACTCGCCCCGGATGGAGGGCTGCTCCTTCCCGAGCGGTTGCCGGATCTTTCCGATAAGCTGGAGTCGTGGGCATCCTTATCCTACACGGATCTGGCTTATGAGGTGATGCGTCTGTTCGCGACGGATATTCCGGAAGATGATCTCCGCGACCTGATTGTCCGCAGCTATGCAGCCTTCGATCATCCGGATGCAGCACCGACCGTGAAGGTGGGGGACGTCTATGTGCTCGAGCTGTTCCATGGCCCGACGCTGGCTTTCAAGGACGTAGCGCTGCAGTTTCTCGGCAACCTCTTTGCCTATATTCTCGAACGACGCGGCGGACAGCTGAATATACTGGGGGCCACCAGCGGCGATACCGGAAGTGCGGCGATCCACGGCGTCCGCGGCAAGCCGAACATCAACATCTTCATCATGCATCCGGCGGGGCGCACCAGTCCGCTGCAGGAAAAGCAAATGACGAGCGTGCTGGACGACAATGTATTCAACCTGGCGGTGGATGGTACCTTCGACGACTGCCAGCATATCATGAAAACAATCTTTGCGGACGTGCCGTTCAAGACGGCACATGCGCTCGGTTCCGTCAACTCGGTCAACTGGGCCCGTGTACTGGCGCAGACCGTGTACTATTTCTATGCGGCGTTCCGCGTAATGAATGAATCCGGTGCTGCCTCCGTACGGTTTTCCGTTCCAACCGGCAACTTCGGCGACATCCTCGCCGGATATCTTGCGCAGCGCATGGGCCTGCCGGTCGATAAACTGATCCTGGCGACCAACGAGAACGATATCCTGTCACGTTTCTTCAACAGCGGGATTTACGGCATGGCCAACGTCGTGCCGACCATCAGCCCGTCGATGGATATACAGGTGGCCAGCAACTTCGAACGCTACCTGTTTTACAAGGTCGGGGAGGACGCTGCGGAACTGACTGCGCTGATGTCGGAATTCTCACGTTCGGGCGAACTGTGTGTACCGTTGAATAAAAACGGTGTGGTTGACGAGCTATTTGTTGCGGGTCGTGGCGATACCCCGGCCACCCTGGCCACCATCAAACGCTACAAGGATCGCTACGGCTACGTGCTCGATCCCCACACAGCCGTCGGTGTGTATGTGGCGGAAAAGAATATGTCGGCCGAGTCACCGGCTATTTGCCTGGCTACCGCCCATCCCGCCAAGTTTACGCAGGCGATCATTGATGCTATCGGCGAGGAGGTGCATCATCCAACACTCGATGCACTGGCCAACGCCGAAACCCGTTGCGACGACATTGCCAACGATGTCGATGCGGTGAAGCGCTATCTCGTTGATCACATCTCGTAAGCTTTTCAGCTCACTAGAAGCTCCATCTCCACTGGGCACTGCAGGGAGTTTGAAATCGGGCAGGTCTTTTCCGCCTGTTCCACAGCCTTGCGGGCAGCTTCCGCCTGCTCGGGATCTTCAAGTTCCACGGTAACGGCTACTTTCACTCCCGTAATTGTCAGTCCCGCGGGTCCTTTCTCCATGGTGGCGGTTGCGTTGCTTTTGTAGGCGCGCAGTGCAATCCTTGACCGGTCCAGGAAGAATAGCGCCGACGTCATGATGCAGGTTGCCACGGAGCTGGTGAGCAGGTCTTCCGGGGTCCAGATATTCTCCGGACCTCCGAACTCCGGCGGGGTCGCAACTTCCACGGTGGGTTTCCCGGCACTGCGCGTTTCGCCTGTTTTGCCGGCTTTCCAATCTACAGCTGTTTCATACGTCCACATGATATGCTCCTGTTTTAAGATCCATTATAGAGACAGGAATCGCCGTCGATAAGGATGTTTTACATTTTTGCTCTGAGTTCGCCGGCATCATCGGCCGTTGTTTCCTTTTCGGGAAAGTAGACTGGCAGATGGGCCGTGGCCATCATGTAGGTTTTATAGCCGCCGGTCAGATTACGGCATTTAAACCCGTTCTGGGAGAGAATCCGGCACGCCAGATATCCGCGCATTCCAACCTGGCAGAAGACGAGATATTCACGTTCCTTGTCGAGTCCGCCGAGTTTGCCCCGCAGCTGGCCCAGCGGAATATTGGTTGCGCCCGGGATCGTCCCGCTTTCCACTTCCTCCGGGTTGCGGACATCAAGCAGCACTTCGTGTTCCGCCGGCTGAACAGCCTTCTCAACATGGAAGAGGGAAACATCACCACGCAGGACATTGGCGGCCACGAACCCGGCATAATTGACCGGGTCCTTGGCCGATCCGTATGGCGGGGCATAGCTGAGCTCCATCTCCTCCAGATCGAACACCGTGAGGCCGGCGCGGATGGCTACCGCGATGACGTCGATGCGCTTGTCGACACCGTCGGCACCGACCGCCTGAGCGCCGAGCACCTTGCCGTCTTCCGGATCAAACAGAAGCTTCAGTGAAATGGGATGCGAGCCGGGATAGTAGCTGGCATGGCTCGCCGGATGAACATAAACCTTTTCATAGGCGATGCCCTGTCGCCGGGCCATCTTTTCACTGAGTCCGGTCATGCCTATGGCCATATTGAATACCTTGCAAATGGCGGTGCCCTGCGTGTTCTTGTAGCTGCTGTTCCTCCCGAAAATGTTATCGGACGCAATGCGTCCCTGCCGGTTGGCCGGTCCCGCGAGCGGTATGAGTGCAGGCTGGCCGGTGGTGAAATCGGTAACCTCTATCGCATCGCCGACCGCATAGATGTCCGGATCGGACGTCTGCATGTGGTCATTCACCTTGATGCCCCCGGTCGCACCGAGTTCAAGGCCTGCATCTCTGGCCAGGGTGGCCTCGGGCTTGACACCGATCGCAAGAATGGCCAGGTCGGTCTCAATCTGGCTGTCGTCACTCAGGTCCAGTTTAAGACCGTTTTCTGTTTCAGTGAACGCCGTGACCGAGCTGCCGAGTTTCAGGTTGACGCCAAACTGTTTCAGCTCCACATGGATGGTGGCGGCCATCTCGGGGTCGGCTGGTCCCATCACCTGCGGTGCCAGCTCAATCAGGGTGGTCTCCATCCCGCGTTCGCGCGCAGCTTCGGCCATTTCCAGACCAATGTACCCGCCTCCGATAACGGCAACGGATTGCCTACCTTCCATGTTTTGAATAATCCGGTCCATGTCCTCGAGATTCCGGAGGGTCATTACTTTCGGCGTGGCGATGCCGGGAATCGGCGGTCGCACCGGCGCCGCACCGGGACTGAGGATCAGCTTGTCGTAGCTTTCCGTGTATACATCACCATTCTTCAGATCCTTGACCCTGATCTGCCTGTTCTCCCGGTCAATCGCCACGACTTCACTGCGGGTGCGCACGTCCATATTGAACTTGGAAATCATGGCATTCGGGGTGGTCACCAGGAGTTTTCCGCGGTCGGTGATGGCTCCCCCGATATGGTAGGGGAGGCCGCAGTTGGCGAAGGAGATATCCGGTCCGCGTTCGAACAGGATGATTTCGCATGTTTCGTCCAGACGACGCGCACGGGCGGCGGCACTGGCTCCGCCGGCTACGCCGCCGACAATCAGTAATCTTCCCGGTTTCATGATCGGTATACCCTTTCAGTGCATCGACATTGATAAATAATAATAACGTAATGTAAACGGCGTGAAATACAGGACGGCTAGTCCTGGAACTTCAGAAAATATCGCAGGTGCTTGTGCATGCAGTCGAAAAGCTTCAGGAAGTCGCGGTTCGACAGACTGCAATATTTTTGCGTGCCGTCCTTGCGGATGTCGACCAGTTTTTGCTGGCAGAGGATCTTGAGCTGTTGCGACATCATTGACTGACTGCAGCCCAGGGCTTCATAGAGCTGGGTCACGGTGCGTTCCCCATCAGCGAGAATTTCGATCACACCAAGGCGGACGGGATGAGCCATCGCCTTCAACACATCGGCTGCAATAGTTCTCTCTTCCGTGATCATAGCGCGCTCCAGGTTTAATATATTAAGTATTATGATGTATTTATGTTCAGGCCAAACCAAATCTTCCGCAATTTACTCAGGGGCGTTTGATTTTGACCGGATTTTAAGGTAACGTGCGTACCAGGGGATAAACGCAGGAGAATTGCAATGTGTCTCGCGGTTCCAATCAGGGTGGTGGAGGTGCTGGATGGCCAGATGGCTATCGGCGAGCAGGCCGGGGTGCAGGTTGAATTTTCCACCGCCTTGCTGGAGGCAGTGAGCGTAGGCGATTACGTGTTGGTCCATACCGGCATCGCCATCGAAAGCCTCGACGAAGATGAAGCTTCGGAAACCCTTGCTTTCTGGAATGAACTGAATCCAAACCCGTGATCAATCGGAAAGGCATACCACTCATTTTCACTAATCCTCGCTAATGAAAACCTGTTCAAAGAGCATTCGTGCTGACTAGTGGTTTAAGAAATGAACCTGCTGCATGATTTCAAGAGGCCGGAACTGGCGCGGAGGCTGGCGGCGGCGGTTGCAAAGACGGTGGGTGATCGCCCATTCAGCATCATGGAGGTTTGCGGCGGTCAGACGCACACGATCTACAAGTACAGGCTCCGCGAACTACTCCCTGCGAGTATGCGGCTGGTGTCCGGACCCGGCTGCCCGGTCTGCGTGACGCCAATCGAGTACATCGACAAAGCCGTATGTCTCGGTCTTGAACACGGCGCAAGCATCTTCACCTTTGGAGATCTGGTGCGCGTGCCCGGCACTTCGATGTCGCTGGAAAAGGCAGCGGCGGAAGGTGCCGATGTCCAGCCGGTCTATTCGCCGTTCCAATCCGTAGAGTATGCGAAATCCCATCCGGATCGACAGGTTGTATTCCTCGGCATCGGCTTCGAAACCACGCTGCCGGGAATCGGTTTAATCATACGGAAGGCCCAGGCTGAAGGGGTGGAAAATGTATCAGTACTGTTGTCGGCAAAACGCATACCACCGGTGCTTGATGCGCTGCTGTCCTCAGGAGATACACGGATTGACGGATTCATCACACCCGGGCATGTGACGGCGATCATCGGCACCAAGGCGTATGACGGGCTCTGTTCGACGTACCAGGTGCCGATGGTGGTCGGTGGTTTCGAACCGCTTGACCTGCTGGGTGCCATCCATTTGCTGGCCGGCGAGCTGGCGCGCGGTGGGGCAGGCAATCTGAATGCCTATACCCGTGTCGTTTCCTGCAATGGGAACAGCAAGGCGCAGCATATTATTGACGAGCTGTTCGAGACAAAGGACGACGAATTGCGCGGGCTCGGCGTCATTCCAGAGGCCGGCTACGGCATCCGTCCTGAATTCGCACAATATGATGCAGACTGCCGCTTCAAACCCAAAGTTGATAGCCGCGAACCCAGCGGCTGCATCTGCGGGGAAATCCTTTGCGGCACCAAAGAACCGACCGACTGCACGCTGTTTGGCAAAAACTGCACACCCGATGCTCCCGTCGGCTCCTGCATGGTCAGCGCCGAAGGAGCCTGTAACGCAGCCTTTCTTTTCAGTGACTGAGTACCCCAGCCGCGTCTGAATCGTAAAGCGTGTTTCATTACACCCATCGTATCTACCGGCAGCTGCCTGGACAGCGCAGTCGGAATCTGTGCACGGTAGCATGGCCCGGCAATCAGGTCGCCGAGCTATATTTCCGGTTGCAGGCATATGCATGAAACATTCAGTGAATGCAGGGTGTGCATCAAATGTTGATCTTCATTATGTATGTGCTGCTGTGTGTTTCATAAGTTGTTTATGATCAGTATGATATAATATTACAGGGGTGTGGTGGCACGCTCAATGCGTTCACTTTCAGAGTCGCCGGTCTGGGCGGCAAGGGAGGTGCCAGCCATGAAAACACTTCGACTCAACATCGCTTTGATGACTTTCCTAGCTTGGCTCAATTGCGTTTGCATAACTTCGTCCGAAACGGTGTATCGAGATTTCACCAGCACAAACGGGTGCACCATTAAAGGCGTGTTGCTGGATTACAATGCCGGCAGCCAGATTGCGGCCATTCAGCGTGAAGGCAGGACGAAGCCCTGCCGAGCTTCCATTACCGCTTTTTGCGAGGTGGATCGGCACTATATTCAGGCATGGGCTCAGGAGAGGGATTTCAGGGATTCAGTGAAGATTTCGGTCCGGTGGGTAGACGTCGAAAAACGCGGTGAGATCAAGGATAAGCGCTACGATCCGCAATTCATTAAATGCCAGGCCTGTGAGCTGAAGCTGGTAAATCCGTCCGATACTGCATTCGTTAAAACAGAAATTGAATACTGCATTTTTTATAAACAGATAGAGCGCAGTGGAGCGACACGATATAGCCAAGAAGGCGTGTTATGCAGCCGGTTTGACATCGGGACGATGACACCCGATTCCCAGTACGATCTGAAAACGGAGTCGGTGATGTTCTACGACGAGGACCGCGATACTAGCCTGTTTGGTTCCAGTGGTTCCTCTTCCGGCGAAATTGAAGGGATCTGGCTGCGGTTGACCTGCTCGCTCTCGTCCGGTGAAAGAGTTACACGCGATTATCGTATCCCTCAAAACATCAACAGTTACAGAGATTGGACGACGAACACGATTGCGGCAGGTCTGAACAGGAATCCGAACCGTTCAATTACCCGTCGCGCGAAGCCTGTTCCGGTTGAGTTGCCGCCAATCATCGAGATTGTGATGAAATGAGGAAGCGGCGGAAGGAGATTCATGAAAACAAGCCATACACTTTGGAGAAAGGTGAAACAGCATTCCGGATGCGATCTTCCCGGGCGGGTGTCCGAATCGGCTGGATGCGGTTTCAAGGCAGTGAATGAAGGAGATGGAGTAATGAAACATGCAACTAGATACTGTGGTTTTCTATTCGCTGTGTTGATGCTCGCTGGATCGGCGGTTGCAGCAACGCAGGTGATCGAAGGGGAAACCGGTTCGGGTGCGAAATATCAGATTACGGTTCCGGACAACTGGAATGGCGATCTGGTGGTGTATGCCCATGGGATTATTGAGCCGTTTATGCCGATCGGGCTTCCGGTCAAGGATGATCTCCAGGCGCTGCGCGATATGCTGGTCGACAACGGATATGCCGTAGCCTATTCGAGCTATACAGCCAATGGTTTCGCGGTAAGAGAAGGCGTTCTGGACACGCGGTATGTCAACAGTCTGTTCATCCGCAATTTCGGGCCGCCGGACCGGACCTTCCTGGTGGGGTATTCGCTGGGCGGCGCGGTATGCGTCCAGTTGGCGGAGCAGCATGCCAACCAGTATGACGGGGTGCTGACCGTGGCTGGCATGATCGGAGGGTCGCAGGCCGAGATTGCATACATGGCAAACACCCGCATTCTTTGGGAGTTCTTCTATCCGGATGTGCTTCCTGGGGATGTTTTCGAGTCGCCGGTTCTGCCGCAAAATATAATGGCGGATGTTGTCGTACCGACGATCACTGCTATGACCATTGACCCGATGGGAGCAGGAGCGATTGCACTGATCGACCAGACACCTGTGCCGTGGGATTTTGTCAATGGTGCAGAGCTGGGGGAATCCTACGCAACGATCATGGGCTTCTGGTATCTCTACCTGAATGATGTTTCGTCCCGCACGGGGAATAAGGGATTCTATGACAACACGGAACTGGTCTATACCAGCTCCTACCTGCCGCCCGAGATCATCGGCGGGATCAATGCCTATGTTGATCGGTTCGAAGGATCCAATCAGGCTGCACAGTATCTCTGGCGGTACTTTGAGCCGACCGGGAAAATCAGCACACCGCATCTGTCACTGCATAATAATCGCGATCCGGCCGTGCCGGTATTTCATGAAGCCCTGTATGCTGCCGCCGTGGCGGAACAGGGCACTTCGGATCTTCTGGTGCAGCGCATATCCGATCGCTATGGCCACACGGGGCCGTATCTGGCAGACGAGGTATACGGCGCGTTTGAAGAATTGGTCGACTGGGTCGATACCGGTATCGCCCCGGCACCGTAGCAATGAGCAAGCGACGGCCCTTCATCGGGCCGTCGCTAGTAAGCATAGGGGCTTCTATGAAAACGCTTAATCAATCTGATGCTGTTAACAGCGATCTGTCTGAAAGCAAAAAAACCAACAGGCTACTGCTGCTGGCAGTGAGCCTCTTTGTTGTTTCCTTCTTCCTGCCGGCTTTTGACGGTTGCAGCGGGGCTTGTTGTGCCGGCATTTGCATGGTTGGGGTCTGGTATAATGCGACTGAATGGGGAGCAACTGCATACTATTTCCTTTTCACTTTATCGAACGCCCTGATGGTGATCATGACTTTGCTCCTGATCACCGTATTTAAACGACGGAAGCTGCCGGTCTGGTTGTTGATGACTCAAATTGCGCTGATTGTTCATGTCGTTTCATGGCCGCTTGTGGTTGTGGCGGCGTTTGGCGAGGATTTTCTGTCAGTGCAGGTTGGCTACTATGTCTGGCTGCTGTCGATGCTCCTGATGCTTTGGTGCGCGTTGAGACGGAGGACGATGATTCAGAGAACGAAGTCAACAGAAAGGGAGGCCTTGTCCTTCGGAAGGGAGTGCACGCAATGAATCGTTTATCGATAATTCTGTTAATGGTCTGCACGCTTTTTTTTGCCGGGTGTGGCGGCGAGGAAGTTGAAACCTTTTCCCGTTATCCGTATGTTCGGATACCTGGATTTGCGACAGCTGATTACATAAAGCAACTCGCTGATGCCGATCCTGAAAAAGTCTACAACGCGGTCTGCAATCTCGGCAGGAGTGCGCGAAGCCATGGCAATGCATTATGGACGCAGGAACCAGATCCTGATTCGGAGGATTGGCAGGAAGCTCATGATGTCTTCACCAATGTCTGCAGCCAGCTACAGTCCGGGAACTCTATGATTCTGGCTGCCAGCCTGCGCTATCTGCAGGAGACAAGACCACGCGACCTTGAAGAAGACGTTCGCACGGAGCTGTTTAATTCGGTCTGCCGGGTGGAAAGCACCCATCCGTTGGTTCAGTTTGAACAGATCTCCCTGCTGGAAATGCTGGTCGACGAAACAACGCAGGTACCTGAAGCACTGCTGCACCGTTTTCTCGACAGCAAATCGTGGGTTGTTTCGCACAAGGCCTATGACTTGATAGCGGCACTAACTGCTGAATCCATTCAGATGGAAATGCTCCGGCGGTATCGCGTCACAAACGATCAGGTTGAGCGCACTTTCTTGCTATGCACATTTAAAGGAAGCTTCCGTCCGGAGGTGATCGATTGCCTGAAGCAGGAAATGTTCAGTACGGAAGAAGGGCTGATCCCTAACTATTCTTTCGATGCTCTTTTGAAAAAGATTGAACTTCCTTCGGTTTACACCTGGATGCTGGAGCATGCTGCGGATTTTAATCCGAAAGCCCGTGAGAAGATATTCAATGCGGCCGTCGATATGGATGACGCCGAGGTCGGGGATGAACTGATGCATGCAATGCTGGATGAAGGCTTTGCGATGGATGATGAGTTTCTGTTTCAGGTTGTTGCCCTTGAGAACGAGGTAGCGGGGGAGTCTTCTGAAGATCTGTCTGTCGAGGATATGGAAAAAGCAGAAAGACTGCTGGCAGTGTTGGATGAGGTGATTTCTGCCACTCCGGAACTGGCCGGTCGCCTGGCTGAATTGAGGGCAAAAACCGTCGAGGAAAGAAACCGTCATGAGGCTTTGACGGCGGCACTTGATCCGCTGAAGGAGGATTACCTCGCAAAAGTTAAGCCTGTATTGACGGAGCACGGGATACCGGGTGAGGTGCAGGAAAAGTATCTGAAAAATGTTCCGCATCTGAATGTGGAGGGAATGCTTAACGAGGCATCGTCTGAATTGTAGACCGGTACATCCTTAAATGGGCGGGAGGTTGCGATGGGAAACCGCTGTGTGGAGAAGATGGGTGTCAGCCGGCTGGTCATCATGCTGGTATCCTCTGAGTTGCTGGTTGGTTGTTCGTCCATCAGGAAGGCCAGTATCGCGACGGATCGCCCTTTCGCGGAATACGAGGAGTTGTACGGCGTGTATCCGGGGGTGGCCGGCAATGGCGTGACCAAACACCTGGTCCGCAGTCATACAACCGCCATTCTCGTCAGGCCGGTAAGCAGTACCTTCGAGCTCGGATCCCGCCTTTGGGATCAGGTATGGGATTGGGAAAGGCGGCTTGATGTCAGGTTTATCCGGTTTCCACTGCTCAATCAGGATGAAATACCTGAGTTGGCTGTCGGTTCCGACGGTATGGACCTGGCGGAATGGGAGCAGTACCTGGATGACCTGACCGGACGTCCATCGTATAAGGCAAACGTCGAGTTTCTCATTGACGGGGACGCATTCTACACCGAGCTCGAAAGTGCAATCGATGGAGCGGTCGACTGCATCTATCTGCAGACCTATCTTTTCGACAATGATGATATAGCACGGGCCATCGCCGATCGGTTGCGTGTGCGATCGGGGGAGGTTGATGTGAGGATCATATGCGATGGTCTTGGGACCTATCTTTCGCATCTCGCTAAGGCTGAGTCTCAGCCGGAAGATTATGTGCCCATCGATAACATCCCGCGTTACCTGTGCCGCGGTTCTAAAATCCGTCTGCGGATCATTCCCAATACATGGATGGGGGGCAATCACGTCAAATGCATCGTGATTGATCGTCGCATGGCATTTGTTGGAGGAATGAACATCGGTCGGGAGTACCGGCATGAGTGGCACGACATGATGGTGCGCATTCAGGGCGATGCCGTGAACCGCCTGTCGCAGGATTTTCAACATACCTGGCGCTACAGTGGCTGGGGCGGGGATTTCGCCACGCTTGCCCCGGATTCGTACGAACCGGTCACATCGCATGTGCAGAATGAGGTGCCCGTACGTTTTCTCAGAACGCAGCCGGCCCGGGCTCAGATATACCATGCCCAGGTGGAGGCCATCCGCCGGGCGCGTGCTTACATCTATATTGAAAACTGCTATATGGCCGATGATCAGATTCTCTACGAGCTGTGCAGGGCCCGTAAACGGGGCGTGGATGTGCGTGTCATTTTCCCGGGCGTGGTGAACCATACGATCATGGAGCACAGCAATCGTATCGTCATCAATACATTGCTTGAGAACGGTGCCAAAGTTTATGTGTATCCAAGGATGTCGCATGTCAAGGCTGCCGTTTACGATGGCTGGGCCTGCTTCGGGACAGCAAATCTGGATAAGCTGAGTCTTCAGGTGATCAGGGAGTTGAACATGGCTACGTCGGATCCTGAAACCGTGCAGGCGTTGCTGGATGCTCTTTTCATTCCCGATTTCGAGCAGAGCGTGGAGGTGGTAGAACCCGTTCCTCTCGAATTGCAGGACCACCTTATTGAGCTAGTCGCAGACGAGGTCTGAAAGAACTCGCAGTCATCTATGTCAGATATGATCAGCATATGCCGTCACGACATTCATATAGAGCACTTCCTTGCATCGATGAAAGCCCGCCCAGAAAACGGTCTATCGCTGTATTTGCTAAGGTTTTCACGGTTTCTTATGCCCCTCAATCAGTCGGCACGGTTGTAGCGATAGGATTTTTCGGCGCGAGTCAGGCAGGCTGGACTTGTTGCCGCATGAGCTTGCCCAAGACCTGCCTGGTTTATAAACTGTTCACGCTGAAAGGGCGGAGATGAAAACACTTGGAATATGTTGTGGGGCGTCAACGATCACGATGGTTGAGGTGGAGCGCACGGAGGAGCGAACCAGGATCCTTGATGTTGTCTCGAGGGCGCATGAGGGCAATCCGAAACAGGTTGTTCAACTGCTGTTGTCGGAACGCGAGGTCGAAACGATCGATCGCGTGGTGTCGACCGGTCGCAAGCTGCGGCATATGCTCAGCCTGACAACGATCTCGGAGCCGCTTGCTACCGAAAAGGCGGTGGCTTATGTGCGTGACCGATATCCGGCGATTAATGCCGTGGTCAGCGCCGGCGGCGAAACATTCATGGTTTATCAAATCGATAAGGAAGGCCGGATCGTCAAGGTGCACACGGGAAACAAGTGTGCATCAGGAACGGGGGAATTCTTCCTGCAGCAAATCCGGCGCATGGATGTGGGAATAGAGGACGCCATCCGTTATGCGCGCCGGGAAAAGCCACATCATGTTTCCGGCCGCTGCTCGGTATTCTGCAAGAGTGACTGCACGCATGCAACCAACGATGGTGTGCCCAAGGGTCAGGTCGTTGCCGGTTTGTGTCAGATGATGGCGGGCAAGGTCCTGGAGCTCCTGAAGAACATTTCGAAAGAGCATGTCCTGCTGGTAGGGGGTACCACGCGCAACGATGTGATGCTGGAATATCTCTCGAAGGATGTCGACGGACTGCACATACCGGAAGAGGCCACCTGTTTCGAGGCGGTGGGGGCTGCGCTATGGGCACTTGATAACGAGACACTGCCGGTGTCGATCCGCGGCCTCTTCCGGGAGGAAACGTCACAGTTCGAATACCATCCGCCTCTGATCAACCACGAAAAGCGCGTCACATTTGCAGTCATGGAACGAGCTGTTGCCCGCGACGGCGACCGGTGCATTCTCGGGCTCGACGTCGGTTCGACTACGACCAAGGCAGTCGTAGTCCGCGAGCCGGATCGTAGAATCCTGGCCTCGGAGTACCTGCGCACCAACGGCGATCCGATAGCTGCCTCGCGCAGTTGCTATCGCTCGCTGCGCGATCAGATCGGCAATACGAAGATTACAATCCAAGGACTTGGTGTAACGGGCTCGGGTCGAAAGATAGCCGGGCTGCATGCGCTGACCGACGGGGTGATCAACGAGATTATTGCACACGCAACGGCGGCGATCCATTTCGATCCGGAAGTGGACACCATTTTCGAGATCGGCGGACAGGATGCCAAATACACCTACATTACCAACGGCGTGGCCTCCGACTATGCCATGAATGAAGCGTGTTCTGCGGGTACAGGCTCTTTCCTGGAGGAATCGGCCAGGGAATCGCTGGGGATCGAGATGGAGGACATTGCAGGCTGGGCGCTGAAGGGCCGGCACCCACCGAACTTCAATGACCAATGCGCGGCATTCATTTCATCCGATATCAAGTGTGCATCTCACGAAGGTGTGCCTAAAGAGGATACCGTGGCGGGTCTGGTGTATTCCATCTGCATGAATTACCTCAACCGGGTAAAGGGCTCGCGTCCGGTCGGGCAAAAGATCTTCATGCAAGGCGGTGTCTGCTACAACCGCGCAGTGCCTGTTGCAATGGCGGCGCTTTCCGGCAAGCAGATCATTGTGCCGCCGGAACCCGGTCTGATGGGGGCGTACGGTGTCGCACTGGAAGTACAGAGCCGGATTTCAAAAGGTTTGATGAATCGCGCCGTCTTTTCGCTCGATACGCTGATTGAGCGCGATGTGGAATACAAGGAACCGTTCATCTGCAACGGAGGTAAGGAAAAGTGTGATATCGGCTGCGAGATTAGCCGGATTGTTATCGAGGGAGCGTCTTATCCATTTGGAGGGGCCTGCAACAGATACTACAACGTGCGTCATCATACAGAAGTTGATGCCGGTAATCTTGATTTGGTAGCCCTTCGTGAAAAAATGGTGTTCGAGGAGTTCGCTGCTGACGGTGCAGGGTTGCCGGAGACGGTCCCGACAATCGGCATCAACCGGAGTTTCCTGACGGATACGCTCTATCCGCTGTATTCCCACTTCTTCACGCGGATTGGTTACCGCTGCGTCCTGCCGGATGCGATTGATCCTGATGGCGTTGATGCGAGGACAGCTCCTTTCTGTTTTCCGATGGAGATAGCACACGGCTATTTCGTGAATCTGCTGGCGAAACAGCCTTCTCACATCTTTCTGCCGCACATCCAGGGGCTGGATATTGAAAACGGATACGCGACGTCCAAGCTATGCCCGCTGGTGCAGGGAGAACCGTTTGTGCTCAGTTCTACGTTTGAAAAATCCATTGGGGACACACCTGTTCACAAGCCCTTTCTGCAGTTCCACAAGGGGATCGATGTTGTCAGGAACCAGTTCATCGAGCTGGGTCGTGGGCTCGGCGCTTCAGCAAGTCTTTCTGCGTGGGCCTTCGACGAGGGATGGAAAGCGCAGAAGGCCATGGAAGCGGCGATGCGCGAGCGTGGCAGACAGGCGTTGGATGAAATCGAGGCTGATCAGGAGCGCATCGGGATCGTGCTGTTTGGACGCCCGTACAATGCTTTTGCCCGCGAAGCGAACAAAGGCATACCCCATAAGTTTGCCTCGCGCGGGTATACACTGATACCGGTGGACTTCCTTGATCTGAGGGGCGTTGATCCGCACGAACGTATGTACTGGAGCATGGGCCAGATCATTCTGAAAGGCGCGGAAGTGGTTAAACGGCATCCACAGTTGTACGGTACCTATATCACCAACTTTTCCTGCGGCCCCGACTCATTCATTGTCGGATTTTTCAGGAATATCATGGGCATGAAGCCGTCCCTTACGCTGGAACTCGACAACCATACGGCCGATGCGGGACTCGAAACGCGGATCGAGGCGTTCCTTGACATCGTAGCGCGTTACCGGGGCATCAGCCGCCGTGAATTCCGGCGCGGGTTTGATGCCGTTGCCGACGCGCGCATGATCGACGGACGGTTTACCGTGACCACCAGCGCGGGCGAAGCCCTGTCATTGGACAATAAGCGGGTACGACTGATCTTCCCATCCATGAGTGCGTGGGGTGTCCGCGCGCTCGCCACCGCCTGCAGGCACATGGGCATCAATACCGAAGCGCTTCCGCCCATGACCGAGGAGGACCTCAAACGAGGGAAGGGCAGTACCCTGTGCAAGGAATGCCTGCCGATGCAGCTCACCACGGGTGCGCTTCTTAACTATCTGGAACGAAGACCGAAAGATGAGGTGACGGTATACTTCATGCCTACCTCGGAAGGCCCCTGTCGATTCGGGCAGTATCGCGAGTTCATGAAAAATCTTGTCCGGACACGGGGTATTCGCGACCTCACATTCATGTCGCTGTCGAGCAACGACAACTACGGGGGAATGGGAGCCCGGTTTGTCCTGCTGTGCTGGTACAGCGTGGTGGTGTCTGATTGTTTCCATGATATACACAACCTCATGCTGGTAAATGCTGTTGAACCGGTACGCGCTGCAGCCCGTCTCGATGAACTCTACAGGGATGTGCTCACGGGTATGGAGTCCGGTGGCTGGGCCGGACTGCGTCGGGCTCTCAAGCGAGCTGCATGCGAGCTGGGGAAGATCCCTATGAAACAGGCCATCAAGGATGTGCCGACCATCCTGCTCGTCGGTGAAATCTATGTGCGGGCCGAGGGCATCGCGCGGCGCTGGCTGCCCGAATATCTGGCCAAACAGGGCATTGCCACGCACATGGCACCCCTGCACGAATGGGTCCATTATACGCATTATACGTTCGACCGCCGCATCAACGATCTGCAGTCCACACGCGGCGAATGGATCAGGAACAAGCTTCAATGGAGAGTGATGCACAGGGCGGAACAGGACGTTAACCGCATTCTGGCATCGTCGGGATGGTATGTTTCGAGGTTGGTCGATGTGGAGCACGTGGTCGAGGCGGGAAAGCCGTTTATATCGCCGAATTTGCTGGGAGAGGCGATCCTGACCGTGGGCGGACCGATGGCTGAAGTCGGCACCCGGTTCTGCGGATCGATTGCGATCGGTCCGTTTGGATGCATGCCGAACCGGTTGAGCGAGTCGATCCTGAATCTCTGTTTTAACCGTGAACATCTGCTGCGCCTGCGGAAGGACCGGGAAACCGATCGCGTTACATCCAGGATGGAAACCATGCCGTTTCTTGCCATTGAAACGGATGGTGGTCCATTCCCCCAGGTCATCGAAGCGCGTCTTGAAACCTTTGTGCTGCAGGCAAAACGGCTGCATGCGATCATGAAGCAATCGTCTTCGGCGCGGTCCTTCAACCTTTCCAAGGCTGCACTGTATTAATCCATTGTTCTTCGCTTTGTTCTTCGGTACGCATTCAGTACCTTGTTCCAGTGTTGAGATTGCCGGCTGTGCAACTGCGGCATATGGGGGATTCAAGGAAATGGAGAGCAGATGAAGAGGTGGCTCGTTGGCGGTTTGGCATGCATGGCTGCGGCGACGTTCGCTGCGCGCGAATATCCGGTCTATGAAAACGCCGATTCATCGCAGGGGCTGTCTCCCTACAAACCGATGTATGCGGTGATCGGAAACGATCCGATCCTGGAAGCTAAACTGCAGTTTTCATTCAAGTATCGCTTTTTCGATGAACGAACGCATGTTGGCAAATGGACGGCTCCGTTCGATCAGTTATACTTTGGCTACACCCAGAAAATGTTCTGGGATCTGGAGGAAAACTCGGCGCCCTATCCGAACAACTATCTGGACAACTATTTCAGTCCGGAATTGTTCTATCTGAAGCGAAACCTGTGCAGAAGCATCTGGAGTTCGCAGTTTGATCTGCAGTTTGGCTATCAGCACGAATCCAACGGCAGGGATGGAATCGATGCACGCAACTGGGAGCGGCTCTACATTCAGCCCGGCTGGTGTTTCGGTGACGCGGCCGGTTGGCAGTTCGTGACGTCGCTCCGGATCTGGGCCATAGCCGGACGGAGTGAACAGAATGCCGATATCGCTGACTATCTGGGCTATGGCGAACTGCAGTTGAAACTGGGCCGGGATGACGGCCTTGCGCTGGAAACGGTACTGCGCAAAGGGATGACCGACTGGAACGGTTCGGTCGAACTCAATGTTTCCTATCCGATTCATCCGATTTCGCTTTATCTATACGGACAAGCCTTCTATGGGGATGGCGATGCCTTGCGGATCTATGACGAAGAGGTTTCCAACTTCCGACTGGGGGTTGCGCTCTTCCGATAACTGTTTTGGGGCTGAACATGGGTGAAAAAATCATATTGGGGCATGGTTCCGGCGGACGGATGACGCACGGGCTGGTCCGCGATCTGTTCTGCAAACATCTTGGTGATGCCGGGCCGGCGTCGCTGGATGACGGCGCCGTGCTGGAACCTACGGACGGTAAGCTCGTATTCACGACCGATTCCTATGTGGTGAGTCCGCTGGAGTTTCCGGGCGGCGATATCGGGTCGCTGGCGGTCTGCGGTACGGTGAATGATCTGGCGGTAATGGGTGCGAAGCCGCTTTGGCTGTCGCTGGGAGTCATACTGGAAGCCGGACTGGAACTGGAGGTGCTGGAGCGGATCGTCAAGTCGATTGCCGAAAAGGCACGCGAGGCCGGCGTGAAAATTGTTTGCGGCGACACCAAGGTGGTGGAGAAGGGGAAAGGCGATGGTATCTTCATCAATACCGCGGGTATCGGCATTCTGGAGCATCCCTTAATGCCGGAATCGATCGAACCGGGTGATCATATCATCGTCAGCGGAACACTGGGCGATCACGGCATGGCTTTGCTGACCTTGCGCAAAGGCTTTCCGTTGAAGTCGAATCTAAGGAGCGATTGCGCGCCCTTGAATGCAATGATCACCAAGCTTTGTGCGAAAGTTTCCGTGAAATGGATGCGCGATCCGACCCGCGGAGGCGTGGCGACCATCCTCAACGAGTTGAGCGATGGGCGCGACTGGGGCGTGATCCTCAAGGAGGATGACATCCCGCTTTCGGACGCGGTCTCCGGAGTCTCGGAACTGCTGGGTCTTGATCCGCTCTATAGCGCCAACGAGGGGAAAGCTGTGTTTGTGGTTGCTTCAGATCAGTCCGATGAGGCGCTCCGGATCCTCAACCAGTCACCCTGCGGCAGGCACGCTGCTATCATCGGCTCGATTACGGCCGACTATCCCGGAAAGACCGTGCTGCGCACGTCCATGGATACGTTGCGCACCGTCGGGATGCTTGCTTCCGATCCACTGCCGCGAATTTGCTGACGTTGTACAAATGAGATCATGGACCGACCGGTTCGGTGTCCAGATTGCTCTTGTATCTGGTCCGCCATAAGGAGCGGCGCCGTTCTTTCTGATGGCGGATCCGCAGGCCCGCGAATAATCGGACTAACGTCGCAACGCTTCGATGGGACTGAGGTTGGCGGCCTTCCATGCGGGGTGGGTCCCGAAAATGATGCCGGTGAGGATGGAAACGGTGAGCGCTATAATGACGCTGCTGGGGGTGACGATGGTCGGCATGCCGGCCGAGTATTTGATAAGCGTGGCAATCAGGAAGCCGATGGCGACGCCCAGAAGGCCTCCGACTCCGGTCAGTGTTACGGCTTCAAAGAGAAACTGTGCGAGAATGGTCCGGCGCTGGGCTCCGAGGGCACGCAAGGTGCCGATCTCCTTGGTTCGCTCGTAGATGTTGGCGAGCATGATGTTCATGATGCCTATGCCGCCGACGAGCAGAGAAATGGCGGCTATAGAACCCATTACGACCGCAAAGACGCGCTGGGTGGCCTGCTCGGAGAGGAGCAGTTCGTAGGGGACACTGATGGTGTAGTCAGGCAGGTCGTGGGTTTCCCCCAGATAGGTTCGAATGCGGTCCGCCGTATTCTTGAGATAGTTCAGATCTTCAACCTGCACATAGACGTAGTCGGCTACCACAGCCAGGGCATCCCGGTTGAAGGTGGATAGCAGGCTGTCGTAATCGACATATACCAGGTTGTTGATGTCGTACTTTCCAGCCATCTTCGAGCGCAGCGGATTGTTGAGCAGGCCTACCACCTCGAACGAGGAACCATATACTGAAACCGTTTTGCCCAGTGGATCTTCCAGTCCGAAGAGTTGGCGGGCGGCATCGACGCCGACCGAACAGACCAGCGACGCAGTGGTGCTATCCGCTTCAGATATCCAGCGCCCGCGCGGATCTGCATTTTCTGACCGGGAAATTTTCAAAAACCCGGGACCCACTCCCATTAAAACCACATCCGTCGGCTTCCCGTTTGCATAGATGGTGCGGCGGAGTTCCACCACCGGAACGACTTTCTTAACGTTATCGAAAACCGTGTTGAAATGAGTGATGTCCTCGGTGCTGATGCCGTAGAAATAGATCCGCTCTCCACCTGTGTCCGTGGTTTGGGGTTCTTCGGAGTGCAGAATGATGTTGTCGACGCCCTGACGCTGAATGCGTTCGATCGACTCAACGCGCGCTCCTTCGCTGACCGCCAGCATGCCGACCACGGCAGCGACGCCCAGTACTACGCCGAGCATCGCCAGCAGGGAGCGGAACGCGTGATGCCGCAGGCTCAGCCAGGTGGATTCCACGTTGTAAACAAAGCTCATTGGCGCACCACGATTCCGTCGTTGAGTTCGATGACCCGCTGGACCTGATGTTCATACTCGGCGTTATGCGTTACCATGACCACGGTATGGCCATCGGCCACCAGCTCGTGAAAAACCCCGATGATTTCATCACCGGTTTTTACATCGAGATTTCCGGTTGGTTCATCGGCGAGTATCACGGCGGGACGGTTGGCCAGGGCGCGGGCGATGGCGACGCGCTGGCATTGCCCGCCGGAAAGCTGCGAGGGGCTGTGGTTGAGTCGATCGCCCAATCCGACACGGGCCAGCAGTTCTGACGCCCGTTCTTTCATTTCGTGCCGCTCGGCTCCGGCAAACCGCATCGGCATGCAGACGTTTTCCAGGATTGAAAAATGGGGGAACAGGTTGAATGACTGGAACACGATGCCGATTTCCCGGCAGCGGATCTCAGAGCGCGCGGCATCGGTCAGCTTGGCAACGTTTCGCCCTTCCAGCAAATAATCTCCGGCGGTGGGTTCGTCAAGCAGTCCGAGCATATTGAGCATGGTGGATTTCCCGGAACCGGATGCGCCATAGATGGCGACAAAAGTTCCTTCTTCAATACGTATCGTCGCGGGGCGCAAGGCATGTACGGCGGTCGGCCCGCTGCCGTAAACACGGCTGATTCCCTCCAGCTCAATCAAGCTCAATTTAGGACTCCTTCCGGCTCAACAGGACGCGGTCCCCTTCCTGGAGTCCTTCCAGAATCTCCACATAACTGCTGGAACTCTTCCCGATGGTGACCGGATGTTCTTCAGTGCCAACGGCCTTCTTGAGGTTGCAGTAAACCGTGCCCTCTTTTACAAAGAGCGCTTCGACCGGAACAAACAAGACGTTTGAAATAACCTGGGAAATCATGTCGACCTCGACGGTCATGCCCGGTCGCAGCGCCGGGTCATTCTGATCCAGGCTGATGACGATCGGATAGATTTTCGGACTGCTTTGATCCCAGAAAACAAGGTTGGACGCCATATCCGAAACCTTCTCGACCACACCGGACAGATGGAGGTTGGGCAGTGCTTTGATACGCATCTCGGCGCGCATCCCCGGATCGATTTTCGAACGGGATATCTCCGGAATGTCCACATTGACAATCAGCCTGCTCAGGTCGGGTATGCTGCCGATGATCTCGCTCCGGTTCATCGTGGTGCCGACAACGATCTCCTTCTGTTGCTGCATGCGGCGGCGGGGGTTGGGATCGCCATACGACACGGTTCCGCTGACCGGAGCTGTCACCCTCAGCATCGCAATGTTCTTGAGCAGGTCTTCCTTTTGCTGTTTCAGTGTGCGGAGCAGCCGCTCCTGCGTTAGGATTTTCCCCTCCATCTGGACCCGCTGCGCCGTCGAGTTGACGAGTTGTTTCTGCAGATCCATTTCTGCCTTCACCAGACTCTGCTCCAGTTTGCGCGACTGCTGGGGAAAGGTGTACTGTTTGAAGATCCGCAGGTTATAGGACGCTTTCTCTGCTTTGCTCGCCAAATCTTCAATGGTCGCCAGGGATTTTTCAACATCGGCCTCAATCTGCAGTCGTGCGGCCTCATCACCCATAGAGGCCGAGAGCAGGCTGGCCTTGAGCACGGCCAGGTTATTCTCCTCCTCCTCTACCGCCTGCCGGGCACTCGCCAGCGCCTGCTGCAAGGTGGTCTTCTCCAGGGGCGCGTCTTCGTTGACATATTTATCGAGTGCCTCCTTGCTGATGCGGCGGGCATCGGTTGCGTTCTTTATGGCGCTGACGATATCAGCGATTTTCATCTGATAATCCTGCTGCAGAATCATCAGGTTTTTTTCGGCTTCCTCGATTTTAATGGTCTGGTCTTCCAGCCCGTCGAGGTAGCTCTCGTCGGAAAACGCGACGATTAAATCACCCTTCTGGAGCACCGTTTGATCCGGTACGGCCTCGATAATGTCGAGGCCCTGCCTGGCGATGGACGGTGCTTCGATTTTGTAGCGCTTCACCGCATCCAGCATGCCGTTGGCGGTAATGACAACGTTGAAGTCGCCGCGTACCACTTCATACACTTTATCGGGCAGATCCTTTTCACTGCTGTCCTTGGCGCATCCGGCAGCAAGAGAGCAGGATATGATGAAAAGGAGACTGCGTATTATCGTTAACCAAACCGGTTTCATGCGTTGTGCGCCTTATTTAAACAGTTTGAACAGGTCACGGAAGAACGAACGTTTCTTCTCCGGCATGGCCGCGTGGGAGGCGTCAATCCGCTCCTGCAGCTCGTCCGGAATGCGGCTGGGATCTATCGTGTCGCCGGACAGATTCGCAGGGTCGACCACATTGACCGTCAGGAAGATGACAAGCTGCGAGCGGATTTCTTCGCTGCTGGTCGCACGGAACAGCGTCCCGATCAGGGGAATGCTTCCAAGGATGGGAATCCGTTTTTCTGTTTCAATCTTCTCTTCACGAAGAAGACCTCCAATGGAGACCATCTGCCCGTTGTTCATCTCCAGCATCGTACTGGCATTACGGATCGCCACCACGGGATTGCGGCCAGCGGCGGATTCTTCGTACCGGATGATATTGGAAACCTCGGGGCTGACTTCCAGCACCACGCGATCTTCGAAAATCGACTCCGGCGTGACCCGCAGCTTGATCCCGACGGACTTGTACTGCACCGAGAAGCTGGTCCCGCCCGAGCCGACATTCGACTCGGTAATCGGTATGTCTTCACCGGACAGAATGTTGCCGGTATGGCCGCGCCGCATAATCAACGAGGGGGAAGACAGAATCCGTGCAGATCCCTTGGTCTCAAGGAACGTAAGAAACGCCGAAAAAATGGCTTGTTCCTCCGGGTCGTAGTAAAGGTAGGACGATGCCCCGCTCAGGCTGGCCGGATTGCCGCCTGAAGGCAGTATCGCATCCATCATGCGGGTAGCGAAAGCCGAGTTGAGAGCCTTGTCCGGCACGCCGCCACCGGGTAACGCCGTCAGCTGTTCCATGTTCTGAAACTGGTTGTACTGCGCGCTCAGGTCTTTTTCGAAACCATCGGTAATCTGAAATTCAACGACGCTGGCGCTGACGAGTACCTGACGGATTGGCTGGTCGATCGCAGTTGCGATTTTTTTGAGCTTCTCCATATTCTCGTGTTCATCCGTGATGATGACCAGATCCGAGTCCGCGCAGTCGGAGAGCTCGCCGTTAACGGAGAGAAAGGGCTCGAGGGCCTGGCCGAAGGCCTTTCCGCCAACATGCCGGCATTCATAGACAAAAACCTCCATACTGCTGGTATCCTTCTCGGAAAACTTCATGGCCAGCTCGGAGAAACTTCCCATGATTTGATCGAAATTCTCCTGATTTACCGAGGTTGCCGCGGCCTCCTCCCTGACGGGCGTTACGCTCTGGGCTTCCATCGGAGCCGAGTCTCCGCCGGGTGCCTGTCCGCGTGGCCGGCGCGTTCGTGTTTCGGCGGATTGCTGAGCCAACGACGCGACCGACACCGCGCAAACAAGTAGCAGAATCATCTTCTTCATAGCGTGCTTTCTTCTCCTTTGACTAAAATGCAGACCACTTATAACATAGTAATCCGTACTTTATTGCAATTAATTCATGAGCTCATCGTCATCATTAACCCGCTGTCATGAAAATTCCTCTGCCAAACGCAGTCTAGGGGGGTAGGCGGTTCGGTGGCATTCCTCCCTGAAGAGCCCCGAGGAGAATACGGTCATGGGGTCTGTTGCTGACCGGTCCGGTCCATCCCAGAATGTGGAAGGTAGGCTCTAATTGAGTTCCGTCCTGATGCGTGCCAGCTCGACACCCGGGGCGACGGCGGAGAGGATTTTCTGCAGCTCGGTTTCTTTCCCGTAAAAATGAATGATGGTCTGGACATGGCTGCCGGACTCGCCGGGTGCGAGTGCGAGAGCGGGCGAGGATGATTCCAGTTCATAGAAGGGCCCCATCTGTTCGCCGCTTTCGTCGACGGGACCGTCGTTGTAGCTGTTGAGTGCGTCGCCTCCATAGGGCTCGTCCTGCAGTTCCCACATGGAGTTGACATAGCCGAAGTAAGTCTTCGGCAGCGCGTATACAAGCAGCGTCATGCGTTGGGCAACGGGATCGTAGCTGCCCGCCACACCCGTGGAACGCCGGGGATTCACGCCGATTTTTCCGCGCTGGGCGCCATCCGTCCTGAAATAGATCACGCCGTCTGCATACCTAAGTCTGTCGGGAGGCACCGCGCCGAAGTAGTCGGCGTTTACAATTCGGCCCAGCTCAGATTCCGGTCCCTGCCGGTAGGGGATGAAAACGGTGGTGGTCGGCGATGGCTGGAACATGCATAGCAGCCAGATGGAGAGCAGCCCGCTTTCCGGAGTCCACTCCACATCGCCCCTGTTGACTACGGTGTTGACGGTCTGGTAGGCAACAAAATCAATAGTTGCGGGAATAGCTGTACCAAGCTGTGCACCAGCTTCCCTGCCGTCCAGCAGCCTGATGGTTCGTTCTACGCCGACCTTGAACTTTGTGCCGGAGTGGTTGAGCAGTGCGAACTCGTTCCTGAAGATCAGCGAGTTATTATGCTGTTCTGCAACCGGCCACGGCTGGTTGTCGAATGCATCCGGGGTGAACCAGTCCGCGAACTCGAACGGCGTGCCCGGTGCAAAGAAGATGGAATACTGTCCGCCTTCGGGGCCCATCCAGAAGCGCTCTTCACCGCCAAAAGCGTACATGTGTTCGTCCAGTCTGCCTTTGGCCTGCCCGGCCGGAAGGACGCCCTGTTCCACCAGAGCGTAGTTGATCCAGCCGGAGCTCGTTCCCTCGGGGCCGCGGGCCGTCGTGGTCATGACGCGTCCCTGATATTCGGGAACGACGGCAATGGCGGCGTCGCCGTCCGCGAGAATAATCGCATCGGTGTGGGCCTTCAGGAATGCGGCGTCGTAGCCAAAGGTGCCTTTTTCCGCGGGTAGCTCCCGCGCAGACCGGCAGCCCGACAGTAAAATGCAGGGGAGGGCAGCCGTCATTATGGCCAGGGAACCGATTTTGCTTCGTTTATGCTCAACACTCATATGCGATCTCCTTATACTCCCCTCCACTATATAGATTCCGGTCTCCGGTTACAAAGCGTTCATTCCCGAATATCCCTTTAAAAACCCGAGTTGGAAGCGCGGGAACGAAGAAAATCGGGCCTCCGGCGCACTTATCCGAATTTGCCGAACTTTTTTCGGCTTCGTGGTTGACTACCCATTCGGTTTCTATAAAGTACGCCGTCTTATTTGCCGAAATAGCTGCGGCTAGATGAGGTGTAATTTTTAGAAATCCAAGCACTGCGTGTACATTTATTACCGGTGTGCCGCGGGGTTTGTTTGTCTGTTTATAATGAATAGGCGATGCCCATGTAGCTCAGTTGGTAGAGCGCATCCTTGGTAAGGATGAGGTCAGCAGTTCAAATCTGCTCATGGGCTCCACTTATTCGGGTTTGAAGAAAAATATTAACTGAGGAAGATTCAGGAGGTAATGAAAAATGGCTAAGGATAAATTCGAACGGACAAAGCCGCACGTTAACGTCGGCACGATTGGTCACGTTGACCATGGTAAAACCACCACCACGGCAGCAATCACCTATGTGCAGAGCACCAAGGGATTGTCTGAATACGTCCCGTATGACAGCGTCGCTAAGGCTTCCGAGTCTCAGGGCCGTCGTGACTCCACCAAGATTCTGACGATCGCGACTTCGCACGTTGAGTACGAATCCGACAACCGTCACTATGCGCACGTTGACTGCCCCGGCCACGCCGACTACGTCAAGAACATGATCACCGGTGCTGCCCAGATGGACGGCGCGATTCTCGTGGTTGAAGCGCCTTCCGGCCCGATGCCGCAGACCCGCGAGCACATCCTCCTCGCTCGTCAGGTCGGTGTTCCGAAAATCGTTGTATTCCTCAACAAGTGTGACCTGGTTGACGACGAAGAGCTGATCGAGCTCGTCGAAATGGAAATCCAGGAACTCCTCGCCAAGTACGAGTTCGAAGAAGATTCCCCGATCATCCGCGGTTCCGCCATGAAGGCGATCGAAGATCCGCAGGGCGAAGGCGGCAAGTGCATCCAGGAACTCATGGACGCGCTCGATGCATGGATCCCGGAACCCGAACGTGTTACCGACCAGGCTTTCCTGATGCCGATCGAAGACGTATTCTCGATCGAAGGTCGTGGTACCGTGGTTACCGGCCGTGTTGAACGTGGTACCATCCACACCGGCGACACCATCGAAATCGTCGGCATCAAGGATACCGCCACCACCACCTGCACCGGGGTTGAAATGTTCCGCAAGATCCTCGACGAAGGTCAGGCCGGCGACAACGTGGGCATTCTGCTTCGCGGCACCAAGAAGGATGAAGTACAGCGCGGTCAGGTTCTGGCCAAGCCCGGCTCCATCACTCCGCACACCAAGTTCAAGGGCGAAGTCTACGTTCTGTCCAAGGACGAAGGTGGCCGCCATACCCCGTTCTTCAAGGGATACCGTCCGCAGTTCTACTTCCGTACAACTGACGTAACCGGCGACATTCAGCTGCCCGAAGGCGTTGAAATGGTTATGCCTGGCGACAATGTCACGATGGATGTAACGCTTATCACGCCGATCGCCATGGAGCAGCACATGCGCTTCGCGATTCGCGAAGGTGGCCGTACCGTTGGTGCCGGCCGCGTTACCGAAATCACCGCGTAACGTAGAACAGAATCGGGCGACGGGCAGGCATTGGTTCCTGCCCGGAACCCGTTAAAAATTAACGGGACGAAATCATGCCAAGGGATATTATCACTCTGGCCTGCACCGAGTGCAAAGAGCGCAACTACACAGGGACTCGCAACAAGAAGACGGAGACCCAGCGCCGCGAAGTCAAGAAGTACTGCCCGCGTGAGCGGAAGCATACCTTGCATCGCGAAACGAAGTAGTTCGTCGATTTTGTAGACAGGTGAGTAGCTCAATTGGCAGAGCACTGGTCTCCAAAACCGGGGGTTAGGGGTTCGACTCCCTTCTCACCTGCCAAACTTTGAAAACTGGGAAGTACGATGAATAAGCTGAACGAGGGGATCAGGAATTTGAGAACCTTCATCGATGAGGTGAAGGTGGAATTGATCAAGTGTTCCTGGCCCACCCGCAAGGAACTCTTCGGGCAATCCGCGGTGGTGATCATTTCGGTCATTATCCTGGGTGCTTTCGTAGGACTTTGCGACCTGGTGAACATGGGCCTGCTCAAGTTCATCATTCACTAGCTTATTCACTGGATAGGAAACAATGGCTAAACAGTGGTTCATTCTACACGCGCTTTCCGGTCACGAGCTGAAGGTTCAGAAAAACATTGCCAGCCGTGTGCAGCAGGAGGAGATGGAAGACATTATCGGCGAGGTGCTCATCCCGTCTGAAAAGGTCTCCGAAGTTAAACAGGGAAAGAAATCGACGGTCAACCGCAAGTTTTTTCCGGGATACGTGCTGATCAACATCAGCCTGTATACCGAGGATGGCAGCTTCAACGATCGTGCCTGGTATTTTATCCAGAATACCCCGGGCGTCATCGGGTTCCTGGGCGGTGAACGCCCGGCCCCGCTGAGTGATGCCGAGGTGGACACCATCGTGCACCAGGTTGAAGAGAAGAAGGATGCGGTTGCGCCGAAGGTCATGTTCGAACCGGGAGAAACGGTAAAGGTTACCGACGGGCCGTTCATGAACTTCAACGGCATGATCGAGGAAGTCGATCCGGATCGCGGCAAGCTGAAGATCTCTGTTTCGATCTTCGGGCGCTCGGCACCGGTTGAGCTGGAATATTGGCAAGTGGAACGTTCAGCCGAATAAATTTGATAGAGGATTATTATGGCTAAGGAAATCACAGGATACATCAAGCTGCAGATCCCCGCCGGGGCGGCCAACCCGGCACCGCCGGTAGGTCCGGCTTTGGGTCAGCACGGTGTCAACATCATGGAATTCTGCAAGGCTTACAACGCCGCCACGCAGAGCCAGGCCGGAATGGTTGTTCCGGTGGTCATCACCGTCTACAGCGATCGCAGCTTTACGTTCGTGACCAAGAGTCCCCCTGCGTCGGTGCTGCTCAAGAAGGCGGCCGGACTGGCCAAGGGCTCCGGGGTACCGAACCGCGACAAGGTCGGCAAGGTCACCCGCGCACAGATTGAAGAGATTGTTGAAGTCAAGAAGGACGACCTTAACGCTCATGATATAGACGCCGCAGTGCGTATCATTGAAGGTACCGCGCGCAGCATGGGAATCGAGGTGGAATAATCATGGCTATTCATGGAAAAAAATACAGAAACGTAGTGGAGAAGGTCTCCAGGGAAGCGGATTACAGCATCGACGATGCAGTCGCGTTCCTGCAGGCAAACCCCACCGCCAAGTTTGACGAAACCTTCGAACTCGCCTTCCGGATGGGCGTCGACCCGACGAAGTCCGATCAGGCGATCCGTTCTACCGTGGCATTACCGCACGGTACCGGCAAGGATGTGCGTGTCATCGTTTTCGCCACCGGCGAAGCCGCCGATGCCGCCCGCGAAGCGGGTGCTGCGGAAGTCGGATTCGAGGATCTGATCAAGAAGGTTCAGGACGGGTGGACCGATTTCGATGCCGCTGTGGCCACGCCCGACGCGATGAAGGAAGTGCGCAAGGTTGCCCGTGTTCTCGGTCCGCGCGGTCTCATGCCGAACCCCAAGACCGGCACCGTCACCGACGACACCGCTGCGGCCGTTAATCAGCTCAAGGCCGGTCGCGTCGAATTCCGCATGGACCGCAATGGAAACATCGCGGTTCCGTTCGGTAAGCGTTCATTTGAAAAGGATGCGTTACTGGAAAACGCCAAGGCCATTGTTGATGCAATCAACCACGCCAAACCGGCCAGTGCCAAGGGAACCTACATCAAGCGCTGCACCGTCTCCAGCACGATGGGGCCGGGCCTGCGGGTCGCGCTCAAGGAAATCACCGCATAGAAGGGTTGGATAATTTAATGAAACCTGAAGACAAACAGCACAGACCGGAAAAGGTGGCCATGGCCTCCGAGATCGATGGGCGCGTCGCTGGTGCGCTCTACATGATTCTCGCCGACTATGACGGCATGGATATGCCGATGACCACCGCGCTCAAGAGCTCGCTCCGTGAAAACGGCGCAAGCTTCAACGTTGTCAAGAACCGCATGCTTAAGCGCGCCATGGAGGAGGATATTACCGACCTGCTCAAGGGGCAGACTGCCATGATCTACGGCGAGGGCGATGTGGTTGAAGTCGCGAAGGTCATTAGGAAATTTACCGTAGCCAACAAGAAACCCGTAGTCAAGGGGGGCTTTGTCGAAGGCAAGGCCGTCTCTGCTGAAGACGTGATCGCACTGGCCAAGCTTCCTTCCAAGGATGTCCTGCGCGCCATGCTGCTCGGCACCCTGCAGGCTCCGAGCCGGAATCTAGCCAGCGTATTGAACCAGAAGGTGGCGAGCTTGGTTTATGTACTGAGCGCGGTAAAAGAGAAAAAGGAACAGGAAGCGTAACAGTTTAATTAGATAGCAGTTCAAGGAGGTACGAAAATGTCCGAAGAAGTAAAAGAAGAAGTAAAGCTCGAAGGCAAGATGGCCGAGTTCGTTGATTGGGTTGAAACCATTTCCGTTCTGGAACTTTCCCAGCTCGTGAAAGCGCTGGAAGATCGTTTGGGCGTAACGGCTGCCGCTCCGGTTGCCGCTGTTGCAGCCGCTCCGGCCGGTGGTGATGAAGGTGGCGCTGCCGCCGCTGAAAAGACCGACTTTGATGTCGTTCTGACCGCTGCCGGCGGATCCAAGATCCAGGTGATCAAGGAACTCCGCGGTCTGACCGGTCTCGGCCTCAAGGAAGCCAAGGAACTGGTTGACGGCGCTCCGGCCACTATCAAGGCAGGCGTTGCCAAAGCCGATGCTGAAGCCTGGAAAGAAACGCTCGAAGGTGTTGGAGCAACCGTAGAACTCAAGTAAGTCCCCCGGATTTACCTGGTTCTGACAGATTGCGCCATCGCCTGCGATGGCCTGTAGATTGTTCCCCTTTGAGACCCAAAGGGGAACAAGCGTTCTCCAATATTAACCTGAAGGTACGGGATGGCTGATAGAAAAAACTTTGGCAAGCTGACCGACGCGCTAGATGCGCCCGACTTGATAGAAATCCAACTGAATTCGTACAGGGACTTCCTGCAACAGGACATCTCTCCTTCCAAACGGAAGAAGATGGGGCTGCAGGCTGTTCTGGGCGAAGCATTCCCGATTGAAAGCTACGACGGCCAGATCGCTCTGGACTTTGTGAGCTATGAAATCAAGAAGCCTAAGCTCGATCATCTCGAGTCGCTTCGGGAAGGGGAGACCTTTTCGGCCCCGCTGTATGTGACGTTCAAGCTTCGTGAAGGTGAGGATTTGCGCGAGGACACCCTGTTCATGGGTGAAATTCCGCTGATGACCGATAGCGGCAGCTTCGTCATCAACGGTGCCGAACGCGTTATCGTCAGCCAGCTGCACCGCTCGCCGGGCATCTGTTTCGAACAGACCCAGCATGCGAACGGCTCCATCCTGCATTCATTCCGGATCATCCCGGACCATGGTTCGTGGATAGAGGCCCAGTTCGACACCAGCGATCTCATCTACATCTATCTCGACCGCAAGCGCCGCCGCCGCAAGTTCCT
>JBNLDM010000033.1:0-18362 GCA_050304335.1 Pontiella sp.
AAACGCGTGATGCCTATATCGGGCAGAATGGATGCCCATGCCTCTGCGGTAAATATCTTCGCCCCGCATTGCGTATCCTTGTATTTCAGACCCAGCAAGGCCCGAGTGAGGCCGTTGAATACCCGGGAAGAAAGCAGGCGCATGGCCCTTTGCGGGATGGTGACGTCTGCTCCCTTCATCCAGCGAGACGCGATGACCCCGTCCCCGCCCAGGGCCTTTTCGTAGAGCCGGTAGAATTCTTCCGGAGCAGTCGCACCGTCGGCATCGACAAATCCTACGTAAGCCCCGCTGGCAGCTTTCACACCCTGAATAATGGCACCGCCCTTGCCGATCCGTTTTGGTTCGTCGATCACACGAACTATCTCATGGCGTTTAGCGATATCTTCCGCGACGCTGGCGGTGTGGTCCGAACAGCCATTGGCAACCAGTATGATCTCCACTTCGCCACCTAGTTTTTCCGCAAAACATAGTGCATAAGCCTCCAAGACAGGCGACAAACGTTCTTCTTCGTTGTGGGCGGGTATGATGATCGACAGCTTCACTCGACATCCTTCCGAACATAAATTTCCATGGAGGTATGGGCCTGCCCAAAATGGGGAATGGATACCTCTCTGCCGTAGTGTGCCTGAAGTGTATCAGCAAACAAGGCGGCGTCGCCCTCGCTCACGGGGGCGATGGCCGGAGATTCGATGGCGAGGCCGTAGCCGCTGAAGGCGGCAAGGGGTGCGTCGGAAGTCTCGAGGAGCTCGAGCAGCATCTCTTTATTGAGTAGGTGCAGTTTTTCAGCCTGCTCGCGGGACAGTTCGGGATAGTAGCAGAAGGGTCCCATTTCCATGCCGGCGGGAACCCTCCGGTCGGCCTCAACGGCCAGGTAGATATCCTGTGTCAGCAGCGTGCTGCCTTCCGGGCTGTACTCCCGAACATAGTCGGCGGCTTCGCGCAGAAGGTCCAGATCGCTCTTTTCCTTGAACTTCCACCAGATGCGATCGCGCCCCCGCACAAACCAGTCCTGGTTGATGGGCGATGAAAACGAGGAGGCCACGCAGGCGAGCAGGAGAAAGCTGAGTGCGGGAATTCGCCACTGATCCGTTATACGCGGCAACAGCGTAAGTACCAGCGCCGTCGCCAGGATGGGATAGGCAATCGTCTGATAATCGTCATAGGGGAACGCCGCCATGAAATGTACCAGGGTAATGCCGAGGCCGCAGGCCCACAGCAGCACGGCATTGGCATTCATGGTGTTTTGCTTCGGCTGCCAGCAAAGCGCAGCCAGCGTCAGCATGGTGAATACAAAGTAAGCCTGCACGAAGCGGGACACGAAGCCCATCTTAAGGGTCAGCAAAGCCTTGAGCCCGCCCGGATCCCGTCCGGCATGGTAGCCAAGCAGTCCGAAAAAGGTCTGTTCGGGAGCCGTTACGAAAAACGGGGTAAATACGGAGAGCAGCGTCAATCCGCCGCCGATCCCGAACCACACCCACTGCCAACGGCGGTCACGCTGGAAAATCAGCCATATGCCCGCAATCGGCAAAACAATGCCGGCAGACAGGCGCGTGCCGGCCGCCAGTGCCATGAACACACCGGCCAGCACCGCACCATACCATCTTCGATATGACAGGGCAAAGAAGCCGCACATCAGAAGAAAGGAGCACAATCCGTAGGTCTTCACCACCGTGGTAAAATAGCTTTGGTATACATTGCATCCCACCAGCATCCAGACCGCCAGAACGGCGAAGACCTTGTGGTTTCGATCTACCAGCCTTCCGACCATGGCCGCGGCGAGCAGGCCGGAAAATATGCCGAACCATGCGGTAACCAGCCTCCCGCCTGCCACCCCCAACCCGTCGATCAGGGGAAGGAATGCACGATAGACATAGGGAAGTACAGGCCCCTGGGTGAATGCAAAATCGGCGTAGGGCACCGAGCCCCCACCGACCATCTTAGCGGCGTACAGATACCATCCCTCGTCCTGGTTCAGGTTTCCGTAGACCAGATTCATCACCGCCAGCAGCACGACGCAGATGGCCGTGCCGATTTCAAGGGCTACAAAATATCGCCGCTTTGCCATTTACCCGTCATCCTTTAAACACGAATCGTTTGCGCATGGTGAAGTTTGCAGCCATCGCCAGAGCAAAGACAAAGAAATAACTCCATGAAACGTCCCAGCCAAAGCGTCCGATCAATACCCCGCTGACCCATGTGAATACCACGAATGATATGGTCGAAAGCAGGTAGAACAAGATCATTTCCTTTGCCCGCTGATGACGGCCGCCGGAAAAAACAAACAAGGCATTGGTTGCATAGGCCACCGTGTTGGAGGAAAGAAAGGCGACCACCTTGTTGATCACAAAGTTCCGCAGCAGAATCTGCTCCGGCACCTCCCGGATCTCCCACCCGAAAACGCCGATTACCATTCCGAATGGATCGTCCAGTCGCAGGCTGGGCATTACCAGCCAGGCCATGACATAGAAAACGACCACATCTACAACGAACGTAATGCCGCCGCAGAACAGATACTTGATAAACTGCAGGTGCAACTGCCCCTTGTCATTCAAGAAATCACGCAGTCTGGATGCCGAGGTCGCCATAATAGTCTTACTCTATGCATAATCTCCTACCGTCCGTTCTAAAGCGAGAATTTTTATCCCGACATCCGTCCGATGACGGGCGTTGAATGTACGGGAGGAAGCATGGGAGGAAACTTGACCTGAAAGCTGTATAATCTATGCTGTGGGCTCATTTTGTTAACGGAGAGAACACTCTTGAGTACAGAAAAGTTTTTCCGACGGTCGGACTGGATCGCATGCTGGGCGACATTTGTTGTCTCGCTCATTGTCTATGTCATCACCCTTCAACCCACCGTAGGCCTGGAAGACTCGGGCGAGTTGTGCGTTGCGTCCGATTATCTGGGTGTACCCCACCCGCCAGGCTATCCGAGCTGGTCGCTGCTGACCTGGCTGTTCCAATGGATTTTCCATGGGTTCACCTACCACGGGCATCCCAACCCCGCCTGGGCGGTCAACCTGTTTTCCGCCGTGGCGGGAGCCGCCGCCTGCGGCGTGATTGCATTGCTGATAAGCCGTTCCGGCATGGATCTGCTACGGAGCCTGGGCAAGGAATCGAACCTGCTGGGAGAAAAGACCGAAAGCCTGTTCTGTTCGGTTGCGGGCATTTCCGGCGGTCTACTGCTGGCCTTTGGGCAGGGTATGTGGTCGCAGTCCGTCATCGCCGAGGTCTATTCCCTCAACATTTTTTTCCAGTCGCTGGTGCTGGTCTTCCTTTATCGCTGGGTTTCGGAACCCCGCAATTATAAATGGCTGATCCTCTGCGGATTTATCTTCGGCCTGGGCATCACCAACCACCAGACCCTGATGTTCATGGGTCTGGCGATTGCCATCGCGGTGGTGCTCAACGATCTCGAGATGTTTCAAAAGAAATATCTGGGCTGGGTGCTTGGGGCAATCGGTGCACTGGTCGTGGCCTTTATCGGTATCTGGTACAACAGCGTAGCCGTTCTGTTTCTAGGCGTAATCGGCTGCATAGGCGCCTGCCTGGGTATTCGCAAACCCTTTCTGGCACGCGATTTTGTTATTGTCGGTGCCATGTTCCTTCTGCTGGCAGGCATGAACAAGTGGGCGGCCGAAACCGAAGGCTACGCCAAGTTCGCCTGGGACACCGGACCCGACACCGGAGAAGTGTGGTACAAGTCAGGCTTCTGGATATGGTCTCTGTATGCCCTGCTGATCCCGCTCATAGCCACCTTTACCCTTCCCCGGGGCAAAATTGTCGGGCCAACATTCCTCGTCATTTTCATAGGGCTTGCCTTCTACCTCTACATGCCCATCTCGTCCGACCAGAATCCACCCATCAACTGGGGCTATCCGCGCACGTGGCAGGGATTCATGCACGCCATCACCCGCGGTCAGTATGAAAAGGTCAAACTGGCCCATGTATTCAGCATGCGCTTCCTCCAGCAGATCGGCACCTACCTCATGGATCTGCGCTCCCAGTTTTATGGGCCTACCGCTTTGCTCGCCGCCATTCCGTTTTTCTTCGGCTGGAAGGTAGGCCGCAAGAATATATGCTGGCTCGTCACCACCCTGGTCGCCTTCCTTTCCGTCGGTATCGTTTTCATGATCCTGCAGAACCCCAAGACCGACATCCAGAGCCTGTTCATCGGCCGGGTACAGTACATCCAATCGCACGCCATCTATGTGCTCTGGCTTGGATACGGTATCCTTTTGCTGATGGCGTACCTGGAAGCCCTGGTGAAAAACAATCCCTTCACCAAGGTCGCCGGCGTGGTGCTGGTGCTGCTCCTGCCGTTTTCACTGATCTACAAGAACTTCTACGACAAGGAACAGCTCAAGGTGTATGGCGGTGCGGACCAGGGCGGCCACGATTTTGGATGGCAGTTCGGGAACTGGCAGCTGCAGGGCGTAAAGGGGATCGAGGAAGACCTGCGTGCCTGGTATTCGCCCGAAGAATTCGAGAAGATCTGGGCGGAGTATCCGAACAAGGCCTATCCCCAGCCGATGGGAACCAATGCCATTTTCTTTGGCGGGACCGACCCGGGACGCTTCGTCCCCACCTATATGATCTACTCCGCCAAAGTAAGGCAGGACGTATACCTGATCACCCAGAATGCATTGGCCGACCACACCTATATGAGCGTCATGCGCGACCTCTACGGCGACCAGATCTGGATCCCGTCCCCGATCGACGTCAACATGGCCTTCCAGATCTACTCCCAACAGAACAAAAACCAGGCCAATCGCGTCGGCAATTCGGTCCAGGTGGAGGGGGTCCAGAATGTGATGAAGATCAACGGCATCCTCAGCAAGATGATCTTCGATCATAACCAGTATCGCACAGAGACAAAAACCGATGAGAAGACCCGTCCGGTGGGCGCGGCCGTGGTTCCCGAGGATCCGCAAATCGATCCCGAAACCGGCTTGCCTCAATTGCGCACATTCTATGTCGAGGAAAGCTACGCCATGCAGTGGATGTACCCGTATCTGACGCCGCACGGCCTGATCATGAAGGTGAACAGCAAGCCAACTCCGATCACGGATGAGATGGTCAAAAACGATACCGACTTCTGGAACTGGTACTGTGACCGGCTTCTGAACGACAATAAGTTCATGCGCGATATCGTGGCCCGCAAATCCTTCTCCAAACTTCGCAGCTCCATCGCAGGACTGTACGCACAGCGGGGCCGGCCAAAGGAAGCGGAAGCCGCATTCAGGCAGGCCATCGCTCTCTACGATCTGAGTCCGGAAGCCAACTATCGCATGGCAGAAATGCTGGCCAGACAGGGCCGCTTCGACGAAGCCATTGCCATCCACGAGGAGTTCCTGAGCAAGGATCCAAAGAATGCACAGGCACAGGCCTTCCTCGATTACATGAAGGATCGCAAAAAGATGACCTCCCGCCTGCAGGTTCTGGAACAGAAGCGCAAAAGCGGACAAATGCAGATCAATGAAATCATTGATCTCGCTTCACTGTACTTCTCGGCCAACCAGCCTAATCAAGCCGATACGCTCATGATCGAATGCCTGCGGAACGATAAAACCTCGGCGGAGACAGCCATGCAGATAGCGCAGCTGATGGCCCAGAAACAGCGCTACAATGTCGTCGAACAGGCTCTGCTGAAATACACGAAACTCAAACCGGAAAACCCCGGCGGATGGATCGATCTGGCTGCCCTGCAACTGGCCTTGAACAAACGCGCTGATATGTGGAAATCCCTGGATAAAGCCATCGAAGCCGACCCGGACAGAACAAGAGCTCAGTTACGCAAGGATGCCCGCTTCAATCCCGTACGCACCACCGAAAAATTCAAGAACCTCGTTCCTCCCGAGCAGCAACGCGTCGATACGGGTCTTCTGCCGGGCTTCTAGGGGCCCCGATGTGAAAATCATCGTATACGACGATAGTCCCGAATATGGCGGCCACCAGGCCATGGCCTGCTACGGTATTGAAGCGTTGACTGATGATCCCTCCCGCGAGGTTGTTTTTCTCTATCAGCCGAAGAACCGGATGCTGAGTGAAAGACTGTCGCGCATCGGGCAATGCCGCACGATCGAATCCCCGTGTGAGACCCGTCGTTTACAAGGCTTGAGAAACCATCTCGATCACAGGGGTATTGCGCGACTCGCAAAGCAATTCACAGATCTGCAGGGAGATCTGGTCCTGTGCATACAGGGCGATTCTGAGCAATCCTCGCAAGCCTTGCTGGCAGCCCGTCGCGCAGAAATCAGGTGCGTCAGCTATATCGCCCTGCCGCACACCATGAAAGAAATGGGAACTGCGTTCGGGACACTCCGCGACTGGAGCGGCCAACACTGCATCAACCTGCCCGATCGTTTCATTACCATTTCGGAGGGTATGAGGAAGAAGCTCGTCGCGCGCGGTTGTTCCAAACCAATCGATGTCATACCGAACGGCATTCCGATCCCAGCAGTATCGCAAGAGCACAAGAAATCGACGGATCGATCGCCTTGCACACTGGGTGTGGCGGGACGCATAGAATTCAAACAGAAGCGGCAGGACTTCGTCGTCGAAGCCTTCAAGCAACACCCCGCAATGTACCAGGATTGCCATCTCCTCATAGCAGGGCATGGCCCCGACGAGCGTATACTGCAAGGCATGACCGCGGATATGGACAGCATAACCCTGCTTCCCTGGCAGCAGGACATGAACAGTTTCTATGACCAGATCGACCTGCTGGTGATCCCATCCCGGTACGAAGGAGTTCCGCTTGTAATGCTCGAAGCGCTTGCACGCGGCATCCCCGTGGTCGGCAGTGCCGTGGATGGTATGCGGGAATTCCTCCCCGCAGACTGGCTGTTCGAGACCGGCAGCACCAAATCCCTGGCCCAGACCGTTGCCCGTGTCCGCAAACACGGGCAAGGTGCCATAGGGCCCATTCAACAGCGTGTTATCAAAGAGCACTCGCTCGAAGCCTTCAAAGCACGGTTCGTGGACGCTGTGCGGGGGCTCCTTGACTAACATCGATGCGAGACAAAGGCAGGGCGGTTTCGATAAAAGTGCCGCGGACGGTTCGTCGAACCGTCCCTCCCCAACAGTCCCGCAAATCAGTGCTACACACCACTGCGGACATGCGCTTGAGCTATAGACAAAAAAAAGCGCTCCAAGCGGAGCGCCTTTTCAGTTTCTGCTAAGCCGGAAGCTTATTCAGCTGCTTCTTCGTCGTTCAGCGCGGCCTTGCGGCTCAGGCGAACGCGGCCCTGGTTGTCGATGTCGATGCACTTTACGCGCATGGCATCGCCCGGAGCGCAGATATCGCTCACGCTGGCAATACGCTCGTTGGCCATTTCAGAGATGTGAACCAGACCCTCCTTGCCCGGCAGACATTCAACGAATGCGCCAAAATCCTTTACGGCAATTACCTTGCCGTCGTAGGTCTTGCCGATTTCGATTTCTGCGGTCAGGGCATTCACTTCGCGAACGGCGGCGGCCATGGATTCCGCATCAACCGCGAAGATGTTGACTGTACCGTCTTCCTCGATGTCGATCTGGGCACCGGTGCCGTCCGTGATCGCGCGAATATGCTTACCGCCGGGCCCAATCAGTGCACCGATCTTATCCGGATCAATATTGACCGTGGTGATACGCGGTGCCGTGGCTGCGAGCTCTGCACGCGGTGCAGAAATAATGCCTTCCATGTAGTCCAGGATGTCGCAACGTCCCTTGCGGGCAATTTCGAATGCCTCGGCAACCTGGTCCCAGTCGAGACCGTGCACCTTGAGGTCAACCTGGAAGCCGGTGATCCCCTTGCGGGTTCCGACCACCTTGAAGTCCATGTCGCCGCAGTGGTCTTCCGCGCCGAGAATGTCGATTACCTCGATCGACTTGTTTTCATCGGAGAAGAGCCCGACGGAAATACCGGCTACCGGTGCCTTCAGCGGAACCCCGGCATCCATCAGCGCCAGGCAGCCGCCGCAGGCAGTGGCCATGGAGGAGGAACCGTTGGAACCCATGATTTCGGATACCACGCGGATCGTGTACGGGAAGTCGTCCGGAAGCACCGGAACGATGGAGCGCTCGGCCAGGTTGCCATGTCCGATTTCGCGACGGCTCGTCATGCCCAGGCGTCCAACTTCACCAACGGAATACGGCGGGAAGTTGTAGTGCAGAATGAATTCCTTTTCGTCCACCCCGCCGGTCACCGCATCGAAGCGCTGTGCTTCCTTCTTGGTGCCGAGGGTGACCGTGCAGATCGTCTGCGTTTCACCGCGGCCGAATACCGCCGAACCGTGCGTGCGGGGCAGCACGCCAACCTGCGCGTCGAGCGGACGGAGTTCGAGGAACCCGCGGCCGCCGATACGGGTGTTGTCTTCGATGACATTCCTGCGCACGGTTTCAACTTCCAGATCGTGGAAGGCGTGAAAGTATTCATCTTCGGTCATTTCAGGGAACAGCTCCTGCATCTGCGGCTTGAGCTCCTCCTTCAGTGCGGACACGGCATCCTGACGTTCCAGCTTGCCGCTGATCTTCATCAGTTCCCGGAACTTATGACCAACCAGTTCGCGCGCTTTATCGAGCAGCGTGGTGTCCTTCGGCTCCGGTGCATACACCTTTTCCGGAAGACCCAGAACCTTGCGGAGCTCCAGCTGGGCATCAATGATCTTTACGACTTCGACGTGCGCGGTTTTCATGGCCTCGATGAATTTGGCTTCCGGCATTTCGTCGGCGGTTCCTTCGATCATCATTACCTTGTCGCGCGATCCGCAGTAGGTCAGATCAATATCGCTCGCTTCGAGCTGCGTGTGGGTAGGATTGATGATCCACTCGCCGTCGTTCCGGACGATGCGGACAGCACCGATCGGACCGTTGAACGGAAGGTCGGTAATGGTCAGCGCAGCCGAAGAGGCATTGACACTGAGAATATCGGTATCCAGCGTGCCATCGCAGCTCATGAGCATGTTATTGATCTGCACTTCGCAATGGAAGTTGTCGGGGAACAGCGTCCGGATCGGACGGTCCGTGACACGCATGGTCAGGATTTCCTTTTCGGAAGGACGGGCCTCGCGCTTGATGTAACCGCCCGGGAAACGGCCGGCAGCATAGAACTTTTCGCGATACTCCACCTGCAGGGGGAAGAAATCGCAGCCCTCGCGGGCTTCCTTCGCGGCGGTTACAGCGGAGAAAACTATATTCTCGCCTATGCCGCAGGTTACGGCGCCGTCGGCTTGCCTGGCCAACAGACCGGTTTCGAATACCATCGACTTGCCGCCGACTTCGAATTCAACTTTGGTTGTACCCTTCATACTTAAATTGCGCCCTTGTCCATTTTTTCTGAAGAGCGCACCTTTCCTGTTTGTTTTTTTATGTCTTCCGCCGGGTTTTCCGGCCGGAACCTTTCGCCTGCGACGCGTCGTTTTCGAGGTTTGTAGAAACGACGCAAGCCCTTTAGGGATAAAGGGCTCGCGGACGAATTAGGATTTTCAACATCCTGAAAGACGATTATTTGCGCAAGCCGAGTTTATTGATCAGCTCTTTATAGCGGGCATCGTCCTTCTTCTGCAGATAGGTCAGCAGCTTGCGGCGCTTGTTAACCATCATAATGAGGCCGCGGCGCGAGCTGTGATCTTTCTTGAAGTTTTTGAGATGTTCGGTCAAATCCTTGATGCGCGTGGTCAGCAATGCAACCTGAACCTCGACGGAACCGGTATCCTGCTCGCTGCGCTTGAACTCGTTTTTAATTTCAGCTTTAACTGCTTGATCCACGTTGGGACTCCTTGTTTTCTCTTTCTTTCCAAATCAGGCGCGACACTATACGTATCGCCCCAGTGCATGTAAAGCACACATTTCCCGCCTTTTAAAGGCCTTTTTCACATGCCCTGCCAACGGGATTTTCACCCGCTGTTCATCTACTCCACGTGCCGAATCATGCCCGATTCTCCCGGGCGAAAGGAGTAGCCATCACCCTGTTTTTTCCCGGTCAGCGCCGCCCCGACGGGAGATTCCGGTGTAATCACCGTAATTTCACGCCCAGCGACCTCCACTTCCGTTCCGCCACCGCAATTCAGGAGGAAAAACAGAAGATGCTCACCGCCGAACTCCGTCTCCACCAACGCTCCGGAAGCGACGGGCCTACCGGAAAAATCGGAGGGGACGAGCGCCCGCAGCTCCTCCACCTGCCGGGCCAGTGTTTCGAACTGTTTGGCATGGCCGCGCGCCAGATACGACTGCTCCAGCCCGCAGGTGTCCCATTTGCTCTCCGCGCGGGCCTCGACATGGGTCGCCCCCTCCGCCGCCGTCTGCTGCGCGGCGAGCTGGCGCCGCAACTCATCTTCCAGCGCAGCCACTACGGCCTTGAGCACGAGCTTCTTATCCATGCTGCGTATCATCCTTCTCAAACACCCTGCACTGTGCCGCCAGCTGGTGGGATACGCGAACCAGCAGATCGGCGGCGCCACCCTCGTAGTCCTGTTCCAGAATCGAGGCGTTCTTCTGCAATGCGGCGATCAGTTTGCCTTCACTCAGCGGTATGGAGAGCCGCATGGTGAGTTTCCGTCCCTTGAGACAGTCGGCCAGCTCGTCGTTCAGCGTCTCAATTCCCTCGCCCGTCAAGGCCGACACGGCCACCGATCTCGGGAACTGGCGGGCCAGCCGTTTCGCGGCGTTGCATCCCTTTTCGTCGTCGATCTTGTTGAAAACGTAGAGCATCGGCTTTTCGAGCGCACCGATCTCCTCGAGCACCTTGTGGACCGCCTCGATCTGTGTCTCCACCTGGGGATGCGCGGCATCGATCACGTGAACGAGCAGATCGGCCTCGACCACCTCCTCAAGAGTCGCCTTGAAGGAATCGACCAGATGGTGCGGCAATTTCTGGATGAATCCCACGGTATCGGTCATCAGCATGGGTTCATGGTTCGGCAGTTGGACCTGTCGCGTCGTCGGATCAAGCGTAGCGAACAGCTGATTTTCGGCATAGATTTCAGCTCCGGCCAGCCGGTTCAGCAGGGTTGATTTCCCGGCATTCGTATACCCCACCAGTGATACCAGCGCCCATCCATGGCGGCGCCGGCCGCGGCGCTGTTCCGCGCGGCGGGTACGCACCAGATCGAGATCGCGCTTCAGAGTCCGGATCAGGTCCTGAATGCGGCGGCGGTCCATTTCCAGCTGGGTTTCACCGGGACCGCGCAATCCGATACCGCCCTTCTGGCGCTCCAGATGGGTCCACATCCGGCGCAGACGCGGCAGCAGGTATTGTAACTGGGCAAGTTCGACCTGCAGGCAGCCTTCCTTTGTCTGGGCGCGCTGGGCAAAAATATCTAGAATCAGCTGAGTACGGTCGAGCACGCGCACCTCGAAAACACGCTCCAGATTACGGCCCTGCGCGGGCGTCAGGTCATCGTCGAATACCACCATCGAAACCCGGTTTTCCTTGATCCAGTCGGAAATCTCTTCTGCCTTGCCGGTTCCAATGTAATGCCCCGCCTTGATTTTCTGCTGGCGAACCAGAAATCGGCCCGACACCTTCGCTCCGGCGCTCTCGGAAAGCTGCGCCAGCTCGTCCATGGTATCCTTTACCTTCCATTCCTCCTCGCCGCGCAGCAGCACGCCGACCAGCAGGACGGTCTCGGTTTCATTGTTCTGGGTTTCCAATAGATCTGACATAGCCATATGAATTTAAACACAAAATGCACAGAAGACACAAATTTTGAGTACTTTGTGCATCCTGTGGTTAAATCTGAATTTGTACGGGTCCGATTTTTGCCCACGCTTCGAGCACGGCACCGGCCAGCTGCTCGATGGTCGGATATCCGTCAGCTTCTATCCACTTGACATTAAGCTGGTTGCGGAACCAGGTCATCTGTCGCTTGGCGAGCTGGCGCGTGCGGATAATGGTTTTTTCCCTGGCCTCTTCCACGCTCATCCTGTTCTGCAGGACGGCGAATGCTTCGGCATAACCGATGGCCTGCAGCGCGGTCGGTGACAGCTCCAGCGCACTCAGAGCGCGAGCTTCCTCCAGCAGGCCTGAAGCATACATCTTATCCACACGCAGTTCGATCCGGCGCAGCTGCTCCTCCCGGTCAACCCGCAAACCGACAAGCGCGGGCCTGGGTCGACTGTTCCATGAACCGTGTTGCGGACGCTTCGTCGAACCGTCCCTACATTCAGAACGTTCAAGGATCCTGATTAATCGTCGCGGATTCTGCCGATCGTCTTCCGTGAGATCATTGTAAAGCTCGGTCGCGTCCTGTTGTGCCCGCTTTTCCAAGGCATGGAACTCCAGTGATTCGAGTGCTGCGCGAAGGTCCTCGTTTTCAGGCGGTACATCATCGAATCCTTCGGTCAGGCATTTGACATACAGGCCGGTGCCGCCGGCGACAATCACGTCCTGAGTCGAATGAAATGCGGGTTTTACCGCTTCCAGATAGGCGGCCACGCTGAACTTTTCCGTCGGATCGGCCACATCAATACCTGCATAGTCCACCTTTGACCGCTCTTCGATGGATGGTTTGGCAGTGCCGATATCCATGCCGCGGTACAGGTTCATTGAGTCGGCGGAAACAATCCGTTGCCCCTGCTGCTCGGCCACGTATTGCGCCACGGCGCTTTTACCGGAAGCGGTCGGGCCGATGAGAATAAAGGCGCGGGGCTTGAGGTTGGAGGTTCTAGGCATTCTCCGAATCCCCGTCACCGGTCGGCTTGCCATGCTCTTTCTCTTTCTGCTGAAACAGGTTCGTCAGAACGTACAGACCGATGGCAATGCATATCGCCGAATCGGCAACATTGAACGAGGGATAGTGGTAGGAACCGAACTGGAAATCGAGGAAGTCGGTCACCCAGCCAAAGCGGATGCGGTCGACCAGATTCCCGGCTATGCCGCCGATCAGCAGGCCCAGCAGCACCCTGTGCGACAATTGTTCCTGCAGGAAAGAACGGCGATAAACCACCAGCAGCACCAGCACGGATAGGGATATGAGGATCAGTATGATCCCATGACCGCTGAGCAGATTCCAGGCGGCACCGTCGTTGCGGACATAGACCAGATTAAAAAAACCTTCGATGACCGGATGCGATTCCCCGTAGACCAGATGGTCCCGCACAGCCTGCTTGGTAAGCTGATCCAGAACAAGAATAACCAAGCCAAGCAGTAGAACCAGCATGAATCGCCTCCTGGCAGATTACATGCCGTGGATGGTGGAACCAAAAGGCCGGAAAGTGGCACGCCCGCGTTCCAGCTCGGACTGCGCCTGAACGGAGTATCGGACATACGGGAGCGCTTCTAGACGCTCGATGTTGATAGGCTTCTCAGTCATTTCACAGATGCCGTAGGTGCCGTGCTCAAGACGACGGATTGCCTCATCAATTTCGAAGAGCACATCCTGTTCGTTGCTGAGCTGATTGAGCGCAAACTCGCGGTCGAATGTGTCCGTACCCTGATCTGAAAGTGATGGATCCGGATCGGTGTGACTGAGCGAGTCGCGGTTGATCGAGATGATTTCCCCTGTGACGCGCTCGCGAAGTTCGAGCAGGCGACGGAGCTGTTCCTTGAGCTGCCGCTGCGTGAAGTGCTTGTTCTTGGCAATCTTGCCGGTAAGCGGCCCGCCACTGGACAGCGCAACTGGAGCAGCAGCGCTCTTCTTGCTGGTGGCTTTTTTCGCTGGAGATTTCTTTGCGGGGGTTTTCTTTGCGGCAGCCTTTTTCACAGGGGCATTTTTCGCAGCTGCCTTCTTCTTGGCAGGGGCCTTCTTAGCGGTTTTTTTCGTAGCCATTTCTCTTAAATTCTCCAATGCAAATTGAGCTCTTCCCCGAATTAAAGGGTTGCGTATTTATCATCTGACCCCACCCCTGTCAACCAACATATCCGGCTATTATGAAGCGGTTGAAATCGCCCGTACCACGCCGGGTTTCACGACCGCAGTGAACGAACGGCTTGAAACGCCCAGTCCTAGTGGTTTTAGCTAAGAAGAGCAGAGGATATCCCCAGGCTTCGATGCCCCGCCTCGCCTTACAGATACAGTAGGCTGGCGGCGGCTTTCTTCAACGATTGGTATAGACAAACCAGTTTTCTACGAAGGACCAATATAGGCAAAACCTTCCCCTTCCCGCTCACAGCACTCTCCGTAACCGGCTCCTGATCTGTGGCAGATTCTATTGCAACGGTTTTATTCATGCCGGTTGTGGCTGCGAGCTCATCGGACGCTTCGTTCACGACCACAGTCAACTGGGTCTGCGGCTGATGTGTTGAGGAGATATGGGGCTCCGACGTGAAAACGGAATCCTTCTCGATGGGCTCCTTAACGACTGCCGCCTTGCTGGTCGGCGTTTTTTTGGAAGAAGCCTTTTTCTTTACGGGCGTCTTTTTTGCCGGTGACTTCTTTGCGGGTGCCTTCTTTGCGGGTGCCTTTTTCTTTGCAGGTGTCTTCTTCACGGGGGCTTTCTTCGCGGGGGCCTTTTTCTTGGCCGGCGCCTTCTTCGCGGGTGTTTTTTTCTTGGCCGGCGTCTTTTTCGCGGGGGCTTTCTTCGCGGGTGTTTTTTTAGCGGGTGTTTTTTTAGCGGGTGCCTTTTTAGCTGGCGCGGTCTTCTTTCCTGACGTTTTTTTCGCAGTCATTTTACTCCCTTTCTTTAGCGATTGAATTGAACAACGTATGGATAGCCATACCGTGTCCGCTCGGCACCACCCCCCTTCACCACTACTGCATTGCATGCGGGTAAGGGCCAATGTCACCGATGAAATATTGTCGCGATGAGGAGCAACTGCCGTGCCAACAAATTTCCACTACTCCAGTGCACATTTAATCGGTCTCAATGATTATCGTTTCACTGCGGCAGGGACGGCGGTCCCAGCCGGCCGCGGCGCTCTGAGGATAAAGCGCCCTGCCTTTACCTCCGCCAAACAAACCGAAAATGCTAGCGGTACCAAGAAGGCAGTGGATAACCTCCTCAGCCATTGCAAGAACGAAAGGCACGCCCCCCTCTTCATCTGCACATGCGGCAATGGCATCGAAACCGGCTTTATAGTGCTTTGGGCTGAAAGCTTCCGGAAAGATATTGGCTGCGGCGAACCAGCTGATCACCCGATAGTTCAGTGGATCCGGCAAAAAACCTATATAAACGCTGCACTTGACCGACCACCCAGGAAGCGAAACCTTCTTCGCCGCTTCGCTCGGGAGTTACACGATCCGGCACCTGAGTGTTTGCGGAAATTTGCTTCAGCGTGATCGAGTGAACCGCCATGGGCCGAGCCTCAACCCATTCCGGAACGGCTTCGACAGCAATATTATGCTGCTTCGGGGACGTTCTGACGCGAGCCTTCTTTGCCGGAGCTTTTTTGGCCGTTGTCTTTTTAGTCGCTGTCTTTTTCTTAGCCGGAGTTTTCTTCTTGGCAGCAGTTTTCTTCTTGACCGGGGTCTTCTTAGCAGCTGCCTTTTTAGTGGCAGTCTTTTTCTTAACCGGGGTTTTCTTGGCGACTGCTTTTTTGGATGAAGCCGTCTTCTTGGTTGCCGTTTTCCGGCTTGGGACCTTCGTCGTCGTCGTTTTCTTCGCGGTCGTCTTCTTAGCTGTCTTCTGGGCAGTCATTTTTTATCTCCCTATCTCCCGGGATCGAAATGGACAGCACACATGGATGCCCGTTCAAGTCCCACTCGGTCCTCATCTCCCCTTCCGTAGCCTTTGCGGCACAGGTAAGAGCGAGTGTCTCCGTTTGGATATAGTCGAGATAGTTAGCAACTGCTGTGCCAACCGATTCATCGCCACTATAGGCAATATGAATACGCTGGGTAACCTCCAGATCCATCTCCTTACGCATGTTCTGGATCTTGTTAACGAACTCGCGCGCCAGTCCCTCGGTGATGAGGTCATCATTGAGCTGTGTATCCAGACCAACCACCAGCGATCCTTCCGCACTGACCGCCAGGCCTTCCTTCGGATTGCGAACAACTTCGATGTCGTCTGCAGTCAGTTCCACCGTCTGACCATCCAGCTCCGCCGCTACGGTTTCACCGGAGGAGATCGATGCAATCTGCTCATCCGACAGGCTACTGATCAACGGGACGGCTTGCTTCATCAAGGGTCCGAGCTTTGGACCGAGCTGCTTGAAGTTGGGCTTGGCCTGGATCGTGGCCAGCTCGGAGGAATCGGTACCGAAGACCACTTCGCGCACGTTCAGCTCGTCAGCGATCAGGCTTTCCAGTTCCTGGATGTTGGCCAGCAGTTTTTCATCGTCGCAGACCACGTGCATCCTGGCCAGTGGCTGGCGGTTCTTAATCTTGTACTCGCCACGTAGGGTACGCCCCTGCTCCACAGCACTCATGACCACGGCCATCTGGCCTTCGAGCACCTCGTCGCGCTTCGCGTCGGCAGCGGTCGGGAAATCGCACAGGTGGACCGACTCAGGCATCTCATCGGTTTTTAGATTCTGGTAGATCGTTTCCGCGATGAAGGGCGTGAACGGCGCGGCAATCTTGCAGAGCCCAAGCAGCACTTCGTACAGCGTGGAATAGGCCTGTATCTTGTCGCTGTCATCTTCGCTCTTCCAGAAGCGGCGGCGCGAACGGCGGATATACCAGTTGGTCAGGTCCTCAATGAACTGTACAAATGGACGGACCGAGGCTTGCAGGTCGTAGCGGTCCATCGCCTCGGTAACCTGCTGCTCCAACCGCGCCAGAGAACTCTGAATCCAGCGGTCCATCAGATTGTCGCGCCGGGCGACAGACTGCTCCGGCGTCCAGCCGTCAATGTTGGCGTAGGTCACGAAGAAGCTGTAGGCGTTCCACCACGGCAGCAGCAGATGGCGGAGCGAGTGCTTCACGCCCTCTTCCGAGAAGCGCAGCGATTCGGCGCGCACCACCGGCGAATAGATCATATACAGGCGCAGCGCGTCGGCGCCGTATTCATTGATCACATGACCGGGATCGGGATAGTTCTTGAGCCGCTTGGACATCTTCAGTCCGTCCTCCGCCAGCACGAGGCCGTTGACCACGACGTTCTTGAATGCCGGCTTATCGAACAATGCAGTCGAAAGCACCATCAATGTGTAGAACCAGCCACGGGTCTGGTCGAGCCCTTCGGCGATAAAGTCCGCCGGGAAGTTGGCCTCGAAATGCTCCTTGTTTTCGAAGGGATAGTGGTTCTGTGCATACGGCATGGAGCCCGACTCGAACCAGCAGTCGAGCACTTCCGGTGTGCGCCTGTAGGTCTTGCCATCCTTTTCAATCACGATCTCATCGACATAGTGCTTGTGCAGGTCCTCCACCTTCTGGCCGGACAGTTCCTCCAGCTGGGCGATGGAGGAGATGCAGAGCATGTCGTCCTTGTCCTCGGTGTTGACCCATACCGGGATGCATGAACCCCAGAAGCGATTACGGCTGATATTCCAGTCCTTGGCATCGGCCAGCCAGTTGGCAAAGCGCTTTTCTCCCACATAGTCCGGCATCCAGTGCACGCGATCATTATTCGCCAGCATCTTGTCACGCAGGTCCTCCACACGCACATACCACGCGTCGATAGCGCGGTAGACCAGTGGCGTGTCGGTGCGTTCGCAGAAGGGATAGCTGTGCTGGATCGTCGACTGATGGATCAGCTTGCCGGCGTGTTTGAGCGCACGGATAATCTCTTTGTCGGCATCCTTGCAGAACTGGCCCGCATAGTCGGGTACGAGGCTGGTGAATTTGCAGTCCTCATCCAGCGGATCGACCAGCGGAATGTCGACGTCGCGGCAAACCCGGTAGTCATCCTCGCCGTAGGCCGGTGCGAGGTGCACGATGCCCGTGCCGTCTTCCGTCGTCACATACTCGTCGACCAGAAGCTGGAACGAGTTGGGATTGTCGGCAAAGAAATCGAAGATCGGCTCGTATTTCAGCCCCTTCAGCCCGGTGCCCTTGTAGGACTTTAGAACCTCGTATTCCTCGTCGGACTTGTAGTAGGCCGACAGGCGTGCCTGTGCCAGCAGGAATACCTCGTGGGTTTCCTTGTCCTTAATGGCGACATAGTCGATGTCCGGTCCGGCACAGATCGCCAGGTTGCCCGGAAGCGTCCACGGCGTGGTCGTCCAGATCAGCGCGCTGGCATGTTCGAATTCAAAATCGATCAGCCGGACACGAACCGTGACGGCCGGATCCTGCACGTCCTGGTAGTTACGTCCCGCTTCGAAGTTGGAGAGCGGCGTGTTAAGCTTCCAGCTGTAGGGCATGATGCGGTGCGCCTTGTAGATGCGGCCCTGCTCCCACAACTGCGAAAACACCCACCAGATGGTCTCCATGAACGGGGTGTCCATGGTCTTATAGTCATTCTCAAAATCGACCCAGCGGCCCATGCGGGTCACCGTCTTTTCCCACTCCTCGACATACTTGGTCACCATCGAACGGCACTGTTCGTTGAAG
>JBNLDM010000034.1:0-11111 GCA_050304335.1 Pontiella sp.
CGCGCACCACCAGATGGGTGGAGATGAGCGTCGACGTCGGGTTGGTATCACGGTCCTCCATGCGATCCATCAGCCGCTGCACGGCAATCCGGCCCATGTGGCGGATATCCAGATGGATGGAGGTCAGTGCGGGACTCGTAATGGCGGAGAGCTGCACGTCATCAAAGCCCGTCACGGTAATGTCCTCCGGTACTTTTTTGGTGGACTTTGAAAAAATGGCCTGCAGGGCGCCGGCCGCCATTTCGTCGTTCATGCAGCAGATGGCCGTGCACTGTTTATGCTCCTTCAGGATGCGGCATGCGGCGTCGTAGCCGCTCTTGCGGGTATAGTCGCCCCGGAAGGTGAACAAATCGTCCATTTTCATCTGCACGTTGTTCAGCGCCTGCGCCATGCCGACCATCCGTTCGTTGGTGGCTGCGTGGTCGGCGAGTCCGGTTACCAAGGCAATGTTCCGGTGTCCAAGCTTCAGCAGATGGTCCATGATCAGGAAGCCGCCGCCGGGATTGTCGACCAGGATGCTGTCGGTCGGGCATCCCTTGTAGGAATAGTCGAGCACAACGGAGGGCACGCCGTTCTGGACGAGCCTGTTGAGCAGGGCGTTGTTAAAGGGGCCTAGATAAATCATGGCATCCGCCGCGGCTTCGAGTGCTACCTGATAGAGCTCGGCATCGGTGTGGATATCGCCGGCAGGCATCAGCAGGAGATTGTTCTTCCGTCGGCTCAGCTCCTCCTGTATGCCGGTGATGATGCCCATGTGATAGGGGCCGAACTCCCGCGGGTTGAGGACGTGCGACAGCAGGCCGACCGTGAAAACCGAGTTTTTGCGCTGCGCGTTTTCGTCCCGTTTTATCTTCGTGACGTAGGTGCCGCGTGCCGGAATGGAATAGATGACGCCTTCGTTCTTCAGCTCGTCCAACGCTTTGAGGACCGTGATCTTGTTGACTTCGTACTTGCTGGCGAGATCGTCCATGGAGGGCAGTCGCGAGCCGGCGGCAAAGACGCCCGACTCGATCTCCTTGCGCAGCTCCGTGGCAATCTGCTGGTAGAGGAATTCGCGTGATTCCGAAGAGCGTGACAGCGGACCGGATTGGCTTTTTTTCTTGGGGGACATGGAATGACCTTTTGTTGAGTTTCCTGGTTCATCGTTGGAACGGCACATGCAATAAACTATACCTACTCTGTACTGCATACTAGTATGATTATTCATTCTTCTAGGACATGCCGGTTCCGGTGTCAAGCGTGCTGAAAGGATGTTTTTCGGCGAGTGGGAAAGGGCATAGGGATCGCCGGGACATCGGGGAGCGAAGCTAGCGGGGGATGCGGGTCCGCACCTGCGTAGTGGCCGATTTGGAAAGCAGCGTGGGCGTCAATCCTGCGAAAGCTTCACGAGCACCCTGAAAAAACCGGAGAGGTCCTCCGGCACGATCTGATTCGTAAAGCTGTCGGCGGGATAGGGGATATCCGCCAGGAGGGGAATAAAGCTGTTTGTAAGGGTTGGTGCCCATTCCACCCGATACTGCCGTCCCGTCGCGCTGTCCCACTGCATCACCAGGTTGGTTTGGGACGAGAGTTCAATCCCCGTAATCCGGAAAAAGGAATCGGAATCATTCGGGTCGGTGTTCGCGATGAATTCCTCGGCCGAGGTAAAGCCGTCCCGGTCCGTGTCGGCATCGTCGCCCGGATAGCCGCCGGGATAGTTGGCGTCGCGCCAGGCGACGGGCGTGCCGAGCGTGCTTCCCTTGTCCGGTCTGGAAAACCAGTTGGTGTCCGTCAGCCCGTGGAGTGCAATCCAGTAGTAGTAGCTCGTACCGGTCGTCACATTGGTGTCGCTGTAGGTATTGTACCGCTGGGTAGCAATGACAGTGGCGGCGGCTGCGTTGCTGGTCGTGCTGCGCCACACATCATATTCATACTCCCCGGCGATGGGGCCCCAGGCAAGGTCGATCCGGTCGGACGCCTCGCCGTCTGAAGCGGTCACGCCGACCGGAATTTGGGGATCCGATTCCCCCGATAGCGGGCCGGTATAGGTGAACGCGAACCAGTTGATGTTCCATCCACCGGCCAGTGCCGTAAGGATAAAGGACTGGGTGCCCGGCGCCACCGGAACATTTTCCAGTTCGATGGTTGTCCAGTTTTGATAGCCACCCGTGGAGGGAAGCGCCAGGGACTGCACGAATCCTCCTTCCGTCTCGAAGCGCAGCTCCGATCCCGCCGGACTCGCGACACGGAAGAAGACGGTGTAGTATCCGCCGGTCGCGATGTTCAGCGTATAGCTCATCCAGTCGCCCGCATCGATCCATCCCACGTTCTGGCCGCCGCCGGCATCGGCCGTGCCTTCGGACTGGACTCCCAGGGCGTCGGAATAGTCCTCCGCTTCAACGCGCCCGTTCGTGGCCGTGGCGAATTTAGCCATAGCATAGGAGGACACCGTGGCCGGCATCAACGCATCGGTGGAGCCGGATGCCGAGGCAACCCCGCCGTACACTGACGCGTTGAGCATTACCGTGGTGGAGCCGATATCGGTCCAGCTTTCCCCGTCGGAGGAGAAGGAGGCGGTGAAGAGATCGCCTTCACGGCGCAAGCGGAGCCATAGCGGCGTGGCCTGGCTGGTAACGGTGCTGTCGATCACCGTGCCGGTGCCGGCAGCAGCACGGTGCTGAAGGAAGAGGGTTCCGTTTCCGGAAAGGCCCGCGCATACGTTGGCGGCATCGGCATCGGGCGAGTTGCGCAGCATGACGCCCGCGTGCGCCGCGGCATCGGTGCTGCCGAGATCCGCAATGCGCACGAGCACCGTCGTATCACCTTCGCCCTCGCGGTAGACAAAGTGAAACGCATCGGCGGTTCCTGCCACGCCGGTTCCGGCGGCCTGGATCGTCAGGGCCGCGCCCAGGGTGGCCGCATCGCCCGGCAGGGATGCAGCACCCACGTCTCCGTGGTACCAGCCTGCCGGCAGGGTGTTGACCGGCAGGCCGTCCGGATGGCGCGAGTTGTAGATCGACCGCGCCGGGACCACGAACGAATCGACCGCCGATTCGCCGTGATACACGGTACAGAGCGCATCCGTGGCCTCTGGATTGTAGACAATAAAGGTCGTTTCGCCGGTGGACTCGCGGTAGAACGCCTGGCCGGTAGGCAGGGTCATGTGGTAGTCGAAGCGCGGGGTGCCGTAGTTCTGCGAGGCATGGGTGTAGTAGTAGGTCAGCCCGCTGGTGTAGGGGGAGTGCATGAAGTCATATTCCGCCGGATCCTCCGAAACCCAGTAATCGGCCATGATCGCGGCGACGCGTTCCGGATCGAACAGCTGCAGCCAGCCCAGCATAACGTTGCCCCAGTCCCGGCCGATTTCGCCTTCCGTGAGTTTTCCGTCGGCCGCCTTTTCCTGTTTGTCGGTGAGACTCAGCTGCGCATAGAAGAGCTGTGTTTCGAGATCGTCGATGGCCGCCTGTTCCTCGGGTGTCGGATCGGGGATGGCCAGATAGCCGTCGAGCTCCGATTGTATTTCGGCGACATGGTTGGCCGCGGCGGGAAGACTGTTGTTGACCAGGTAGTCATAGGATTCCTGGAGGAGAGCGTCGTAATGCGCGGTGGCGCCCGCCTTGTCCCATCCCATGGCCAGGTAGTTCATGTAGGTCCCGTACGGCAGCCATTGGATGCCGTGAATGTAGTAGGGCTCCGCACCGAAATAGGTGGCATAGGCATTGCCGGCATTCCACAGGATACCGACCAGCGGGTGATTGTATCCGGCGGGGAAGATGTCGCCGTGCATGTCGAACCAGTATTCCATCGTTGCACGTGCTTCGGAGGCATAGCCGAATGCGCCGGCATCGCGCATGGCCTCATTGCCAAGCGTGCAGCCCAGCAGGTACAGTCCGGCCCACGACTGCATGGCTTCGGAGGTGGACTCCTGGTTGTTGCCGTTGCCCGAGGAGAGTCCGCCGGCGTAGGAATGCCCGATCCATGGATCCATGGTGCGCAGAAACGGAAACTGGGGGTCGGCATGGTCCCAGTTGGCATACTGCTTGGCCACCAGGGTGAGCATCGGTTCATACTGCTGCACGAACGCGGGATCGCACATCGCCAGCAGCGCGGCCGCCTGAATGAAGTATCCATAATGGAAATGGTTGTCCGTGAACAGGCCGGAATAATAGCTCTCGTTGAAACCGATCAGTGCCTTCCAGCTCGGATACCACGCAAAGTAGCGCTCGGTTTCGCCCGGGGTGAACGTCAGCCAGTCATCGAAGGCGTTCTCCATGATTGTGCGCAGGGTTTCGTAGTCCGGATGCCCCAGCTCTTTTGCGATCATCATATAGCGACCGATGCGCACCAGGTCCTTGCCGCCCCAGTAGGTGTCCGACCCGTAGGGCGGAGTGTTGTGTTCGATCGAGTCGACATATTCGCCCAGCAGCCGGTTCATGATGGCGTCATCATAGGGCGTGGCGTCCGATGCATCGCGCACCGGTCTGCTGATGTGCGGCAGGATGCCCGAGAAAGGGTAGGCAAAAGTGAAGTGGTTGCCGGCGGCGAGCTTCAGGGTTCCGCGCGCCACGGAGTATTCATGTCCGGTAAACGTGAACCCGGCGCTGCCGTCGCGATAATGGTGAGGAATGAAGCCCTGCAGGACCGGATCGCTGCCGGTTGCCCCGGTCTCCAGGTTGGTCGTTGCAATGTCCCACGCGGTGGCGAGCTCGCCATCCGCCACGTCATAGGTCCACGAGACCGTGGTGCCGGCTGGCCTGGTGCGGGCGTACTGGTCGAAGTAGGAGAGGTCCGCGGGTGAAGGCAGGGACGAAATCACGAAATACCCGTTGCTCTGCGGATAGTGGATAGTCAGGACAAGACCGTCGCTGTCGGCAGCCTGCCAGCGGGTTCCGAGATTCCCGTCGACGGCATTCACCGCGGCGTATCCGCTTTCGCTGCTCACCGTGACGGGTTGGCCTTCGGCGACGTTGCTGCCGCCCGACATCACCTCCACTTCCCACAGCGAATAGGGCCACTGGGTCGCCTTTTCGAGAAAGACGATCCGTACATAGCGGGCGGTGCCGGATACGGACAGGGTGTCGGTGCCGCCATCGCCGTCGGTGATGTCTGTCACGGGACTGTAGCTGCTGTTGTCGGCGGAGAATGAAACGGAGTAGGCGCTGCCGTAAGCGGCCTCCCAGTGCAGGACGATCTGATCGATGGATTTCTGCGATCCCAGGTCGATCGTCATCATTTCCGTTCCGCTGTAATCCATCACGGTTCCGGCCGGCACATGGATGCCGTAGTAGGCATCGCCGCAGCGGAAAGCCAGACGGCCGTCGGTCACCGGGAAGGAGGCGGCCTGGACCAGGTCGTTGTAGAAATAGACGGAATCAAATTTGAGCTGCGGGATGAAGTTTTCGGTTTCCAGCCAGACGAAAGGCATGCCGTGTCCCGCCGTGAGCCGGAGGGATTGGCTGCCGTCACTGAAGCCGGCGGTGACGGTCCAGTCAGACCAGTCCTCGACGATAGACCGTGCCGGCGAAAAGGTTTCGCCGGTGATACGGAAGGTGTTCTCGGTCAGCATGTCGGTGCCGCCGGTATTCCAGTGGGTGGGCCGGTAGAGCTGGATGCCGTTGGCCTCGGGGTTGATGGCGAACGGATAGGCCCAGATTTTTCCGCCGAGCGGATCGGACTCGGAATAGAGCCAGCTGGTCCACCAGTCGTTGCTCGGCAGCGGCCGCACTTCGCCGGCTTCGACCATGATGTTGGTAGTAGTGCCGAAATTGTAGAACTCCGGTGTGTCGACCCCGTCCACGGAGACCGTTTCATACAGCGGGGGATATTCAGCATAGCTGCCCGCGCCGGATGGTACGGCAAGCTGGCCGAAGCTGCACACCGGACCCGCGATGATGAGCAATGGGTATATCATCTGGGCTGATTTCATAGGGATCGTTCCTTCTATAGGGATATCAAATTGTTTCGGACGCCTCAATTACCCATGTTTGCCGGGATATAGCAGGATGCGCAGATCCATCTGCAGCCATCCGGTTAAACGACATCTTCATATGATGTGGCATGTACGTTGCCTAATAGTATACTGGTAGTCAACTAGTATTGTAGCAATGTTTGCGGCATCGCTTTCTATCGGGTGGCATGTCACGCGGTTTGAAGCACGGGCCGTCACGTCCGGCATCCTTTGAAACGCCGAAACCGATTCCTGCGAAAACCAAAGATGGAACTCGAGTGTGCATACTATGTAGATTCAATCTGAACACAGGCCGTTTCCATGTCTACGCAGGCTTCCGTAGATCCAGAGAACTCTTTGCCACGTCGCAATGCGCTGCCATGGGCCCATCATGCAGATCCGCTCGCTATCCCGAAGCCGGTGATACTGTACCATATTTAATCGCCCCATGTCATTTTGACTGACCCATCCGCTAGTCATATCTTGATATACGTAATAGAAGTGCGTTCATGGCTGGTGCCATGGGTTGCAATAAGACACACGAACTCGGAGGAGCAGCAATGAGAAGTAAAGTGATAGTGTATACGGCGATGGGGATGCTGGCCGCGATGGTCAGCAGCTACGGGCAGGTTGTGGTCGGCAGTGAGGATTTTGAATCCTATGCTCTTGGAACATGGGATGTGTTGAGTGCTCCCGATGCCGACCCGGCACTGCTCGGTGGGGCTCTGACCAACAACATCATCGATGACGGTGGGTCCAACCAGCTGTTGCAGGTGGATTGCAACTTGATCAACCAGTGGATCGGCGGTGTAGGTTTTGACCTGGATTTAACCAACAACGTAAGCTGGAATGTTGCGGACTATACCCTTGATGTGTTTGTCCGGTTTGATCCTTCCTCCGTAACCAACCTTACAAACGTTACGTTTGAAGTATTGGCCTTTGATCCGGATAATTACAATAACGGCTCTCACTTGTGGCCCACACAATGGGATACTAATGGTTACGCCCAAGCCAAGACAAACGGGTATACGTTCTCCATTCCGATAGGTTGGGGGGGTACCACTGGCAATAAGCTCTTGGATCCAAGCCTTTCAACCTGGCGTCTGCAATTCTATTGCGGTAATCAATCACAGACTAATAGCAAGCCCATTACATTTTTTATCGACGACGTCTCTGTCAAGTATACGGAGCCCCAGTTCCTCAATCCGAGCGGTTCGCCGGTTAATTTCCAGCCGACCAACACCTTTACCCTCAGCGGCACTGTCATTGACGGTACCCTCGAGGTTGACGCGATGCAGCTGATGCTGGATGGCCTTGTCGTGGCATCGAACAATACCTATGCAGGCGGTTCCACCACTAACACCATCACGTTCAACGCAGTTGATGTGGAAACCGGGAAGGTTCACACGGGAGCCGTTCTGGCTCAGGACAGCACCGGAACCAACACCGTATATCACGAATGGGAGTTCTATGTTGCCGGTACGCCTGCCCCTCCATCGGATACACCGCTCGCGGTATACAACTTCAACCATGCCGGTTGCGACGATCCTAACTTTTCAAAGGCGTCATTTCCGGTATCCAACGGCGTGATTGCGGCGGCACCACCATTCGGATCGAACAATTGGTACAATGCGATTGACCCGAATCCATGGTACAGTGGCGATAGCTACTGGGAAGGCGTCGAAGCAAACGGATCAGGTACCTGGTCGAATATTACAGTCAATCTAAAATTTGCCAACAATGCGTTTGTGTACGTTCCCTGGACCTGGGGCAATGATGTGGAAGGCTTTGAATTCGCTGCCTCGAATACCATCTGGGGCGGATCCCTGGGCGGGGCGGGTTTGAACTCTGAACTCGATATTACGGGGTTGGACGCTGGTTTGACGTACGACCTCTATCTGTACTTCGTATGTCCGAATGCAACCACGAGCACGACCACGTATGCCATTGCAGCGGGTTATGCACCTGTCATGGAGAAACAACTTGTGTCGGACCAGTCTGTGATGTTCGACGGTGTTTTCTTCACCAACTCCTATGAGCTGGATACAAACTATGTAGTTCTCACAGAGGTAATGCCCGTTGATGGAACCATCGGCCTTGTCATCACCGCTGACTCCGTAGGCGGTGGTCTCAGCGCATTTCAGTTGGTTGCCCGGAAGCCGGCAGCGAGCGTGGTTCCCAATGTCCTGTCGATGGTGCTGTCCGGCAGCATGGCCAACCTGTCATGGGATTCCCAGAAATACATTTCCTACAATGTTCTAGGGAAAGCGGCTCTTACGGATGCATCCTGGACAACGGTCACGAATGTTCCGGGCGCCGATGGGGGAACGTCGGCTTCGGTGCCAATTTCGACCGATCAGGCGTTCTTCATGATTGAAGGCAATTAACGGACGCTGGTAACAGGGAACAACCGGTGTGGTGTGAATGGTTGTTCCCTATTCAGTTTGATTTTCCCCCGTTGCGGGGTGGTCTTGCAGGGGGGTAGAAAAGGAGAATGAAAATGAACAAGTATAAAGCAATGCTGGCGGGGGTAGCCCTTATGGCTGTGCCTGCTCTTTGTTCGGCTGGTATTGTCTACCAACAGGACTTTGAGAGTTACACGAACGGAACGCCTGGATCTAACACCGTTATGTGGTCATATTCTGGAGATGCCAACCAGACTAGTGTGGTGGAAGTAAATACATACAATGGTTCGAAGGCATTTATTTTCACTGAAAATGGTGCCGCGGCGAATGGGACTAGTTGGTATTGGTATGCGGGATTCGGGACTGACTTTGCCTATGACGGAGGGCTTTTAGAAACCACTTCTCCAGCCGATGTGTCTGTGTCGTTTGACGTAGCTCTTGTTGGTGCCACTGCCCCGATAAATTTTAACCTTGGGCAATGGGACCCTGCGATTACCAATAATAGTTGGACCGCAACATATGTTGGCAGCATGCCAACCGACGGGTCTGTTACAACGGTGAGTTTCACTCTGGACACTGTCCAGGATGGCGGTACGTGGGATCCGGCAAAAGGATTGAACTTCTCTGCCGGATTCAATAATGGCCAATTCGGTCTCGATGACGGGAACCAAGTTATCATTGACAATATCATGGTTACTGTGATCCCCGAACCGGCCACAATCGGATTGGTTGCGTTTGCCGGAGCCGGTGTGCTGTTTGTTCGTCGCCGCTTCAGGGTATAAATCGCATCTGGATCATTGTATGATTCCAGAGGCAAAAAAGCCCCGCCTTTGTGCGGGGCTTTTGCTTTCATTCCTGCGTTGTTTCCCGGGGAGAGGGCACGTAGCACGCATATCCGATGCGAGTTATCCTTGGACACGGATTAGAGGATTTTCGCGAAAACCGTAGCCGCGATCAGTGATCGCGGAGGCGGGTTCACGGAATCCGCCCTACACACCTCACGGCCACGACATTCCTTCATACACTATAGTGACCGGACACGAAACGCGGATCGGATATCCGCGCTACACCTTGGTATCAGCACCGTTTTACGCAGTTGGGGCATGAACCAATTCCTCTTGGTGGATGATGAGATGGCGGCATAGCGAGGAGGGGGATCGTTGGTACTGTACCACACCCCGTAAGATTGAAGTATGTTCATGATCGAGGGATAAATGGGTATACAGATACTAATTGTGGATATCGTGGGTCCATTGCGGTTGGGTATTGACCACGAGTTCTCCGCTTCATTGCTCCAGACCGGGCCGAGGGGGATAAAACGATGAGAGATGATTACCCGGCTACCACACCTACACCGATTTCGAATGCGACATTTGGTGAACTAACGAAAAGAGGAATGAAATGAAGATGATGAAATACGCCCGAATAGGGGCCTTTCTGCTTTTGTCCACGCTGGCCAGCCATGCCGACATACCGGCCGACCAGCCTTTGCCGGTTCCAACCTACGGGATCAACCTGGGCAACACCCTCGAAGCCGTTCCGAATGAGGGCTCCTGGGGCCCAGCGGCCACCCAGGCGGTGATCGATAGTTTTGCCGCCCAGGGCTTCAACGCCATTCGCATCCCAGTCTCTTGGGACATCCATGCCGACCCGTCCACCCACGTCATTGATCCGGTCTGGATGGCGCGGGTCAGGCAGGTGGTCGACTGGAGCATCGCCGCGGGCCTGTATGTCGTGATCAACTGCCACTGGGACGCCGGCTGGCTGGACAACAACGTGACGACCAATTTCGATGCCAGCATCAACGAGCGGGTGGACGCCTACTGGACGCAGATCGCGACCGAGTTCGCCGGCTACGACAACCATCTGCTCTTCGCCGGGGCCAACGAACCCGACATAGCCAGTCCGGAAGAGATGCAGACGCTGCTGTCCTACTACCAGACCTTCGTCGACGCGGTGCGCAGTACCGGCGGCAGCAACACCAACCGCTGGCTGGTGATGCCGAGCGTCTCGGCCCCGTCGTGGATGAACGTCCTGCCTTCGGACCCGGTCCCCAACCGCATGATGGTCGAGTACCACAGCTACATGCCGACCCTGTTCACGATCATCCACGATGATCCGTCGTGGGGGACTTCGATCTACTTCTGGGGATCGGCCTACCACTATCCCGGATATACCGGAGACCCGTTGCGCAACAACACCTGGTACGGGGAAGGCTACATCGACTCGGAAATGCAGGCCCTGGCCGACCAGTATGTCAGCAAGGGCATTCCGGTGCTGATCGGCGAATTCGGGGCGTATCGGACGCAGGGCCTTTCCGGGACGGAGGCTAACTACAACCGAACCTCCACGCGCTACTGGGACCACTACGTTGCGGAGGCCGCCCGCGCCCGCGGCATCAGTCCCTTCTTCTGGACGATTCAAAGCGACGTGTTCAATTGGAGCACCGGCGCGGTCCTCGACCAGCCAGTGGTCGACGTGCTGACAGGCGGAGCCGCGCCGCCACCGCCAAACGGAGCCCCCTACGCGGTGACCGGCCTTGCCGCAACCAATACCGGTCCCGGGCAGATCGAGCTGTCCTGGAACGCCGTCTCCGGCGCCACCAGCTACTCCCTCTACCGGGCGGGGGACTCCGGCCATGCCTTCGAAGCGGCCCCGTTCGCCACCGGCGTCACCGGCACGTCCTACACCGATACCGGCCTCAACGACGGCACGACCTACTATTACCAGGTGGTCGCCGTCAACGGCAACGGACCGTCGGGCTTCACGGTCGAGGCCCA
>JBNLDM010000035.1:0-15067 GCA_050304335.1 Pontiella sp.
GGCTCCGGCCAAGAAGGCCGTTGCAAAGAAGGCCCCGACCAAGAAGAAGGCCGTTGCGAAAAAGGTTAAGTACACCGCAGAACAGGTATATTCCATGATTGAACAGGCCGCCTACTTCGCCGCAGAAAACGACGGATTCAGCAAGGACCCGGCGGAATACTGGGCGCAGGCGGAAGCCAGCATCAAAACGATGATCAAAGGTTAATCCTTCTTGAGCATCACACGCGGAAGGCGGCTCCAAAGAGCCGCCTTTTTTTTTATTCCTCATAATCCGCCGCAATACTATTCTGTTTCCAACGCAGCGGCCGTTGATTACAATTCCTTTCAGTTAGCTGATGTAATGACCAGGAGATCATCTTGCATTTACTTCCGCCAGAGTTAATCAAGGTGAGTGAGGAAAAACTCGCCGAAATCGATGCCCGGAACCAGTCGATTTATCGGCTCATTGTGTATGACAGCAAGTACAGCGCCGCCGGCCTGCTGAACCGCTATCTGGAAGCCATGGCGCATTTGCGGGATGTCATCAGCATCAAGAATGCCCAGCAGGAAGCGCACACGCACGAGGAAGCGCTTGCATATCTTAACAACCTGAAAGAAGGCATTGCCCTGATCGTTGATCAGATTGCGGGCCAGCATACCCTTGAAACCCCCTCCGATCTATTCATGCTCTTCCGGAAAATCGCGCCGGATGCGGCCGCCCGCAACCCGAATTATTTTCGAAGCACACTGGTACAGTTTGGCCGGTGTTACGGTGCAGACACCCGGGAGATTCCCGGGCTGGTTGAAATGCTGTTCGATGCCATGAAGGAAATTAAGCACCCGGTGCTTCGAGCCATCTACCTGCACCATGAACTGGTCAGAATCCATCCCTTTACCGATGGGAACGGCCGGCTGAGCCGCTTGGCCAAAAACTGGCTCTTAATGTATGATCTATATCCTCCCATGTTCATTAATGACCTGGCGGAGAAAAAGAAATATGTCGCCAACCTGGAAGGAAGCTTTCTGGCCCTGATGGAGAAACCGCACAAATTCAGCGACTCCACAAAAGCTTTTTTTGAGGGGGAACTGCAGCGCCTGAGCGCCAGCACCGGCTTCATTCTGAATAGAATGCTCAAGAATCCCGACATCGTCATCGATACCGCGAACGAGCTTTTTCCCGATTCGGCCTAGAACAAATCAGACGTCCAGGCAGACAGCGAGCTTGCCGGAGAGGGAGAGCTCGGCGGCGGAGGTGACCTCAACATCCTGAAAGGTGCCGATCAGTTCTGCGGAGGCATCGAGGATGCGGATAGGAAGTTTGCCTTCAGTGCGGCCGGTCAGGGCCCCTTCCATACGTTTGTCCTTGCCATCAATCAGCACGCGATAGGTTTTTCCGACCATGGCTTCATTGTGCGCATACGACGTTCGCTTGAGAATTTCGGCAAGACGGGCAAGACGTTCGCTCTTTTGCTTCTGCGTTACATCATCCTCCCATCGGGCGGAACGGGCGCCGACGCGTGGGGAATACTTTGCGATGTAGGCCATGTTGAAACCGACCTTCAGCATCAGATCGGCGGTGCTTTCCAACTGTTCGTCGGTCTCGCCGCTGAAACCGACGATGATGTCGGTAAAGATGGTGGCCGTCGGCAGTAGCTCGCGGATGTCGTCGATGATTTTCAGGTAGTCCTCAACGCTATGGTTGCGGTTCATGCGGCGCAGCAGCTTTTCGTCGCCGCTCTGCACCGGAAGGTGGATCTGCTTCGCGAGGCAGTCGTAGTCGGCGATAGCCTCGATGACGTCGCGGGTCATGTCGCGCGGATGCGGCGAGGTGAAATAGACCCAGAATTCCTGGCCGCTGGCCTTGCCGATCTCCCCTACCTTGCGCAGCAGCTCGGCAAAGGAGATTTCCTCGCCCTCTTTATCGAGGCCGTAGGAATTGACGTTCTGCCCAAGCAGCGTGATCGATTTTACGCCTTGGTCCACCAATCGCTGCACCTCGGCCAGGATGTCTTCACTGGCCCGCGAAACCTCGCGTCCGCGGGTATAGGGCACGGCGCAAAAGGAGCAAAACTTGTCGCACCCGTTCTGGATGGGCACATAGGCTTCGAAGGAAGAGCTGTAGGTGGGATCCACCTGCCAAAAGTCGGTACGCTCGTCCTGCCGTTCGAGGCCATCGAGCAGATGGCGTGCGGAATATTCCGTCGACACGCCGCATTGCTGGAGCATGGCCGGAAGCTCCGGCAACTCGTTCATGCGGAAGACGAGGTCGAAGAGTTTCAGGAATTTAAGTTCGTCGGCCGGCAGAATGCAGCCGGAGACAAAGGTGACGAGCGGCTTGTCGTTCTTCCATTGGTTCCATTTGTGTATTTTCGCGTAGACCTTGTCGATGGCCTTCTGCCGGACGGAACAGGCGACGACCCCGATCAGGGAAGCCTCTTCCTCGTCCGTCGTCATTTCATAACCCATGCCTTCGATCACGCTGCGGATCCGCTCGGAATCCGACTGGTTCATCTGGCAGCCCAATGTGACAATGCAGCATTTCATAGTTTTAGACAGGATGGACAGGATATCCCATCCGACAATTAGAGTGTTTTAGGAATTAAAAATAAACTTCCGTATGAATTTGCGCGGTAGGTAGGCCTTTTTCCTGCAGCAGGTCGAAGGCTTCATAAATCATGTCGCAGTTGCCGCACAGGAAGGCGTGAGTGTCGCGGGGAATCTCCAGGGTTTTGAGATATTCCGTTACCCGACCCTTGAAATCTCCGCCGTCCTCGCGCGAAACGCAATGGAAATAGTGTTCGCCATAGGCGCCGGACTCATAGGCCTCTTCCAGCTTCCCGGTTCCGTGAATCATGCGGTATTGCAGCTCGGGATAGGACTCCACAAAGCTGTGGTACGGGGAAATCCCGCTGCCGGTGGCAATAAACAGCAACGGCTGTCTGCGGACCTCCTCGATCAACTTAAAATGCCCATAGGGCCCGCCCACGCTCACCTGCTCGCCGGGAACCAGATCGCACAGCTGCTTGGAAACCAGCCCCTCCTCCACGCGTCGGACCAGCACTTCGAGATAGTCGTCGTCGCACCCGGAATAGATGGAATAGTCGCGGATTTCGGGATCCCCCTCGATGCCGACGCGGATATACTGCCCCGGCTCGAATGCCAGATCCTGCCGCTCAAAGCGAACTACGGCGGTCGACTCGGTCAGCTTGCGGACTTCCAATACCTCGCAGGTTTTCCGTTTTTTCCTTGGCTTCAACATGTACCACTCCTTGCCTGAACAAACAGACCTTTTTAGTGCTGTTTTGTAAAAGTGCGCGTTTATAAAGGCCGGCCCAAGGAAAGTCAAACGGAACCCAAGGTCTCCTGAATCATTAGCGACTTTTGATGGGATCGAATGCTCATGGACGTTCCTGCCAACAGCGGGAAGGCCTCAGCTGTTTCTATCCTGCAATGATGGCATCGCCCACAAGACAAACTATTTCCAGAGTCGCCAATGATTCAAGTACATCAGATCCCGGCCGGGACCAAAAGGAAACGGACTTGCAATCCACCCCGCAGTCGATACCCTTGGCGGTTCGCAACGGAGAAAAGAACCATCGCCCAGCAGACCGTCAGCCTGAAAAACTACTTCACCCCGCACCGCAAGGAAATTGTGGCGACCGTGGTGTGTGGATTGATTACGGTCTGGTGCACACTGGTCCTGCCCTACCTGATCCGGCTGGTGATCGATGGACTCAAGGAAAAGACCCTCACGGGAGAGCATCTCTGGCATCTCATGTGGATCTTTCTCGTGGTCGGAACGGTGGCCATCCTGTTTTCGCGCCTGATCCGCAAGATTCCGCTGAAGCTTTCGCACAAGATCGAATATGCGGTACGCAACGATGTGTTTACACACCTGACGCGGCTGGACCAGTCCTTCTACCGTAGCGAGCGAACCGGCGATCTGATGACGAAGCTTTCGTCGGACATCACTATTATCCGCGATTCCATAGGACAGGGTCTGCTTCAGGGCATTCGCACGCTGATCACGCTGATTTCCGCCATCACGGTCATGCTGATTGCCGACCCGATGCTGACCGGCATCATGTTCGCGGTTTTCATTCCGATGATTCTCATTTTCTTCCTGGTATTGCGCGTCTCCCGCCGCTACCAGCAGGCCTTGCAGGAACATGTCTCGGAAGTCTCGAACTTCTGCCAGGAAAGTTTTTCCGGCATCCGTTGCCTCAAGGGCTTTGCACTCGAACGACGGCGAGGCACCCAGTTCGAGGAGCTGAACAGCGAGCTGATTCGCAAGACCATGCGCATGCAGGGAGCACGACAGCTCCTGTGGCCCTTCATGGCGTTCGGCTTCAACCTCGGCACCATTCTCATCTTTCTGGTCGGCGGGAAACGAATTGTTGAAGGGTCCCTGACCCTCGGAACGCTGACCCAGTTCTTCCAGTATCTCCTGGTAATGCAATGGCCGCTGATGGCACTCAGTTGGATGACGGTCATGATCCAGCGTGGAAAGGTGAGTTGGGTCCGCGTCAAAGCGATTCTTGACACGCCGCCCAGGATTGCTGAATCCAAAACGACCGTGCCGGAGATGGCCAAACCGCGCGCATCCATTGCCTTCAGGAATGTGAATCTATCCATCGGCCAACAGCAGTTGCTGCATGGAATCAACATGGAAGTGCCCGCCGGAACCACGCTGGGGATCACGGGACCGACCGGAAGCGGTAAAACCCTGCTGGTTTCGCTAGTGGCCCGGTTGATGGATCCGAGCGAAGGTACCGTCCTGATTGGCGAAAAGGATATCCGGACGCTCTCGCTCGCCACACTGCGTGGCATGATTGGATTTGCGGCCCAGGAACCGGTGCTGTTTTCGAGAACCCTCGAACACAACATTGGTTTCGGCGTAGACAAGGCGGACATGGACATCATCGGATGGGCGGCGGACATCGCCCACCTGCATGGTGACATTGAAACCTTCCCTGACCGCTACCAGACCATGCTCGGCGAACGCGGAGTTACCCTCTCCGGCGGACAACGCCAGCGCACCTCCATCAGCCGCGCCATCGCGCGCCGTCCGGACATTCTCGTGCTCGACGACGTCTTGTCGGCAGTCGATACCCAGACCGAAGCCGCGATTATGAAAAAACTTCAACCGGTCATGAACGACCGCACGACACTTTTCGTCAGCCATCGGGTTTCCACCCTGCGCTACTCCGATGAAATCGTGGTGATCGAAAACGGCCGCATTACCCAGCGCGGCTCCCATGAAGAGCTGATCACGCAGCCCGGCTACTATGCCGAGCTGAATACGATGCAGCAACTGCAGGAAAAGTTGGAGGGCGACGCATGAAGATGGCCAAACGCCTCCTAGCCTACTCCCTGCCCTATTGGCGATCCCTCGCCTTGGCCTTGACGCTGATTCTGCTGTCGACCCTGGCGGTTAACTTCCTTCCGCTCATCCTGCAACGCATTACGGATGACTGCATCGCCAACACATCCATACCCATGGACGATCGGGTTGCCCTGCTCCTTCGGCTTGGCGCAATCTATCTGGGAATCGCCGCGCTAGGCTACTGCGTCCGGTATGCGCAGGCCATGCTCACCACATGGATCGGACAGAAGATCATCTACGACCTGCGCCTGGATGTGTTCCGCAAAGTGCTTCGCATGCACCAGTCCTTCTTCGACAAAACTGCCGTGGGCATATTGATGTCGCGGGCGACATCGGACATCGAGCGCTTGCAGCATTTTGTTACGGAAGGCGTGGTGGGATCGATCGCCGATCTTGCGATGCTGCTGGGCATCATGGGCTACATGATCTACATGAGCCCAACGCTGTCGCTCTCCATCTTTGCCATCCTGCCGTTTTTGTTCGTTGCCATGCTTTACATCAACATTCGCCTGCGCAATGCAAACCGCGATATCCGGGACCGGCAATCCCGGCTCAATGCGCTTGTTCAGGAAGACCTGACCGGCATGTCAACCATCCAGCTCTTTAACCGGGAAGCCCATGCCCGGGAAGAGTTCGACCAGCGCAACGCACATCTGCGCTCCGCCTACTTTGACGAGGTCCGCTGGTTCAGCCTCTACTTCCCCGCAATAGAAACCGGCCAGACCCTCTCCATCCTGATCACGCTTTGCGTCGGCGGCCTGGCCGTCCTGAAGGGGTCGGATGCTGTCAGTCTTGGAACCTTTATCGCCTTCCTCGCCTACGTCCGCAACTTTTTCCACCCGCTGGGCTCGCTTTCCGACAAGGCCGGATCGTTCCAGATTGCGCTGGCCTCGACGGAACGGGTCTTTTCACTGCTGGATACCCCCGAGGAGATCAATGATCCCGCACAGCCGGAATCACCGGAACGCATTGCCGGCAATATTGCCTTCAACAACGTCTGGTTTGCGTACAACAAGGATAACTGGGTGATTAAGGACCTGACTTTTAACGTTGAACCCGGGCAGGTTTTGGCCGTCGTGGGTGCCACCGGCGCCGGAAAGAGCACCATCATCAATCTGATTGGACGGTTCTACGACGTCCAGCAGGGCGCGGTCTCGATCGACGGCATCGATGTGAGGAAGTTTGCCAAACACGATTTGCGGGCCCGGTTGGGCTATGTGTTCCAGGACCCCTTCATCTTTACCGCTTCGGTGGCAGACAATATTGGACTGAATAATCCGGGAATTTCGCGAAACGATATTATCCGGGCCGCACAAACGGTCAACGCGCATGCCTTTGTTGAAGCGATGCCGGATGGATACGACACCTTGTTGAACGAACGCGGAGAAGGCCTCTCGCTGGGCCAGAAACAGCTGCTGGTCATGGCGCGCACCCTCGCCCAGAATCCCGAACTGCTGTTCGTGCTCGACGAAGCAACCGCAAGCGTGGATACCGCCACCGAAATGCTGATTCAGGATGCCCTGGGAAAACTGATGTCCAACCGGACCAGTATCGTTATCGCCCACCGGCTCTCGACCATTCGCCACGCCGACCGCATTCTTGTCATGCGCCACGGCGAGTTGATCGATCAAGGCACCCATGATGAACTGATGGATCGGGATGGCTACTACCGTCAACTCTACGAGCTATTGCAGCACAGTCCCGACTAACGAAGCCAAACCGCAGTCTACTCGCCGATGATTTTCACGAGGGCGCGCTTCTTACGCTTTCCGTCGAGCTCGTAGTAGAAGATCGATTCCCAAGGTCCAAAATCGAGTTTCCCATCGGTAATCGCCACCACGACTTCGCGCCCCATGATGGTCCGCTTAAGGTGGGCGTCGGCATTGTCCTCGTAGCCATTGTGCGCGTATTGGTCGTAGGGTTTTTCCGGGGCAAGTTTTTCGAGCCAATGCTCAAAGTCGGCGTGCAGCCCGCTTTCGTTGTCGTTGATGAAGACCGACGCGGTAATGTGCATCGCGTTCACCAGGCAGAGCCCTTCCTTGATGCCGGATTCCCGGATGCACTCCTCGATCCGGGGAGTGATATGGATGATCTTCCGGCGCTGCGGCGCCTCGAACCAAAGTTCTTTCCGGTATGATTTCATCCTATCCCTTCCGTAGATTTTCCAAAGGAACCAAAACCTCGTTCAGGTAAAGCTGGCGAACCAGATCGCAGTCGAGACGGTGTCCCGCCTTGTAGGATGTGATCTTGCCGACAAACATGCCGTTGTGGATCAGCGCGATGGCCGCCAGCAGGTCAAGCACGGCCCGGTGCCATGCGGCTTCCAGGGCTTTCCCTTCGTGGATCAGGCGCGGCTCGTTGATGTATTTGCTTTTCCCGGCAATGGATACATTTTGCTTATTGTATCCCAGATTGCGCACATCGGCAAAAATGCGGCCAATGGTTTTGCAGTACAGCATCTTCCCATACGAGGTATTCGTGCGCGCAACCGACGCCATTCGGGTCAGTTCCTCGCAAACGGGAAAGATGATCCGCTGCTTCCCAATTGCGGTTTGGAAGTTTAAGGCACAATCCACCAGCAAGCCGGGATTGTCGAGATCGTCCGGCGGAGAAAGGGTCACGAAATCACCATAAGCGCCCCCTACCGTCACCGGCTCTTTTACCGTTACATATTGTACCGGTTTTCCGGTTTCGACTTTGCCGCATTTATCGAGCGTTTCAACGAGGTCAAGGCTCCCCTTTTCGAACAGCGGCGGGTCCCCCGAATCGAGCTTGATCAGCACGTTGTCGACCCCCATGCCCATGCGCAGGGAAATGATGTGCTCCACCATGCGGACATAGTTGTGTGGGTTGCCGCTACGCAAAACAATGTTGCTGACAATCTGCCCCGTGGTCCAGACATTCGCGATACTGACGCGAATCGGAAGCGTATTAGGCAAGTCCACGCGGTTCAGCCACCACCCGTTCTGGTCCGTCGGTTCGAAAGAAATGGTCCGCGTCGCCTTTCCCATGAAAGTGCCGGGACCGGAAATCGAAGCCGAGTCCGCCAATGTAGTCTGGAATTTGCGAAAAGGCGGAACGTCCTTGTCGCTGAGGTCCCAGTCCACCGGTTGCTCGCTCATGGCTTCGCAGGATGCCTTGATCGCCTCCTCGTCGCCCATCAAAATGGTTCCTGGATTGGTCATAAATCGAATCCGTTCTGTTTTGATCTGTGGTTTTGAATGACATATCTTTAGTGGCTTTACGGCTTCAACGCAAACAAAACAAGGGGACACTGGTTGAAAGAGGGAACGGTTATACGCTCGGCGGGTGTGGTGGGCAGCTTTACGCTGCTCAGCCGCGGCCTCGGCATGTTGCGCGATGTTATCATCGGCTACTATTTCGGAACGTCCCTGATCGCCTCTGCCTTCTTCGTGGCCTTCACGATCCCTAACCTCTTTCGCCGGCTGTTTGGTGAAGGCGCGCTTTCCGCCGCCTTTATTCCGATCTTTATTGAAACCCGCACCAAGCAGGGCGAAAAAGCGTCGTGGGAGATGGCCGCCAAGGTCGTTACCATGTGTGCCGCGCTCCTGTCTGCCCTTGCCATCATTGGGGTGCTGCTGTTTTCCGTAGGTCTGGCCATCCCCTCTATCGCCGCAAAGTGGGCCACCACCTTCACGCTCGCCCGCATCATGTTTCCCTACATGGTGTTTATCTGCCTGGCAGCACTCTTCATGGCGGTGCTCAACTCCTACAAGCATTTTGCCACTTCGGCATTCGCACCTTCCCTGCTCAACCTGATCCTCATTCTGGCCATGCTCGGCCTGTTCCCCCTCGTGGGCCCCCATGAAATGGATCGTGCCAGTATACTGGCCTGGGCGGTTCTACTGGCCGGTGTGCTGCAGATGGCGGTACAGCTTCCGGCCCTCAAGCGCTTCGGTTGCCCTTTCCACTTTTCCAGCCATTGGAACGATCCTCGCATCCGCAAGATGCTGTTGCTCATGGGACCGGCCGCCCTCGGCATGGCGGTCACCCAGTTCAATGTCCTGATCGACCGCCTGCTTGCCATGTGGATCGGCGACTGGGCCCCGGCGGCACTCTTCTACAGTGAACGCATGCTCTACTTCCCGCTCGGCATCATTGCCACTGCCATGGGTACCGTACTCCTCCCCACCTTTTCGTCCCACGCCGCCGAATCCGACCATGCCTCCATGGGCAATACCATTTCACACGCCGTGCGCCACATGATCTTTATCATGACCCCTGCCGCTTTGGGACTGCTTGTGCTGTCCCCCGAGATCCTCGGAGCCATCTTTGAATGGAACGGCAGCTTTGATGCCGACTCCACCAAGCTCAGCGCCCGCGCCCTCGCCTTCTACGCCCCCGGCCTCGTGGTCTTCAGTGCATCCAAGGTATTTGTTCCGGCGTTCTACGCCCTGCAGGACACCAAAACGCCCGTACGGATCGGCATCTATGTGGTTCTGCTGAACTTGATCATGAACATCACCTTCATTCTCACCTTCCCCTTGTACTGGAAGCACGCTGGCATGGCCCTCGCCACCGTACTGGCGGAGGGCGTTGGCATGGTGACTCTCGGCAGCCTGTTGGCCAAGCGCATCGAAAACATCCAGTGGATGGGAATGCTTAGGACGCTCGGACGCTCGATCCTCTGTGCGCTCGCGATGGCGGCCCTGGCCTGGTTCACCGCACAATATCTTCCGGCACTGATTTCCGGCTGCCTGCCCGCCAAGATATCCCAGATCATCGTTTTGGCGACCGCCATGGGCATCGGCGTAGGCGCATACCTCCTGTTTGCTCTTGGACTCCGCGCCCCCGAGCTGCGTGAAATCAAATCCGCTCTGCGGGGGGAATAATGGGCGATGCCTACGCCCAGCTCTGCCATCTCGCCGGCAAAGCCATTGCCGAGTTCGATATGATTGCCGAAGGCGATCGCCTGCTGGTCGGAATCAGCGGCGGGGTGGACAGCATGATGCTGATGCACGTGCTCGACCGGCTCCAAAAACGCGCCCCCATCCAGTTCGAGCTGTTTGCCGTCACGATCGATGAAGGCTTCGATGGCATCAACCATTCCCTGCTATCCACCTATGCCGCCGAACACGGATGGAAGCTGCAAATCATCGAAACACCAATCTCCAGGTTGATCCTTGAAAAGCAAACGCAATCCAAACCCTGTGGGCTCTGCTCCCGCCTGCGGCGAGGCTTCATCCATGGCTATGCCGACGATCTTCAATGCAATAAGCTGGTGCTCGGCCACCACCGCGACGATCTCTGTGTCAGCCTGCTCATGGGACTCTTCCGCGGCACCGGACTTAAAACCATGGGACCGAACGTGCCCGCCGATGCCGGCTCGAAGCGGCTTATCCGCCCGTTCTGCTATGCCTCAAAGGATTTGATCGAAACCAGCGCCCACCAATTTGAATTCCCCGACATCGGATCGTGCGACTATGCCGATCAGCTCAACGACTCCGGCGATCGCGCCTACCTCGAACGTCTCCTGCCTCAACTCGAAAAACAGTTCCCCCACCTCGGCAAAAACATGCTCCGCTCCATGGCCGATCTACGTCCCGACTACCTGCTCGATAAACGCCACTGGAGCTGAGTATAATTTCTCTCCACTGACGGCCTTCGATCTTGGCATAAAAAATCTTCTCAAACGCACATCGGAACCTATAATTCATTGCATGAAATGCGTTATGGCACTTGATCAAGGTACCACCAGTTCCCGGTCTATCCTGTTCGACCATTCCGGAAAGATACGTGGTGTCGCCCAGCAGGAGTTCAAACAGCACTTCCCCAACCCCGGTTGGGTGGAACACGATCCGGAGGAGATCTGGGAATCCCAGCAGGCCACAGCACGCGAGGTGATGCGCCACGCCGGCGTGCATAGCGAGGATGTTGTCGCCATCGGCATCACCAACCAGCGGGAAACGACGGTTGTGTGGAACCGCAAGACCGGCGAACCAATCCACAATGCCATCGTCTGGCAGGACCGACGCACCGCCGACATTTGCGCCCGGCTCAAGAATGAAGGTTTCGAATCAGTATTCCACGAAAAGACCGGCCTCTATCTCGATCCCTATTTTTCCGGTACGAAAATCAAGTGGTTGCTCGACAACGTCGACGGGGCCAGAGCACAGGCTGAGCGTGGTGAACTTGCGTTTGGTACAATTGATTCCTGGTTGTGCTGGAAGCTGACGCGGGGAGCCCGGCACATTACTGATGCCACGAACGCCTCGCGTACCCTTCTCTTCAACATTCACACGCTGGATTGGGACAACAAGCTCCTCGAAATCCTCGGCATCCCGCGCAGTATGCTTCCGGAAGTGCGGGCTTCGAGCGAAACCTATTGCAGCGTGGACAACTATCTCTGCGAATGCGGTTGCAGGATTGCGGGAATCGCCGGCGATCAGCATGCCGCCTTGTTCGGCCAGTCCTGCTTCGAAACCGGAGCCTCCAAGAATACCTATGGGACCGGCTGTTTCATGCTTATGAATACCGGAGAAAATCCGGTGCTCTCCAAAAACAAACTGCTTACAACGCTGGCCTGGCAGCGCGACGGAACCACTCAATATGCCTTGGAGGGCAGTATCTTTATTGCGGGCGCCGTTGTCCAATGGTTGCGCGACGAATTGGGCATTATTAACTCCGCCCCCGAAATCGAAAGCCTTGCGGCACAGGTGCCTGATTCGGGTGGCGTCTGTTTTGTTCCGGCTTTTGCCGGCCTCGGTGCCCCGCATTGGGATCCGCACGCCCGTGGAACCATCATAGGCCTGACACGCGGCTCCAGCAAAGCGCATCTCGCCCGCGCAGCGCTGGAAGCAATGTGTTTTCAGTCGATGGAGGTTCTCAAAGCCATGGAAAAGGATTCCGGCACACCGACGGATCGGTTGCGCGTGGATGGTGGCGCCTGCGCCAACGATTTGCTGATGCAGATCCAGGCCGACCTGCTGCAGGTTCCGGTGGAAAGGCCGCAGATGATTGAAACCACCGCCTTTGGCGCGGCCGCCCTCGCCGGACTAGCTGTCGGGTTTTGGAATGATCTGAACGAACTCGCAGCCATACGCCAGGTGGACCGTGTGTTCGAACCGAAGATCAGTCGTGACGAAGCCGAAAGCCGCTTTGCCCAATGGCTCCGCGCCGTCGAACGAAGCCGGGAATGGGAGGATTAACCATGATCATCGGAGTGCCGCGCGAAGTAAAAAAGGATGAATACCGGGTAGCGATGCTGCCTGTCGGCGCACAGCTTCTCGTACAGGACGGCCACCGTGTCTTGATTGAAGAAGATGCCGGTCTGGGTAGCGGCTACAGCAACGAAGACTACCTCGCCGTTGGTGCCGAAATTATGGACTCGGCAGCCATGCTCTTTGAACAGGCTGAATTGATAGTAAAGGTGAAGGAACCGCAACCCGAAGAGATCCAGCGACTCCGACAGGGCCAGACCGTTTTTTGCTACTTCCATTTTGCCAGCTCGCGCGAATTGACTACCCAATGCCTGGCCAGCGGCATTGCGGCTGTCGCCTATGAAACGCTCGCCGACAAACACGGCCACCTTCCGTTGCTCACCCCCATGAGCGAAGTGGCCGGAAAAATGGCGGTCCAGGAAGGAGCCAAGTGCCTGGAAAAACCCATGATGGGACGCGGCATCCTGCTCGGCGGCGTGCCCGGTGTGGCGCCGGCCAATGTGCTGGTGCTGGGCGGTGGCGTGGTCGGCTCCAATGCCGCGCGGGTAGCGGCCGGACTCGGTGCCAATGTAACAATCATGGACATCGATCTGGAACGCCTGCGCCAGCTCGACGATATGATGCCGCCTAACGTAACCACCATCTTTTGCGAACCCCATGCTGTTGAACAATACGCGGCAGAGGCCGACCTCGTGATTGGTTCGGTGCTGATTCCCGGTGCAAAGGCACCCCGGCTGATCAATCGCGATCTTGTGCACAAGATGAAACGCGGCACGGCAATCGTTGATGTTTGCATTGACCAGGGAGGTTGCTGCGAAACCAGCCGGCCCACCACCCACAGCGATCCGGTTTACCTCGTGGATGAAATTGTCCATTACTGCGTCACCAACATGCCGGGCGCGGTGGGAAGAACCAGCAGCCATGCCTTGTGCAATGCCACCCTGACCTATTGCAGGGAGCTGGCTTCGCTGGGACTGAATGGTTTTCTAGCCAAGAGTCCCGGTCGCGCAGCCGCCCTGAACATGCGGAATGGGAAGATCACCTGTTCCGCCGTTGCCGAAGCGTTACCCGATCTGATGTAGGGCGTTCCGCGGGTCCGCCTCCGCGATCAAGGAGCGCGGCTACAGTTCGATGAGATCCAGCTTCGCCGTACTCACATCCAGCACTGCGCAAGTATTCGGCATCCCGCGGCCGGCCGTGCCGGGATTGATGCAACGGGTTTTTCCCGAGATATAGTCATGCGGTGCATGTGTATGTCCGCTCAGCACGAGCTCATAATCCCTGGAGGAAACCGTTTGCCGGTAGCGGCGCGCATCGTCGCTGTGAAGCAGGGCGATCCGTATTCCGTCGAGTGTGATATCACCAAAACGGCCATGCAGTTGAACGCCAACGTTGGTCGGAAAAAATTTCCAGTCTGCGGCATAGATATCCACATTGCCGAGAACAGCGTGCACGGGGACTCCCAATGGCTCGAATACGCCGGCCAGCTCGGCCAGCACATCCATGCCGCCAATGTCGCCGCAATGGAAGATGGCGCTCACCCCGGCGTTCCGGAAAATTTGCGCGGCCTTGGCGGTGGCAGAGATGTTGCCATGCGTATCGGACAGAATTCCTATTTTCATAATATGCATTAAATCGCACGAACCCATGGCGCAGGAGAAACCAAAAACATAAGTTTATGGTCGATTCAAACTCAGGGCTGGTTTAGTTTTCGTGCACTTTTTGAGTGAGGAGAAAAGATATGATCAGAGCAAAAGTAATTGGGGCCGGCGGCTATGGAGGCGTTGGAATCACGGAACTCCTTTTAAAGCATCCTGAAACGGAGATCGGATGTTTGGTGAGCCTGTCCGATACCGGGCGTAGAATGAGCGATGTCTTTCCGCATCTGCGCGGATTCTGCGACGATGTCATCGTTTCCCCGGAAGATCCCAAAAACAAGGAAGCCTTCGACGTTGTATTCTTTTCCACCCCCGATGGCGTTGGCATGCAGAGCGCAGAAGCAGAGGTGGCCCGTGGCGCCAAGGTCATCGACTACAGCGGCGACTTCCGGTTTGGAACGGTCGAGCGCTATGCGGAGTACGCCAACTTTATCGGCCGCGATCCCGTGCACAAAGCCCCCGCGCTCCTGACTGAAACCGTCTACGGCATGCCCGAACTTCATGACGTTACGAAGGAACAGACGGTGGTCGGAAATCCCGGTTGCTTTGCGGTCAGTTGCATTCTGGGACTGGCGCCGGCGGTGGAATCCGGCATCATCGACCTCAAAAGCATCATCTGCGACTGCAAAACCGGCGTTTCCGGTGCCGGGAAAAAGCCCAACCCGGCTTTTCACTATCCGAACCGCTACGACAACATGAACGCCTATAAACTTACCGGTCACCAGCATGTGGTCGAGATCGAGCAGGAGCTCGGGCTTCTCGGCGACGACGCGGTTCAAATCACCTTCACGTCGCAGGTCATGCCGCTGTGCCGCGGCATCATGTCGTGCCTTTACGCCACGCTGGATGGGCAAAAGGCGGAC
>JBNLDM010000036.1:0-7204 GCA_050304335.1 Pontiella sp.
TGAAGGAAAAGAATGGGATCAGTCAGAACCCAGAATCCCCTGTTCCGAATCCGAGTATAAATACCGCAAACAATTCCTTAAGTTCTGATTATGTATTCTACTCTACTGTTTAGCACATATTGAATTGAACCAGGGCATGGAGCCTACCTCGGCCAACGCACAATCTATCGAGCCATAGTTTGATCCCGAGGCGGCTCACACCAAACGTTCGAAATATAAAAGGAGAAAAAGATGAAAGCCATCGCTGTATTTACACTAGGTATTCTGATCACTACCTGTTTCTTTGTTTGCCTGGGTTTCACCACACCCACAGGAAGCTCCGTTATTCGACAATACAAAATTGTGGAGGCAGAAAATCGAGTCCAAGAACTTGAAAGCAAAGTTCAAAGCGAAATCAATTCAGGATGGACTCCAATAGGTGGTCCAACAGTTACTGAACTCCCTCACGGTGATAAAACCATTGTTTATCTTCATCAGGCCATGGTGAAATAGTTTCAAACCAGGGCATGGACCCGACGGAGTGCGGCAGTTGATTTAAAGGTTGTGTATCCCGAAAGAATCACTCTCCACCATTTTCGCGGGTCACACCAAACGTTGGAATAAAACAGGAAACAATATGAAATCACACATCATAAGCTTACTTGCTCTTGCATTCATAACGGGATGCTCCTCAGTTCCGGAAAAAATAAAACCTCATGATCAAAAATACACGGTTCAGGTAATTAAAGCTAATGCACCGCAAGGGATTGTTTCGTGGATGCCTTCATCAAGTGAGGAAAATGATAAGCAAGCTGAAGCAATCTTCTCTCACCCAGACACCAAGCTGACAGCATTCCCCATCGTTCATGTACAGGCAGGAGGAGCGAATACAAATGATCAGACAAAATCGGTAATGCTTCCTGAGGATTATTCAATTGTTGATGGCAAAGCTGTAGCAAAAGAAAAGGAGTGCAAGTTGGGCAAGTTTGTGTCAGTGGAAATTGAAAATATAGAAGGAGACACCATCTCTTACAAACTAGATGTATTCGATCGAAAAATCAAAGGACACGATGATTACAAAGTTGGTGAAGGGATTACAGTTTCTATTCCATTTATGGAAAACAGTGCGATTAATACACGAGTAACTCAGAAAATGAATTCATGGGTTTTACTTGGTGGATTAAGCGATAAAGATTCTAAAGGAAATGCTTCCGAACTTATCTTCTGCGTTAGAATAATTCCGCCAAAACAATAAATACCACCCAGGGCATGGACCCGACGGAGTCCGGCAGTTGATTTGACGGTTGAGTGTCCCGAAAGAACCACTCTCCACCATTTTCGCGGGTCACACCAAACATTGGCAGGAGAAACATCACATGGATGAAGACAGATTTTTCAACGCATTGCTGAATATGCGAGATGACCAATTCGTTAAGAAGGGCAAGCGGGACATTAAGAATGCCCGAATTGCTGGACTCACTGCAGGTGTGGTGGGAGTTCTGAGTTTAATCCTTCTTCCGGATGCTTTCCTTGGCAAGATAATATCTTTAGGTGCATTCACTCTCATGGGTGCCTGCGCCGCAACAGATGGAGGTATGCGGAAACGCATCTCTGTGTGGCCGCTATTCAATCAAGTGGTCAATTGGTCAGAAGTAGAGCAGCGGGCGAAAAAGGATCAACTTCCATCCAGCAGCTTGAGCTGATACGGGACAACGCTGATCGATGAGAGCAAAGTTGGTTGTTCGATCGGCTCATCGCTAACATTCGGTACATGATTAATGATGGCTAGAGATAGTACAGTAACTGCAGCACTAGCAGTTTTGGGAATTGCCATAGTTCTATCGGCAATCGGGATACTTCCTGAATGTGAAGCTGGGCAACCCTGGTATGTCACAGAGCAATGCTCACGATATGGATTGCTGCATTTCGTCTAGGCATGATTCTTCCAATTCAAACCCTAATTCACTCAGTACAGCATGAACCGGTAGATAAAAGGATTAGATGGGTTTTGGTACATGTATTTCTGTGGCCATTTGCGGGAGTGGCGTATTACCTAAAAGTGAAAAAATATTGACCGAACCAGGCGCTTGAACCGACCTCATTACATGCCGGTCGATGAGGTCATTGTCAGTTGTTCAGACGTCTCAAGCCAGCCGCCCACCAGAATGAAAACGGAATACGTATGAGATCAATAATCGCCCTGCCAGCATTCGCATTCGCCTCCGTGGTTTCAGCCGGCACTCCGCCAACGGATTACGTCAAGGCCGGAGAGCAGATCAAATTCAATGGTTCCGCCTACCACCTCAAGTGGAGCGACAATCCCTCCGCCAATTACTTCAAGCAGGAGTATCTCAAGGATGGCAGCACCCTGGATGACTATACTGAAATGATCACAGTCGATGTTCTGGTGGGCAGCATCAGGGCCGAACAGGCGATCCAGATAAAGGTGAAAGAACTGACAGCGCGGAAGAAGAGCGATCCTGTCACCAATTATGCCGTCTATAAGAACGAGGACAGTGGCGAGATCGTTCTGGATTTCGTCATATGCGACGGGGTGAAGCTGTTGGAGTGGAATCTGTATCGGTATGTGGAAGTCAGCAAAGGCTCCAGAAAAAACCTGATCCTTATCGCATACACAAACAGAGGCACTCTGGCTGAAGCAAAAACGTTCTTCAACAACCTCAAGGGCAGCCGGAATGATATGATTCTGGCATTGAACGATGTTGTCCTGCCAAACATGGGAAAATAGAACGATCCGCAGCAAGTGCCCAGACCGTCCCGACCGCGGAACAGGGTCGGGTCGGAGGGTGGATTTTGTGCTGTAAATCACCGTCGGCACGGGTCATTATAGAAACGCTGCAAGAACAGCCAATGCAGTACCAAAACCAAAGGAGGAGCCGCTATGAACTGTAAACACACATTCCCGATCTTCATGGGCATGCTCTGCTTTTCTGTATTCTGCGGCACAGCCCGCGCAGAGCTTGATCCCGATGGCACGGTCCAGGCCGCGACCTGGCATGCCGAGGAGCATCCGATTACCGGAACAAAGCGCATCGATTTCATGGTCACCACCCGCCAGCATGGCGATTTTTCCAACCGGATCCGTATCTACGTCGAGCTGGAGGATGACGAAGGCGCCAGGTATACCGCGACTAGCGAAGGCGATTATTACGATAACTATGGTGACCGGCAACTGACGCGTATAAGCCACTTTTACCTGAAGGACAACGGCAAGCTGAAGGTAAAGGCGTATTGGATCGGATTCTACTTCATCGACGACTCCGGCGAGCACCTGCTCGCAAGCAAGAGCCGGAAAATCGATGACCTGTCAAAGTGGAAGGAAGAATCGCAGCAACACGGAACCATAGACGTGGAGCTGGGCAGCACGGAGCTGAGACCGGCCGACTAGGGCATTTTAGGTTGTGTTTGACGCGAGTCAAAGGCAGGGCGCTCTTTCCCTGGAGCGCCGCGGACGGCTGACACAGCCGTCCCTACCTCGGTTAGGCATCAGCGATTACGCTTTGTTTAACACAAAGAGCAATAGCCCCATTGCAGCAAACCGTTACCTTCGCACCTGGGACCGCGGCTCGGAGAACGGTGCCGTCTTCATCAACTTCAATCCCGTTCAGAACAAATCCTGGACGTTCAAGCCTGGACAGACGTATAGCCGGCGCTACCGCGTATACGTCTACGACGGCACCCTGTCCATGGAACAGGCCGAGGTGCTATGGCGGCAATATGCCCAAATCGGGCAGGATCCGGAAGGCCGCCGGTGACTTCAGACACCCCCGCATACCGCTTTGCGCAATTCCATGGTTGCAACGCTTCGTGCACTGCATAAACTTCCTTCTTTGATTTTCAGGAGAACGGATGGCAACCAAGGAAACACCCATGATGGCGCAGTATCGGCAGATACGGCGCGAACTTCCCGAGGATACAATCCTCTTTTTCAGGCTCGGCGATTTCTATGAAATGTTCTTCGACGACGCCAAGACAGCCGCCGACATCCTCGACATCACCCTGACCAAACGCCACAACACGCCCATGTGCGGCGTACCCTACCACGCGGCCTCGGGCTACCTCGAGCGGCTGGTGCGCGCGGGCAAGAAGGTGGCAATATGCGAACAGATCGAGGATCCGGCAACGGCCAAGGGCGTGGTGAAGCGCGATGTCACCCGCATCGTCACGCCGGGAACGATCCTCGACGAGGTGACGCTGGAGGGCAACCAGAACAATTTCCTGGCCGGGCTGTTCCGCAGCAGGGAGTGCTTCGGACTGGCAATGCTGGATCTCTCTACCGGTGAGTTCTGGATCGAGGAGACGGACGAGGTTGCCAGCGTCCAGGCAAACCTGTCGCGCTACGCCCCGGCCGAATGCATCGTGGCCGAGGAGCAGATGGACGATCCCGTCTTCGGCGAGCTGGGACTGGAAGCCACCAATACCCTGCTGACGGCCGGCGAAGACTGGACCTTCGAGAACACGTCGGCCGTCGATTTCCTGCTTCGTCATTTCGACGTACATTCGCTGGAAGGCTTTGGATGCCCCTCCATGACCGCCGCCATCGGTGCCGCCGGAGCGGTGCTCTACTATGTAAAAACCGAGCTCCGCCGCAACCTGTCGCACGTACGCAACCTGCGCGTGAAGAATCCGGCGGACTATATGCTGATGGACGAGACCACGGCCACCAATCTCGAACTGGTGGCGCCGATCAACTCCAACCGGCAGGCCTACAAGGCGACCTTGCTGCATGTGCTGGATTCCACCTGCACGGCCATGGGCGGACGCCTGCTCCGCGAATGGCTGCTGCGCCCGCTCAACAGTCTCGAACAGATCCAGGCGCGGCACGATGCGGTCGAACTGATGGTGAGCAGCCAGGCCTACCTGCGCAGCCTGCGCGACATACTCGGCGACATCAAGGATGTGGAGCGGCTGATCTCGCGGATCGGTTCAACCAGCGGCAATCCGCGCGATGTGCGTGCCATGGGCGTGTCGCTCCAGCAGATGCCGATGGTCAAGGCGCTGCTCAACGGCAAGGGAACCATCCTTGAACAACTCGGCGAACAGATCACCGCCCTGCCCGATCTCGTGGCACTGATCGATTCCGCCATCGTCGACGAACCGCCGCTCAACATGAAGGACGGCGGCATCATCCGGCCCGGCTACCACGGCGAGCTCGACGAGCTGCGCGAAGCAGCCACGCAGGGCCGCAAATGGCTGGCCGACTACCAGGCCTCGGAAATGGAGCGCACCGGGATCAAGTCGCTGAAGGTGCGGCACAACAAGGTATTCGGCTACTACATCGAAGTGAGCAAGGCCAACCTTGATCTCGTTCCGGAGGACTATATCCGCAAGCAGACGCTGGTGAACGCCGAGCGGTTCATTACGCCGGAGCTGAAGGAATACGAAAACAAGATACTCGGCGCGCAGGAACGTTCAATCGGGCTGGAGCAGGAAATCTTCACCGAGATCCGGCGGCAGGCGGTAACCCATCTGGAAACCATCCAGCGCAATGCGCTGGCCATCGCACAGGTTGATGTACTGGCTGCCTTCGCCGAGCGTGCATTGTCGAACAATTATGCGCGCCCGCACATGACCGACGATGGACGGATTCATATCCGCGACGGACGCCACCCGGTCGTTGAGCGGATGCCCGACGCCGAACGCTTTGTTCCAAACGACACCGCACTCGATCGCGAGACCCATCAGCTGATTATCATCACCGGCCCCAACATGGCGGGCAAGTCGACGTACATCCGGCAGGTCGCGCTGATCACGATCATGGCGCACATGGGCAGCTTCGTTCCGGCGGCTTCGTCGGAGATCGGCATTGTCGACCGCGTCTTCACGCGCGTGGGTGCCAGCGACGACCTGGCACGTGGGCGCTCCACCTTCATGGTCGAGATGCAGGAGACTGCCAACATTCTAAACAATGCCACACCGCGCAGCCTGATCGTACTGGACGAGATCGGGCGCGGCACCAGCACATTCGACGGCATCAGCATCGCATGGTCGGTGGCGGAGTTCCTGTGCCGTAACGAGACGATGCGCGCCAAGACACTGTTCGCCACCCACTATCACGAACTGACCGACCTGGCACTCACCCTGCCCAATGTCCAGAACTTCAGCGTGCTGGTAAAGGAGAAGGGACATTCAATCACCTTCCTGCGCAAGATCGTACCGGGGGCGGCCGACAAGAGCTACGGCATCCAGGTGGCGCGGCTGGCCGGACTGCCCGACGAGGTGATCGAACGGGCCAGTGACATCCTCAAGAATCTCGAGGAAGGGGAGTTTGGAGAAAGCGGCCAGCCAAAGCTCGCGAAGAAGCGCATTCACAGGCCTAAAATAGACAACTCCCAGCTCGACCTGTTCTGATTTTCAACCAAACGCATACTTGCAAATCAATTGTGAATCATCCTACCCTGCTATATAGCTCAACAAACCATGAGGAGAGAATATGAGCAAGAAGCAGTTCGGCCCGATGCTATTGGTGGTACTAGGTCTTGTTTTCATCGCTGCGATTGGCTTCCGATCGATAAGCACTCCCGAGATTTGGACGCACCTGGCCCAGGGCAGAACCAATGCCCCCCTTTCGTACCTTGCAACGGACAACAACGTCAATACGACGTGGCTCTATGACAAGCTGGCCTACGGCGCATGGAAAGCCGGCGGCGCAAACCTGCTGATCGTTCTCAACATCGCGGGACTCCTTGCCACGTTCATCCTGCTGCTTCAGGTAGCCAAAAAATGGGGCGGCGCGATCAGCCAGGGCTTCGCCCTGCTGATCGTCGGTCATCTGATGTTCCAATCCATCGACGTGGGTCCGCAGACCATCATGATGCTGGGCATCGCGGGGACGCTGTATCTGGTCTCCACCCTCAAGAAGCCGGCGCACCTGTTCGCCACGCTGATTCCGCTCGAGATCCTGTGGACCAACATGCATGAGTCATTCATCTACGGCCCCCTGATCGTGGTACTGGCCATCTTCCAGGCGATGCAGCAGAACAAGGGACCGGCCGGCCGCACCCGCAGGAAGCAGGGCATTCAACCGGGAACCTACGGCATCCTGGCGCTGGCCATGCTGGCCGCAACCGTGGTCAATCCCAGCCTCTTCAAGCTGCACGGGCAGGTTATTGCAGACATCCGGATGGCGGCACCCGCCTACTGGTCCTCGCTCTTCATTGACTATTTCCAGATTCCGGCGCTCAAACCGCTCATCCTCTTCGTG
>JBNLDM010000037.1:0-35458 GCA_050304335.1 Pontiella sp.
TGAAGGAAAAGAATGGGATCAGTCAGAACCCAGAATCCCCTGTTCCGAATCCGAGTATAAATACCGCAAACAATTCCTTAAGTTCTGATTATGTATTCTACTCTACTGTTTAGCACATATTGAATTGAACCAGGGCATGGACCCTACCTCGGCCGACGCACAATCTCCGAGCCAGTAGTCCATTGCGGGGCGGGTCACACGTAACGTTCGGTGCTTCAGTTTGCGGCACCGGGATTGGGCAGTGAGCAACTGAATTTAAAAAATGAATATACTCGATCCAGACATCATCGAAGTCGACGAAGATCGGCTTGAAGAGATCGAAGAGATCATGAAGTCCATTAATCGTCTGATCATCTATGACAAGCGACATCGCCAGTCCAACCTCTTAAACCGATATCTCGAGGCAATGGCGCATTTGCGCGAAGTTATGAGCATCAAAAACGCGCAGCAGGAAGCGCACAGCATGGAAGAGGCCAAAGAGTATCTGAAACATCTTAACAAGGGTGTTTTGCTGATTGTGAATGAAATTGCGGATCAAAAAACACTTGAGAATCCGCTAGACCTATTTCACTTATTCCGGGTAATCGCTCCGGAGGCAGCAGCGAAACATGCCAACCATTACCGGAATACCATCGTTCAGTTTGGCCCCTGCATGGGCGCGGAGCCGAAGCAAATTCCCAACTTGATCGATCAATTATTTTATGTGCTTAAAAGCGTCAAACATCCCGTAATCAAAGCCATCTTCCTGCATCATGAACTGGTTCGTATTCATCCCTTTTCAGATGGCAACGGGCGGCTGAGCCGGATGGCTAAAAACTGGATTCTGATGTATGAGCTCTACCCTCCAATGTTCATCGGTACCGTTACGGATAAAAGAGAGTACATTGCAAGACTGCAACACAGCTTCCTGTCGTTAGATGGGAAGGGAGAGGAAAGCCGGACAGCGGTAAAAGAATTTTTCGAGGATGAATTAAGAAGACTAAAAGCGAGTGCCCGATTCATCCTCGACCGAATGATAAAAAACCCGGATTTAACCTTTGATTCTCAGTTAGGAAATGACGCAGATACCAACCTGCTGGACACGGACGAATAATAATTTCCATTGATAATGTTTGTTAATACAAAACCTGACGAAAGACCCTGCAACGAAGACGTTGCACCGCAAATAAGTAGAACCCGTATTATTTTCGGGAATCTATAGAAGACCGAACCAGCGATTTCAGGCTATCACTTCGCTCAACCTGATCCGTAACGTTGGCATGGGTCATTGTGAACAGACTTGTACCCGTCTTTGGCATGAATCAAAGAACAAAAACCATGATAGACAAAAACTGGAGCACAATACTGCGGCAGTCTCTCATCATCGCCGGCTCATTTTCAATCATAGCAAGTCTGGCTGGATGCGATCCCGTAACCGAGCGACCGATTAACTACCGGCCTATGCGAGGGGGTGACTGGTTAATTTCCACGCCCGAACAGCAGGGACTGGAAGCGAAGCACATCGCTGTGCTCTACATGAATGCGGATAAGCAGGACACCCTCTACAGCCTGCTGGTGATTAAGAATGGATTCCTAATTGCCGAACAGTATTTCAACGGCGGCTCGGCTGAAGAAAAAACACTGATCCAATCGGCATCCAAGAGCTACATCTCTGCGCTGGCGGGCATCGCGATTGAGCAAGGCTGCCTGTCCGGCATTGATCAGAAGATGCTCGAATTCTTTCCGGAGCTCAATGGCGAGGTGAACGATCCCGAAAAAGGGGAGATCACCCTCCGCCAGATGCTGCAAATGCGGACCGGCTATCCCGATGAAGAGACCGATGCTGTATATCTCGAGGCCTTGTACCGCGGTTTCGGCACACCGTTGATTGAAGACTTTCCACTGGTCAGTCCGCCGGGTACGGAGTTCCACTACAGCAATATGACCTACAGCTGGCTGGCGATTCTCCTGGAGCGCGCCTGCGGAACGGATCTCAAGGCTTTTGCCCAAAAACACCTTTTTGATCCGATTGATACGGAGGTAGGCGATTGGCTGCAAGACCGCGAAGGCCACTATGTCGGCAGCGGCGGAATCCATGTCACCGCGCGCGACGCCGCGCGGTTCGGCTTGCTTTATTTAAATGGCGGTGCGTACGAAGGAACGCAGGTTGTACCCGCCCAGTGGGTTCATGATTCACTCCAGACCTATTCACCGCGAGCACGGGATTACGGTTGGGGCTTCCGTTTTAAAGATCTTGGCTACGGGTATGGCTGGTGGACGGCACGATCAGGCCCCCATGATTTCTGTTTCGCCTGGGGGCATGGTGGGCAGCTCATCGTTCTGCTCAAGGATCTGGACATGGTGATTGTCACGACCGCCGATCCATTTTTCGGGCAGCATGACGGCAATTCGTGGAAGCACGAAAAAGCAATATTCAATCTAGTGGGTGAGTTTATCGAATCATTGCCATCTAGTTGAATCTGCCCAAGGAATTGACGATGAATGGAGTTTGATCTACAGCTCACGTCAGCTGTGCATGTTTCCAGGCAGATCCGGCCTGATAACATGTGTAGAAGCAAAGCGGGGGTGAATCCCCGCTTTTATTTTTCCATGACACGCCCTGCTACTTGTTGGCACGGAAGTATGCGATGAGCGCGTTGGTGGACGCGTCGTGATTGAGCGCATCGTCTGATTCCAGCTCCGGCAGGATGGCCTTGGCCAGAATCTTGCCGAGTTCAACGCCCCATTGGTCGAAGGAATAGATATCCCAGATGATGCCCTGCACGAAGATTTTGTGCTCGTAGAGCGCGACCAGCTGGCCCAGGACGGACGGAGTCAGCTTTTCGGCCATGATGCTGTTGGTCGGGCGATTGCCCTCGAACGTTTTATGCGGAATCAGATCGACGGGAACGCCTTCTGCTTGAAGCGCTTCCTTCGTCTTGCCGAACGCCAGCGCCTCGGTCTGCGCAAAGAAATTGGCCATGAGCTTTACGTGGTGATCGCCGATGGGATTCTGCGACTTGCAGAAGCCGATGAAGTCGCACGGGATCAGCTTGGTACCCTGATGGATCAACTGGTAGAAGGCGTGCTGCCCGTTGGTGCCGGGCTCGCCCCAGATGATCGGTCCGGTCTGCCACGCCACCTTCTCTCCGGAACGGGTAATGTATTTCCCGTTCGACTCCATGTCGCCCTGCTGGAAGTAGGCAGCGAAGCGCGAGAGATACTGGTCGTAAGGCAGGATAGCCTGCGACTCCGCCCCGAAGAAGTTGTTGTACCAGATGCCGAGCAGCGCGAGGATAACCGGCATGTTTCCGGCCAAGGGTGCGGAGCGGAAATGCGTATCCATCCGGTGATAACCGTCCAGCAGCTCGCGGAAACGGTCCGGTCCAATGGCGATCATCAGCGGCAGACCGATGGCTGAAGTGAGCGAATAGCGCCCCCCTACCCAGTCCCAGAACTCGAACATGTTGGCGGTATCGATCCCGAATTCGGAGACGGCGGATGCGTTGGTGGAGAGTGCCACGAAATGCCGGGCGATGGCCGCTTCATCCTTGAGCGCATCGAGACACCAGGCACGTGCCGTATGGGCATTGGTCATCGTTTCCTGCGTGGTGAAGGTTTTCGAGGCCACAATGAACAGGGTTTCATCGGCATTTAATCCATGCAGCGCCTCCGCGATGTGCGTGCCGTCAACGTTGGAAACAAAGAGGATGTTCAGATCGCGCCGGGAATAGGGTTTGAGCGCCTCGTAAGCCATTACAGGCCCGAGGTCGGAGCCGCCGATACCGATGTTCACGACGTTGCGGATCCGCTTGCCGGTGTACCCTTTCCATTCGCCGGAACGCACCCGGTCGGAAAAGGCGCCCATCTTTTCAAGCACGGCATGGACGGCAGGCACTACGTTTTCGCCGTCAACCTCGATGACGGCATCCTTCGGAGCCCGCAGGGCGACGTGCAGGACAGCGCGGTCTTCGGTGGCATTGATTTTCCTGCCGGTGAACATGGCCTCGATCCAGTTTTTCAGGTCGGCGGATTCCGCCAGCCTGACCAGCAGGTCGAGTGTTTCCGCCGTGATCCGGTTCTTGGAATAGTCGAGCAGGAGATCCTCGGCCTTGAGCGTAAACTCCTCTGCCCGCCCCCCGTCGGCGAACAGTTCGCGGAGGTGCAGGTCCTTAACTTCCGAATAATGCGCTTCCAGCGCCTTCCATTCTGAACATTCCGTCAATTTCGTGGTCATAAAAAACGCTCCCTTTAAATCAGCTTGGGTATGGACGGTACAGGCAACGATGAAGGCGGAAAACACAAAAACGATGGAATATGAGCGGGAAAGCGGGCTTGTTTCCTGATCGGATGAAACATAGCATGCCGTTCTTGTTTGAATATAGGAAATGTCCATGAAACATAAGAAATTCCTGATCCTGGGCTCCGTAACGGTCCTGCTCGGTTTGCTATACTTTACGCTGGTTGCATGCTGCTCAAAGAAGTGTCCCGTTAAATCGCCGCCGCCCCCTGCCGCCGAAGTGGATGGATCGCAAACCAATGCCGCTGACACCGGCTCAACCTCCAATCTGATCGAAACGGCTGACCCCCAGCCAATCCAGGAAACACTTGCCGTTCTGCCTGAAAGCGATCTGGATACTAAGCGGATCAGCCGAACTGTGGCCTATTCCCTGCCCGTGTTCCACCTCAACCAGCTTTCGATGGACAGCGAGATTTCAACCAATGCATTCAAGCTTTTCATCGATTCGCTCGACCCGTCGCACTCCTATTTCCTGCAGACCGACATCGACGCCTTCCAACAGGAAGCGCCGGGCCTCTACAAGCAGCTGCGCAAGGGCGATATTTCCTTCGCCCTTGAAGTCTACGATGTTCTGATAAAGCGCGTGGACAACCGCATGGCCTTCGTGGAGCAGCAGCTAAAGGCAGGATTCGACACGGACAAGGATGAGACCTTCCTGTGGGATCGAAAGGATGCACCCTGGCCGAAGGACGAGGCTGAATGGGATGACCTTTGGCGAAAACGCCTCAAGAACGAATACATCGCCCGGCTCGTCTCGCAGCAGCTCTATTCGGAGGTTACGAATGCCACAGCCACCGCTACGAATGTGACGGCAGCACCTGCCGAGGCCACGAATGCCACGCAGACCGCCGGTATCCATGATGAAACGCTGGAGGATCCCCAGTTATCACCGGAGGAGTTTATCCTCGAGCGCTACAAGCAGTTCAAACTCACCATGGAATCGTTCGACGAGGAAATGCTGCTGCAGCGCTTCCTCACCGCATTCGCCCAGGTCTACGATCCGCACAGCGACTACATGTCGCCCAGCAGCGTCGAGGATTTCGACATCAACATGAAACTGTCCCTTGTAGGCATCGGCGCCATGCTTCGCCCGGAGGACGGCACCGCCAAGATCGTGCGCATCATCCCGGGCGGGCCGGCCGAACGCGACGGCCGGCTTCAGGCGGGCGACAAGATCATCGCCGTCGCCCAGGGTGACGAAGAACCCGTCAGCATTCTGCACTGGCCCCTTTACAAAGCAGTGCGCCTGATCCGTGGAGAAAAGGATACAAAGGTCGTGCTGACGATTATTCCGGCATCCGACCGTTCGGGCGCGCGGACCCGCAAGATTGACCTGATGCGCGATGAGGTCAAACTCGAGGAACAGGCCGCCAAGGGCGAAGTGAGGAAAGTCGAACTCGAAAACGGGAACGAGCGCAGGATAGGAATCATCAACCTCCCCGACTTCTATGCCGATTTCAGTGCAGACCAGAACGACAAGAATGCGCGGCGCGCCTCAACCGATGTACGCAACCTGGTTCAGGAACAGGTGAAGGAAGGCATCGACGGTCTCATTCTCGATCTCCGCAACAACGGTGGCGGCTCACTGGTTGAAGCCATCGAAACCGTGGGCCTGTTCATTACCTCCGGACCGGTGGTCCAGGTCAAGGAGCGCAACGGCATACAGGTACTGCCCGATGCCGATCCGGAAGTCGACTACGACGGACCGATGATCGTGCTCGTCAATCAGCTGAGTGCATCGGCATCCGAAATTCTCGCGGCGGCGCTTCAGGACTACAAACGGGCGATCATCGTCGGCGATGAAAAAACGCACGGCAAGGGTACAGTCCAGACCCTGATGCCCCTGGGCGACCGCAAAGGATCGCTCAAACTGACCACGGCGGGCTTCTACCGGATCAATGGCGGCTCAACCCAGCTCAAGGGGGTTACGCCGGACATCGTTATTCCCGACTATCTGGACGTAATGGGCCTCGGCGAAGACTCACTAGAGCACGCGCTACCGTGGGATACGGTGCGTCCCGCGATGTACCGTACGCAGGAAGGTCTGAGCGAGCTCATTCCGCTTCTCTCCGACCAGTCCAAGGAACGCATCGAGAGTGATCCTGAATTCCAGAGCATGCTTGCCAAGCGAGAGCGCCTGAAGGAGCGCTATGCGACCAAGACCATATCCCTGTCCCTCTCGAACCGGGTAGCGGAAGCGGAAGCGGAGATGGAACTCGATGAAATCCAGAGCTCGGCATTTTTCGACGAGGATTCCGAGGAACAGGATGGCGATATTGTCCTGGGTGAAGCCATCCACATCATGACCGACCTGATCGATCTCGAGAAAATCGGCAAGCCCGAGGAAATGCTGGCTCCCAACCTGAGCGCCATGGAAGAGTAGGAACCGGGTGTGCGCCCGCCATGGGTGTCGTGAAGCGACACCTACTCCGCCGGCCGGATATCCTTTATCTGAAGCTGCAGGCTGGAGGTGCCGTTCCAGTAGTTTTCCTTGAGCGTGAATGCGACGTCCATCTCACCTGCCGGCAGTTGAGCGAGTGGATAGTTAAACGCTATTGCATCAAAGGTTTGATTCCCCGCAGCCAATCGCAGCTTGAGATGCTTCTGGCCCACCACCCTTGGTGCCTCGGCCGCGCGAACGCCTTTCAAGGCCAGAACGGGCTCGGGATTATCCTGGCCAAAGGGATACAGACGGCGAAGGGACTCGAAGAACGGCCAACCCAGTTCGTCGTATTCGACGACGGCATCAACCAGCTGTTCCGGCGACAGATCAACATCGAGCAGCATGCGGGCGGCGGCGGTGTTGAACGCTCTCTTGAAGGCCTCCAGCTCACCCGGCCTTAGCTCCAGCCCGGCCGCCATCTTATGCCCGCCGAACTTGACCAGATGCTGTTCGCAGCTCTGAAGACCGGCCAGCATGTCGAACTGTTCGATGCTGCGACAGGAACCACGTGCGCTGCCATCCTCTTCAATACCCATCACAATTGAGGGACGGTTGTAGTGGTGGGACAAACGCGAGGCCACAATGCCCACCACACCGGGGTGCCAGCCTTCACCGGCAACCACCAGACCGAAATCTTTGTCCGGATCGAAATAGCTGTCAATCTCAGCGAGAGCATCCTCGGCAATCCTTCGTTCAATATTGCGACGTTCCCGGTTATTGCGATCCAGCAAGCCGGCAATATTCCGAGCTTCCGCAGCATCGTCCGTTGTCAACAGGCGCACCGCCTGCATCGGCTCACCTATCCGCCCGGCGGCATTGATACGCGGCCCGAGCTGGTAACCGAGATGACCGGTATTCAACTCGCCGTTGATGGCCGCAATCTCCTTCAGCGCCTTCATGCCGATCCATCGGGTTGATGCCATCTGTATCAAACCATGCCTGACAATCGTACGGTTTTCCCCTACCAGGGGAACAATATCAGCCACGGTTCCCAGCGCAACGATATCCAGGTACTGACGCAAATCGATCTGTGATGCGCTGGTCCTGTCATCCTCGCGCCCGGATTTCAGCAAAGCATGGACCAGCTTGAACACGACACCGACACCGGACAGATTCTCTCCGCCGCACCCAAGTTTGGGATTGATCAGAGCCAGGGCTGATGCGGTTTCCTCGCCGGGTTCATGGTGGTCGGTGATGATTATGTCAACCCCCCTTGAACGGGCGGCGTCGACACTGCCAACCGAATTGGTGCCGCAGTCCACCGATATGATCAACCGGGGTTTTTGTTCCGCTATACAACGTTCCAGCGCATCGGGCGACAGACCGTACCCCTCGTCGAGGCGGTCGGGCACAAACCCGTTCACCGCTGCACCCAGCGCGGAGAGTACGCGGATCAGCAGGGCTGTCGATGTAACGCCATCGACATCGTAATCGCCAAAGACGGTGATGGCCTCCGCGCCATGAATCGCCGTCCAGATCCTTTCCACGGCTGTTTCCATGTCGGGCAAGGTAAACGGATCGGACAGGCTTGCCAGCCGCGGGTTGAGAAATTCCTGCGCGGCAACGGGGTCGTGGTATCCCCGCTGCACCAGTATCCGGGCAACGGATGACGGCAATTCAAGCTGCGAAACAAGCACTGCAACGGCATCCGCATCCGCGGATTCGATTTTCCATTTTTTTCGGGACATAGCGTTCATCACCGGCCAGCCCGGAGAAAGCGGGACACCAGGGATTTTGTGAGTATCTTTAAATCTTCATAGAGCGAGCGAATATGAGCGTACCAGAGCGAATCGACCAGACGGTCCGATTCCTTGTTGTAGTCCTGATAGCAGAACACACCCGGATAGTATTCCGGCAACTGCTTGATCAGATCGTCATCTTCGGGATGACGCATGGGAGGCTGGCCGCACAGGAACAACCGGCCGCCGATCACCCGAACCAGCAGCGGCATGCGATCGAGCGAAAGCGCCTTGAAGATACTGAACGGTACGAAGCGTTTGTTCTTCAGCTTGCGCAGCACGGGCAATGCGATATAGCCAGTGCGGGGATCATGGAACAAACGATATTCGTATCTGCAGATGCCGCTTAGATGCACCAGCGGATAGAGCAGCAGATGCGGAATAAACTGCAGCAGTACCATGCATACGGCAACGACCCATAGAATCAGGTAGCGTACAAAATCCTCCGTCCGCATCGCAGGGCGATTCCGGGCAACCAGCCAGGTATCCTCAAACGCCACCACCGTTCCGTCATCCGGACTGATCACTTTGTTGCCTGCAACAATCTTCCCGTGGATGTCGAGGTTCCGACCGATGTATGTATCGGGCAGCACCAGACAATTCACCAGTTCACTGTTGGAATCTACAATCACATGGTTGGATACCACCGCATTGGGACCAATCGTGGTCATGGGGCCGAAGCGGCAGTCGTCGCCGATGAGAAGGGGCGCCTGGAGATGGCTTGACGGAGGGGTATGGACATTATAGCCGACCGAGCTGCGGTCGCCTGTGGAAAAGCCGGCGGTGGTGTAGCGGGTGAACTCACCCTTGACCATCTTCATGTTGAGTTCAAAATAGGAAGCGATGCTTTCCATGATCCATGGCTGGGCATGAATCTGTTCGAGGCCCCGTTCGCCCCCGATAGCCCCGCCCAGCAGCGACTCCACCGCCTCCGCTGATTGCGCGAACAGAAAAAGCAGATTGGATGCATGACCGTAACGGCACGCCTTCAGCGACCGGAACCGCCTGCTCTCATACGCCTTGCGCCTGCGGATGAAGAACGGTCCGCCCAGGTACAGCAGTCCCTCCTGCCACAAGGGCGAGATTGAACGCAGGTAACCAAAGGCGTCTTCGCCGGAGCGGGCAAAGCCATATTCAATTTTCAGGTTCCAGCGTTTTCCATCGCCCACGTAGTCTTCCACGTGCTTGGCCTGATCCCCCAGTACCACCTGTACCGTCTCAATATCCAGTTCCGTACATAACTCCAGCCAGTAGTCTATCAGAGGGCGGTTGGCCACGGGCATCAGCGACCAGGGCGGTTCTCCAATCGACTCCGCCCATTTGCAGGCAGTGGAGGTATTCAAAACGGCGATCATAGGGCAGCGGTTTTCACGCGGCAAAAGCCCGAAGGGCATCGTCAACGCTGTTATAGATCTCGAAAATCTTGTAGGCGCGGGTGATTTCAAAAACCATGCGGGGTTTCTTCTGCAGACAGGCCAGCTTCATGTCGCCACCGCGTTCGGTCACGCGCTTGAGCGCGGCGATCAAGGCTCCCAGGCCGGCGGAATCCATGAATTCAACCTGCTGCAGATCCACAACGAAATTCGTTACGTCGCGCTCGCGATCCTGCCAGTCCGACAGCTGCTCGCGAAACGCATCCACCGTTGCGGCGCTCAGCGCGCACTCCACCCGCACGATCCCGATTCCTCTCTTTTTTGTGCAATCAATCATAGCCTTCTCCCATTAATACGCTCCGCGGCCAAACAGCACGGCCGGTATCGTCTTCATGACGATTAAAAAATCCTTCCATATGCTCTGGCTCTGGATGTACTGCATGTCAAGGCTGACCTGCCCGCCAAACGGAATATCCGACCGACCGCTGATTTGCCACAGACAGGTGAGGCCCGGTTTTACATGCAGTCGTTTGCGGTCCGACAGCGAGTAGTGCTTCACCTCAATGGGCAGCGGCGGCCGGGGTCCGACAATGGACAGATCACCGATGAGTACATTCAGAAACTGCGGCAGCTCATCGATGCTGTAGCGGCGCAGGAAGTGGCCACAGCGCAGTACGCGCGGATCCTGCCTGATCTTGAAGATCACGCCGTCCTTCGATTCATTCCGCTCCAGCAGTTCCTCTTTCATCTTCTCCGCATCCCGGCACATGGTCCGGAACTTGAACATTTTGAATTCCCGGCCATCAAGACCGACCCGTTTCTGCGTGAAGATCACCGGGAACCCATCCTCGATAATGATCCATGCCGCCACGAGAAGAAACAGAGGGAAAAGAACAGCCAGCGCCACTACCGCGAGCACGGTATCGAAGACGCGCTTTACGATCAGCAGCCCGCGAAGCATGGTCTCCCAGAACATGAGCCGGGAGCGCTGCTTCCATTTCAGAATATGCACATCCGCCCTGGAAACAGGAATATCCATCTTGTTGAACATCTGTCTGCGGGCACGATAAATCGGATCGTTCATGACAGATCCTCCTCATCGATGATGGTGCAATACGTCAGGTTCTGCGTCTGAACCCGGAAGCGTTCGATGCGGTTGGAAATTGCATTGGTGATGGCAATCCCCCGCCCCCGCTCCCCCATGTACGCTTCGTCCAGCTCGTAGTTCAGGGCCTCGTCCAGATCCCACTCGGCACCCTGATCCTCCATGACGAGCTGGCAGACATTTCCATCCACCCGCAGCTGCAGCCAGTAGGAATCATCCTCGCCCAACCCCCCGTGCTCCACCAGGTTGGCGCCCAGCTCCATGATCAGCAGCCTGACCATGACCGCCGTATCGTGGGATATACCCTGCGAGACCACGGCGACCTCTGCCTGTTTGGCAACATCAGACACCAGATAAATGTTCCGGGGCACCATTTGTTCTAGAACAACCTTCATGGGATCCAGCATCTGAATCGATATCGCCGTGCAGTCGTCGGCGGTCAGGTCATAACCGTCGGACTCCAACACCGCGAGCAGCCTGGCCGGCTTGTCCGGCTGGCCCGGATCCGCCACGACGTCCTGATATACATCGATCATCCTTCCGCCGCATTCCTGGCCGGTAGTACGGTGGCGCGCCTCCAGCAGCCCGTCCGTATACAGGAGCAGGAACGTGTTGCCGTCGTCCTTGAACACCACTTCATCGTCGGATGAATAAGGCCGTTCGGATCCAAACGGGAACCCGATGGGCGATCCCCCTGCCTCGCTGAAGATCGATGAATCGCTCAGTTCCCCGCTGCGTATAACGACCGGACTCGGATGACCGCAATTCATGCAGCGCCACTCAAGCTTGTCGGGATCGTGCACCGCAACAAACATGGTTGCAAAGTAGGCAGGATTGTCAATGCGCCGACGAATCACCATGTTCAGGGCATTGCAGATCTCTGCGGGTCCCTGGTCGGCATATCTGAAGATCATTTCACTGGCGGTCGCTTTCAGCAGGGAGGAAATCATGGCGGGTGCAACGCCGTGACCTGACACATCGGCCACATATACGCAATGTTTCCCGTTGGGGAGCGAGATGATGTCAAACGCATCGCCGCCTACATCGAGGCAGGTGCGATAGGCAATACGCACTTCGAAGCGGTGGGAAAAATGGGGTACATCCGAAAAGAGGGAACGTTGTATGGCGCCCGCAAGCTCCAGATCACGGGAAACGCGATTGTTCCAGATAGTCAATTCGTCGTTGCTGCGTTTCAGGGCCAGCGCATTGCCCACGCGCAGCACCAGTTCACGGGGATTGAAGGGTTTGCGGATATAATCCATCGCGCCCAGTTCGAAGCCCATCTCGATGTCCTCGATTTTCGATTTCGCGGTAACCATGATAATCGGAACCCGGTCAGTGCGAGGGCTTTCCCGAAGCCTTCCGCAGAGTTCAAAGCCATCCATCTGCGGCATCATCACATCCACGAGCACCAGATCGAGCACCTTTTTCTCCGCCAGCGATAATGCCGCATCGCCGCTGTCGGCATCGAACACCTCGCAGCCGCGCGCTTCGAGGAGCTTTCTTAAGTAGAGTCGGTTCGGCAGCTCATCATCAACGACCAGCACCCGCCCGCTGAGTGCCAGCGACAGTTGCGGCAATGGCGGGTTGGCAGTGACGGCCTGGTCTTCCAGTGGCATGCGTTCTCCTAGGCCAGTGTCGGCAGCCATTGCGCGAGGGCGTCCACCAGGGGCCTGGCGTCCTGCAGGGCATCCGTCTTGGCGGCATTTTCGATGGTCAACCCAAGCACGGAGATTTCAGGAAGACCGATGGTTCCGCCCATGCCCTTGATCGAGTGCGCTGCCATGCGAACCGTGTCAGCATTGTCGTTTGCCATCCCATCCTGCAGTTCGCCGGTCAGACGTGCGAGCTCTTCCACAAAAACCTGGACCAGTTCGTCGTCCACCTCGTCGGTGTCGACCACAAATTGTTCGAGCTGGCCTTCGAGTCCGGGAATCAACTCGGCCACCCAATCCGCGTTACCGGGAATGTTCGCCATTTCTACCTCCTATGGAACCTGTTCTGTGAGATCAGCTGGGATCATAACAGCATTGCATTCGGAGGCAAATACGCAATACCAGCTTTTAAATCCTGAATAAGATGCGCTGATCGGACGTCCGTTCGCGGAGCGATCAGAGTTCCAGCACCGTCCGCGACATGGGAGCGCTTTCCACTGCGGCCTCCACCCCGATATCAGCGTGGCTGACCCTGCCGCCGAAAGCTCCGCGAAGCGTCTGTAGACAGCTTTCATAGATGACGTCGTAATCCGACCGCGGCGTTTCGATGTCGGTGACGAGATCAAATGAAATCCTGAACGGCTCCTGGAGACCCTCTGCGCGCAAATCATGTACATCCACGAGGCGGGCATCCCGGGCTATGAGTTCCTTCAGCACACGGTTGAGCTCATCAAAAAGCGGGTGGGACCGGTCTACCGGGTCGGTATGGGCCACCGCGCGCCATCCCAACCTGGTCTCCACCGTCTCCTCGACCCGTTCGGTGAGATTGTGCGCATCCACCAGGCTCATTTTGGCATCGACCTCGATATGGAACGAAACCATGTGTACATCACCGTACTGATGAACAACGATATCATGTGCACCGATAACCCCGTCAACGCCGACAATGGTCTTGTAGATCGCCCGGACGGTTTTCGAATCGGGCTGCTCGCCGAGCAGCTTGTCGATGGCCTCGCGGGCATAGGTAAAGCCGGTATAGAGAATAAACAGCGCCACGCCAATGGCCATCCAGCCATCGAGTGCTCCCCACCCCAGCTTTGCGCTGCCCAGGGCAACCACAACCATTACCGAACATGCGATATCGAACGTATGGTTCCAGGCATCCGCTTCCAGGGTATGGGATTTAGTCATTCGTGCCAGCGTACGTGCAAAAACAGCCATCCAGCTTTTTACAACGATGGCAACCCCGACTGATACCAGCAGCCATGCCGGCGCGGTGATCGGCTTCGGATGAACCAGGCGCATGACGCCGGACTTGGCGACTTCCGTTCCGACCAGGATCAGGGCTATGGCGAGCACCAGCGTTGAAACGGCTTCGATGCGCCCGTGTCCAAATGGGTGCTTCTCATCGCGCGGCTTCCTTGACCATTGAAATCCGAGGGCGATGACAAGGCTGCTCGCGGTATCCGTGAGATTATTCGTCGCATCGGCCAGCATCGAGACGCTGCCCGAGACCAGTCCCAGCCACCCCTTGAAAGCCGCCAGCAGTACACTCAGCACCGCGCTTGTCCAGCCGGCCAGCATACCGAGCCTGGTGCGGTTTTCATGACTGTCCGCCGCCGCATCCGGATTCATGGCCCGACGCAGCAGCAACGACATAAACGGACAGGGCACTCTATGCTTCGTTTCTTCCATTGCTCAAACTGGATATCTGTGCAGCACCGCGGTTGCTCAAACAAGAAAAAAGCGCCCTGACAGGCAGAGCGCTTTGAAAGATAGCGTTACCGCTGCGAAAAGTCTACTTTACCTTTTCTTCCTTATGCCACATCAGCACTACCGGCGTGGCGACAAAGATCGAGGAATAGGTACCGACTACGATACCGATCAACAGCGCAAGAGCAAAGTCGTAGACCGCTCCGCCACCCAGGACGAGCAGCATGATGACCGTCAGCAGCGTAGTGAGCGAGGTCAGGACGGTACGGCTCAACGTCTGGTTGATCGATAGGTTAGCGATCTCCTTGTAGGACTTGCCCTTGACCAGCTTGAGGTCCTCGCGGATGCGGTCAAACACGACAATGGTGTCGTTGACCGAATACCCCACAATGGTCAGCAGGGCCGCAATGATCGGCATGCTCAGTTCGCGGCCCAGCAGGCAGTATACACCAACCGTGATCAGGACGTCGTGCACCAGGGCGATAATGGCCCCCATGGCAAAGGAAAACTCGAACCGGATCGAAATGTAGATAATGATTCCGATCAGGGACCAGATGATCGCCTGGACCCCCTTTCGCTTCAGTTCACTGCCGATCTGGGAGCCGACGCTGTCGTTCTTGATATCCAGGTAGTTGCCGGGCAACTGCTTGATGGCGTTCAATGCCGGTTCGGCATCCGCACCGGAGGCCCCCACCTTGACTTCTAGGAATTCAGTCCCGTGGATGTCGGTCTGGTAGGCAATGTTGGCCGAAATGAAGCCCGCGTCCGCCAGCGCCTCACGTACAACATCGGGCCCCTGCTTCTGATCGAACGTGAAGGTGATCACGGAACCGCCGGTGAAGTCCACGCCGAAGTTGGCGTCGCCCTTCTTGATGAACCAGGCCCACGAACCGATGATCAGGGCCAGCGACAGGAAGGCGGCAACCTTGCGGGCGGCCAGGATATTGAAGTTGGCCTTCTGAAGAAAGGGGATGGAGTTCATCTTCATTGATTTGAGCAAGCCGCTGTCCGCCATCGTATTGAAGAACAGACGGGTAATGATCAGGACGATGAACATGCTCACCAGAATACCGGCGCTCAACGTAACCGCAAAACCGCGGATCGGACCGGAACCTTTCCAGAACAGGATTATGGCGGTCAGCAGTGTGGTAACGTTTGCGTCAAGAATAGTGCTGAAGGCTTTGTCGTATCCGGCGTTGATGGACCCCGAGATGGACTTGCCCACACTCCATTCCTCGCGCATGCGCTCGAAGGTCAGCACATTGGCATCAACGGCCATGCCGATCGTCAGTACGATACCGGCAATACCGTACAGCGTAAGCGTCGGCAGGGAAACCGTCCCGCCTTCCAGTGTACCGGAAATCACACCGAGGAAGCCGGCGGAAAGAACCATGCCTACGGGCAGGAGCAGGAATACGAACACAAGGGACAGGTCTGCGATAAGCCCCGGTATGAGGTAATAGAACGCCATAAACACCACAACGGCCAGGGCGCCCCACAGAATGGCTTCCTTGCCGCTGGTAATGGAGTCATGCCCGAGCGTCGGGGCGACCGTACGCTCCTCAACGATCTGAACCCGGCCCGGCAACGCGCCCGCACGGAGCACATTCACGATGGTACGGGCTTCCTGCACACTGAATCCGCCGGTGATCTGGGCATGGCCCCCATAGATCGCCTCGTTGATGTTCGGGGATGAATAGAGTGTATTGTCGAGAATAATGGCCAGTTGCCGGCCCACATTGATTTCGGTTACATTGCCAAAGCTTTTCGCCCCCTGCTTATCGAACTCGAGACCGATATAGGGCTGCCCCAGCTGATCGTAGCGTACGGCAGAATTCTTGATCGTATCGCCCCCCAGCTGCAGGCGGCGCTCGATGTATTTCGGGCGATAGATGATTGAACCATCCTTGTGACGGTCCTTCTGAAGCATGAAGTCGGCAAACTTGTCGCCAAATCCCTTCAATTTCTCCCAGTATTCGCGCGTGAGCGCTTCGTCGGGAAGGGCTTCGCGGTCCCGGACATAGAAAGGCCCCTGCCCGTCACTGCCGGCCAGAACGAATCCGGGAGGAACCTGACCGGACGAGACAAGCTCCTGCACCCATTCATTACTTTGCTCGGCGACCAGCTTGAAGCTGAGCACGCCGTCGCGCATGATCTGATTCTTGGCCTCCGCACGGGTAGCCGCATCCGCACCCGGCAGGCGCACCACGATGCGCTTGTCGCCTTCGGGATATATTTCGGGCTCGGTGGTGCCCAGCACGTCGATTCGGTTACGGATCATTTCGACCGCGCTCTCCTGCACAGCCTTGATCTTCGCCTTCAAATCCGCATCACTGATCTGGTCGACCGACGTGATGTCCTCATCCGCTTCGACCATCTTTTTCTTTACGTCGTCGACATCGACTTCCACGACAAAGCTGGAGCCGCCCTTAAGGTCCAGCCCCAATTTGATCTTGCCGCGCCTGATGACGTGGCCTTCATCGTTCTTAACGTCGAATGGCGGTACGACCAGGGTCAGCGAGGAAAGAATCAGGATTCCAAGCAGCAACCATTTCCAAAGCTTGTTCTTATCCATTGGCGTAGGCCTTTCTAATTCGTCTTTTCAATTTCGGAGGGGGTTTCCCCCTTTTCCAGCAATTGTGAAATCGCGGCGCGCACCACTTCGACCTTGGTATTGTCGGCAATGCGGACAACCAGGGTCTGCTCCTTGACGTTGACAACTTCCCCGATGATGCCGCTGGTCAGCAATACCCGGCAGCCGCTCTTGAGGTTGGAAATCATCTCCTTGCGCTCCTTCTCACGGCGCTTCTGGGGACGGATCATGATGAAATACATAATAGCGAAAATGATCGCCATCATGCCCATCGTTCCGAATCCCGACGGCGGCTGACCGGCTGGTGCGCCCTCGGCAATGGTTAACGGTAGTAGATACATTGTTTACCTTTCCTGATTATTATTACGTAATCCGTAATCCCGGACCTGTACGGGGGCCATCGTCCACGACCCGCCACGCATCACTCATTACTCGTTACGTCCGGCGCATCGCGCCGCATGTTCCTCACATATCATCTGATAGCCGGCATGGAACTCCCTGCGAAACGCATCGAAGCATCCCTCCTCTATCGACTTCCTCATATCCCTCATAAAATCGAGGTAGCAATGCAGGTTATGCATCGTTACCAGCCGCAGCCCCAGGATCTCGCCCACATTGAGCAGATGGCGCACATAGGCCCGCGTAAAGTTCCGGCACGCGTAGCAGGTGCATCCTTCCTCCAACGGGCGGGCATCCTCCTTGTAGACCGCCGCCTTTACAGGGTAGCGACCGCGTCGTGTCGAAACCGTCCCGTTGCGCGCCTGCCGCGTCGGGATCACGCAGTCGAACATGTCGACCCCGCGCGCCACCGCTTCCACCAGCTGGGCCATCTCACCGACGCCCATCAGGTAGCGCGGCTTCTCCCGCGGCAGATGGTGGACCGTGTCGTCCACACCCCGCAGAATCAGCTCATCGGGCTCCCCAACGCTCACACCGCCGATGGCGTAGCCGTCGAAATCCATCTCGACCAGCGCCCCGGCGCACTCCTCGCGCAAATCGGAAAAAACGCTTCCCTGCGCAATGCCGAAAAACAGCTGGCCTTCCGCACGGGGCGCTTCCCTGCAAATAGCCGCCCAATCTAGGGTTCGTCGCACGGCTTTGCAAGCGTAATCCTTGTCGCACGGGTACGGCGGGCACTCGTCGAAAACCATGGCGATATCCGACCCCAGCTTGCGCTGGATTTCCATCGACTCCTTCGGTCCGATGAAATGCTTGCGGCCGTCGGTATGCGACTGGAACGACACGCCTTCGTCGGTAATCCGGTTCATGCTGCCGAGACTGAACACCTGATAGCCGCCGCTGTCGGTCAGGATGGCGCGGTTCCACCCCATGAAATTATGCAGACCGCCCATCCGCTCCACGAGATCGGGACCGGGACGATCGTTGAGATGGTACGTGTTTCCCAGCAGGATCTCGCAGTCGATTTCCTCCATCTCGCGCGGGGTCATGCATTTGACGGTCGCCTGGGTGCCCACCGGCATAAAGACCGGCGTCTCCACCGTTCCGTGTGCCGTCTGCAGCCTCCCCCGCCGCGCCTTGCAGGAGGGATCCGTTCCCAGAATTTCAAATTTACCGACGGTCATGACTGCTAAACCGTTAAGGGGTGATGGGTTGTTCTAAAGCCTAAAACCAAAGTCTAAAGCCTCTAACTGACATCCTCATAGAACTTCGCGAACGAAGTCTGCATGTAGGGCACCAGCCATAGATAGCCCAGGCCGCAGGGAACAGCAGCCAGAATGGCCCAGCCGATAAAGCGCAGATTCAGGCAGAAGAATTTCCACTTGTTGCCTTTCATCATATCCTTGCTGCGGCCCAGCGCCTCCCATGGACCGCAATCCTCGTCGTCCGCAATGATGAAAAAAACCATCGCATAGCGATACGTGGCGATGATGCCCGGGATCACGAGCAGCAGTGACCAAAGTGCCACCAGCAAGCCGTATAAAAAACAGCCCCCCAGCGATTGCCAGAAACGCCTAAACCCCGTGAACAGCCTATCCGGCCGCGCTTCGCCATCCTGCGCAATACCCAGGAAGAACGCCATGAATCCAACCGTTAGCGCGCCCGATAAGAGAAATTGAACGAGGGCATACACGGGGGCGATCAACTGCAGTTTCCCCCATAGTTCATCCGTGTTTGCCGATGTCTTTACACCGGTTAAAACCAGGGCTGCCACGATAAAAGCCAGAAAACTCAACGCCAGCAGGATATAAAGCACATACCCCAGAATCGCCAGACCCCAGCTGCCGGACAGTGCGGTGCGTGCCTCGGCCATCAGGTCCTTGTTGGTCGATGCTGCGATCGCAGCACCCAGGCTTGGAACCGACAGCTTGCTGTCGTCTGCCATATCTTTTAATCCCGCCATGCGCTATCCCCTCAAAAAAAGAATCAGGCGCGGATATTGCCCAAATCAACCGGCCAAACCAAGCCGGAATCGTGAAAGGGTTGCCGTGTTTATCCGGCCGAAATGTCGAGCCAGACATACCGGTAACCGTCCAACACCAGGTCTTCACCGGAATGATGCCGTATATCGGTCAGGATATCGCGGGCTTTGCCATGCAGGCCGGCGGCAGCCAGTTGCTCCGCCCCCATGACCTGTTGGCTTTCGGAAAAGTTGTTGACCACGAGCAGGCGCTGGCCACGGTCGGCCCGGTGATAGGCGAAGAGGTGCGGGTTGCCGGAATCGACCACCTCCATTCCGCCATTGCGAAAAGCCGGCTGCTCCTTGCGCAGCCTGAACAGCTTGACCATCTCCGAGAAAAAGCGCCATTCCAGCGTATTGGTATCGGAAAGGTCTTCGTGTGCATGCCATTTCTTCCGAGCGCGGTGCACCCACCGGCTGTCGTTAACCTTGGTGGCGTCGGACAGGAAGGTGTAGTCGTTGAGCATGCCGTGTTCATCGCCGGCGTAGAGCAGCGGGATCCCGCCGATGCTCACCTGGATGCTGCGCATCATGTTGATGCGGCGCACGGCCAGCTCGATCTGGTCGTTGTCTTCCGCCTCCAGCGCCTGTTCCAGTCCGGCCAATGATGAAAAGGTGCCGGAAATACGCAGGTCGCCGGTTTCGGGATTGTACTGGAACGGCATGCCGCGGGCAAACGAACCGGGATGCTGACCGGTATAGAAATGATTCAGGAAGCGCCGATGCCCCTGCGGATCAATACCGACCCGCCGTGCATCCCCATCGTCGAACGTCCAGCCTATATCGTCGTGGCATCGCACAAAGTTGACCCACGCGCATCCGAACGGTATGCGCTCGCGATGCTTCATGGACTCGACCAGCAGCTTTACCTCGCGCGTTGCCAATGCTTCCCAGAGCAGTGCCATGAGCAGCGGATTGTACGACAGCTGGCATTCGTCGGGATGGACATACCGCAGCACCTCGTCGGGATGCACAATCGCTTCGGACTTGAACACCACGGCCGGTGCGACAATGCGGGCCATTGCGTTGAACGCGCGAATGATCGTGTGCGCCTCCGGCTGGTTTTCGCAGCTGGTGCCCAGCCGCTTCCAGATGAAGGCGACGGCGTCCAGCCGCAGCACCTCCACGCCCTGGTTGGCGAGAAAGAGCATCTCGTCGGCCATCGCCCGGAACACACTGGCGTTGCTGTAGTTGAGATCCCACTGGTAGCTGTTGAAGGTGGTCCACACCCAGCGCTTCATTTCATCGTTCCAGACAAAGCTTCCCTTGCGGACTGAGGGGAAGATATCGCGCAGGTGTTCCTGAAAGCGGTCCACCAGAGTGCGGTCGGAGAAGGTTAAATAATACTCCATGAACTGATGGTCGCCCGCCTTGGCCCGGCGGGCCCAGTCGTGATCTTCGGAGGTGTGGTTGAACACAAAATCAAGTACGAGACTGATTCCCCGCTCGCGCAGCGCATCCGACAGCCGGGCCAGTTCGGCCATGGTGCCGATGTCAGGATTGATCGCGCGGTAGTCGCTAACGGCATACCCGCCGTCGTTCTCGCCGTGCGGCACCGCAAAAAGGGGCATCAGGTGCAGATAGTTGATCCCCAGTTTTTCGAAATACGGTATATGGTCCCAAAGGCCGGCCAGATTATTGCTGAACAGGTCGACATAGAGAACGATACCCGCCATCTCCTCGGAGACATACCAATACGGATCATTTTCACGCCTGGCATCCAGCTCGCGCAGGGAGGCCGGGCGGGACAGCCAGTTGCGTATCAGCAGATCCAGCACCTGCTCAAGCGTATAGAAAAAATCATACTGCCAGCCGTACAGGTCGTGCAGGTAGCCGAACAGCCGCTCCCAGTCGCGTCGCAGCCGATCCTTGAAATGGTTCCATTCCACGGGAGAGCCGGCCACATCGTTTTCATAGCGCTGCTCCAGGCGAGGCAGCAGCCGGTTCAGTGAAGATCGTGCCGCGTCGGATTTCCAGTCATTGCCCTGCATACATTGCTCCCGTTTCATTCCGCGCCGTCCTCCGCAGGCAACCGTAAATTCCAGCCTGTCGGGCGGCTCAACAGCGATGAGCATAGGGAAGCCTTTGCTGGTGCGCAAGCCTCGACCACGCATCCCTGACCTGGACTGCCGATGGATCCATATTTCTCCTCCGCGGCAGAATGGTTGCGGCATGGAGGGTGTCATAAAGAATTCTTCACGAAGGAAAACCCTCATCAGGAAGCCTTGGTTTTTTTGAGCACTCGCCTTGCTTTATCCGATAAGCGAACTAGACTGCAATAAATCCATGAGAAAAGGGTTATATGCACCTATGAGACACAGACACCTTCTTTTACCGGCACTATCCTGTACCGTTATCACAGCATCTATGGCATTTGCCCAGGGTGGCCCGCCGGCCTTCCCCGCTGCGCCGGGAGCACCCGCTATTGAAATGCCATCCACCAATGCCCCGGATGCCGATGCTTCCGAACCGGTATCCCCCGTCATAGACAGGCCGTCCACCACACCTCCTCCCATGGACGTTCCCGCTCCGGGCGCACCGGTGTCGCGGCGAACGGTCATACCTCAGGTTCAGCCGCGCACCGCTCCCGAAAAACTACAGTCCTTCGAATTTGCAGGCGCGGATCTGGACACGGTCATGGCCATGTACTGCGAATGGACAGACAAGATCTATCTCAAGAACGACACTCTCACCGCCTCCATTTCGCTCAAGGCCGACAGGCTCACCACCGCGGAGTGCGTTACCGTGGTGGAAGCCATCCTCGCCATGAACAACATTGCCATCGTTCCCTTTGGTGAAAAATTCATCAAAGTGGTGGCTGTGAACGATTATCAGAAACAGGGCGGTCCCGTCGGCCTGACCAACAACACCGATAACGCGGGAACCGACCGGCTCGTTACCCAGCTCATCCAGCTCGAAAACGTACAGATACGCGACGTTCAGACCGCCGTTCAGCATTTAATGCATCCTTACGGCAATATTCAGACCCTCGAGGGAAGCAACAGTCTGCTGGTTACGGATACGGAATCCAACATCCAGCGCATCCGGGAACTGGTGGACTTCATCGACCAGGCAACCGCGCGGATCGAACCCCGCTTCTACCAGATCACCTATGCGGATGCCACCGAGCTGGCAAGCATGCTGAACGAGATCATCTCCATGGCGCAGCAAGCCGGCCAGCAGACGACTGCAGCGCGCACGCCTACCGCGACGCGAAGCGTGATTCGCGCCCCGCGGACAACGACGACGGCGGCCCGCACGCAGGCTGCCATCTCATCCTCGCTCGCTGGAGGACAGAATATCATCCAGGGTGACGTCAAGGTCATGGCCGATGAACGGACCAACCTGATCCTGATCTTCTCGCAGAAGGAAAACTACGACTTCTTCGACAAGATCATCAAGACGTTCGATGTCGCGGTCGAGCCGACGATCACCTTCGAGGTGGTCAACCTCGAATATGCGGACGCAGAAGAACTTGCCGGAACCCTCAACGACCTGGTTGGCGCGGCACAGGGCAACCGGAGCCAGAGTCTGGGCTCCTCATCGGGCTCTTCGTCCCGCTCCCGCACATCCACCAGCCGTTCTTCCTCCAGCCGGAGCTCGACCAGCCGCAGTTCGACCAGCAGAACCCCGTCCGGCGCTTCAGGCGCCCCGGGTGCGATGATCACGCCCAACGCCGAGCCCGCAGACACCTCCAACATCGAGAACCTGAACGAACTTTCGGAAAACACCAAGATCCTGGCGGATATCCGCTCTAACTCGATCCTGCTCATGGGGCAGAAGAGCGACATAGCCGCCATCAAGAACGTAATTGCCAGTCTGGACGTCATGCTGGAGCAGGTTGTCATCGAAGCCGCCATTTTCGATATCAGTCTGGGCGACGACCTCTCGCACGGCATTGACTGGCTCTACCAGAATTCGGACCAATCCAAGATCGGCGCATGGAACGGCGGTGCCCTGTCGGGATCGGGCACCAACTCCATCGTTCAAACCGTAGCCGGCAGCTCGTTACGCTACTACCAGGTGTTCACCGATCTGGACTCGCAGGCTTTGATTCGCCTCTCCAAGCAGGACAGTGATTCGCGGATTATCTCCACCCCGGTCATCATGACCACGGACAACACCGAAGCCTCCCTCAAGATCGGTGAGCAACGACCGGTCGTTACTTCCACCGATACCTATGCAAGCAATCTGGGTGGCCAGCGATCCAACTATGAATACAAGGACATCGGACTGCAGCTGACGATCACACCGCGTATCAATCCGCAGAGGTATGTGGTGATGGAACTGACCCAGCAGGCAGACCAGCTCGGTGAAATTGTTGAAATCGACCAGAACAAGGTGCCTACCATCAAGAACCGTGAATTCACCGCTTCGGTGGCGGTTCCGGACAAGGGAACCGTGGTGCTGGGTGGACTGGTAAGCACGGAATCCTCCGACACGGTCAACAAAATCCCGATCCTCGGCGATATCCCCCTCATCGGCCGATATCTGTTCAGTTCGGTGAGCAAAAGCGAAGACCGGCGCGAACTGATTGTCCTCCTGACGCCTTATGTGATGACCAACACGGAGGAAATGACCGGAGAAACCGAAAGGCTCTACAAGAATACCAGCCTCAACCAGGAAGATTGGAAAAACTCCTGGTCGGACAGCCCTCTTCGTTCAATCCCGGATGAAGATTGACGGCACGGGATAGAACTGCGGCGCATGCGACACGTTCACTTCATCGGCATTGGCGGCGTCGGCATGAACGGACTCGCCCAGCTTGCTGTCCATTCCGGCTACAGCGTGAGCGGATCCGACCGTGCGTTTGATCCCGAGGCTTCAATCTTTCGATCGCTGAAGCAGCTGGAGATCGACCTTCTCCCGCAGGACGGTAGCGGGATCAATTCCCAAACAAAGCAGGTGGTGTACAGCACGGCCATCGAGGATGGCAATGCCGACCTGCTTGCCGCAAAACAACATGGCGTTCCCCTGCTCCACCGGGCCGAATTTCTTAAACAGCTGGTCGGCAGCGATGAACTGATCGCTATTGCCGGCACGGCGGGCAAGACCACCACCACGGGCATGCTTGGCTGGCTGTTCGAGTGTCTCGGACTGGATCCAACGGTCTACAACGGTGCCGCCGTTCTTAACTGGAGCCGGTTTCCCAATCCCGGCAATGTCCGCAAGGGACAAGCGAAGCTGTGGATTATCGAGGCCGACGAATCCGACCGGTCGTTTCTGAACTTCCGGCCGACCCATGCCATCATTACCAACATCTCGCAGGATCATTTCAAACTGAGCGAACTCCATACCCTGTTTGATCAATTCAGAAGCCAGACCTCCGGCATCGTCGTGGACGGGGCAGACAGGCCGCTGGACTCCGGCAGACCCAATCGTATTGTTTTTGACGATATCGAATTCGACGTGCCGGTGATCGGTCGCCACAACCTTGAAAACGCGCTGTGCGCGGTTCGGCTCTGTTCCGCGCTGAATCTGGATATGGAGCGCGTTCGGGATGCGTTAAGCCGCTTTAAGGGAATTGAGCGCAGACTGGAAGCGGTGGGGAGCGTGGACGGTATTACAATCATCGATGACTACGCCCACAATCCAGCCAAGATCGATGCGGCCCTTGCAGCGGTTTCCGACACCTCCGCCAGCGTCCGTGCATACTGGCGACCGCACGGTTTTGCGCCGCTGCATCAGGGATTGCGCGACTTGACCGATACATTCGCCCGTCACTGGAGGAGGCACGGAGGTTCAATTTATATTCTCCCGGTCTACTACGCCGGCGGAACGGTTGATCGACTAGCAACCTCGGAAGATCTGGTGGAAGAGCTGAATTCCGCTGGTGTGCCGGCGGTCCTTGTTCCAGACTACGATGCATTGGCGCAGGAACTGAAAAGATGCGCGGATCCGGGCGATACGATACTCGGCATGGGAGCCCGCGATCCGGAATTGCCGCGATTTGCAAGAAAACTGCTGTCCGAATGGAAGAAAATCTGACAATCGAAAGTCTTCAGAACCCGCGTGTTAAAACCGCGGTACGACTGCGTAAAGGCAGTGTGCGCCGACAAACCGGACGGACACTCGTGGAAGGCTATCGCGAAATTCTGCGTGCCACGGAAAGTGGATGGCGTTTTATCGAGCTCTATTACTGTCCCGAACTCTATCTGGATCCGGATTCAGATGCCTTGGTGGCGTCCATTCAGGCTGCAGGGGTTCCAGCCTTCAGGTGCTCGGAAACGGTTTTCCGCAAAATAGCATATCGTGATTCGCCGGATGGACTGATCGCCCTGTCGCCGCTGGTCGAAAAATCGCTGGAGGAGCTCGATTTGCCGGATAATCCCCTCCTGCTGATCGCTGAAGATCTGGAAAAACCGGGCAATCTGGGAACCATTCTGCGAACCGCCGATGCAACCGGTGTCGATGCCGTGATTGCCTGTGATCACAAAACAGACCTGAGCAACCCCAACGTCATCCGCTCCAGTATCGGAACCCTGTTTTTTATTCCGGTTGCAGAAGCCTCTACCAGGGAGACGCTGGACTGGCTCAAGAAAAAAGGAATCCAGTCCATCGCAGCGGTACCGGGGGCCTCGACGGAATATACCGATGTTGATATGCGGCAGGCAACGGCGATCATCGTCGGAGCCGAAGACGAAGGGCTTTCCGCAACATGGATAGAACTGGCAAACCAGCAGGTCTCCATTCCGATGCTCGGCAGGAACGATTCGCTGAATGTCTCCACCGCCGCAGCGGTAGTGCTGTATGAAGCCGTCCGTCAACGCCGCAAAACCACCTGAAAAACCACCCCGCACCCTATTTAAATGTGGATTTTGGTTTCAGCGTTATTTTTCCATCGGTGTCATATGTTGAAAAAGAGTTGGAGCGCAGCGCCTGCTGACCCAAGAAATACTTAAGCGAAATAAGTATTTGTAAAGGGATGAATACAGGTATACGCTTCTTAAAACGAAGGGAGGTAGAATAATGGCTACCAATCCGGCAGGAAAAGGAACGAAAACCATTGGCATCAACATGAAAATGGATATGGCCAAGGAACTGGAACGTCGGGCTGCTTCCATGCAGTTGTCGACTGGAGCCTACTGCAAAATCATTCTTGGTGAATGGCTCAGTTCAGGGAAAAAGCTGCAGCTTAAGGAAAGCTAGGCAGCGGACTCCTTGATTATAAAAACCGACGCTCAGGGTAAAGGAGGGTCGGTTTTTGTTTTTTTGCACACCGTTTGCTGTGACATATTTGCCCCATGTTTGAACCGAAGTCTTTTTCAATTGTGGGTACGGGTGCCGTCGGCGGCTACTATGGATCACTGCTTCAACGGGCCGGATTCGACGTCCGTTTTCTGCTCCACAGCGACTTTGAGCAGGTCCGGGATCAGGGATTATGCATCGAATCCTGTGAGGGCGATTTCCTGCTTCCATCCGTGAATGCCTATGCGTGCGCTCGTGAAATGCCCCGCAGCGATGTGGTTATTGTCGCACTCAAGACCACCGCCAACCGGGTTCTTCCTGATATCCTTCCCCATCTGGTTGAGGATGACGGTCTGGTACTGACCCTGCAAAACGGACTGGGCAGCGAACGGGAAATTGCCGCAATCGTTGGATCCGATAATGTACTGGGCGGTCTCTGCTTTCTCTGCGCCAACAAGGTTGGACCGGGACATATACGCCATCTCGACTATGGACTGATTACCCTCGGAGAATACCGCGCCGACGGTCTACCTGCAGGCATTACCCCCCGGCTCGAACGGGTTGGCGAGGCCATGACTCAAGCCGGCATGGACATCAGGTTTGTTGAGGATCTTACACTGGCACGGTGGAAGAAACTGGTATGGAACATTCCATTCAACGGCCTGTCTGTTGTGGAAGACTCGTTGACAGATCAACTGGTCGAAGATCCGGACATGCGCGGGTATTGCCTGGCCTTGATGCATGAAGTCGCCAGGGCAGCGGCCGCCTGCGCCCGGCCTATTGAAGAGGAATTCATCCGGAAGATGATGGATGACACCCGGAAAATGAAACCCTATGCCCCCAGCATGAAACTGGATTATGAGCGCGGGAAACCCATGGAAATTGAAAGTATTTACGGGAATCCCATCCGCGCGGCTCATGCCAGAGGCGTCGACATGCCCGAGACCGAGAAACTCTATCAAAGACTGCTGGCGATGAATCCTGTCAATTAGACGGGGTTGCAATATCGCCGGTGATCGTGGATAACCCGGCAGTCAATTTGAGGTTGAACATGATCAATTTGGATTACAGCACACATGCGGTCCTCGATGTGCGCATCATACACGACGGATTGTTTGAACTGGTCGTCGCGCGAAACGGACTGCAATTCACCCCTGGTGACTGCGTGGCCATCTACACCGCCGAGGGCAAATCGCGCCCCTACAGCATCGCCTCCGGTTCGGATGAACTGGAACTCCGCTTCGTCATCCGGAAAATGAACGGCGGCGAGGTTTCACCCTGGCTGATGACCCGCCACCCGGGCGATACGATCCGGATCACGCCCCCCTTCGGCTGGTTCCGTCCCGGTCAGGAGATCGGCGATGCTCCTTTTGTCTTTCTGGCTACGGGCACGGGTATTGCGCCATTTCTTTCCTATCTGAAGACGTTTGAAAAGCCTCCGGCACACTGTCTCTACGGTATTCGACACGAAATAGACGCCATCGGTTCCGATCTGCTGACGCGCAGCTGTCCGACCCGGCTGGCGGTTTCAAGGGAGGAGGTTGACGACCACCACCACGGACGGATCACGGATCTGCTGCCTACCCTGCCGCTGCATGGCGAGACACACTATTACTGCTGCGGACTGGAAAGCATGGTCAACGATGCAGCCGCATGGCTGCAGGAGCACGGAGTCCCGCTCCGCCGGATTCATCGTGAAGTCTTCTTCCATGGCTGAAGGTATTTTCGCCTATTATTTATTGCCTTTACCGGGCGGCAACGGTAGACAGCGCCGCTATGAAACCGATCGTCGTATGTGCATTATACAAGTTCGTTGAGCTCGAGGATTATGCCGCCTTGCGCCAGCCTTTCCTCGACTGCATGACGGAACACGGCATCCGGGGCACGCTGCTGCTCGCCCGCGAGGGCATTAACGGCACCGTCGCCGGATCGCGCGGCGCAATTGACCAACTGCTGCTGGAACTCAAGTCCGATCCACGCCTGGCCGATCTCGACACCAAGAAATCCTTGAGCGACACCAACCCGTTCTACCGCACCAAGGTGCGGCTTAAGAAGGAGATCGTCACCATGGGGGTCGAGCATATCGATCCCCTCCGTTCGGCGGGCACCTACGTGCATCCCGAGGACTGGAACGACCTGATCAGCGATCCCGAAACCGTTCTGATCGATACGCGCAATGACTACGAAGTCGGCATAGGAACCTTTCGCAAGGCGATCAACCCGCGCACCGAATCCTTCCGGGAGTTTCCGGACTATGTGAAAAACCATCTGGATCCTGCGAAGCACAAGCAGGTGGCCATGTTCTGTACAGGCGGCATCCGCTGCGAAAAATCGACGGCTTATCTCAAGGAACTCGGTTTTGAAAACGTCTACCACCTCAAAGGGGGCATTCTCAAATACCTCGAGGAAGTGCCGCCGGAAGAGTCGTTGTGGGAGGGCGAATGCTTTGTCTTCGACAACCGCGTGTCGGTAGGCCACGGCCTTGCCGAGGGAGCGTACGACCAGTGCCACGCGTGCCGCATGCCCATCACGGAAGCCGACAAGCAAAGCGGGTACTACGAAGAGGGCGTCAGCTGCCCCCACTGTCATGACCGGCATTCACGGGAGCGCAGGGAGCGCTTCATGGAACGCGAGCGGCAGATAAAACTGGCCCGGGAGCGCGGCGAAGAGCATATCGGCGGCGAGGCCGCCCGGATTGCCCGGATGCGGCGGGGGCATAAACTCCAGCAGCGGGAAGCCGCCTCAAAGCAGCACAGCGAATAAGACGGCGAAACCCGCGCCGGCCATGGCGAAGATTCGTTGCCGACGGCAGGTTGCATGCACCAGCAGGTAGATCAGGCTGACATACCAGAGCACAATCGCCACGGCGGGTGGCTTGTCGACCGCAAGGCTTGAACCGGGAAAACGGTCGAGAGCTTCAACGCTCCATAACATGACATTGATGAATGCGACCGATGCGTGGTTGAACACTACGGATGCGGGCGGAATCAGGATCGACAACCACCCCGAAAGCACGATGCAGAAGGTCAGCGGCACCACCGCGAGGTTGCCCAGCAGGGCGATCGGTGAAAACCTACCGAAATAGTATGCTGTCATCGGGATTGACGCCAGACTGGCCGCAACCGAGGTAATGGCCAGCGATACGCCATAGTTCCGGACCCAACCGCCTTTAAGCCAGTGGTCGGGTACAACTGAATAGACCATGACGATGAAGGCGACCACCACGAAGGAAAACACGAATCCGGCCGACTGCAACTGGTGCGGATCCAATAGAAGCAGCAGGATTGCGGCGAAAGCGACCGATGTCGGTATATCCGGCTTGCGCCGGAACAGCGGAGCCAGCAGGAATACCGCTGCCATGACCGCCGCCCTCAAGGCACTTGCCTTCATGCCCGTGGCGGCAACATACACAAACAGCAATGGAATGAGCCAGACGCCAAACCAATCGCGCGGAACGCCAACTGATTTCAGGGCGATAGCCAGCAACAGGCCGATAATACCCACGTGCAGACCCGATATCGCGAAAATATGCAATGAACCCGTTCGCTTGAAACAGGCATACGTATCTGCGGGAATTTCATTGCGGTAACCCAGGACGAGGGATCGCAGCACAGCCAGCTGCAGGGTCTTGTCGCCGATACCCTGTTCAAGCCGAAGGGCGGCCGATTCGCGCCAGTGCCGGCACCAGGCCAGAAAAGAAAAGCGGGGTGTCGACAGACAAACGCAGTTTTCCGGCGATGGCACTTTCATCCCGATCGGATTTCCACCGCGATAGCTTCGCTGCTGCAGCTCACCGCGCAGCCAAACGCGCTGTCCAGCGGCGGCGGATGGCTGTGATTCGAGGACCCCCATGATCCGCACGTCGATTTCGCCGCGTTGCGTAATCCATGGTCCGGACTGACGAATCCCTTCGAGCTGCAGCGGGAATACCCACATACCGCGGTCGCCTGATTTGAATGCGTGATACCTGGGAGCGGCGGTGACACGGCCGACAACCTCGCAGCCGGATATAGGAAGTTCGTGCAGACGATGGTTGATAGAGGCTGTAACCAGCGCTGAGTCCGCGACCAGAAAACGCAGAGCAGCAACAATACCGACGAGGGCGAAAACCGCCCAGGATGCATGCTTCGTGCGAATGCGGATAAATGCGGCGAACACGAACAGAACAGAGAGAGTGACTACGGCATCAATCTGCAACGCACCCCGGGATGCCAGATAGATGCCCCCGACCAGGGACAGTGCGATTCCAATCAAGGGTCGGCGTCGAGGTTGTCCCGGAAACAACATCGTACAGATCTCCTAATGTCTGTTGGCCAGATCGTGATAGGCCAATCGGACCTTGTGCTTAAAGCTGGAAAAGGAATAGCGGTCGGCAATCAACTGCTGGGCCTCCGCCACGATACCGAAAGCAATCAACGGCTCCTGCACTACACGCAGCAGCCCTTCCGCAATGGAGGTTGCAGTATAGTCTACCAGGTAACTGTTCCTATCCGACAGCAGCGCTGAATAGGCTCCTTCATGAATCGCCACTACAAGAGCCGGAGAGTTCAGCAGCGTCAGAATGTCCGGATGCCGGTATCTGCATCCGGGACGCGGGACAAACAACGCCGCATCGGCTATGGACAAGACGGACAGAAAACGTTCCGACGCATCGGCCGGGAGGAAGATGCATCGATTCTGAATTTCCAGGTTGGCCGCCATCGACTGCGCCTCATCAACCGGCACCCCCTTGAAAAAGAATCCGGCCCGGGGTATTTTTTCAAGCACCTTGCGGGCGGCCAGCAACAGGGTGCGCAACTCACTGCGGTTCCCTTGAAGCACACTGCACCCAACCAGAAACGAAACACCGTTCTCCAGTTCAGACACGATGGCAGCCTTGTCGACATCCTTTTTGGAAAACAGCGGTTGTGCGGGGATATCCTCTACCTGAACCACCCGGCTGTCGCCGGCCAGCTTCCTGAGATCGGACGTCAGATCATCGCATGAAGAAAAAACAAGCGCAGAGCGGCGCAGGATTTTCTTTTCAATACCCTCGCAGCGTGTGGGAAACAGCTTCCAGAACCAGGTTGGAGGCTCGCCATTCGTGCCGGTAAAACAACGCGAGGCTTCATAGACCATTTTCGTTCTTTTCGGCTTGATCCATCGTGTAACGGGAATGATCGCATCATCAACGGCATGAACGGCATCATAGTGCCTGCCTCGCATGGTATGCCTGAGCGCTTTGTGTAGCTTCTGTTTTGAAAGTGGCCGGTCGGTTTCAGCAACCAGGATCTGAACATTGGTATGGGATTCAATGTCAGTCCCGGCGGCAATGACATCAACCTGATGGCCGGCATCCGCCAGAGCCCGCAGCAGCGACACGGAACGAATCGCACCCGCGCCAACCGACAGGCGTCCATAGGTTGCAAATAGAATATTCATGGCCGGTAGAATGCCTACTGTGCGGGCTGCCCCTGCCTTAACAACTCCGGATCGATCATATTCTTATCCGTATCGGGAAGCTCCAGACGGGGACCGATCTGCTCCTTGGGCTTGCTTTCCATTGCCTGAGCCATCCTTTCAAGGTACTTGCGGTATTCCTCCGTGACGACACTGTCGGCATACATCTGGAAAGAGCGATCAAACCGGACCGGATCCATCATCGGGTCCTGAATCCACATGGCAACCGTATCCGCACCAAACAGGTGAGCCGACTTGCCCATCACCTGCACGGTTTCCTCCCCCCTGCCGAGCTGCGCGTTGCAGATCGCAATCCGCTTATAGCAGATCGGATCCCGAAGCTTGACGACCACCAGCTTCTCCAACGGGGGCAGGGCCTTGTCGAACTGCTCAAGACGCATGTACGAAACGGCCTGGTTTTCCAAAGCCTCCACATTGCGCGGAGAATCCTTCAGCACACGCTCGTATGCACCCGCCGCCTCTTCATACTTTTCCAGTGTGAAATAGGCCTTCGCCATGTAGCGCTGAACGTCCTCGTTGTATACATTGCCATCCTGATACCACTGGGCCACCGCAATGGTTGACTCGGCGTCGCCATGCGCATCAAGCGACTTCAGCAATGCCAGTTGGAAATCGGTACGGGACGGATCCACGCTCAACAGTCGGATGTAGGTATTGATCGCCTCTACGTACATCCCCTTATCGAAATAGAGTTCCCCTAAATATTTCAACGCACCGATATGGGCGGGATCCAGGCTCAAAACCTGCTGACAACGTTCGATCGCCTGGTCAAAGTTGTTTCTAAGCAGCAAATCCCCCACGGAACGCACCAGCCGTTCGGTTTTTTTCCACATTTCAATGCGGTCGGCAAACGTCTGCGCTGCATCGGCGGCACTGATATCAAAGTCTTCAACCAGCGTGACCTCCTTCAACACGGGGGCCAGCTCCTCCGCAGGCTGGTTCTCCATCCAGACGCTTTCTTCGTAGATCTTGATCCCCTTCCACAGCATAAAGAAAAGGATGCACAGGAAAACCAGTGTGATGGCTGCCTTTAGAATAGCTATGAGGGCGGCCTTTTCGCGGGCATCAACCGGCTCCTTGCGGCGCCCTGTCACCGCCTGATGGCGCGCTGTTTTGCGAACGCGGTTCGGATCTGATTCGGGCCGTTCACTGTACAATGGGCGTTCCGTGGGCGACCCCGTGTAAAAATCCGAATGAGTCGCCAACTGGTCAAAACCGCTGGATCCTTTGTGATTGCCGCTCTGTTTCTTTCTTTTCATAGCCCTCGCTGAAAACACGTACCCTACACCCGCAAATTCTTCCCTGAATAAAGGGGTTGAAGTATCCATCGGTGATAGGTAAGTGTCAAGCGTTGCTCCTTGAAGGCAAAACAAATAACTGGGAAACAAATGGCTTCATTCATTAAACTTTTCGGCATTGTAGTGGTGATCATAGGTATACCACTGGCCATACTGGCTATCATCAATGCGCTCCGCAAGAAACAGCCCGGCTGCTCGGGCAGTCATGATTGTGTCGTCTACAAGGGCGAGAAAGTACAGTGCCCGTCCTGCGAACTGAGGGAATACCGGGCCGCACAGCAGGCGGTCAAAGAGAAGCAGGCCTAGCGGGGATCCGGGCGTAAACATGCGGTTCGTTATTTTCCGGATGCCCGGCACTGCGCGCAGGTGCCGAAAACGACAATCCGGTGCGTCCGCTCCTCAAAATTGAGCTCCTTGCAAGCCTTGTCTATCAGATCCATGATGCCTTCATCGGAAAATTCGATGAACTGTCCGCATTTATCACACACCATGTGTTCATGGTGGGGATGATTGAATGTATGCTCGTAATGTGCGTGCACATCGGCATCGCGGATGACGCGCACCAGACCGGCCTCCTCCATCAGCGCCAGCGTCCGGTAGACCGTCCCTCGACTTACGTGGTTCATCCCGCTGGACAGTTCAGCCGCCAGATCATCCGCGCAGAAGTGATCGTGTCGGGAAAAAACCTGCGTCAGCACGATCTTCCGGGCCTGGGTGATGCGGGCCTCCTTTTTCTTTAGAAAATCAACAAACAAGGGCCACGCCTCTTCCACTGAACGCCGTACTTCTTCCGGCAAATCCTGCTCATTCTTGCTCATAAACTGTGCCATCCCTCTTGAAATTGCGTCTATATATAAACAGCTTTATGACGTACAATTGTTGGTGTAATCAAGTTTTTTGCTGGTATATTGAAAACATTTAGGCAAGAAACAGCTAATTAACCAACCAAGGAGTATTCATATGGCCTATGTTATTTCCAGCGAGTGTATCTCATGTGGTGCCTGCGAGCCGACCTGTCCGGTGGAGGCCATCAGCCAAGGGGATGACCAGTTTGTCATCGATGCGAATACCTGCACGGATTGTGGAGCCTGCGCGGACTCCTGCCCTGTAGAAGCCATATCTGCTGGCTGAAGCTCAGGATATATTGAAATCTAAGCGGCTATTCAGCCGCTTTTTTTTATCCACCGCAGGGATGCCTCCCTGCCGGTGACGCTACGGATGAATATATCGGAATGCCGCGGCAGCTGTCGCAATACCGGTGATGCATCCCATGAGCACCTCCAGTCGCGTGTGTCCCAGCAGTTCCTTGAGCTTGTTCTCGGAAAGGTGGTGCTCATGCAGCAGCTCATCCACGATCTGGTTCAGCAATCGCGCCTGTTCGCCAGCCGCCTTGCGAACGCTTTGTGCGTCGAACATCACGACAATGGCAAAGGCGCATCCAAGTGCGAACATGGCGGAATCGAACCCCTGGCACAACCCAAGCGATGTTGCCAATGCACTGGCCATTGCCGAATGCGCACTGGGCATTCCGCCCGTGCTGACCATGTAACTGAAATCAAGCCGTCTGGTTTCGATAAAACTGCAGACCATCTTGATCGATTGCGCAACAATCCAGCCGAGAAGTCCGGCCCAAAAGCTGGGATGAAGTGTATGCATATTCAATGACCCGTCTCGTTAACTACTACCCATGTATAAATCCTGCCGATGGGAAAATTCAATTTGATTACGCACCGAGTCGCCCTCTCAACCGTTCCCTCCCTCTGCAGAGAACGTTTTAAGCTTCCACTCGGGATCCCTCAAGGTACCGCTCAGTTTCATCTCGAACAGCTTCAGGAATGGATCCGTGAAGAACCGTACCACCTTGGATAGGTTGCTGTCGCTGAACATCTGCACCTGAACCGACGCATCGAATCCGTCCTGCACGGAATACTGTCCGCGCCCCTTTGCGCTTAGCAGATCGCCTTCAAAACAGGCATTATCCGCATGCACCACCCCGTTTTTAAGTTGAAAGTCCCCGTAGAGCCTCTCAATGGAAAAGACCTTGAACGATGGAATAACCATACGGATGAGATTGGAAAAACCGCTAAACAATGGCAGGTCGGCCAGCTGCCCACTGCGTATGTCAACGTAACCGCGGCCATTCGCCGATTCAAAGAATCGGGACGTTAAATCAGCGGAAGCCTGCATTTGCCC
>JBNLDM010000038.1:0-11220 GCA_050304335.1 Pontiella sp.
GAATTGGATCTGCGGGAAAACGATGTCTACTTTCTGGATTTGACCAAGCTTTGAAGCCGTTGCTGTGGCATGGGGTTTTCCGGAGATCATTGCTCCATCGGATGGTTCCCGAGCTGGACGTTGCTTTTGCAACGGCTGGGACTGAAGGTCTTTACAGGGGGAGGGGTACGGCATGTTACTGAAACATGAAAGCTTTAGGGCTATGCTCTCGATCACGCCCCCATTCAAATCGATTATGGTATATATGTTCAATGGGATTAATTAGATGAAACATGTCTCCAAATGGTCAGGGAAGGTTGGGAAGGGTGCTCCCAGCGGTTTTATTATCAGTGTGCTGGTTCACGCGGGGGCGTTCTTTCTGGCAGGTATTTTTGTAGTCTTCTCGGTGGTGAACAAGCAGGAACCCGAGTTCCAGGCTCCTCCCCCGATAGCGCGGCCGAAGATGAATCTGAAGAAACCGAAGGTGAAGGTCCAGAAGAGTTCCACGCCGAAACCGTCCTCGCGCATCGTAGCCAAGGTCAAGACAGCCAAGATGCCGGATATCCAGATTCCCGACCTGGTTGGGTCGGGGGAGGGCTTGATGGAGGGGATTGGGCTGGGAGGCGACTTTCTGGAGTTGCCGGAAGTTAAGAACGTGACGCTGATGGGGTCCACGGTTTCGGGCGGCAATGACTTCGTGGGGACCTACTATGATTTCAATCGCCGGAGCAACGGCGGGTTTTATTCCATGAGCACCGACGAGTATCAGGATATTGTGCTGCAGTTCTTCCTGTCTGGATGGGATGAGGCGGATCTGTCGAGGTTCTACCGTTCGCCCACCAAGCTCTATTCCACGTGCTTCATGGTGCCGAAGATACCGTCGGACCTGGGGCCGGAAGCGTTCGATGAAGCAGGTGCTGCGGGATATTGCTGGGGTATACTCTATAAGGGCAAACTGGTTCACAGCAGTGCGATCAGGTTTCGATTCCGGGGATTCGGCGATGATGTCTTGATGGTTCGGGTTGATGGCGAGCTGGTGTTGGCGGCCAGTTGGCCGGGCTCCTCCATCCAAGAGGGATGCGGTTGGACCAGCAATTCGGGCGATTCGGAAACATACCGCCTAGGGGCCCAGGGCGCCGTGGTCGGGGACTGGATTACCTTGGAGCCAGGGGTTGCGAAGGATATGGAGGTGTTCATCGGCGAATCGCCAGGAGGTCAGTTTAGCGCGCAGCTGGTGGTCGAGGTGGACGGGGTGAACTACAAGAGAAACTCGTATGGCGGGCCCATTCTGCCCATGTTTACCACAGAAGTGCCTTCCTGGGAGACGCTGGACGCCATTTGCCCGCATCTGGTGCAGGGCGAGGCCATGTTGACGAATGGTCCGGTGTTCAATGACTATTACGATGATAGCGCGGCGTTGCCGATGAAGGAGATGTAATGAAATTCTCTGTTCTTACCATTGTGCTGTTGGTTAGTCTGGGTGTTCACGCGGAGGTGCGTACATGGACGTTGCAATCCGGCAAGCATGTTGATGCCGAATATGAAAAGATCGTGATGGACAGGGTCTGGTTGAGGAATTCATCCGGAGCCACCGTCAAGATTCCGCTGAGTGCCCTTTCGGAGGACGACCGCTTGTTCCTCGAACTGTTAAATCCTCCCAAGCTGACGATCGATTTTTGGGATCGAGGCGAATCTCGTCTGGGTTATTACAAAGGAACGCCGCATATGGATGTAATCCCGCCGAGCGCGACGATGCATTCATTCAGGGCACGCGTCAAGCTGGCGGACAAAGCGGAATACCACCATGAACTCACTGTCACGTACTATGCCATCGGTTGTCAGTGGATTGATCGCCACAAGTACTTTCTTGTGGAAAAGAAGACCGGCTCATTCATCCCGACGGAGAAGTCGGAGATCGAGCTTACCGGATCGAGCTTCAAGATGTTGAAATATGTAATGGATGGCGAGACCCGGGGCAGGGATTACGCATTCTATCTGGTGACTGTAACCGATGAGCGGGGAGAAATTATCGCCCACAAGGAGTCCGCCAAGTGGTTGTTCGAGCATAAGGATGCCCTGGATAAGCTGCCCGAGGGAGCCTACATGGACGATACCTGCACCCGGGTCCACCCAACTGGTCCTGAGCCCAATTACTAGGCGTGCGTTCCTTGATGTGGGGCTGAACAGCTGGACGGTGCAGGTTTCCGGCGGACAGGGCGGCAGGGCCACGGCCACGCGGGGAATCAACGTCGACCCGGCCGGAACGCAGACGGAGGTCTACATTACGGATATCGCCATGGGCTGGAACTCCAATCCCGGCAACCGTTATTCCGCCACCGCGACCATCACGGTCAAGAACGACTCCGGCGCGGCTGTGCTGAATGCCACGGTGTCCGTGAACTGGACCGGGACAACGACCGAGTCGGCCTCCGGAACCACCGGCGGAAACGGCGTTGTATCGTTCTAATCGTCCAAGGTAAAGAGGAGCGGCACGTATACCGCAACGGTGGCGAATGTCACCGCGCCTCGGGTTCGACCTACAACCCGGCCCTCAACGTCGAAACCAGTGACTCGATCACCGCTCCGTAATTGAAGCAACACCTCTCTGGAGTAAAAAGAAGCGCCGCGCTTCGCATGTCGGACCTTCCTAGGCGCCAATAAGACGTAACCCCGGCCGCTTCGTTGCAAGGTTATGAGGTGCTCATGTTACTGAAACATGGCGCGCAAAGTCGAAACCAGTTCATGATTCGAGGAATTGTGATTATTACTAAGCATTGATTTGTTGGGGAGTTTAGATTCCTGTCGCTGGGAATGGGAATCGAATCATGTAGGACAAGGCAATTCTAGTCGATGGGCAAGGTAGATATGGATAATGGAAAGAAGAAAAGGTTTTTTCTGAATCACAAGAAATCGAGCGCCATGGTGGTGAGCATCGCCATCCATGTGGTGTTTGTCATTCTGGCGTTTTCATTTGTTGCGGTGACGGCGGTGATCAAACCTGAGCAGGTATTTACTGCAAAGCCGGTGACCCGCCCCAAAATGAACCTGCGCAAATTGCAGGTTCCGGTCAACCTCAAGAAAACAAGCCGGCCACCCAAACTCCGCCAAACCCTCGTGGTGAAAACGCCATCGCCTCATGTTGATATCAGAATGCCGGAAATTATCGGGGTGAAGGGCGGTTTTAGTGCCGGTGGCGGTGGCGGCTTGGCCAGTGTGGGCTTTGGGTTTGATCTCGACCTGTTCGGCAGCAGCAAAAGCCGGGGGGGCGGCAACGAATTTATCGGACACTTTTATGACTTGAAGCAAACACCGCGGCATGAACTTACTCCCATCGGTAAACTGGCCGAAGAGAATACCTACAGTGGCGAGGCGCAGGAATTGTACACGCAGGCGATACACAAGCTCATCCGGTCCGGCTTGAAGGCGTCAGCTCTTAAATCATTCTATGTTGCTCCCAAGGAAAAATTCGCTACGTCGTTCAATCTTCCGCCGATGGATGCCGCCGAAGCCCCGAAGGCCTTTGGAGTGGAGGACGAGGTGAAGCCGAGCTACTGGATCTGCGTCTACCGGGGGCAGATTGCCGCGCCTGCAGATGGGAAGTATCGCTTCGTGGGTTTTGCGGACGATGTCCTGATCGTGCGGTTGAACCGGCGCGTGGTGCTTGATGCCTGCTGGCCAGCACAGATTGGAAAGATGACCGATTGGCAAAGCAGCGACGAGGACAGCCGCAAATTCCAGGTCAATCGGAATGATTTCGGGGAAATCACAGGAGGTGATTGGAACACTATGTTCCAGAAGTTATCCAAAGGCTATAAATCCGGGGAAAATTGGGGCAGCATATTGAGCCAAATCAAGACTCCGGATGGACAATCTTATAGTGAGCATGGCAACTACCTAGCTGCGGCGAATCGACTCGTCTTAGGGGATTGGGTCGAGTTGAAAAAGGGGCAGCGCATCGATATGGAAGTGTTGATCGGGGAGATTCCCGGCGGCTCCTTCGGATGTCGCTTGCTGGTTGAGCAAAAGGGGGGGTCCTATCCCGCGGCGGATTCCGATGCGGGACAACGTCCGCTGCTTCCGATTTTCAAAACGGTCCCGGTCGACGAGAGACTGGTGGATAAAATGAGGGCCTATCCGAACGAGATGACCCTTGATGGTCCCGTCTTTGGGGTGATAGCGGGTACCAAATAGCCAGACTACATGTTGCCCTGTGGGTTCCGTTTGCTCTCCGGTTACTCTCCTATAAAGGATCGGCCCGGGTTGAGGGCATCACTGTTGTTGGTCTGTCTATCGGGCGTGCTCAGTCCATTATGTCGTTTAATTGAAGTTATTCTGAAGGAGCGCCCTCCCAACCTGGATGGTGCGGAAATCAAGATTGCAACGGAATAGCGACTTATGAAATGGAATATCGCGTTCGCTAGAGTATTCACTTTAACTATGGGTATCTGTTTTATGCCTGATCTGCTTCATGCTGCCGTTACCAACGACGTACGGGTCAATTCCATTGGCTACAAACCATCCTATGCAAAACACGCCACCGTCATGGGCGACCACGGCGACGCCGTCTGGAACATCCGCCGGGCGTCCGACGGTTCCATCGCGCTGTCGGGAAAGCTTCCGCCCGCAACGAAAACCTCCGACAGCGACGAGACGGTGCAGTTGGTCGATTTTTCCGCGCTGAAGGGGCAGGGGAGTTTCTATCTGGAAGTCGATGGCTTGGGTCGCTCGGTCGATTTCCGGGTGGCGGACGGTGTATACAACACATCCTTCGAACTGCAGATGGTCGGCCTGTACGGACTGCGTTGCGGCACGGCGGTTACGATCCACCACGGCGGCGAGACCTTCCACCACGATGCCTGCCACCTGAAGGATGGAAAAACGGACTTCGTGGGCGGCTCCGGCACGGTGGACGGAACGGGTGGCTGGCACGACGCGGGAGACTACGGGAAGTACATGGTCAACACCGCCTTCACCATGGGCGTGATGCTCAAGGCCTGGGAGCGTTTTTCGGAGCAGCTCGGCAAGGTGGTCTTGCCCATTCCCGAAACCGGAGGCACTTTTCCCGACTTTCTCGACGAGATGAAATACGAGCTCGACTGGATCCTGAAAAACGCGGCGGTTTACAAGGATGGGCGCATTCCGCACAAGCTGACCCGGACCCACTTTGCGGGCATGGTCATGCCGGAGGCGGACACGGAGGATCGCTACTGGGTGCCGTATGGCTCCGCCGCCACCGCCGGCTTTGCGGCGGTCATGGCCCAGGCCGCGCGCATCTACAACCCATTCGATGCCGCCTATGCCGCCAAGTTGCAGGCGGCGGCCGACAAAAGCTATGCCTGGCTTCAAGCAAATCCGGAAGACCATCCCGCCGACCAGAGCGATTTCCACACCGGAGGGTACGGCTGCCGCGATGCGGATTTCCGCCTGTGGGCCGCCGCCGAAATCTGGGAAAGCACCGGCTCGGAGAAGGCTCTGGACGATTTCGAAGGCCGGGCGGCCAAGCTCGAAGACAAGATCAATCGTGGCTGGGGCTGGGGCGATCCGGGCAACCTCGGCATGTTCACTTACCTCGACTCGAAACGGGAGGGGCGGAAAAGCTCGATCGTGCGCGACGTGCGCAAGGATTTGGTGGCCGTGGCCGATGCGATCATCGAGGACGCGGATGCGCAGGGCTTTGGCCGGGGATTGGAGGGCTATTTTTGGGGCTGCAACGGCGGCGTTGCCCTTCAGGGCATGATACTCCAGTACGCCCATGATGAAGACGGTGGCCGGGAATATCTGGATTGCGCCATCGACCAGATCAGCCATCTGTACGGCCGCAACACCTACAACCGTTCCTACGTGACCGGCGAGGGGATCAACCCGCCGATGCATCCGCACCACCGTCCTTCGGAAGCGGACGGCATCGCCGCCCCCTGGCCGGGGCTGCTGGTGGGCGGCGGCTGGCCGACCGCCACCGATTGGAAGGACGAAGAGGCCAGCTTCGAGACCAACGAGATTGCCATCAACTGGACGGCGGGCATGGTCTACCTGCTCGGCATGTTCGTGGATTATTCCGAGATGCCTGCCGGTTCCATGTAAACCCGGGGCGAAAATGAACAATCTCGCTGTTGTCGGAATAGCGGAGGGCCGGGCCAGCCACCTTGACAAATTAAGGTTCTACTCCTATATCCAACGTAGTGGAACCGCTTTCCGGAACGTTCCTTTTTGTGTGTCCCGTCTGTGTTGAAGACGGTTTCCTGCTGTAAACTTTGTAATGAAGGTCTCCATATGCATGGATGTGGTCGAATCGTGTTCGCGAGCCGAGGCCTGCCGATGGCGGTGCTGGCCATCGGAATGCTTTTGGCCGGTACGGCCCGGGCCAACGACGACCAACTCATCTTCGGCGAATTCACCAACATCGTTTATGGCACGCGGACGTACAACAACGGATGGAGCGACTGGAGCTGGGTGCCGGTCTTTGCCACGAACAATCCCGTCCACTCCGGCAGCATCTCCCTCTGTCTGGCGCCAAGCGGCACTTGGCAAGCCTTGAAGTTTGTCCACGAGCCGATCGATACCGCGCTCTACACCGACCTGACCTTTTGGATCAACGGCGGGGCCACCGGCGGGCAGAGGGTAGAGCTCAAGGCCTCCTTGGGAGGAACGGACCAGGTCGGCGTTGAAGTCGGCCCGGCTCCCACCAATTCATGGAAGCAAGTGGTTGTTCCACTGGATGTGCTGGGCATTGCCAGCAAGACCAATTTCGACGGACTTTTATTCTGGGTGACCTTCGATAGCCCGCAACCACCGGTCTATCTGGATGACATGGCGCTCACCGCCGCACTGCCGCCGGAAACGGTTCATGTGAGTGTGGATGCCGCCCAAACCGTGCGGACCGTGTCTGCGCGGGTTCTCGGCGTCAACATGGCGGCCTGGGACGGCAACGTGGACACCGCAACAACGATCGACCTTTTAAACGATCTGGGCAACCCGTGCCTGCGCTGGCCGGGCGGTAGCTGGGGGGATGCCTATCATTGGACCGACGAGCATCATTTGGATGGTGACGGGTATCGCGGCTGGGGTTCCTTTTCAAGCGATTTCATCAACGTTGCCACGAATACGCACGCCCATGCCTTCATCATCGTCAACTATGGCACCGGCACGCCCGAGGAAGCCGCCTACGGGGTACGGATGTTCAACGTCACCAACCACTGCAACTTCGCGTACTGGGAGGTCGGCAACGAGAATTTCGGTTCGTGGGAGGCGGATAGCAACACCAATGCTCCTTGGAAACCCCATGATCCGTGGACGTATGCGATGCGGTTCAAGGAATACTATACGCAAATGAAGGCGGAGGATCCGGACATCAAGGTCGGCGCGGTGCTGCTGGGGAGCGAAGACGCTTCCGCCAACTATACCGACCATCCCGCAATCAACCCCCGCACGGGAGAAACCCACAACGGCTGGGATGCGGTCATGCTGAACACCATGCGCACCAACAACGTCGTGCCCGACTTTGTGGTCGTGCACAAATACGCGCCGAATATCGGCGATACCGGGGATTTGCTCTGGTCCAGCACCTGGGCCGGCGACGCGATTCGGATTCGCCGGATATTGAACGATTATCTGGGGGATGCCGCGACCAACGTCAGGCTCGAATGCACGGAGTATGGCGCGGGCGGCGACCGCCAGAGCGTCAGTCTGGTCGGTGGTCTGTTCCTGGCCGACAGCCTGGGCCAGGTGCTGCAGACCGAGTTCGATTCGCGGCTCAAGTGGGACCTCCGGAACGGACAGTCCGCGTTGCCAAACCCCGACCCGGCGCTTTACGGGTGGCGGAACTACTATGACGAAGGCATTGTCTATGGCGCTGGCAACGTGGACAACCGCTATCCGTCCTTTTACATCAACAAATTGATGACGCGCTTCGTGGCGGATGGCGACACCGTGATTTCAGCCTCTTCGGACTATCCATTGCTGGCCGCCTATGCGGTCCGGCGCGCCAATGGAGCGCTCTCCCTGCTGGTCATCAATAAAAGTTCCTATGCATCGCTGGACGCGACGATCGATCTTTCGGGTTTTCGGCCTTTTCCCGAGGCCACGGTCTACAGCTACGGCATCCCCCAGGACGAAGCCGCACGCACCAACGGCCCGGCTCTGTTGCGGGATATCGACACCAACAGCCTCTTTTCCGCGGCCACCCATTTCAGCCACACCTTTCCTCCTTATTCGGCCACGGTGCTGAGTCTGCCCCCCGACCGGTCGAAGCTGGTGGTCATGCCTTCGGCATCGGATCAATTCGTGTTTCAACTTCAGGGGCAGGCGGGGGCCTATTTCATTCAGCGATCGGATGATCTGGCATCCTGGAATACCGTATCGACCAACACGCTGGACGATGCCGTGCTGGATCTCACCAATTCCGTTTTCGATGACAGGAACTTCTACCGCGCGGTATGGGAGCCATGATGCTCCGCCTTTACAGTATCCGGCTCTCACACTGCGTCTCTCAGGATTGCTCTTCGAGCGACTACTTCGGATTACATGGCCGCAACGATCCTCTGCGAAACCCGGGAACTGTAGGATATGAATAAGCGAATCATAGAAATGCCGCCCATCACCTATGCGCTCTACAAGCTGGAGCTGTAGACGGCGCAAATTCCATAGGGGTTGCGGGGACTGAATCCGACCTGCTACATTGAACCGCTTTAATCAAGGAATAGGTATCATGAATTATCGTATGTTTAGGTTGGTCGGTTGTTTGAGTGTTTGGCTGCTGCCCTTGTCGCTTTTGGCCCAGCTGGATCCGACGCCGTGGCGGATCGTCGATGTGAGCAGCGAAAATCTGCTTACGGGCGAATCGGCGGAGATGGCCATTGACGGAAATCCCGAAACCCAGTGGCACACCCAATGGCACAATGCGCGCGGGATCGAACCCGCCCAGCCACCCCATTTCATTACGATCGACTTTGCCGAAAAGCATCCGGTCAGCGCGATCCGGTACCGGTCCCGCGCGCATGGCGAGGGTGGCGTGGCCGAGCAGTATTCCATGGAGCTGAGCTTGGATGGCCAGACGTGGAAGACGGTTTCGGAGGGCCGTTTTACTTATAGAAGCGGGATGAGTGTTCATGCGACCGTGACGTTGGATAAACCGGTTATGGCACGTTTTCTTCGCTTCACGGTCTTTTCGCTGTGCCCGTCGGAAAAGTCGAACGAGTCCGGTCTGGTCGTCGGGGAAATCGATGTGGCCACTCCGGATTCCCCGTTGGTTCCCACGACCTTGATTCCCGTGCCGCAAAGCCGCGAATGGTGCTATGGGGGGTATGATTGGCGCAACCGGCACCGGGATCTGCTTGCCTATGCCGCCGCCCATCGGCCGCAACTGGTATTTCTGGGGGATTCGATCACGCATCGCTGGGGCGCGGAGCCGTGCATTCCGTCCCTGCATGTCGGGACGTCGGTGTGGAACAGCTACTATGGCGATCGCAACGCCCTGGACCTGGGCTATGGCTGGGACCGGCTGGAAAACATGCTCTGGCGCTTGCAGCATGGCGAACTCAAGGATACGGATCCCAAGCTGGTCGTTCTCATGGCGGGAACGAACAATCTGGAGGTCAACAACGGCGAAGAGATTGCCCTTGGCGTAGCCGGGCTATGCGACGAAATCCACCGCCAGAAGCCCAAGGCCCGGATTCTCCTGCTGGCCATTTTCCCCCGCGGCTGCGATGCCCAAACCCAAGAGCAACTGCAAAAAGCTAACCAGCTCATCGGCCAGCTGGGGAAACGGGACTACATCACCTTCAAGGACATTGGCTCCGCCTTGCTGGATGAAAACGGCCAGATCACCCCGTCCATCATGCCCGACTGGCTGCATCCGAACGAAGAGGGATACCGTCGCTGGGCCCAGTCCATTGAAAATGAAGTTTCCAAGGCTCTGGGGGATACGCCGAAGAAGTAGGCATCCATGGCCAGGCTCGGCATGGCCGCAACCAAAAGTTAAACCTCCCGGGTTTGTCTGCAGCCAGAGTTTGATGGCATCATTCTTTGGCGGACTTTGAATTCGAATACTTAGCAGAATGCTTTGTAGGACGTGCCTCCCGAAGGGGGCGCGCTGGCAGGTCGGGTTGGTGGAAACGGATTAACTTAGTGCCATTCGCCACAGACCTTCTCAAGACGCCATTGGCTTTGTTCGGCGGAGTCATTTTCATGTTACTGAAACATACTGCGAAGGCTCGAAACCTATCCCTGTTGATGCGGGAGTGTGTGTATAACCTAACTTAGTTAAATGTTGCGAAATAGATACGCAGTGCAGAGGTGAATTAGCCAATCATTCCGCGATCAGCTGAACAAGGCTTGAATGGCGGATTGTTGAGCGCCAGCATAAATCCGAAAAATGGCGTGTAGCCATGAATGCGTCGGAATTTATTGGTTCGAGAGCTCTTCCCTGTTCCCTGCGGATCGAAAATAAACGAGGCATATGATGATACAAGAGATTATACACACTGAAAATCTAACGATTCGAAACTCACGTGTTGTTAACCATCATTTGGGTTCGGAAAAGTTCATAGTGCAAGCGGAGGTAGCATCCGAAAATCAAGAGAATGATGCCAAGCTTGAGGATGCGCATCAATGGAGGGACGGAATCACCATCAGATCTTCATTGATTGAAGTCAGCGGGTTCGTATCAAAGATTTGGTATAATGGTGTCCGCAAAAGCTATCTGCTGAATGTCGACAACCTTGTTTACCTAAAGCCGGATGAATTGCATTGTGCCTGAAACTTGAAGGCCCTGAATGCACGTGCCGTTCAGCAAGGGGAATGGCACTAAGTTAGGCATGTATTGTACTGGTCAACCCGCAGGCGAGTTGCCTGGTGGCAGTTCATAGTGAATCGTTATTTGTTGTTGGGGGTGGTGCGTTTCATTGCTCCCATGTTCTTCGTTAATCCGTGTTCATCTAGTGGCCTCTATAGCCTACCTTACTGGAAATGTATCCTCACACAGAGTCACCAAAAGCCGCAAAGAGGCCGTTACCTTGGTGTCTACCTACACAATGCCGTCGATGAGGCTATCGATTGCTGCGTTATCACGCCGCATGGCGGTTAGCTCTATTGGGGAAGATTTACATCGATCATGTAGAAGCCGCAGCTTTCGGCATTGTAAACTTCGTCCGTATAGCTGTTTGCCGGCCACTGTATATTGTCCTGTAGCAAGGTAAACCCATCCTCCAGATTGGTTGTCCAGTATACATCGTATACCCGGCCGGT
>JBNLDM010000039.1:0-55273 GCA_050304335.1 Pontiella sp.
GAGAACGGCTTCGATTTCTGTCGACGTATCCGCGCTCTGTCCGATGTGCCGATCGTATTCCTGACAGCGCGCGAGGAGGAAATCGACCGGATCGTGGGCCTGGAGCTGGGGGCGGACGATTATGTGACGAAGCCCTTCAGCCCGCGCGAGCTGACGGCCCGGATCCGCGCCATCCTTCGCCGGACCAATGGCAACCACCATCATGAGGAACATGCCGGATCTCCGGGGCCGTTCCGCATCGATGAAAACCGCAAGCAGATTATCTACAAAGGGATTTCGCTTCCGTTGTCCCGCTACGAGTACCGCATGCTGGAGCTGATGATCCGCCACCCGGGTCAGGTTTTTTCGCGCGAACAGTTGATGGATCACGCCTGGGATGAGCCGGAGGCAAGCTTTGACCGGACGGTCGACACGCACATCAAGACGTTGCGCTCGAAGCTGCGCGAGGTCGATCCTGCGTGCGACCGCCTGCAAACCCGACGGGGTTGGGGCTATTTCCTGAAGGTGGAATCATGAAGATGCGCACCCGGCTGCTGCTGACGGCCCTGGTCCTGATGTCGGCCGGGTTCTACTGGCTGGTCGAGTGGATTGTACACGATGTGCGGCTTCACTATTTCATTACCATGGAGGAGTCGCTGGTCGACACATCGGTCATTCTTGCGGAGCAGGTCGGACGGCAGGTAGAGAACGGGCAAATCCAGCTCGATCCGGCGTTCGGTGCTGCGATGAACGAAGCGGGCCGCCGCAGGCTCTCCGCACGCATCTACAACTATACGAAGACCAACATGAACGTACGCGTCATTGTCGTGAACAGCGATGCGGAGGTGCTGTACGATTCCAGTGGATCGATCGCGAAGGGGGAGGACTACCACTGGCGGGATACACGGCTGGCATTGAAGGGGCAATACGGCGCGCGCGCCTCGTACGAGATCAAGGGGGACCTCGACAGCTTCTATTTCTACATTGCTGCGCCGGTGATGGCTGACGGCGAGATTATCGGCGCGGTGACGGTCGGGAAGCCGGTCAAGAGCATAGCACCGTTCATGCAGCAGGCCCGGAAGCGATTGGTCTTCTCATGCCTGATCGCCTTCGCCGCGATCCTGTTGATGCTCGTTCCCGTGTCGCTCTGGATCATCCATCCGGTCCGTGCGCTGACCGGCTATGCCCGCGCGATCCGCGACGGGCGTTCGGTCAAGCGGCCCAGGTTGGGGCATGGCGGCGAGATGAGCGAGCTGGCCAACGCCTTCGAGGAGATGCGCGATACACTGGAGGGGCGGCAGTATGTGGAGGAATACGTGCAGTCGCTTACCCACGAAATGAAGAGTCCATTGGCGGCCATCCGCGGAGCGGCCGAGTTGCTGGATGAGGACATGGCACCTGAGCAACGGAAGCGCTTTTTGGGAAACATCCGCTCCGAATCCGAGCGCATGCAGGGCCTGGTCGAACGGATGCTGTCGCTGGCTGCGCTGGAAAAGCGCAAGGAGCTGATGCATACGGAAACCATCGACGTGCGCGAGCTGCTGAACGATGTCGTCGATGGCCTGATGCCGCTGGCCCAGGCGAGACGCATTGAGATCCGGAAAACCATCCCTGATGGGGCCGAGTTGTGCGGGGAATATTTTCTGTTGCGGCAGGCGCTCGCCAACCTGTTGCGCAACGCCATCGATTTTTCCCCGGATGGGGCGGTGGTTGAGCTGGTGGTTCGATACGAGTCCGGCCATCTGTATTTCGATGTGATCGATCAGGGATCCGGCATTCCCGACTACGCGCTCAACCGCATTTTCGAACGCTTTTATTCGTTGCCCCGACCCGAGACCGGGAAGAAAGGCTCCGGCCTTGGGCTCAATTTTGTGCGCGAAATCGCCAAGCTGCACGGGGGCGACATCAAGCTCTCCAACCGTCGCGAAGGCGGTGTCTGCGCATGCCTCTTCATCCCGACCGGGGGATAGTTTTTAACCACAGAATATGCAGAAATCACAGAAGTTGGATGCTGACAGTTGACGTGCTTTTCTGTGCGACATATGTGCATCTTGTGGTTAACCACATTATTTTTCACCTCCATTTCACGTTGAGTTCATATTTGTTTCAAACGACGGTGCCAGGCTCTTTGCATAACCAAGGAGGTTGGTATGCAATGGCGGCTGGTGTTGAAGTTGATGGTGCTCGGGGGCGTTGCGCTGGTTCTTATGATCGTGCTGGTATCGATCGACGGATTGACGCAGGAACGCAAGTGGCGATTGAACGAGGTCGAGCAGGATATAGCGAACAGCTATGCGGGTGAGCAGCAGATGGGCGGGCCGGTATTCAAGGTGACCTTCCGCGAGTTTTGGACGGAGCATCTCTACAACGAGGAGAAGGATTCATGGTACGACAAGGAAATGAATGCCGTCCGGTCGCAGCTGGTGTTCCCTGACGAGTGCCGATTCGCCGGATCCATGGCCGTACAGGAGCGGACGCGCGGCATCTTCAAGGCCAACGTGTTCCAGAGCGAAGGGCGCGTGACGGGCCGTGTGCACTTTCCATCCTTCGATTCCCTGGCTCGCCTGAAGGATTCCCGCCTGGAACTTGTTTCCGTGGATGCGTGTTTCATGATCAGCGATCCGCGCGGGCTGCCCTCCATCCCGACCCTGCAGTGGAACAATGAATCCCTTGCGTTTGAATCGGGCAGCCTGCTCGCCGGCATGGAGACGGGAATTCATGCGGAACTGCCCGACGCCGCAGGACTTTTCGGCAACACGTTTCCGTTCAGCACCGACCTGCAGGTGAACGGTACGCGGCAGCTGCAGTTTATTCCGACCGGCTCCGAAAATCACGTCGCCCTGAAGTCGGGGTGGCCGCACCCCAGTTTTGTCGGACAGTTTCTCGCCGACGAGCGTACGGTCAGCGATAAAGGGTTTTCCGCAACATGGAATGTCAACGCGCTGGCCAGCTCGGCCCAGCAGGACATCGAAAGAGGGAAGGGCCATGCCCAGTCGTTCGGGGTCAGCCTGATCGATCCGGTGGGTCTTTATTCACTGACCGACCGGGCGCTGAAGTATGGCTTTCTGTTCATCTTCATCACCTTCTCGGCCTTCTTCCTGTTTGAGATGCTGGAGGATCTGCGGATCCATCCGGTGCAGTACGGGTTTGTCGGCCTGGCGCAGGCGATCTTTTTCCTGCTCCTCCTCAGCCTGTCGGAGCACATGGGCTTCGGTATATCCTATGGTATCGCCAGTCTCGGAACAATCGGTCTGATCACCTACTACCTGTGCCACGTTATGCGTGGATGGAAGCGCGGGTTGTCGTTTGGAACCCTGATGGCGCTGCTGTACGGCGTGCTGTATGTGCTGCTGCAATCGGAAGACCACGCACTGGTTGCCGGTTCCATTCTGTTGTTCGGATTGATGACCGTGGTGATGATGATCACCCGTAAGGTCGACTGGTATGCGCTGGGCTCCAAGCCGGCTGGAACAGTGCAATGAGGCCAAACCGATGGTTCATCCTTGCGCTCGGCTTTCTGTTGCTGAACGGATATGCCGTCTTTCGGTGGCTGGCCGGCCCGCGAAGCCCCGGCCATGTCCACGCCGTGTTGGCGGAACCGGAAAACAGCCAGGTGCAATCGGGTTCGCGCGACGTAATACACTGGCGGTTTTCGGCGGACATGGTGACGCCCAGCCAAACCGGACACTGGGCTGACTCGGGCCCTGTCAGGTTCTTTCCCGATATCAAAGGCGAGTTCCAATGGATCGATGCCAACCGGCTGGCGTTCCGGCCCGCCGAAGACTGGCCTGCCTGCATTCCGTGTTCGGCGGTTTTCAACGAGGGTCTGCGCAGTCTGGGCGGACGTTCGCTGGATGGCAACCGTACCACCATCTTCAATACCACGCCGCTTGAATTGCTGGATGTGCGGCAGAGTAATGCGGCCAAAGGGGCTTCGGTCCAGCTGGATTTCGAATTCAACCAGCCGGTGTCGCCGTCGCTGCTGGTGAAACACCTTTCGATCCATGATGCTGCCGGAACAGCCGTGGGCCTGCAGGATGCCAGCCGTCAGTCGGCCCACCGAACCATTCGGATTTCGCTGGAATCGTTCACGGCGGGCGAGTTGCGGGTGACCCTGCACAAAGGACTCTCTTCCACTGCCGGGCCGTTGGGGCTGGTTCAGGATGAAATCCGCCGGGTCCTGATTTCCCGCGCGTTGCGCGTGGTGCATGTGAAGGCCAACTCGAGACCGTTCGAAGCCGGAGAGGTGGAGGTAATCTTTAATGCACCGGTGGAACCTGAGCAGGCAAAGGAGTTTATCCGCCTAACGCCGTCGCTGCCCTTCGCGGTGGAGGAGCGGGATGCCTGGAACAGGCGGCAGCATCTGCGCATCCTGGCCGACTTCAAAGCGGGCGCGAACTATACCATCACCTTTGTCGAAGGGCTCAAGGGCGATCAGGGGATTGGTCTGGAAAGCGATGAAGTGCGCACCGTCTACTTCCCGCAACCCAGTTCCCATCTACAGTTTCCCGAGCGCGGCACCTACCTCTCCCCGCAGGGGCATCTTTCCATTCCGTTCAAGGCGGTGAATACCGGGAAGTGCACCGTTGAAATCCGGCGGATCTATCCCAACAACCTCGTCTATCTGGCGAAGCGCCAGGCGGGACGAGACGGTTATTATGGACCGCCTACTCGGGGACTCGACCAGCTTGTCGGAGAGTTCGAACTTCTCTCCGAGGCCCCTGCCAACGAAATTGTCGAACGCACCCTGGATCTGCGGGAATGGCTGGATGGGAAGACCGGGGCTTTCCACATCACCATCAAGGGCGAGCGGGGTGGAAACGCCTCGCAGGACGTGGTGGTGAGCGACCTGGGCCTGTCGCTGCGCCGATCCGGCAAGGAGATGCTGGCATGGGTCAACTCGATCCACACCCTCGAGGCCGTCCAAGGTGCGACCATCCGGATTCTTTCGGAGGAAAACCAGCTGTTGCTTAGCGGTGAAACAGATGCCGAGGGGGTGCTGCGCCTGGATCCTGCAACGATGCCGGTTGACGGGAAGCCGTTTCTTGCGGTTGTAGAAAAGGGCGATGACCTGACCTACATGCGATTCGATGTATCACGGGTCAATGTACCCGGTGCAGCCGGCGAACGCGCGTATCTGGAGAACGGCTATGAAGCCTTTGTTTTCACCGATCGCGGCATCTACCGTCCCGGCGAGACCATCCATTGCAAAGCCGTGGTTCGCGAACGTGACGCAGTGTGTCCGCAACCCTACCCGTTGGAGCTGGCCGTCGTCCGGCCCGACGGCAAGACAGACCGAAAGCTCAACGGCATGCTGAACGAATACGGATGCGTCGAGTTCGAGGTTCCTCTGGTGGATTATGTCGCTACGGGAAAATATGCACTGCAGGCCCGTCTGCCCGGTTCGGATATCTGCCTGGGCTCAGCCACGGTTTCGGTCGAGGAATTCGTGCCGCCGCAGATTCGTGCCTCACTCAAGGTTCCCGAAGGGCGGGTTGCGGCGGGCGAGGTTTTTGGATTCACGGTCAGCGGGCAGCATTTGTTCGGTCGTCCGGCATCCGGCATGCCGGTCAGCGCCCGGGCCGACTTCATGCCCTGCGCCTTTGCGCCGGAGGCGTGGCCTGACTATTCCTTCGGTGATGCGCGCCGCCCGTTCGAAACCGTGAAAAAAGTGCTGGGAAACAAGGTGCTGGATGCCCGCGGCGAAATGCTGTTTGAGGTGGAGACCTCGACGCGATGGCGCCCGCCCGCGGCCATCAAGGCGGTCGTTTCGGGATCGGTGCAGGAAACCGGCGGGAGGACCGTAACGGCATACGGCAGCCGCATCATCGATGTCTATTCATCCTACATCGGCATACGCCGCCCGGAAGAAGCACTGGAAACGGGCCGCGCCCACACCTTTGATCTGCTGGTGGTCGCGCCGGATGGTACGCGTGCAACCGATGGCGGACCTTTGAAGGCGATCGTTGAAAAGCTGAACTGGGTGACGGTGATGCGGCAGGAGGGCGACCACTATGCCTATCGCTCCGAGCAACAGGCTTCTGAAATCGAGTCGTACTATTTGATGGTGTCGAACGGGCAGGCTTCAGTCGGGTTTACACCGCTCCATGCCGGCAGCTACCGGCTGGTCGTGGAAGATCCGGGCTGCGGAACAGCTTCCTCGCTCGGCTTCGGGGTTTGTGCGCCGGGCCAGCGTTGGGAGGAGCGTTCCCTGGCTGCTCCGGATGTGGTCGAGCTGGAGCTGGACCGGGCCGCTTATCGCATAGGGGATGCCGCACGGCTGTCGATTCGTTCACCTTTTCCCGGCAAGGCACTGCTGACGGTCGAGACCGATCAAATACTGCTGCATCGGGTGATGGATCTTACAAACAATACCGCCGAAGTGGAACTGCCGGTAGAGGCGGGCTACCGTCCCAACGCCTACTGCTCCGTAAGCGTGGTCCGCCCCGCGCTGCCGGAAGAGGTTTGGGGGCAGCATCGCGCCGCCGGCCGGATTCCATTGCTCGTTGAGCAGCCGGAGCGGAAGCTGGATCTTTCGATGGAGATGCCCGAAGAAATACGGCCCGGAACACGGCTGGAAATTCCGGTGCAGGTTCGCGATGCGAAAGGGCTCGGGTGCAAAGCCGACCTCGTGGTGGCGGCAGTCGACGAAGGGATCTGCATGCTGACGGGATTCAGCGTGCCCGATCCGTACGACTATTTTTTTGGGCCACGGCTGCCGGGTGTTGAACTGCACGATCTCTATGCCCAGCTCATGCCGGAGGCGTTCGATCATGTGGCCGGCTCCCCGTCGGCTCCCGGCGGCGGCATGCTGTCGGCCCTCGGCAAGCGGCTGAATCCCATCAAGGCGCGGCGTTTTAAACCCGTGGCGCTCTGGTCGTCCTCCACTTCATCCGATACGAACGGCCAGGTCCGTGTGGTGTTTGATGTTCCGGAATTCACCGGCCGGCTGCGGGTAATGGCCGTGGCGGTCGATTCGTCGCGTTTCGGTTCGTCTGAGCGGTCGGTGATGGTCAAGCGCCCACTGGTGGTGCAGAGCAGCCTGCCGCGTTTTCTTGCGCCGGGCGATGCCTTTACGGTGCCGGTGCGCGTTTACAACGAAACGACGCGGGATGGCGAGGTGCAGGTGACGGTGGCGTGCGAGGGACCGCTCGAATGCGGCGACACCGCCAAACAGGTGCGCCTCGCTGCGGGCGGCGCCACCAACCTGGAGTTCCGTCTGCATGCCGCGCTTGCCACCGGCAAGGCCATCTGCACAGTGTCGGCCGATATGGGTTCCGAACACTACGCGGAACCGGTGGAAATCGCCGTCCGCCCGGCCGCGCCACGTGTAGTGCTCATCGGATGCGGGAACGTGGAAGCCGGGATGTCGGAGGAGCTTTCGGTGCCGGCAGATTGGTTGGCGGGAACGGGCGAGGCTGCGTTGAAGCTCTCCGGATTACCGAATGTCACACTGGGTGGAAGCATCGATTATCTGATCGACTATCCCTATGGCTGTCTGGAGCAGACCACGTCGAAATCGTTCCCGTTGCTCTACCTGTCGACACTGGTCGAACAGATGCGGCCCGGTTGGCTGGGCCGGGATGGAACGGCTGACTTCGTCAATGCAGGCATCTACCGCATCCTCTCGATGCAGCTGAGCGACGGGGGGTTCTCGCTGTGGCCCAACGGCGGTGTCTATCACTGGGGGTCGGTCTATGCCACGCATTTTCTTGTCGAGGCTTCCCGGGCGGACTACGACGTGCCGAAGGACCGTCTCGAAGAGGCGCTCGAGTACGTGGAGCAAAAGGTGCGCAACGCGACGTTCGACCGGACCGATGGTTACTACGACCTTTCCTATGGGTGCTACGTCCTTGCGCTGGGTGGCCGACCGCAGCATGGTGCCATGGCGTGGTTGAGCGAAAGATGGGAAGTCCTTAAATACGATACGCGCATCAATCTGGTTTCCGCCATGCTGGAGGCCGGCCAGCGGCGGCAGGCGGTGGAACTGCTCGATCGGTTGGGACGGCAGGATGTCAACCCTGTCCCGCTCGAAAGCGGGGGCAGCCTGCGGTCGGCGGTGCGTTGCAACGCGTTTCTGCTATCGGTCTTGCTGGATGTGGATCCCGGGAACCCGTCCGTGCCTTCGCTGGTCCGCTGCCTCAAGGATGCACAGACGAACGGGCGCTGGAGAAACACGCAGGAATCCGCCATGGCCCTGATGGCGTTGGGGAAGTACACGCAGCGGCTTGCCGAAAATCAAAAGCCGGTTTCGGGGGTCGTCCGTTGGAACCGGGGTGGACAAACGGTTGAATTCAAGGATCGCGATGAGCTGAAGGTCGTGCTTGAGAGGCTCCAGGGCGAAAGCGTGCATATCGAAAACCAGGGCAAGGGTGCGCTCTATTTTTCATGGAAATCGGAAGGGGTGCCGGCCGATGGCGAGACCGCGGAATACGACCATGGCATTCAAATCCGGAGAGCCCTGTTGGATTCCGAAGGACAGCCGGTCGATGCGATGAATCTCAGGCAGGGTGAGCTGTACATGGTTAAACTCGATCTCTCGACGGACCGTAGGATGGAAAACCTGGTGATCGATGACTTGCTGCCCGCCGGGCTCGAGGTGGAAAACGGCGCGTTGAAAACCTCGCAGTCGGTGGCGTGGGCGCACGGCATGCAACGTCTGTCGATGCAACATCTCGATATGCGCGACGACCGGGTAATCGCCTTCCCGGGCTCATTCAATGGCGAGGGAAGCTATTGCTATGCGGTGCGCGCGGTGACGTCCGGCGAGTTTGTCTGGCCCGCTGTTTCGGTCGCCTGCATGTACGACGCCTCGACAGAAAGCGTCCACGGCAAAGGGAAGGTGCGGGTGGTTCAGGAATGAGCTGCCTCCGGACCAGAAGGAGGACGGTGTTCCGGTTCGCCCTGTGCAGCCTGTTCGTCTTTCCATTGGTATGGTGGAGCATTCCCGACTACCGCTGCGACCTGAACGACTTTGATGCGGTGGTGAAGATCCGCGACCGCCACGGACGGCCCTTGCGGGAGATCCCCGACGAGGTCGTGTGCGATCCGGTCCCGTTGGAACAGATGGGCGAGTGGACAGCACAGGCAGTGGTGGCGTTCGAGGATAAGCGATTCTTCCGGCACGGCGGGATTGATCCCGTCGCTGTTTGCCGCGCCGCTACACACAACGTGGTTCGGCGCAGGGTGGTCTCGGGGGCATCGACACTGACAACGCTCGTGGTCAAACTGACCCAGCCGCGCAAGCGGAACCTGTGGACTAAACTGGTCGAGGCGCATCATGCCCGCCAACTGGAGTCGCACCTCTCGAAGGACAGAATCCTCGAGCAATACCTCAACCGCGCGCCGTTCGGGGGGAACGTCTGCGGCATCGAAGCCGCCAGCCAGCGCTATTTCGGCAAACCCGCCCGCAACCTGAGCCTCGCCGAATCCGCCATGCTGGTCGGGTTGCCGCAGTCGCCCTCCCTCCTGCGACCAGACCGCCATATGGCGAAGGCCGTTCGGCAACGCAATACGGTTCTAGCACGCATGCTTGAAAACCGAATGATTTCACCAAGGCAGTACGATGCGGCCATGAAGCAGCCGATGGCCATCCGGCGTTCAGCGCTGCCGTTTCATGCGCCGCATTTTTGCGATTATATACTGCGGCGCTATCCCGGGCAGTCCGAGCTGGACACCACGCTTGATCTTCGCATCCAGCACCTGGCGGAACGCGCCCTGCAGCGTCGTTTTGAAGAACTCTCCGGCTTTGGGGTCTGTGGTGGGGCCGTGGTGGTGATCGATGTGCGGACGGGCGAGTTAAGCGCCATGGTGGGATCGCCGGATTTCTGGAATGTCCCGGCGTCGGGTCAGGTGAACGGTGCTGTTGCCCGCCGTTCTCCGGGCTCGACGCTGAAGCCATTCGCCTACGCCGCCGCAATGGATCAGGGGCTCTGCACCCCCGCGACCATGATGGCCGACATCCCCATGCATTTTGCCGGCTACACCCCGCAGAACTACAGCCTTGAATATGGCGGACCCGTCAGCATGCGGCGCGCGCTGGTTCAATCGCTCAACATACCGGCGTTGAAGTGCGTGGAGCAGATTGGGCTCGGCCGCTTTGTTGGCCAACTGCGGCAACTGGGGTTGTCAACCATCGACGAGCCAGCGGAGCATTACGGACTGGGGATCGTGATCGGTGGCGGCGAGTCAACGTTGCTTGATCTGGCCAATGCCTACGCCTGTCTGGCGCGGGGTGGAGTATGGCGCCCCGTCCGGATGCTGCAGAGCGATCCGGCGAATGGATCCCGGCGCATTTTTTCCGAAGAGAGTGCCTACATGGTTGCCGACGTGCTCGGAGGCGAGGAGCGATCGAGCGAATTGGTTGGCCACATGGCTGATGCCGTACTGCCGCGCATCGGCTGGAAAACCGGCACTTCGTCCGGCCACCGCGATGCCTGGGCGGTCGCCTACAATCCGGAATATGTCGTGGGCGTCTGGCTGGGCAATCCCGATGGTGCTGGGTCGGATGCGCTGGTGGGAGGTGCGGCCGCCGCACCGGTGGCCGGAGACATCTTCCGGAGGCTCTATCCGCAAGGAAATTCACCCTGGTATGATAAGCCCGCCGGGGTCAAGGTGCGGCTGGTCTGCGCGTGCAGTGGATTGCCGCCGTCGCCGGATTGTCCATCCACGGTTCCTGATTACCATATACCACGCATTTCACCCGTTGCAACCTGCGGCATCCATCGCAATGGAAGAGAAATCTGGCCGGCGGCCATCCAGGCTTTTCTTGAAAGACGGGGTATGTGTGCAACGAAAACCGGAAGCCCGGTCGATGACTTGAGCATTGTGTCGCCTGTCGATGGCGAAACCTTCCGGCTGATTCCGTCCACCCCCGGCATCCGGCAGCAGATCCGGTTTGCATCCGCCGGCTGGAACCATTCCACGCTATACTGGTTTGTCGACAATGTGCTGCTGCACGTCGCCGATGCTGGCCAACCTGTTTTTTGGCCGCTTGAAAAAGGCTCCCATTTCGTTGCCTGCACCGATGGGAACGGACACACCGCACGCATACGGATCGTCGTGGAGTGATGATGCCGCTGAACAGGTAGCGATTACTTTTTCGGTACGAGGCGCAGGATGGTGCCGGGATTGTTCAGGACAACATAGATGGCGCCATCAGGACTGCAGACGACGTCGCGGACCCGACCGGCACCCTTTAGGATGACCTCCTCGTGCATGACGCGGTCCTTTTCGATGTCCAATAGCCGGATGTCCTCATCCTTAAGGGAGCCGGCGAGCAGCTTGTTGTTCCATTTTGGGAAGAGTTCTCCATGATAGAAGGCGATGGCGCAGAGTGCCGTGGAGGGACGCCAGTACCAGACCGGCTGTTCCATGCCTTCCTTGCGGACAATGTCCGTAATGATGGTATCGTTGTAGTTGATGCCGTAGGTAATCACCGGCCATCCATAGTTTTTACCCGGGAGGATCAGGTTAATCTCGTCGCCCCCCTTCGGGCCATGCTCGGCCTCCCACAGTTGATCCGTTTCGGGATGGAAGGCCAGGCCCTGGGGATTGCGCACCCCGTAGGCGTAGATCGAGTCCATGATATCACGTTTCAGGCGGAATGGATTGTCTTTCGGGATGCTGCCGTCGCGGAGAATGCGGTGGATCTTTCCGTTGGGTTTGGAAAGATCCTGGGCATCGGCGCCAAACCCGCGCTCGCCGATGGCAAAGTAGAGGATCTTGTTCCTGTCGAATACCAACCGCGTGCCATAGTGGTGGCGCGTCGTACGGTAGGTGTCGTGCGGCGCCTCGAACAGGACCTGCTCATCCACCCACTTGTTGCCGTTGATGCGTCCGCGCACGACCTTGGTCATGGCACCGGCCCGTTTGCCGTTGGGTTCGGGGTCCAGAACGTGGCTGAAGGCCAGATAGATCCACTGGTTGCCTTCTTCCTTGTAATCGGGATCGAAGGCCACCGCGAGGAGGCCTCCCTGTCCTTCGGCCAGCACCTTCGGGGTGCCCTCCACCGGTGCGGGATCAAGTTTCCCGTTTTCAATAATGCGCAGCCGGCCGGGGCGCTCGGTAACGAGCGCGACTTTTTCGTCGAGAAAGGCGATGTTCCATGGTACTTCCAGGCCCTCCGCATAGATTTCCACGCTGATTTCGTAATCCAGCGTCTTCAGGGTGTCGGGAATCCTGTTCCGCTGTTCGATGGCCTTCTTCTCTGAATCCAGCAGGAAACGGGTCAGCGCGGTGATCTGCTCGGCAGAAAGTTCATCTTTGTAGTCGGGCATGCCGAGGTGGTCGATTCCTTCACGGATATTGCGTGCAATAGCTTCCTCGTCCCCGCCGAACTGCCAAAGTCCGTCGACCAGGCTCTGGGCGTTGCCGCCCTGGAATCTGGCTCCATGGCAGTCGGCGCAATGTTCACGATAGAGTTGGTTGGGCGCCTGTCCGAAGGACGCCGCAGTTGAAAACATGATTAAGGCAATTGTAACGGTTGGTTTCATGCAACCACTATACATGCTGTTTGCTTGAACCGCCAACGGAAAAGAACCACTCTTGGTTCCCATGAGTGGCTCCTATCAATATTTATTCGGGCCGGTACCCTCCCGGCGGCTTGGGCGTTCGCTTGGGGTCGATCTGATACCGTTCAAGACCTGCACGATGAACTGCGTCTATTGCCAGCTCGGCGAAACGAGCTGCGAAGTCAGTGAGCGTGGTGACTATGTACCGATGCAGGATGTGCTCGCCGAGCTGGAACGCTGGTACGACGCGGATGGCCGTGCCGACCACATCACGCTCGCCGGGTCCGGCGAGCCGACGTTGCATGTCCATTTCGGCGACGTCTTCCGCTGGGTGAAGGGCAGAACAGACATAAAATCGGTTCTGCTCACCAACGGGACGCTGCTGCATAACCATGAAGTCCGCTTGGAGGCGGCGCTGGCCGACAAGGTCAAGGTGACCCTGAGTGCATGGGATGAAGCCAGCTTCCAGCAGATCCACCGGCCGGCCCAGGGCGTGACGTTCGATCTGCTGGTCCGGGGCGAACGGGCATTCCGCGAAGTCTATTCCGGAGAACTGTCTGTTGAAGTGTTCATTGTCGAGGGAATGAATTCCCAGGTTTCCAGGGTGCAGCAGATTGCCGAAGTGGTGCAGTCGATCAACCCGGACCGCATTGACATCAACACGGTTGTGCGGCCCCCGGCCGTTGAGGGCGTGTCACCGCCTCCCGAAGAACATTTGAGGGCACTGGTGGAACTCTTCGGGGCAAACGCCTCCGTGACCGCCACCTTCAAGAAACAGGGCTTTGCGTCGATTGAAATCAACGAGGAGGCGCTGCTGGGGCTCATCCGGCGCCATCCGGCCACCTGCGAGCAGTTGGCAGCCGAGTTCAATCTTCCCGAGGATCAGGTCTATATAATCCTGAAGCAGATGCTGTCAGCCGGCCTGTTGTCGGAGGAAAAACACGGGCCGGACACGTATTACTGCTACCGGGCCTGATCAACGCATGGCCAGCAGCGGCCGTTCCGAGAGTTGCCGGTAGGCCGGCCAGAAGTCGTCGAGACTCTGCAACTCCATGACCCGTACATCGTCGATCGCCAGATTAATCCGCTTTCCGGAGACCTCCGCCACGATGCGTTCGATTTCCTTCTGGTCCAGCTTCACCTCCGACTTGTGCTCATCGAACAGGGTGCGCTCGCGATCGCCGGGTTCGTGGTCGAGCGGGAAATAGATAGCACCGGTTGTAAAATCAACGGCATAGGCTACCAGTCCGGGTATAATGAAGAAGAACAGGCCGATCCCGTCCATGATGGCGATCGCCGGGTCGATTGCTCCGCGCTCCTTCTGATAGGCGCGGTCGGGATACAGGATGGTTCCGCAACCGGCGAGCAGCGAACCTGTTCCGAGTGCAAGGGCTTCAAGAAAATGACGTCTGTTGTTCATCGCGTCTCCTTCCTTAGTACGACAGTCTGTCGGATTTGTGTTTCCATATGTTCATAACCTGTTGTGCTTCCTGCTGCAAATGCTGTTCTGCATGCAGTTTTCGTTCCATGATTGGCTTGGAAATCTCTTCATAGAGGAGAACATCATCAAAGCCGGCATCCGCGGCATCCCGTCGCGAGGCGGCGAAGTAGAGGATCTCAAGACGCGCCCAGTAGATGGCGGCCAGGCACATTGGACAGGGCTCGCAACTGGCGTAGAGCTCGCATCCCGTCAGTGAAAATGTACCGAGATGCCGGCAGGCATCGCGGATGGCTTCTATCTCGGCGTGGGCGGTCGGGTCGTTGGCGGACGTGACGCGGTTCCAGCCGCGGCCGATGATGGCCCCGTTCCTTACGACCAGGGCGCCGAACGGACCCCCTTCACCGGTGTCCATCTTTTCATGGGAGAGCCGGATCGCTTCGCGCAGGAATTGTTCCTCGAACGCCACATCTATTCCCCGTTGCGGGCTTCCTTCAGGATCTTCGCAACCCCGGTGTGGCCGTTCTTGACCGCGAACGACTCAGCCGTGTCGCCATCGACTTCCTGAACCAATGGGTCGGCCCCGGCAGCGAGCAGTATCCGGACGACATCCGCCTGGCCTTCGGCTCCCGCCCACATCAGCGCGGTCCAGTGTTCGTTGTTGTCGGCGATATTGACGTCAGCCCCCTTGTCCAGCAGGAGACGGACAGTTTCCGGGAAGGGGCCGCTGGAAGCGAACATGAGGGCCGTGGAACCGATCTGGTCCCGGGCGTTGACATCCGCTCCACTGCCTAACAGCTTTTTGACAACGGCGGTATGGCCGTTGAAGGCGGCGTACATCAGCACGGTGCGACCCTGGTCGTCGCGCATGTTGATCGGAAAACCGGACGCCAGTGCCTTGTCAATGGTACCGATGTCACCGTCCAGAGCGGCCTTTACGATCCGATCGGGTGGAATGGAGACGGCCTGGTTGCTCGGGGCCACGTCGGGCGCTGTTGTCACGCCCGGCCCGGTTTCCGGGGAAGGGGGCGTGCTCGTGGTTGGCCGGTCGCTGGTGCAGGCGGTCAGGAGGGATAATAGAGGCAGGATTAACAGATTCTTTTTCATGCGCTATGCTTTTGGTTCAATATGCTTATTCCCCTCGGGATGGGATCGATTCCAAACAGCCCCGCGAGCGATTGTGCAATATCGTAGAATCCCATGCGGATGCCAAGGTTCTTCGGGGTTTGATTTGCCCGATATACGAGCAGGGGAACAAACTCGCGGGTGTGGTCGGTTCCCTTGTAGGTCGGGTCGTTGCCGTGGTCGGCGGTCAGAATCAGGACGTCGTGTTCATCCAGCATCGGCAGAAAGGAGGCCAGCCAATCATCGGTTTGTCGCAGTGCGGCGGCATAACCGGCCGGATCGCGCCGGTGTCCATAGAGCATGTCGAAATCGATAAAGTTGGCAAAGATGAAGCCGTCACCCGGCTTGTGCATAAACTGCCCGATGGCTTGCTGCGACTCCCGGTTGCTCCCGGAGTGGATGCTTTCGGTAATGCCGCGATGGGCTACGATGTCTTCAATCTTGCCGACGGCGTAGACGGGAATGCCGGCGTCGAAGATGCGTTCGGTGATGAGCGGCTCATCGGGCGTGCAGGCGTAATCGCGCCGGTCCTTCGTTCGCGTGAATGCGCCGGGTTCACCCGTGAATGGGCGTGCGATGATACGGCCGACCTTGAGCGGATCGCACAGGCGCCGCGCGATATCGCATCCGCGGTAGAGTTCCTCGAGCGGAACAATGTCGGTATGGGCGGCGAGCTGCATGACCGAGTCGGCGCTCGTGTAGGCGATCCAGGCGCCGGTGCGCAGGTGCTCTTCGCCAAGTTCCTCGATAATGGCCGTGCCGCTGGCGGCTGTGTTGCCGATCACGGCCCGGCCCGTTTCCTTCTCCAGGGCGCTGGTCAGCGATTCCGGGAACGAGGGGAAGGTCGATGGAAAGTTGTGAAAGCCTGGGTGGATCTCGAGGCCGGCGATTTCCCAGTGGCCGGTGATCGTATCCTTTCCATCGGATACCTCCTGCATGGCACCGAACGATGCCAGCGGCCGTTCCACGGCCGGACAGCCCTCGATGGGCAATCCGTTCGGCAGCATCGGCGGAATATTTCCCAATCCGAGTGATTGCAGGGTGGGCAGCTCCAGTCCGCCGGTTGCTCCGGCAATATGGGGCAGCGTGGCACTGCCGGTATCGCCGTATTCCGGGGCATCCGGCGCTTCGCCAATGCCTACGGAGTCGAGAACAATCAGAATTGCTTTCATAGTGTGCAGGTTAGCTGCTCGCGAGGAACTTGAAAAGCGGAATGGACCGGTTCCATTTTGCCGGAAAATGGTTGCCTTCAGGTCAACCAGAGTCCAAAAAGATCATAATTAAAAAGGAGGTATACCGTGTCTTTTACGCTGCAAATTGGTGATTCCGCGCCTGCATTCAAGCTGCCCGCAACAGATGGCAAGACTTATGCCCTGAGCGATTTCGACGATAAGGTGCTGGTCGTGTTCTTTACCTGTAACCACTGCCCCTACGTCATTGGATCGGATGAAAACACACGTGCGCTCGCCGAGCGGTTCGCCGATCAGGGTGTGCGTTTTGTTGCCATCAACTCGAACAGCAAGAACACCTATGCGGAAGACAGCTTCGACCACATGATCGAGCGCATGGCTGAACATAAGTTCCCGTGGACCTATCTGTATGACGAGTCGCAGGAAACGGCCCTGGCCTACGGTGCGCTCCGGACGCCGCATTTCTATGTATTCGACGAAAAGCGAACGCTGATCTACACGGGGCGGGCCATCGACAAACCGCGCAATTGGCAGGAATCGACCACCCACGAACTGCTGGATGCGCTGGAGGCCCATCTGGCGGGAAAACCGGTTCCCGTTCCGGAAACCAATCCGATCGGCTGCAATGTCAAGTGGGAGGGGAAGGACGCCCACTGGATGCCGCCGGAGGCGTGCGATCTGGTCTGATAGCAGACTTTTTCCCGGAAAGATTTGGCGGAATTATTTTGTCCGAGAGGTATTGAATTAATGAATTCCTTATCTATACTGCCATTATTTCTGGGAAATGTGATTTTAACAACCAACGGAGGAAGTAATGCAAATCAAGTCAATTGTTATGATGTTGGTCGCGGGCTGTGTGCTCGGGATGTCGACCGGATGCGTGAAGCAGGAAGAATACGACGCCATGGTCAAAAAACTGACGGATGAGAAAGAAACCGCAGTTAACGAACTACAGACTAAGCTGGCGGACACGGAATCCCTGCTGAATGCCGAGAAGGAACGCACCCGTACCCTGAACAACGATCTTCGCGACTCCACTGTTCTCAATGACGAACTGAAGGAAGGTACCAAGGAGCTGAAAACGTCCCTGGCCACCGCCAACAGCACTATTTCTTCGCTGGAATCCCAGCTTGCCTCTGCCAAGGCTTCGATCAAGTCGGCTCAGGAAATGGCTGCCGACGCCCAGAATGATGCCTCGACCGCGCGCATGGAAGCGCAGGAAACACAGCGTCGCTTCGACGAATTGATCGCCAACCTGATTGCCCTGAACAAGATCAAGCCCGAAGATGTCGGTTTCGACAATCTCAGCACGGGCAGCAGTTCCGCTCCGGCGATGGACATGGGTGATATGGGAGATATGGGCGACATGGGCATGGACGACAGCTCAAGTGCCGGTTCCAGCTCTGCTTCCAGTCTGCTTGACGAAATGGGCAACCTGTAAAGCCCGCTTCTTCACCAGGAGGAGACAAGCCCGGCTGTTGCCGGGCTTTTTTATTTTATTCGCCGGATGCCGGTTTCAGCACGGCTTCCGCACTTACATTGATTTTAACCTCGTCGCCGATCATGGCTGCCGGCGAATTGGTGATACCCAGCGAGCGCCGGTTCAGTTCGGTCGTGCAGGCGAGGCCGATGCGCTTGTTTCCCCACGGATCATCGATCGGGCCGGTAACAGTAACGGGGAGCTCCACATCGCGTTCAATACCCAGCACCGTGAGCTTGCCGGAGACCGTGTATGCATGGTCGCCGGTCTTCTCGATAGACGTACTCTTGAACAGCATTTTCGGGTATGCCGCGACGTTGAAAAACTCGCCGGTCTTCAGGTGTGCGTCCCGTTTATCGTTGTTGGTGTCGATGCTCGCGGCATCGATCGATCCCTCCAGCGAAACGAGTTTCTGGCTGGCAAGATCATACTCGACCACGCCTGCAAACGTGTTGAAGCTCCCCTGGACATCGCTGAGCATAAGATGCCGGACCGTGAAGCCGATTTCCGCATGGTCGGTATCGACCGTGAAGGTTTCCGCATGGGCTCCAATTGCGAGAGCGACCACGCAAAGCGCAATGCTTGAACGTTTCATTATCTATCTCCTTTCGAGGTTGGTTACTGCCAAGTATGACCACGCCTGCTTCACAACGTTGAATGATTGCTGAAATCGGGAGGAGTCGCAGGGTCAGTACTGCAGGAGGGAGTGGACGGGCCATTTGTGCAGTTTTTCGCGCCCGTTCAGTGCTTTGAGTTCCATTAGGAAAACAATCTCGACGATTTCCGCGTCAAAGTTCCGGTCGATAAGTTCAGCCGCAGCCTGGACAGTTCCGCCCGTAGCCAGCACATCGTCAACAATGAGAATCCGCTGGCCTGACTCCAGGGCATCTGTATGGATCTCGACAGTATCGCTGCCATATTCCAGCTCATAGGTCTGCCGATGCACGGTATGCGGAAGCTTGCCCGGCTTGCGTATCATGCAGGTGCCGGTGCGCAATGCGTAGGCAAGCGCCGCCGCAAAGACAAAGCCGCGTGCTTCGATCCCGACCACCATGTCGATATCGTTGACGGCATGGCGGTACTTGAGTTCATCAATGGCTTCGCGGAAGCTGTGGGCATCAGCCAGCAGTGGCGAGATGTCCTTGAAGTCAATTCCCGATCTCGGGAAATCGGGAATGTTGCGTATGAGCTTTTTCAGTTTATTCATGTTATGTTCCATATCGCTCTCCAACGTGCCGGCCAGCATACCGAATCCGTCGCTGGAAGCCAAGGTGACTCGTTCCGATATCCCTCGCGACAAGGGGCTATAGAATCCGAGGAATGAACGAGAAAAACATGTCATTGCCGAAGGGATTTGCCATAGTTCGCGATGTGTCTAATGAAGCGGTCAATCGTGTTCGGCTTCAGGAGGGTTTCGTAGTGTGCTAGACGACTTTTCCAGTAAAAAGGACCGTGGCAAATCCGAATTCTTTGCGAATACCGGTCTTTACGCCCTGGTGCTGGCATTGCTTCTCGTCGTCCTCATGGCCGCAAGCTCAACGCATGAGGATGGCGAACCGCTCAGCCGGAACCGTTTCAGGGGCGGTGCAATGCGTCCCGCCCTCCATGTGGAATGCACGGTTCCGGAGTTCGGCAGCACCACGTCCGCTGAGCTGGCGATGCAGCGCGCGCTCTTTGCCGGCTCTCCGTATGTCGCCGTCCATCTGTTCAGTCCCGCGTTGGCGGCGATGGCCACCGATGTCCGCGAGGGCGGTACGGTACTGACTGGCGAAGACCGGACCCTGGCGCAGCAGCAGGATCTTTCCCTCTACCAGTTCATGCAGCTGGCTCCCGGCATCGATCCTGGCTTCTTCGAGGCAGACGGATTAAAAACCGCCTTGCTTATCCCCTCATTCGTAGAGAAGCAGATGGTGTACGACCCGCATACGGCGGACGGATACCGCGTCGATGCCGATCGAAAGCTGGCAAAGCATCTGATTGAATCGGTGTGGCCGATCTATAAGAATCCGATCCTGCCCGCCTGCCGTCCCGAGGAATACTGCCAGGCCCGAACGCGGATCTATGTTGAAACCAGAACAGTCGAGAGGGGGGCAGGCGAGGCACACTATGTTGTGATCGGACATCTGTCCTACAAGCTTCCCGAGGCACTGGACGATGGCTCGCTTGCGTGGCTGGGCGGTTTATCTGCCGGATTGACGGAAATCGTTTTTCTGGGTGAAACATGGAGCGACCCCGAAAAGCGCATGAACAAGCGCATTGAATTCATGCGCAGCAACGGCTATGCGGCGTGCGCCAACGCCTATGCCGACTATGCGTTTCCCCGCCATAAAAATGCCGAAGTGGAGGCCCTGTATGACAGGTTGGTAAAAACCGGCTATCGCAGAAATGACATAGAAAGGCAGGCCTTTAATGCCCTGGCGCAGATCAAGGCTTCGGAAGCACTGCTGGATGGCAGTCTGGCAGCACATGCCGCCGGCCTGTTCCCGCCGCTGCTTGCCTATCCGGCAGCGTGGGAGGCATATATCACCCACTGCGAGCAGGAGCAACCGGATCCCCCGATGTGGTTTTATCGGGAATTTCTGGATCGACTGGGCTTCGATCGAGTGGTGAATGAAGGATCTGCGTATTAGTTAATGCATGGATTTGGAGGATGACAATGGGATTCTCAAGACAGATCGCACGCAAGCTCATGATGCCTGCGCTGTTGTTGGTTCTGTCTGGATGTTCGTCCTTTGAGCTGACATCGCAGCCGCCGGCGGATGTCTACGAAAACGGAAGGAAGATCGGCGTCACCCCTTACTCGTTTACGCTGATTTCCGGCTTCCGGTCCTTCACGGTCAAACACGATGGGTATGTTGATCAGGATGTCCGGATTGCATCCGTGGATTCCAGACAGACGCATGTCAACCTGCAGTGGATTGGGCAAACCCGGGTTGACACGATTCCGGAAGGGGCGGAAGTGATCCGGTTGGCGGACAACCGCGTACTGGGCGTGACACCCTGCAGTCTGCATCTTTCCCGGTCCGTCGAAGTGACGTTCAGGCTTGAAGGGTTCAGGCCGATCGAGCGGCAACTGATTCCAAATCGGGAATATGACGTTGAGCTGCATCCCACGCACGGTTTCAAACCGGTTCTCTATCGTGACATCCTGTTCACCTCCGATCAGGGACCGGTGTCGATCTATGACCGGGTGGCCGGTGAGCGTATCGGGATCACGCCCGCGCGATTGAAGGTTGAACTGGGCAGCGAACTTGAATACCGCCTGCCAGGCTACGCGTCCGGATACGCCCTTATAAGCCGCAATGATCCACAACGCATTGATATCACGCTGCAGCCGCGCATGCGCATTACACTCGAAGGTACGCCCGGGGCCTCGGTCTACCGGGTCGGCGAGAGCATCAGCCTTGGGCAGATGCCGCTGGTGGTTGTGGTGGAAGGACCGGAACTATACGAGGTGAAAAAGGTGGGCTGCTACGATCAGACGGTAGCCGTTACGCCGGCATCGGCTTCGCGCATCGCTGTGGAGCTGGAAGAAATACCATACAAAACCATCTTTTCAGACCCGCCCGGGGCGGATGTCTACCGGTTGGGCGGCCTGGAAAAACTGGGCACGGCTCCCTTTACCACGATCGTATCCGGAGAATGCGTCTTTGAGATCAGGAAAGCGGGCTATCAGACGCTGGTGATCGGCGCTGGACCATCCTCCCCGTGCCAGTTGTCCGTGTCGCTCATCCCCGTACCGCCCGATGAGCCGGATGCTGCCGCCATCGGAGCGCTCGACAGCCCCGCAGTCGATTCGTTTTAAGCCATATTTGGTCTGTTTTTAAGGAGTTATCGGCCTCTTTTTTCCGTCGGGAAATCCAGTCAAGTTAGCGGTTGAAAATCACCCGAGGCGGGTATATACAACCATTGGGGGTGACCGTAATGAGGAATGGTCGTATACATGAGGAGGTCATAGTTCACCCAATCGGAGGAATGCAGCTTTCCACGGGTTTTATCCGCGAAAACGGCGGTAACAGATTTGTGGGAGACCTGCCAGGCATGGCGCCGACGGTTGGCGATACTGTCGAGGATGTGCTGACGCGGTTGGAACGAATGGCAAAAATATATTATGGTGACGATGTAGTGGTTGAAATTACCTCGACACGGGTCACCGGACGCTATTGAGCCGGTTCCCGGGACTATGCGAAACCTTTGGCCGGCGGCATTCATGCCGCAGAGAGGGGTTGTTTGTATCGGCCATCTTTCCACGTATTTGCATTCAATTTACCCCCGTTCCGTGTAATTCTCTGCCTGTTTCATTAAACAGGAAGGCGGAATGACACTCGAGGAACTTGGCTTCAACACATGGTTTGCCGATCAGATTGATCCGGAGCGGGATTCCGGTTTAAGCGTCGCCCGTGTCATCGCCGTTCATAAAGGTGAGTGCGAGGTGTCCGACGGCGAGGAGAGCCGACCCGCCAAGATGACCGGGCGTCTGCGCCATCACGCCCAATCCAAGCTCGACTATCCCACCGTTGGCGACTGGGTCATGGTGGAGGGCTTCGGGGATGATGATTTCGGGCGGATTGTACGGGTGCTCGACCGGAAAACCGCCCTCAAGCGAAAAACCGCCGGTCGCACCACCCGCTATCAGTTGATCGCCGCCAATATCGATACCGCCTTCATTATGCAAACCGTCGGGCCGGGCTACAATCTGCAGCGGCTGGAGCGTTATCTGGTGATGGTGAACGAGAGTGGCATTGAACCGATCGTGCTGCTGAGCAAAACCGATCTGATCGAACCGGAAGAGCTGGCTGCGAAGATCGCTGAAGTGCGGATGCGGCTGCCGCATGTCAGGCTGCAGGCCTTCAGCAATTCCGACGGGAACAACCTGGATGAGGCCATGGCACTGTTCGAGTCCGGCAGGACCTATTGCATCATCGGTACATCCGGTGTGGGTAAAACCACGCTGCTGAACCACCTGATTGGGGAGGAGGAGTATCTGTTTACCCTGCCCGTGCGCGAGTCCGACGGCAAAGGCGTCCATTCCACCACGTGGCGGGAACTGATCATGCTCGAAAACGGCGCGTTGGTGGTTGATACCCCGGGCATGCGCGAACTGGGTAACATGGATGTCAACGAGGGGATCGAGGAAACCTTTGATGATATCCGCGAACTGGCCGCGCACTGCAGGTTCAATGATTGTTCCCATGTCAACACTCTCGGTTGCGCCGTCACGGATGCAGTCGAACGCGGCGAGATCTCCGAAGCCCGCTATAACAACTATGTCCGCCTCATGAAGGAGGCGGCTTACCACGAGCAGTCGGCCCTGGAAAAGCGGGAGCAGGACCGCAAGCTGGGCCGGTTCTACCGCTCGATGAAGCAGATCAACTACAAGTACAAGGGTAATAAATGATGGAATGCGTCTTTGAAACCGCCATGATGGTGCGCGACTACGAGTGCGATATGCAGGGGATCGTCAACAATGCGGTCTACCAGAACTATCTCGAGCATTGCCGTCATGAATTCCTCAACGAGGTGGGTCTCAGCTTCGAAAAGCTGTGCCGGGATGGCATACTCGCCGTGGTGACCCGTGTGGAGTTGGACTACAGGCTCTCGCTCAAGTCGCGGGACGAATTCATCGTGCGGCTGGGGATGCACAAGCAGGGCCGTCTCCGGTTCGTGTTTGATCAGACGATCGTACGCAAGGCCGACAGCCGGACGGTGATCGACGCCCGGGTGACCGGAGTGCTTACGCGCGACGGGAAGCCCATTGCGCCCGATCTTTTCGACGAGATATTCCGCAGTCACGGGTGGCACTTTTAGGCAGGATTCGCGGGCTTTACGCATGATCCAAGCCATTCGTGCCGGAATTCCGTGAAAAGCCTTATTTATTGGCCTATTGGTTTGACTTGGCTTTGGTCAGTGTACAAATTACCCCGCTAATTTTCCCAGAACGAGACGAGGTTTTTATGGCCATAAACAATACTGATAATAAGGAATTTGAGTTCTGCCCGACGGGTTTCCCGGAGAAGCAGGGCATGTACGATCCGCAGAACGAACACGACGCCTGCGGCGTTGGTTTTATCTGTAATCTGCATGGCAAAAAGTCCCACGACATCATCCATCACGCCCTGGAAATCCTGGTGCGCCTGACGCACCGCGGTGCCGCCGGCTCCGACCCGCTGACGGGCGACGGGGCGGGCATTCTGCTGCAGATCCCACACAACTTCTATAAGCGGGAATGCATGGCTCTTGGCATCGAACTGCCGGGACCGAAGGAGTATGGAACCGGCCTCGTCTTCCTGCCGCAGGACGAAGCGGAACGCGAGAAGTACAAAAAGATCCTTGAGGAGACCATCGCGTCCGAAGGGCAGGAGCTCCTGGGATGGCGCAAAATGCCCACCAATAATGAAAATATCGGCAAGACCGCCAAGGCTTCCGAGCCCAACATCTGGCAGATCTTCATAGGCCGCGGCGCAGGTGTAACCGACGAGCGCACTTTTGACCGCAAGCTTTATGTCATCCGCAAGGTGGCCGAAAACCGCATCTTCAAATCCGATTCTCCCACAAAGGATGATTTTTACATTCCTACGCTGACGTGCCGCATCATTATCTATAAGGGGCTGCTGCTGCCGGAGCAGATGGAGGAATATTATCCCGACCTGCTGGATCCGGAGTTCGATTCTGCGCTGGCCCTCGTGCATCAGCGCTACAGTACCAACACCTTCCCGGCGTGGAAGCTGGCCCAGCCGTTCCACCTGATGTGCCACAACGGCGAAATCAACACCGCCCGCGGCAACTTCAACTGGATGAACGCCCGCCAGGGGCTGTTCAAGTCGGACCTGTTCGGCGAAGACATTGAAAAGCTGTTCCCGATCATCCAGCCGGGTTTGTCCGACTCCGCCCAGCTCGATCAGGCCGTGGAACTGCTGTATCACACCGGCCGTTCGCTGCCGCACACCATGATGATGCTCATTCCCGAGGCGTGGCAGAATCATAAGACGATGTCGCAGGAAAAGAAGGCGTTCTATGAATACCACTCCACACTGATGGAGCCGTGGGATGGCCCCGCCTCGATTCCGTTCACCGACGGCAGCTGCCTCGGAGCGATCCTCGACCGCAACGGATTGCGTCCTTCGCGCTATGTCGTCACCAAGGACGGCTTCGTGATCATGGGCTCCGAAACGGGCATCGTGGACATCGATCCGGCCAATGTGGAGAAGAAGGGCCGCCTCGAACCCGGCCGTATGTTCCTCGTGGACATGGATGCCGGCCGCATCATTCCGGACAACGAGATCAAGGCCGAAATCGCCAGCCAGCAGCCCTACGGCGAATGGGTGAAGGAAAACCTCGTCGATCTCGACGACGTGGCCGACCAGCCTGTTGAAAAAGTGGTTGCCGATACGGTGGTTGAGCGCCAGCGCATGTTCGGCTACACGATGGAAGACCAGAACCACATCCTGGCCCCCATGGCGACCACCGGCATGGAAGTCAGCGGTTCAATGGGCATCGATACGCCGATCGCCGCGCTCTCCGAGCGACCGCAGCTGATCTATAACTACTTCAAGCAGCTTTTCGCCCAGGTTACCAATCCACCGCTCGACGCGATCCGGGAAGAGCTGGTTACTTCGGTGCTGACCAATATCGGTTCCGAACAGGATCTCTTTACCGAGACCCCGCTGCACTGCCGCCAGCTCAAGCTCAAGCAGCCGATTCTGACCAACGAGGACATGGCCAAAATCAAGTCGCTTGATCAGCCCGGTCTGAAGAACATTGTGCTGCCGATCACCTACAAGGTGGCCGATGGCGGAGCAGGTCTCGAAGCCGCGCTGGATGAACTCTGTGCCGCCGCTTCCAGGGCGGTGGAGGACGGATACACCATCATTACGCTGTCGGATCGCAAGGCCGACAAGGACAATGCGCCGATTCCGGCCCTGCTGGCCACGGCGGCCGTCCATCACCACCTGATTCGCAAGCTGCAGCGCACCAGCTGCGGGCTCGTCATTGAATCGGGTGAACCCCGCGAAGTACACCATTTCTGCCTGCTCTTCGGCTATGGGGCCGGCGCCGTCAATCCCTACATGGTCTATGAGACCCTGAAGGACATGATGAACCAGCAGCTGCTGACCGATATCGACATGAAGCATGCCGGCAGGAACTTCATCAAGGCGATCAACAAGGGCATGCTCAAGACCATGTCGAAGATGGGCATCTCCACGCTGCATTCCTACCGCGGTGCCCAGATTTTCGAGGCGATCGGTCTCAATACCAAGGTGATTGAAAAGTACTTCACCGGTACCGCCTCACGCATCGAGGGGATCGGAATCGACGGCATTGCCCACGAAATCTGCGAACGCCACAAGAAGGCCTACCCGAGCCGCAAGATTCCGAAAAACCTTCCACTGGAGCTGGGCGGGGCCTACAAGTGGCGCCGCAATGGCGAGGACCACATGCTGAATCCGAAGGCGGTTGCCTTGCTGCAGGAGGCGGTCCGCACCGATAATATCGATCTCTACAAGCAATTCTCGCGGATGATCAACGACGACGGCCGCAGCATCAAGACGTTGCGCGGGCTGTTCAAGTTCAAGTATGACCGCAAGCCTGTGCCCCTGCGCGAAGTCGAGCCTTGGACGGAAATCGTCAAGCGCTTCAAGACGGGGGCGATGTCGTACGGTTCGATCAGCCAGGAAGCGCATGAAACTCTGGCGATTGCCATGAACCGCATCGGCGGCAAGTCCAACAGCGGCGAAGGCGGTGAGGATGTAGAACGCTTTACCCCCGATCTGAACGGCGACCTGCGCCGCTCGGCCATCAAGCAGGTGGCTTCGGGCCGCTTCGGCGTTTCGAGCAACTACCTCACCAATGCCGACGAGATCCAGATCAAGATGGCGCAGGGTGCGAAGCCCGGCGAGGGCGGACAGCTGCCGGGCCACAAGGTGAAGCCGTGGATCGCCAAGACGCGTAATTCCACGCCGTATGTGACCTTGATTTCGCCTCCGCCGCACCACGATATCTATTCAATCGAGGACCTGGCACAGCTGATTCACGACCTGAAGAACGCCAATCCGGAAGCGCGCATCAACGTGAAGCTCGTTTCCGAGGTCGGCGTGGGCACGGTCGCCGCCGGTGTGTCGAAGGGCAAGGCGGACGTGGTCTTGATTTCAGGCTACGATGGCGGTACCGGCGCTTCGCCGCAGTCGTCGATCAAGCACGCCGGTCTGCCATGGGAACTCGGGCTGTCTGAAACGCATCAGACGCTGGTACTCAATGATCTGCGCGACCGCATTCGCGTCGAATGCGACGGCAAGCTGCTGACCGGCCGCGATGTGGCCGTGGCGGCGCTGCTCGGTGCCGAGGAATACGGATTCTCCACCGGTCCGCTGATGACGATTGGCTGCATCATGATGCGGGTTTGCCATCAGAATACCTGCCCGGTCGGTGTGGCGACACAGGATCCCGAATTGCGCAAGAAATTCTCCGGCAAGCCGGAATATGTCATCAACTATGTGCGCTTCATCGCCGAAGAGCTGCGGCAGATCATGGCTGATCTGGGATACCGCTCCATCAACGAGATGGTGGGCGAGGTACAGCGACTCGACGTAAGGGACGCCGTGGAGCACTGGAAGTCCAAGGGGCTTGATTTCTCAAAAATCTTCTTCAAGCCCGACGTGCCCGCAGAGATTGGCCGCTACCAGAAGGTCAAACAGGACCATGGACTTGCCGCCGCGCTCGACCATATGCTGATCGAAAAGTCCCAGCCGGCGATCAAGCACGCCGAAGCGGTGGTGATCGACACCGAGCTCAAGAATGTCAACCGGACCGTAGGAGCAATGCTCAGCCACGAGATCTCCAAGCGCTGTGGCCAGGATGGCCTGCCGGAAGACACGATCGTGATCAATGGTCACGGTTCGGCCGGCCAGAGCTTTGGTGCGTTCTCGACCTACGGCATCACCTTCAATGTAAAGGGTGATGCCAACGACTACTTCGGCAAGGGGCTTTCCGGTGCCAAGCTGATCATCCGTCCGCCGGAGGAATCCACTTTTGTGGCCGAGGAAAACATACTCATCGGCAACGTGGCCTTCTACGGTGCGATTGCCGGCCGCGCCTACATCCGCGGGCTGGCGGGCGAGCGTTTCTGCGTCCGCAACTCCGGTGTGCAGGCTGTCGTCGAAGGCGTAGGCGACCACGGCTGCGAATACATGACCGGCGGCCGCGCGATCATCCTCGGCCGCACCGGCCGCAACTTCGCGGCCGGCATGAGCGGCGGGGTGGCATATGTGCTGGATGAGCAGGGCGATTTCATCGAAAACCGCTGCAATCCGGAGATGGTCGACTTCGATCCGCTGGAGGAGAAGGACATCCTCTATCTCAGGCAGCAGATTGAAAACCACTTGAAGTATACCGGCAGCGCGGTGGCGGAGCGTGTCCTCGAAAACTGGGATGAGTCGCTCAGGAAATTCATCAAAGTCATTCCGGTGGACTACAAGCGCGCACTGGAACTCCTCGCAGACGAGCAACGTACAGGAGAATAGCACTATGGGTAAGTTGACAGGATTCAAGGAATACAAGCGGGAAGCTCCGGTTGAACGGCCGGTAGAAGAGCGTGTTCATGACTATCGGGAGGTATACGAGCCCTTTTCCGAGAAGAAACTGCAGGAACAGGCGGCCCGTTGCATGAACTGCGGCATCCCGTTCTGCCATATCGGCTGTCCGCTGGGGAACATCATCCCCGAGTTCAACGATCTGGCCTATCGCGGCCTGTGGAAGAAAGCCTTCGAGGTGCTTTCGGCTACCAACAACTTTCCGGAATTTACCGGACGGGTATGTCCCGCACCGTGCGAGGAATCCTGCGTGCTGGGGATCAACGAACCGCCGGTAACCATCGAAAACATCGAGAAGATGATCGTCGAGCACGCCTTCAAGGCGGGCTGGGTAGTGCCGGAACCGCCGGCTGCGCGTACCGGTAAAACGGTCGCGGTGGTTGGGTCGGGGCCTTCCGGTCTGGCGGCAGCGGACCAGCTCAACCGTGCCGGACACACCGTAACCGTTTTCGAGCGGGCCGACCGTATCGGCGGACTGCTGCGCTACGGTATTCCGGATTTCAAGCTCGAGAAACGTATCATTGATCGTCGCCTGGAGGTCCTGGAAGCTGAAGGCATCATCTTCAAGCCCAACCATGCCATTGGCACGGATGTCCCGGTCGACGAACTCAAGGCTTTCGATGCCGTGGTCCTGGCCATCGGTTCGACCACCGGACGCGATATCAATGTGCTCGGACGCGAGTTTGACGGCATCCATTTCGCCATGGACTTCCTGCCGCAGCAGAACAAGGAAGTGGCAGGTGACGAGGTTGAAGGGAAGATATCCGCCAAGGACAAGCATGTCATCGTTATCGGAGGGGGCGATACCGGTTCCGACTGTGTCGGCACCTCGATTCGACAGGGGTGCAAATCCGTGACCAACTTCGAGCTGTTCCCGCAACCGCCAAGCGACCGACCGGCCCATCAGCCGTGGCCCTACTGGCCGATGAAACTGCGTACCAGCTCATCACATCGCGAAGTCGGCGACGATCCGCGCACCTATGCCTTGCTGACCAAGGAATTTCTCGGCGATGACAATAACAATGTGCGCGCCGTTCGTACCGTTAATGTCGAATTCAACCGCGAGCGCAAGACCGGCAACGCGACCATGGATGAGATCGATGATTCCATGAAGGAGTGGCCGGCTGATCTCGTGCTGCTTGCCATGGGCTTTGTGGGGCCCGAACGCAACAACGTGATCAAGGAACTGGGCGTTGAACTGGACGAGCGCGGCAATATCAAGGCAGGCGCCAACTACCAGACCAGCATCGAGAACGTCTTTACCGCCGGCGACTGCCGCCGTGGACAATCGCTGATTGTCTGGGCGATCTCGGAAGGTCGCGAAGCCGCCCGCAATGTCGACATTTTCCTGATGGGCGAGTCCGACCTGCCCACCAAGGGCGAGGATGATCTGCCGCGGCGATAGGCTGTAGCCTTTAGGTCTTCGGATTGAACCAAACCCGGACGTTTCTACTGAAACTCCGGGTTTTTTTATTTACTTCTAGGATTGTGTCGCTTGACCTCAAGCCTCTCTCTACGGGTCGTTGGCATGCGGGGCTTCCGCAGCAAAGACCTCCAGGCGGATGGCGGTCAGCTCCGCATCGATCAGATGATCAATGGCCGTGCCGGGGCATTGCTCCAGCATGTCGCTGAAATCCACGGTGCGCTCGTAAATGGTTTCGTGCTTTTCGGCTCCGGGCTGCATGCACCGGACATCGAAGCGGAATTCATTTTCGTTTTCTTCACTGCGCGTGACAAATAGGTGATGATCGATTCCCTGGTGGAGAAAACGGTCCTCCGTGACAATGTGCCCTCTCATAAAAACCTCCGTTGATTGCAGGGATTATAACGGCGATGCGGGTTCATGAAAACCGGGAATGAGCGCAAATAAGGCGCGTAATCAATCGGTAGGTTTAGTAGATATTCCCCATGCATTCAAGCGATCCAGTAATGCCGTCATACCCGTTGGAGGCGGGGCTGAAAGGTCTGATTGTCCCGGTGTTGACGCCCTTTGACGACCGAGGCGCGATCGATCGGCATGCGTTCGCAGCCCATCTGGAATTCCTCGTGCAGCATGGGGTGCGGCGCATCATGGTGAACGGAACGACGGCGGAGTTCTATTCGCTGCTGCCTGAAGAACGCAAAACGCTTATGGAGCTGGCGCGCCGCCATTTTTCCGGTTTCATTGTCCTGCATGCCGGAGGAACCGGTCTGGCGCAGAACCGGCTCGAGGTGCAATGGGCGAACGAATTTGGAGCGGATGCCGTGGCGGCGTTGCCGCCTATCTATCCTGCCGGTTTGCCCGCTCAAGGCATCATTGATTATTTCACCGAACTGGCCGCCGGCTCGGAGGTGCCGTTCATTCTCTATAATTTCCCTAAGCATTCAGGCAATCCCGTCACACCGGAAATCCTGCAGGCAGTACCCCACTATGCAATAAAGGATTCGGCACAGAATCTGGCGTTGATGGAATTCACGCCACGTTATTTTGTCGGCAGCAGCACCAATATATACGAGCCGGTGCAGCAGGGTGCCGCTGGATTCGTTTCCGCAACGGCGAACGTCCGGCCCGAACTCTACGCGGCCATGGAGACGCTCGCGGTATCAATGAAAGTTGAGGAAGCGGCCATTCTGCAGGAGGAGATCAAGGCGTACAGCGCACCGTTCAGCACGGGCGGCGTGCCCCTGCTCAAGCAGGCGCTGGCCCGCAAACTGAAGGGATATCCGCTCCGCGTTCGCTGCCCGCTGAGGGGGACCGCGTAATGCCCGGCATAAGGACTATTCCTGTAAGTTGGGAAGCCAGTTTTTGAGAATTTTCCTGCTGGTCCCATCCTCCTGCCATTGGGCCAGAATAGCGTTTACCTGATCGAGCAAAGCCATGTTGTGCTTGCCGATTCCCCAGGCCAGCGGTTCAATGTTCAGCGGTTCCGCAAATGACACGACATCGGCTTCATTGTGCGCTGCGAGCCACCAGACAATGGGGGCGTCGTGCACAAACATATCGATGCTGCCGGCCTTCAACGCGTTGATGCCCGCCTCGGCGCTGGGATATCCCTTTTTACGTGCATTAGCGAAGCGTTCCATGCAGAAGAACTCTCCGGTCGTGTTGCGTACGAAGCCAACCCGTTTCTCCTGATTGCGCAGGACGTTTGCCAGCAGATTGGACGGGTCGGCATTGGCGCGTCTGAATGCCGCGGTCAGACCGGATTGGAGGTAGGGGGTTGTAAAATTGATCCGGATGCTGCGCGGGGGAGTGATGCTCATGCCGGACATTATGATGTCGGTCCGGTTGGCTTCGAGATCGTCGATCTGCTTGTCCCAGGGGACTTCAACAAAGACCACCCGGCGATTGAGAGCCTGCCCCAGTTTCATCGCGTAGTCTGCTTCGATACCCATAATCTGTCCGCCCTTTTTAAAAATGAGCGGCTGGGCATCGGGGGTCACACCTACCCGCAGGACGGACGGATCGGGCGGGGGGGTGGTCGTCTTGCACCCGGCCAGCAGGGCAATGAGTGCAAAGAGAAATGATATGCGTTTCATAAATCCTCCAAACAGCGCTGAGTATCGCGATCCCGAGCGATGGTTGCAAGGTTCACTTGCGTGAATCAGAGAAATGGCGGCTGCATGCCTTCGCGAACAGCAAGCTTCAATAAACGACTGAAACCCACGGATATAAATCAGTTGTGTATGGATTGGCATACAAACAAATCGAGGTGATCGGTTGCATTATGTCGCCTATTGATCCATGTATCAGGGATGATTGATCAGAGAGTGAAGCTGGTTCTGGGTTGTTGGGTCGCCCTGCTTATTGCTGCGGAGGCCATGGCAAGAAAGTCCGGAGATCTGCCGACACGGCAGATGGAATACATGGACCGTGGTGTGGTGTCGCTCAATCAGGGCGATGGTCAGGTGTATATCGGCTGGCGGTTGCTGGCGACCGATCCCGAGGGCGTGGGGTTTGACATCTATCGCAAGACCCCCGACGGCATGTTGGTCAGGCTTAATACGTCGTTGATTCAGGACACGACGGATTTTGTCGATAAGCAGGAGGGTGCCCTGGTGCCCGGCACCCAGTATGTCGTGCAGCCGGTGCTTGGAAAGAACCGGGGACCGCTCGAGACCGTTACGGTGCCGGAAAAATCCAGCCCCTATCTTTCTGTAAAGCTCGATCCGATCAGGAAGCACCACGCCAATGACTGCTCCGTGGGCGACCTCGATGGTGATGGCCGGTACGAAATCATTGTCAAATGGGAGGCCGACAACGCCAGGGATAATTCCCAGGCGGGTAAGACAGACAACGTCTATCTAGATGCCTATACGCTCGACGGCAGGAAACTTTGGCGCATTGATCTTGGTCCGAATATCCGAGCGGGCGCCCACTATACGCAGTTCATGGTATACGATCTCGATGGCGACGGACGTGCGGAGGTGGTTTGCAAGACGGCCGACGGTACAGTGGATGGACAGGGCCAGGTGATCGGCGATGATGAAAAGGAATGGCGCAACGATGCAGGGTATGTCCTGGCCGGGCCGGAGTTCCTGACCTGTTTCGATGGACGGTCAGGTGCAGCGCTTTCAACAGTGGATTATATTCCGGAGCGCTATTCCGGCTCGCGCAGTCCTTCCAGTGATGATCTTCAGCGAACCTGGGGCGACGGCTATGGCAACCGCTGCGATCGTTTCCTCGCCTGTGTCGCCTATCTGGACGGGGTTCATCCCTCGGTTGTGATGTGCCGCGGCTATTACACCCGCACGGTGCTGGTGGCATGGGATTTCAACCGCGGTAAGCTGAAGAAGCGCTGGATCTTTGATTCCGACAGAGAGGGCCGGGAATGGACCGGCCAGGGCAACCACAACCTGAGCGTGGGTGATGTGGACGGCGATGGAAAAGATGAAATCATGTATGGTGCCATGTGTGTCGATGACGATGGCGACGGGATATATTCAACCGAACTGGGACATGGGGATGCCGCCCATCTTGCCGATCTGGATCCATCCCGCCCCGGGCTGGAGTTCTGGTGCTGCCAGGAACATCCGCCCTTTGGCGCGTCATATCGCGACGCCGGGACCGGCGAGATCATTATGCGCTGGGAGGGCCCCAGGGATACCGGCCGCGCCTGCGCGGCTGATATCGATCCGACGCATCCGGGTTGTGAAATGTGGGCGGCCACCGGCTGCCCGTTATTCGATTCGAAAGGCACGGTAATCGCCGAAAAATACCCGCTGCCGATGAACTTTGTCATCAATTGGGACGACGACGATCTTCAGGAACTCCTCGATGGGACGCGGATAAGCAAGTATAACTGGAACAGCGGCTCGATGAGAATCCTGCTTGATGCCGCGGCCTATGACTGCACGGCGAACAACGGCACCAAGGCCACGCCCTGCCTCTCCGCAGATCTGTTCGGAGACTACCGGGAAGAAGTGATCTGGCGTACGGAGGACAGCAGCGAACTGCGTATCTTTACCACGACCATTCCGGCAAAGCGCCGGTTGATCACCCTGATGCAGGATCCCCAGTACCGTTTGTCAATCGTGTGGCAGAACGTCGCCTACAACCAGCCGCCTCATACCTCCTTCTATATGGGTGACGGTATGGTGTCACCGCCCAGGCCCAATATCACAGTGATCCGCCCCAGGCCGTGAGGCTGCGTTGTCACTCCGGGTAGACCGGCAATAACAAGCCATTCGGCGCGTTTTCTGCGGATTGTCGAGTGAACGATCGCTGTTGGTCTTCATCTAACCTATGACCGGATTTGTATAGAAATGAACTGCTGTGACCCATTGATCTGTCGCGGCGGATCGTTCATGTATATTGGTATGGCTATGAATAAAACGATAATGCTGCTCGGCTGTCTCCTCCTGATGCAAACCGTCCGTGCTGATACAAACGATGTGGCGAGCACGGCCGCGGACCTGCCCCCGCGGCAGATGGAATACCTGGATCGCGGACTCGTTGGTATCAATGAAGGGGATCGCGTCTACCTCAGCTGGCGGCTGCTGGCCACGGATCCGGACGACATCACCTTCGATGTATACCGCAAGCCGCCGGGCATGAAACCCATCAAACTCAACAAGGAGCCGGTTGCGCAGACCACGGATTTTGTGCATGACGATCCGGGCAGGATCCGGCGGGGTACCCGCTACTTCATAATGCCAATGATCAACGGGACAACAGGGACCCCTTCCGTTGTGGAGATTCCGGAAAAGCCGCAGCCGTATCTGTCCATCGCACTCGAACAGCCTCACAGTGGATATACGGCCAACGATTGCTCGGTCGGGGATCTGGATGCCGACGGGGAATATGAAATCGTTCTGAAATGGGAAGGCGATGCCCGCGACAACTCCCAGGCGGGCGATACGGACGACGTCTACCTGGATGCCTATAAGCTCGATGGCACCAGAATGTGGCGCATCAACCTCGGCCCCAATATCCGGGCCGGTGCGCACTATACCCAGTTCATGGTGTACGATTTCGACGGAGACGGAAAAGCGGAACTGATTTGCAAGACGGCCGACGGCACCGAAGACGGCGAAGGCAAAAGGATCGGTACCGGACACAAGTGGCGCAACAGCGGCGGCTACATACTGGAAGGGCCGGAATACCTGACCTGCTTCGACGGAATGACCGGTGCCGCCATCTGCACGACCAACTATATACCTTACCGTATTCCCGGATCCGATGATATGGAGCCCTCCAGCGACGAGCTTAAACCGATATGGGGCGACAGCTACGGGAACCGCTGCGACCGCTTCCTGGCATGCGTGGCCTATCTCGACGGCGTGCATCCATCGGTCGTGATGTGTCGCGGCTATTACACCCGCACGTTCCTCGTGGCCTGGGATCTGGTGGACGGCCGGCTGGTGCAGCGCTGGGTGTTCGACTCCGACCAGGTCGAGGGCGAATATGCAGGGCAGGGCAACCACAATCTTGCCGTCGGGGATGTCGATGGCGACGGCAGGGATGAAATCCTGTACGGGGCGATGTGCGTCGATGATGATGGCACGGGCCTGTATACCACCGGTATGGGGCACGGGGATGCCGGTCATTTCACCGACCTGGATCCGGACCGTCCGGGCCTTGAATACTGGACCTGCCAGGAACACGCCCCCTATGGTGCCGCCTTGCGTGATGCCGGAACGGGCGAGATCATCTTCCGCAAGGAAGCCGGACGGGATACGGGACGCGGCTGCGCGGCGGATATCGATCCCACGCATCCGGGCTGCGAGCTATGGGCCTCGTCCGGTGTGCCGCTCTATACGGCCCAGGGAGAGGTGATCTCGGAGAGATACCGTCTACCGATCAACTTTGTAATCAACTGGGACGGCGACGACCTGAACGAACTGCTGGATGGAACAAGCATCACGAAATACGACTGGAAGACCGGGAAGCTTGAAACCCTGCTCGATGCATCGGACTATGACTGCGAATCGAACAACGGAACCAAGGCCACGCCGTGTCTCTCCGCCGACCTGTTCGGGGATTATCGCGAGGAGGTCGTCTGGCGCACGGCCGACAGCGATGAGCTGCGCATCTTCACCACCACCATTCCGGCAAAGCGCCGTCTGATTACCCTGATGCAGGATCCGATCTATCGATTGTCCGTTGCCTGGCAGAACGTGGCCTATAACCAGCCTCCGCATACATCCTACTACATGGGCGACGGCATGAAGGAACCGCCGAAACCCAATATTGAAATCGTGAAGCCGGAACGAACGGTTAATAACTAAAAGCTGTAGCGGATGCCGAGATTAACGTTGCTGTTTTTTTCAAACTGGCCGAAGAAGGTGTGGTCGTGCTCGCCGATAAAGATATTTCCATTTGCGGTCAGCATCCAGTGGTCGTTCAGTTTATAGGTGGCGTTCGGCCGCAGATAGGCATCGTTGTCGCTGGGTGAGTAGAAGGTGAACAGACCGAGTATCAGGTTCTGGTTCATCATCAGTTTCGTCAGGCGCAACGTGAGCACATGGCGTACCTCGTCGCGCGCAGTCGAGGCCGATGGTACACCGGCCTTGTAGCCGTCGTAGTCCATCATCCACTCCGCATAGTACTGCATGGATGCCGTTGTGTTTTTGGCCACTTCCCGCTGGTAGCCGGTCAGGAAGCGGAATTCCGAATTGGGGACGAAGGGGTTGGTTCCTGCACGGTCCTCCTGCGAATCGTAGTAGCCTGCTTCCGCATTGATCAGAGCCTTGCCCAGCGATCCCTTCACGCTGCCTCCGTAGGCGTTCAGTTCGGGGAAATAGGCATTGCTGGTCACGTTGTCGAAGCCGACAGGGCTCTTCCAGAATCCGTGGTAGGCATACAGAGCGGCCTCGTAACTGAGCAGAGGACGATAGATACGAAGGGCGATCTCGTCGTCCTTGAACCATTCATCGCGGCGGTCGGCGTCCACCACCATGTCCTGGCCGGCGATTCCGCTTCCGTTCCAGTAGGAGATGCGCCGACCGTCGACATAGCGGTCCGCGTCCATGCGCGGCGCATAGGCCACGTCAATTGTTCCGATGGCGGGGAAGAAGCTGGCGAAGACCGCGTCCGACGGCGCCTTCAGGTATTCCTCATCCCGGCCGAGCAGGAATGAATTCCAGTCCTTGGGAAACAGGTCGTTGATAAACAGCAGATCACCCGTGCCCCAGGTCAGGATCTGGCGGCCGAGTTTTACATCGGTAATATCCACCGGTGTAAACAGGATATTGAGCTCGCGCAGGTCGATGAAGCCGTCGCCGGTTTCAAGGTCGATCCTGCCGATGTCATCGGCCAGGTCGTCGTAGACGAAATCGGCCCGGGCCTGCACGGTCGCCCGCTCCAGGTAGGTGAGCGAATCGAGCTGGAGGCGCACTTCGGTCAGGCTGCGGTCGTCCTGATGCGGATCGTTCTGCGTCCGCACGCCTGCGCGACTATCCACGAAACCGTGGAGTTCGGTATCGAGGGCGTAAGCGCTTTGAATTGGGCCGATCAGTCCGATCAGTCCGATCAGTCCGATCCTGCTGATTATTGCTGTTCGTTCCATGACCAATCCTTTGTATCCTGCGTGACTTCGAGTTTCTCTACTTCGTTACCTCGCGCGGCGGACGGCGCAGGAAACGTTCGGTGAAGATGTTTTCCTTCAGCCCGATGTTGTATTCGATGTTGCTGAATTTATTGACCGTCATGCTCCCCGTGTTCAGGTCCTTCACCGTGGATTCCGTCACGGTCGGGAAGCCCTGGATGGTCTCGACCTTGGTACCTTCCACGATGCGGTAGAGCTTGCCGTTCTTGTCGTAATATTCCGCCAGCCTCGGAAGAAAGGTAGCCTTGTCGATCTTGACGGTGTAGTAGGAAAACTCCACGTCCGACGGATTCTTCGGAACGTTCTTGATCACATACTGCGTGTCGGTGGTTTCCACCAGTTCGTGCGTATCCTCGTTGAGGTTACGGCCGGATACATCCTCGTAGACAAAGTCGGAACCGACGAACGAGGTCCGCTTGTCGCCGGGAGCGATTTCACGTTTCAGGTTGAGCGCAGGCAGCCACATCCAGCGGCTGTCGTTTCCTTCGACATTCTTCCAGACGAGGAAGACCTGCTTGTATAGATCGGCGGGTTCCTTGAAGTAGACATAGAACTTCTGGTTGCCGCCGCCGGTATTCATGCGCAGCAGGGAGAATTTCCGGGTGCGCGTGGATCCGTCCTTGGCGGTGATGTTCATCGCGACTTCGGCGCGGCCGTCGTCGCCGGCATAGTAGGCCGCCTGGTTGGCCTTGTTCACGATTTCATCGACTGATATCTCGGCGAATGCAGTCGATGCGATTGCTGCTGCTGCCAATGCTGTGATTAGGGTCTTCATAGGATACCTCCATTTAGTTTGACGGGATAACGGGCTGCGCAATATCACATTCAGGCGATCCCGCTGTCTGGTCAGCATTCGATTCATTTTTAAACAACCATTTCTGCAGTCCGGTGATGAGGGCCGCGAGGATGAAGAGGGTGGCGATCCATGAGGCCGCCATGATGGTGGCGAGGAAGAAGCCGACCGTCTTGTAGGGCACCAGCGGGGCGAAGAGGAGCGGTGTGAAGCCGATCGAGATGATGATCGCGTTGCGGCTGATCGCCATGGCCGGTTCCTGGAACATGTGCCAGATGGCTTCCTTCCAGCTGCCAAGCTTGCGGGTCAGTTCGCGCGCCCGCTCCAGGAAGTGGATCGCGAAGTCGACGCTCAGGCCCAGCGTCAGCGAGGAGAGCACGGCCACCGGCATGTCGTAGTCCTTGCCGATGAGTCCGATCAGCCCGTAGATGAAGGTGATGGTTACGCTGAGCGGAATCATGGCCAGCAGACCGTAGAGCGGCGAGCGGAAGAGCACCATCATCATGATGAGCACGACGGCAAAGCTGCTGAGCAGGGAGTAGAGCATGCCGGTAACCATCTTGTGCTGCCAGACCACGTTCAGGTAGGTCAATCCGGCCCAGCCGGCATCGAGCTTGACCGGTGCGGGGTTGTCGGCCATCCATTGACTGACGTCGTCAACGACCTCCTGCATATCGGTATTGTCACCGCTCTTGAGCTGGATCCAGAGGTTGACCTCGCCATAGTCCCTGGTGATCAGGTGGAACAGGCTGTCCTTCTTCTTCATCCCCTCGAGCTGGATGAAGACCTGGCCTACGGCCGACGGGTTGGGCGGTATGCTGTAGAAGGCGTCGTTACGCTCCGTGGATTCCCCCTCGACATAGTTGAGTTCATAGTTGGCCTTCTTCAGTGCGTCGACCGCCGAGCTGGTCTTGCCGACGTTGGGAACGCTTTTGAGGTAGTCCTGGAGACGGGCGATATAAGCAAGCATTTCCGGTTTCTTGAATGGCGGCGCCATGACGTCAGCCCGCGACTCGAACAGGAAATCACGGAAGGAAAGTGCACTGTATCTGTCAACGATCGACAACGCCTTGTCCTGCAGTTCCTCACCCTGCAGCGATGCGCTGTCCTTCATTTGTTGTGCGAATGCCTTGCGGGTTGCTTCGTCGCCGGCCTCGGCGATGGCCGCAGTGATTTTGTCGTAGGTCAGTCCATCGGGCTCGAGATAGTTTATGGCGTCGCCGATGGCGTTCCACGCTCCGCTGACCTGCTCGTCCAGTCCCGCGGCAAAGTCGACAAGATCGGCGAAGCATCGTTCTTCATCGAACGGCTTTCCCGAAGCGACTTCGCGGCCCACCTGATCGAGCCGGGAGAGAAAGGTCTGCGACGCATCGGGCAGTGTTTCGCTGAAACGTTCGTTGGCGGCGTTGCGCATCATATCAACCCGATCGGCGCAGGTCGGTGTCTGGATCTGTTCCGGCTTGAGTGTGAGATAGGCGGTATATGTACCGCCGAAATGGCTGTTGAGCACGCGGTCGGCCACGCGGATGCGGTGGTTCTTCGTGAACCATTTCACCGGATTGTCGTTTACACGTATTTGCGATATGCCGTAGCCGGAGATGGCGATGATGATCGAGGTGGCCACGAGGATCAGCTTCCAGTGGCGGTAGGAGACGCGTCCGAGCCTGCCGAGCGAACGGCCCAGCAGCCCGTGGTCATGCGATTCCGCGGTGGCCGGTTTCAGTTCATTGAGCATTTTGGTGCGCACAAACAGCATGATGTAGGCGGGCACGAGTGTCATGGTCAGCAGCCACGCCAGTGCCACCCCGAACGCCACGTGCAGACCGAATACCCGGACCGGCGGAATCGGCGTGGTGGCCAGCGACGCAAAACCGGCGATGGTGGTGAGCGATGTGTAGAGCATCGGCATGAACAGATGTCCGACTACATACTTGATAGTTTTAGACTTGTCCCGGAAGCGGGGATAGGTGTCGAAGAATTCACTCAGGATATGCACGGAGTCGGCCACCGAGATCGGCATCAGGAAGATGGCGATCATCGAACTCATGATATGGACATCGAAGCCGAGGCCGATCAGCAGGCCCATGGTAACGACGACGCTGACGATCGCCACGATCATCGGGGCGATGATTAGAGACAGGCGACGGAAGAAGAAAAGCAGCAGCAGGAAGATGGCGAGTCCGGCCATCGGGGCGGAGGAGGCCATCTGAACCAGCATTTCCACCCCGAACGTGTCCTGTGCCACCGGCTGGCCGGTGATGTATACCTGGTCGGCCTTGTCCCAGTCCTGTGTCAGGTTTTCGACGAGGTTGGCCACGTTGTAGGAGTAGGTTTTGGCCTTGATGGGGATGTAGAGCGCGATCGCCTTTCCGTCTTCCGACACCAGGGTGCCCTTGTAGAGCGGATTGTTCATGGCATCCTTGCGGATAGCCAGGGTTTCGTCCCGCGTTGTGGGGGCCTGTTCCATCAGGTATTCGATGGCGAGCTGGCCGCGGGCCGCCTGCTTGATGTTGTCAACCACGCTGGGGCTGATGATTTCCCGGGCTATGATCGCCGAACTGCCGTCGTCGGCAAACAGGCGGTTGACATCGTTACGGAACAGCTTGGCGAGCGATCGCTTCCATGCGCTGTCATGCTCGAGCTGCGGTACGTAGGGCTTGCCGTCGCGAATAATTTCGGGAAGACCGTCTGCGTTCCGGCGCAGGCTGATCAGTTCGCGGGTCAGTTCATCGATCCGGCCGAGTGTGTCGACATTGAAGATGCCGTCCGGGTCGGTCTCGTTGACGATGCCGACGATGACAAAATCATACAGATTGTAGCGGGCTTTCACCTTGTTGTGGAAGACGCGGATGTATTCATCCCTGGCCAGCATGTTCTCCGGATCGTTGTCGAACTTGACCTTGGGGAACTGGGCGCCGAAGCCGATCACCATGGCTGCCACCAGGCCCATGATGATCCACGGGAACCGGATGCTGAAGTTTGTCATTCTGAGGCGTTTCATTGATGTCTCCTAATGGAATTAAAAATACCTACACCGGTATACGCAATTAAAATCTAGGTATCATTTGAGCAGCAGTTGCAAATGCAGTTAAGCAGGGCGATGGGGCGGGTGTCGGCCAGCGAATACCACACCTCCTTACCGCGCCGGTCGGTTTTCAACAGGCCGACCCGGCGCATATGGTTCAGGTGCTGCGAGGTCGCCGACTGCGCAATATCAAGATAAGCGGTGATCTCGCAAACAGGCAGTTCACCGGCCGCATTGAGCAGGTCGATGATGCGCAGCCGCATCGGATGAGCCAGTGTGCGCAGCATTTCCGCCGCATCCCCGACGGCGTTCGCCGAGAGATTTTCCAGTACACAATGTAGTTTGGTCGTCTTCATGCGCATAAACATATTCAACTATGTTAATATGTCAATACATTAAAATATAAAAAAATCATGATATTTATCCGGGGGTGTGTTTCGTTATCCGGCGGGGTTGCGATTCGTGTGACGAATCCGGCCAGCGGTGTGTATGGGAAGTGAAGCATGATCATGGAAGAACAGTCTGACGAGGAACTGGTGCGCGCCTGTCTGGCAGGCAACCGGAATGCGTTCGAACATCTGGTTCGTCGGTACCAGGACTCCGTCTTCGGATTGGCGGTGAGTATGACGCGCAACCACGCAGATGCAGCGGACATGGCCCAGGAGGCCTTCGTCCGGGCGTATATGAAGCTGGATCAGTTCAATCCGGAATACAGTTTCCGTTCATGGCTGCTGCGTATCTGCGCCAACCAGACCAAGAACCTGTTCCGGAAGCGGGTGAATCGGCAGCGGATGGAGGACGGCTACCAACTGGAGGAGGCAGTGCGGGAAACGGCGCCGCCGGATTATCAGGAACTGGAAACGGCCATAGCCCGGCTTCCGTCCAAACTGAGTGCTCCATTGAGACTCAAATACATCGAAGGGATGGCCTACAATGAAGTGGCCCGCGTGCTCGGCATTGGCGTGAGTGCGGCTAAGATGCGTGTGATGCGGGCGCGCAATCAGTTAGCGGAGTTGTTGAATTATGAATAAGCATGAACCATTGATTAAACAGCTGGAGCAGCACCGGACACGTGCGCCGGATGGGTTTTCCCGCAGGGTCATGGATGCGCTTCCGGCGTGGCGGCCCGCACGGCAGCGCTCCCGGATTGCACGACTTCGGGGTCGGCTTCTGTCGGCATTTGCCGGAGCGGCGGTCATGCTGGCGGTCATGATGGGCGTGGATTATTTCAGGCCCATCGCAGATATGTCCCGCGATACGGACCTGGTGACCGTCCATTTTGAACTGCACGCACCCGGGGCGGAACAGGTGGAACTGCTGGGCGATTTCAACAGCTGGAAGACAGGTGATATTGTTCTGGCCGGCCCGGATGCCTCCGGCCACTGGACGGCCGCCGTGCAACTACCGGAAGGTCGTCATGAATACATATTTCTCGTGGACGGCGAGCGGTGGATCGCCGATCCCAAGGCCTCGACGATCCGGCCCGACGGCTTCGGCCACGTAAATGCGGTAATCCAGGTAAATGATGAAAACAATGCGTAGACTATTGATGGCCGTCGTTCTGTTGACGTGTTCGGTCCGGGCGGAATGCGATTCGTGCGGATCGGAATCCTGGGAGACGCTCAAGGGAAAGAATGCCTCCTCGGGCGCGACAAAGGAAATGGTGGATCACACCCTGGATATCTGTCGCAAGCGGGGGCTCAGCCCGACAGATGCCGACAAACTGCTGCAGTCCGTGTATGCCGCAAAGGCGGAATCCCTTCCGTTCGGCTGCATCTGTGAAAAGATCGATGAAGGACTGTCCAAGCAGGTGCCGGCCACGAATATTCTGGTGGCGGCTGAAGCCCGGCTCAGCTGTATGCGGCAGGCAAAGGAAATCATCTCTCAGGTGGTCCGGGGGAATTTCGAGGATCACGGGAAGGGATTGTCCCGGCTGGTGGAAAATACCGGCATGGCGCTGGAGAGCGGGCTGGATCCCGCAGTGGTCTCGGCTGTGGTCGCCCATAATGGTCAGAAGCAGTTGGGGCGTCTGGCCCACGTCATGGAAGCCGCTGAAAGACTTCACCTTGAGAATTTCGAAGATCAGGACATCCAGCGGGTGTTGTTCGATTTTATTGATCGCAATCTGAATCGCCACGAAATATTCCGGGCGGTTGCTGTGCTTGAGGATGGGGTCGCCCGCGGAAAGGATTTCGATGAAGTCTATGCTGCCCTGTGGGTACCTGCCCGATGAACCGGTACCAGGTTTTTTGTGACCATCTTTCTTCGGCAGTTGTATGGCCCTCGAAACATTGGAAGCAACAAAACAAGGAGACTCTCATGAAAGTAAAACATCTCGTCGTCGCGTTCATCGCCGTCGCCGCCCTGTTCATGGTACCGGAGGCCATGGCCGGCAAGGGCAATGGTAACTGCACCGGATCCGGTAACGGGCAGGGTAACGGACAGTGCCGGCGGCAGCAGACTCGCACACAGGACGGGAGCTGCGACGGCAGTGGCCAGCAGGCCCGCAAGGGGGGCGGCAATGGTTCCGGCGACCAGAAGCGTGACGGAAGCTGCTCGGAATAATGCCGGGGCACAATTTCACGATGGAGAGGGCCTGCAGGCCCTCTTTTTTTTGAAACGCAAAAGGGGGCGGAAAAATCAGCTGGTGAATTATGGGTCGCATGTGACTTTTCTGTGAAGCGGGGTGTATCTCCTGTGCACATGGGCCATCAACCAAGGAGGATAAGCCATGAAAGCAAAGTATATCGTAATCATTGCCGCGGCAATGATGCTGGGTTCAATCGTAGCAGAAGCTCAGAAGGGCAACGGCGGCGGCGATCGCGACCGTGCCCGCGACGGCAGCTGTGTCCAGGCCGAACAGGCCCGCGACTGTACGGGCGACAAGCAGAAGGACCAGGATCGCACACGTGCGCGCGACGGCTCCTGTCAGGAAGCATAGACTTCTTTAAAGTGTCCGCGAAGAGGAGCTTCGGCTCCTCTTATTTTTTGTCCCGTGTATCGAAAAGACCAGCTCTGTTGTATGAACTATGAAAAGGGTGGTTGGTACATGGATCAGGAAGGGATGATCGAAATGAAAATCGGCGTGTCGCTGGGAATGATTGGGTGTTCACTGGTGGCAGGGCTGGTTCGACGAGCCCAAATGCCAGAGCTGTCATCCCGGTGTAAACGGCAGCGAACCGATCCGCTATCTGACAGTATTTGAAACAAACGGAACCGAGCGGATACCGGCAAATACGAAGTTTGCCCATCCGGTAGGAACTCTCTACCGCTTTTCAACCGGTCACGGGGATCTGCAGTGCTCGGCCTGCCATGGTTCGCCGCACGCCATTTTTCCGTCATCGCATGATAACGACAACACCCAGAATATCGAGATGCAGGGCCACAAGGGCACCGTGATCGAGTGCATGAACTGCCACACCTCCGAGCCGCTGACGTTCAACCAGGGACCGCATGGGATGCATCCGGTCGGCGATACCGCATTCTCCCGCAAAGCCGATGGACGTCCCGAGTCGTGGTTCCATGGACAGATTCACGACAATGGTATCGGCACTTCAGGCTGCAGGGACTGCCACGGGGACGACTACCGGGGAACCGTGCTTTCCCGCACACAGGCGGATCGCACCATTGGTTCCAGGCATTTCTGGAAGGGATACCAGATCGGCTGCTACACCTGTCACAACGGACCCAGCTCGGAAGGTACGAATCTGGATCCGGCGCCGGTCGTCCAGAACACCTCTGCGGTAACCACGGCAAATGTCCCGGTCCTGATTCCTTTGACCGCCAACGAAGGCGAACTGCGCATCGTTTCGCAGCCCCGGAACGGAACCGTCGGTCTCGATGGAACCAATGCCACCTATTATCCATTCTTCAACTTTGCCGGCTCGGACTCATTCACCTTTGCATCCTCGGACGGCATGAAGGATTCCAATCTAGGGACGGTCAATGTCTCGGTAAACGAAGGTATGTGCGCACTGGTATGCGGATCACTGGTTCCCTTGAACGCGGCCGCGCACGTGGATGTTCCTTTCTGGGCCTACGCCGGCGTATCCAACTGCACGGATATGGTTTCCTTCCTGTGGAACTTCGGCGACGGCGGTCTTTCCACGAATGGACTGGCCCGGCATGCCTTCGGACAAAACGGAAGCTATGCCTGGAGCGTCGTCGCCTCGGCCGGCAGCCTGTCCGTTACCAATGCCGGTACGGTGGTGATCGGGGATGTCCGGCTCAACAGCGACGCCGACGGTATTGAAGACGATTGGGAATGGACGAATTTCGGCTCTCTCGAAGTTGCAGACGCCGTATCCGATTACGACGGCGATGGGCAGACGTATCGTGAAGAGTTTCTCACCGGCACCCTGGCGAAGGATGCGGACTCGAATATGGCGATCACGGGAATAACGCCCGAACTCATCCGCTGGGCCAGCGAGTCTAACAGGATGTATACCGTCATGTTTACCACCTCGCTGGTTTCGTCGGCCTTTGCCCCGGTGGCGACGGATGTGGTGGCAACACCGCCGGAAAACACATTTGCCGATCCGGCAGCGCACGCCGGTGCGGCGTTCTACCGGATCGAGCTGCAATAGGGATTACAAACCAAATGAACGGATGAAGCGTTCGGCATCGAAGTGCTCGTTGAACAGATCAACGATGAGCTTGTGCTTCATGCGGTCGTAGAGCTGGAGCTTGGTGTTGGTATAGCACTTGTAAAGTGTCGCATCGCTTTCGGCGGTGTCCTGCACCACGGCGATTGCAGGCAGATGACTCTGGCTCAGCATCTCCAGGGTTCTTGCATCCGGCATCTTGTGGTTGGCGCAGGTGAGGATGATGCCGCCGAGCTTTTCTTCGGGTAGGGTGGTGTTGAATTCGAGCAGCTTGGCGAGCCGGCGGTGGGAGCCGGCGGCGATCACGGCGATGTCGCGGGGACGCAGGTAGCGCTCCGGTTCAAAGACCTCGTAGTCCTGCGAGATGATTTTCACCTTGCGGCAGGGCATATGCCAGGCGTCGGCGCTTCGGCCGCTCTTGATCGACCGGTGCTCCTTGAAGCTTTCGCTGATCAGATGCATCGAGGGATTGTTGAGGTATTTGACCTGCGGCATGTAGCCGAACACCTTCAGCGGGGGATCCCACTCGGGAAAGATACGGTCGAGGGATTCCTCGGTGAGGACCTCCTTCATCATATCGACCTTGTCGGGCAGCACCTTGTTGAACAGGACGCCGGAGACGCGGCTGTGATGGTGCGAGAAGTAGGAGAGGTCGACCTCCAGTTCATCTACCGTGCGGCCGACGCCGCCTCCGACAAGATACAGGATGCGCGCATCGAGCAGGTTGGCCACGCGTGAATTCGCCATGCCGACCACTGAACCGACACCGGGATGCCCCGTGCCTTCGGCAATGATAAACTTCTTGTCCGAGAGCGTGGCCAGCGTTTTGTGAACCGCCGCCTCGAAGCGGGCAGTGATCTCCTTCTGCTGCGTTCCGGTGATGTAGTCGCGCGTCACGCCGGAGACGATGCGAACGGGCGACAGCATGCCCATGTCGGGCATCTCGATACCGGTGAATTCCTTGACGATGCGCACATCCTTGTCGATGCGTTCCCCGCTGGGCAGCGTGATCATCTCCTGACCGACGGGTTTGAAGTAGCCGATGTCTTTCGGATCGATATGGTTGCTCAGCGCCGAGATGATGCCCAGGCTGGTAACGGTTTTCCCCGCGTGCTGACGCTCGCCGGCGATGAAAACGATGGGCGGTTTTTTCATGGAGAATCCTTTCCTAGTGCGTATTACCTACTGCGTATTGCGTATCCATGTCAATGGGTGTTCATCTGCGGTTCTGTAACCAGGGAAACCTTCTGCAGATTGATAGCGTCGACCGGGCAGGCCTTGATGCAGGCGCCGCAGCGGATGCATTCGTCGGAGTTGATCCAGATCAGGTTCATGTCGCGCACGGTGTCGGTGGCCTCCCAGGATACGACTCGTCCCTCTTCGTCGTGCCGGATCTCTTTGAGCATCAGAATGCATTCGGGGCGCGGTCTGGCTTTCAGGCACCAGTCGCATTTGATGCACTTGTCCTGATCGATCTCGAACTTATAGTTGCACCGATAGCAGCGGTTGGCCTCATCCCGTGCCGTGGTGCCGTCATAGCCTCGCTCCACCTCACTGGGCAGGTCGCGGTCGGAAACGGGAAGGGTAGGCATGGGTTGCCGGGGGATGACGTCCATATCGCGGGTCCGGCCTGTGGCGGACGCCGGCTCGATCAGTACGGATCTCCGCACACGGTCCTCGCCCATCAGGAAGCGATCGATGCTCTCCACCGTCCGCTTTGCATGGGCAATGGCATCGACCAGCGTGGTTGCACCCTGCGCATAGTCACCGGCTGCAAAGAGCTTTTCATTCTGTTCCGGATGGGGAAGACCCCCGGGGGTATCCGTCCATGATAAGTCGGGGAACTGTCCGGTCGCGAGGACGACCGTGTCGGCCGGCACATCAAATTCCTCACCGTTCTCCGTGTTGCGGAAGCGCATGCCCGTAAGAGCTCCGTTCGATTCAAGATAGGCCACCGGCGTGGCGTGGCACTCAAGCGGGATGTTCTCGTTGTCGAGTTCCTCCAGCTCGCCGGGTGTGACGCGCATCTGTTCCCTGGCGCGACGGTAAAGTACTTTCAGGTCCCATTGAACCGTCGCGGCACCCAGCCGCTGGGCGGTGCGGGCGCAGTCCATGGCGGTAAAGCCGCCTCCGATCACGATGACGTTCCTGCCGATGTCCGACGTTCCGGTTTCATTGACCGCCAGCAGAAAGTCGAGTCCGTGGCATATGCCGGCCAGATCCTGCCCGGGAAGCTTGAGCAGGTTGGGCTTAAGCGTTCCGGCCGCCATGACCACGGCATCAAAATCCGCCAGTAGGCCGGAGAGGGTCAGGTCCGGGCCGATGGCGCGGTTGCAGTGAATCTCGATCCCGAGATCGAGGATCTGCCCGATCTCCCGGTCGATGATGTCCCGCGGAAGGCGGAATTCGGGAATCCCCTGGTTGAGCATTCCGCCGGGCCTGCCATGCTTTTCGTAGACCGTCACGCGGTGCCCCAGCAGGGTCAGGTTCCGGGCCGCGGTCAGGCCGGCCACCCCGGCACCGATGACGGCCACCTTTTTCCCGGTGGGTGGAAACCAGGGATCCAGCAGAACGGGTTCCTGTCGCCCGAGATCGTCGGCGGACCGTTTGGAGAAGCAGATCGCGACCGACTCGCCGAGGCCATCATAGCCGTGGCGGCAGGCCGCCTCGCAGGGTCGCGAGCAGACCCGTCCGAGTATGGCCGGGAACACATTGGCCTGGAGGTTGATGCGATAGGCTTCCGCCGGGTTGCCCGCGGCAATGGCGGTCAGGTATCCGGGAATATCCGTGTCGGCCGGACAGGCCTTCCGGCAGGGAATATTGGTCGATAGCCATGCGAAATCCTTGGGGGCGCTGCATTTTCCTTCGCGAACCGAAAGCTCCGCCGTTGAAGCGTGCGGTCGCTCCGGCGGCTTGAAAATGCTCTTGATCTGTCCTGAAAAATCCACGCACGGTACCTTAATGACCGATACCGTGAATGCGAGTTATTAAGACGGGATCTTAGTAGTTGACGGTCGTCGTAAAAAACTTGTCCCAGCGGATTTTCTGCTGCGGATCGGAATCGGCCCGGTTGCGCTGCAGCCCTTTTCTGGCCCTGAGCATGATCAAGCCGCCAAAGGCCACCAGGACGACCGAGGAGGGTTCCGGGATGCAGCTGGAGCCGACCATCAGGTTGTCAATAACGACCGATTCACCCACTGCAGCACTCAAATGAATGTTGAGCCATTCGTCCTGGGGCTGGGGATCGATCGTAATGTAGGCTTCAATATGATTGCCGACGGTGTTCGCCGTGTAGGTAATGCCGCTCACGGTGTGGTTCAGATTCGTGGTGCCCGCCGTGGGGATTTCAGAACCCGCGCCGAAGCAGTCGTACGCGAACCAGAACGTCTTGACGGCGCTCGCATTGTAGTCGTTGGGAACCCTGATCAGGATGTCCATTTCCGTATTCTGTGTGGCATTGTTTATACCCAGTTGGCCGGCGACTATCGAGGGGCCGTCGCCCGTGCCGGAAAAATAGAAGATGGGATCCGTGGGCAGTACGCAGCAGCCGCCCTCCAGCGTGACGGTGGGCGGGATCAGGCCGTCGTTAAAGTTGTATCCCCAGAAGATCGTTGAGACAGCCGGATTGGTTTCCTCCCATGAAGGAATGGGATCACCCACTGCTGTCATGGAAATGGCGGCTCCGAACACCGCGATCAGCCCCGCAACACGCCAGGATGTCCTCATTGCTCCCCCCCCCTGAGTTTATGGATCTCCATCCGTTCAGTTTAATGCATGCACTGTTTTTATTTGTGAACATAGAGTGTGGCTGTCGTGAATTGGATTTGCAAGGCTAAAGCGTAAATATCATAAAATTTAAGCATGAAAAGACTTAATGCAATGCGCGCAATGTGTGAATTAATCCAGGAGGGAAGTTGAGCTTCGGGGGCACGGTTTGTTATGAAGAAACGCATGACCCCTCCCGAACTCAGTGCCAGCCTCGAAGATTACCTCGAAACGATCTATTTCCTTTCGAGGGAGGAGGGAAAGGCCCGTCCGAAGGAGATCGCCCAACGGATGAAAGTGCGGGCCGCCTCGGTCACGGGCGCCTTGAAGTCCCTGGCCGAAAAGGGCTTGATCAACTACACGCCCTATTCATCGGCCACCCTGACGGATGCCGGGCGCGACATCGCGGGGGGCATCGCCAGGAAACACGAGGCCCTGTTGCATTTCTTCACCCAGGTGCTCGGCATTGAAGCGAAAGAGGCGGAGGAGTTTGCATGCTCCATGGAGCACAACATACCCGACCATATCCTGCAGCGCTTCGTCTCTTTCGCCGAATACACGGAAAAATGTCCGGGGTTCAATGCCAGCTGGCAGGATAGTGCGGAAGCCTATTTCTGCAGGGTGCAGGGGCAGGATCCAAAATGCGACCGATGCCGGCTGCCGGAATAGTGTGCTGGGGCCGCAGGCTTCGGTCCGCTAGCCGAGGTGTCGGCGGATCATCTCGAACAGATCTTCCTTTTTCACAGGCTTGGCAACGTAGTCGTCCATGCCGGCTTCCAGGCATTTTTCCCGGTCGCCCTGCATGGCGTTGGCGGTCAGGGCGATGATCGGCAGATGGGAGGGAGAGCTGGTTGTTCCTTCCATGCTGCGAATCCGGCGGGAAGCCTCGTAGCCGTCCATGCGCGGCATCTGACAGTCCATGAAGACCAGGTCGAATTTTCCGCCGTTTCCGACCTTGTGCACGGCCTGTTCGCCGTTTTCCGCCACTTCGACTTCGTAGCCTTCCTTGACGAGAATCCGTTTGGCCACCGTTTGGTTGATCCGGTTGTCCTCCACCACGAGAATGCGGTAGGTGGTCAGGGTTTCGATGGTGGAGGTTTCGACGACGGGCTTGGCCTTGACGGCGGGCACCGTCTCCTTCCGCTCCACGCTGAGCGGATAGTTCAGCGCGTGGGCGGTTTTCGACAGCAGCCGCCGGAGCCGCATCGGCTTTACGAGATTGGCGATCAGTCCGGAGTGGTCGAGTGCATGATAGTCCCGGTTGGTAATGGAGCAGACGATGAACAGGGCCAGGTGCTCGAATTCGGGATTGGTGATCAGTGGATTCCCGGGTTCATAGGCGAGATGCTCCTCCATCAGGACGATCTTGAAGTTGTTTTCGCGCAGCTTATGCAACGCTTCGTCCATGGTGGACGCCGTGTCCGCCTTAAGGCCCCAGCGGTTCATCCACTCCGCCACCATTTTGCCCATGATCCTTCTTTCATCGATGGCGAGGACGTGCTCGCCGTTGAAGAAGGTGCGGTCGATCATGGACTGGCCCGCCTGGGAGGCAATCGGCAGGTGCAGCCGGAACCAGAATGTCGACCCCTTGCCCAGCTCGCTTTCCATGCCGATCTTGCCGCCCATCAGTGTGACGAGCTGCCGGCAGATGGCCAGTCCCAGGCCGGTGCCTCCAAACTCGCGCGTGGTGGATGAATCGGCCTGCGAAAATTTTTCAAACAGCACGGGGAGTTCGTCCTTGGAAATGCCGATGCCGGTGTCCTTGATGGAAAAGTTGATGGTGGTTTCCGTATCCGTGCCGGCGACGGATTCGATATCGATGAAAACATACCCCTCGCGGGTAAACTTCAGGGCGTTTCCGATCAGATTCATGAGGATCTGCCGGATGCGGCCGGCATCGCCGATGACCGACGGCGGCGTGCTGGGCGAGTAGCGCAGCACCAGGTCGACCCCTTTCTCCAGCGCGGTGGGCGTGAGGAGTTCGGTGATGTGTTCGCAGACTTCGCGCAGGTCGAACGGCTTCGTCTCAAGATCGAGTTTGCCGGCTTCGATCTTGGAGAAGTCCAGGATGTCGTTCAGAAGCGTGAGCAGGGCGTCGCCGGAAGTCTGGATGATGCGCAGGTATTCCTGCTGTTCGGCGGAGAGGGTGGTGTCGCGCATCAGGCTGGCCGTGCCGATGATGCCGTTCATCGGGGTTCGTATCTCGTGGCTCATGCTGGCGAGGAAGTCGGACTTGGCGCGGGTGGCCTGTTCCGCTTTTTCGCGGGCGATCAGAAGCTGGCGGTTGGCCTGCTCCAGGCTTTCACGCGCATCGTTGGCGTCTTCCATCATGCCCATGATGATATGCTGGTTTTCCTCGAGCTCCCGGCTGCGCTTGTCCAGCAGCTGGTTGGCTTCCTTCGTCTCCAGCTCGTATTTCTTGCGGTCGGTGATGTCGAGCAGCGTGCCCACCATGCGAATCGGCTTGTGGTCCTTGTCGCGTTCAATCACGCGGCCGCGATCAAGAATCCAGATCCATTCGTTGTTGGTGCGCCGCAGGCGGTACTCGCACGTGAAAATATCGCTCCGGCCCTCCAGATGGCGCGACAGCGCATACTGCACCGGTTCAGCATCGGCGTCATGAATGTGGTTGCTGCGCCAGTCCGCATAGTTGTCGAGCTCCGCAAACGGCTTCCCGAGAATGGCGGCAAAGCGTTCGTTGAATTCATACTTGTTTCCGGCGATGTCCCAGTTCCAGTACCCCAGGTCACCGCCGTGGAGGATCAGCTCCATGTTGTTGCGGGCGCTCGCGGCCTCGCCCTCGGCGCGCTTGCGTTCCGAGATCTCGTGCCTCAGCTCTTTGTTGTACCGCTCGGCATCTTCCATGATGCTGAGCAGGGCCATGCGGTGTTTCTTGAGGTCGTCTGCTTCGGTTTCGAGGAACTTGTTGGTCTGCGCCAGTTCCTGCGCAATGTCCATCTGCTCCTGCAGTTCCCGGGTGTGGTGATCGTTATCGGCCTGGATGCGGCGGCCGACGAGGCGCCCCGCCAGGTAGCCGACCGCTGCAACCAGCAGCAGGAACAGGATGGAGAAATAGAGGAAGAAGGGATCGGTCACCATGGAGAGGCCGTAGACGGCCGATGCCAGCAGCAGGGCACTCGCAATGGCGCCGAAGGCGTATCCGATTCCCAGCCTGTATTCGAGTTTTATGCCTTTGGCCATAATCGCGCGACTATCCGTTGCTAATCAGTTGGTGTTGTGTTGTACCGTTTTTGCCGGTTCAGTTCCTGCAGGAGGCTGTTCACTTCGTCTTTCAGCTCCAGAATGCGCTGTTCCCGCCCCGTCGCCATGGCATTGAACCGCTGGAGATCGCGCATGGCCTCCTGCAGCTCCGACTCATGCTTCTTCGTCTTCTGGAAATCCTGCTTCAGGGTCGCGTTGATTTCCTGGATGTGCTGCAGGCTCCGAACCCGGGCCCGCCGGTAAAGGACGATCAGGATGCCCGCCATGGTGAGCAGGTACACCGTCTCCAGGCCTTCGATTAATGTGACTCTGTTCAGGGCGCAGTTTTTGATGCGCAGCCATAGGGTGGCTTCGGATCCCGGCTCGGCCTGGTGGACGCTCAGCGACCATGCGGCGAAGCCGAGCATGCCCATGATAAAAACCGTCATAGCGACGTTGCATGATCGATAGGCGTTTTTGATTTCAGGATCGGTTTGGTGGAAGCCCATTATGTCGTTTCCGTTGCGGTGGTCCGGTATTTTCTGCTCTTCCCCAGTTGCTCCAGCAGGGCGTTGATTTCGTCCTTAAGCTCCAGGGTCCGTCGTTCACGTCCGCGCATGAGCTGATTGAATCGCTCCATGTCGTCCAGGGTGCGCTTGAGGCGTACCTCGGCCTGGTTCTGCTCAGTGATATCGCGCCAGACGCCCAGTACGCCAGACGCCTTGCCGTCCTCGTTCCGCATGGGGATCAGGCTGACTTCGCGCCAGGCGATGGTGCCGTCGGGGAGGGCATGCGATTCGGAATGGTTCAGGATGGGCTCGTTTGTATTGAGTACGCTCTTGTCGCGATCAATAACAACCTGAGCGAAGGAATCCTCAAATAGATCGAAGGGGGTCTTGCCGACGACGTTGTCGAGATGCAGCAGGCGGCATTCATTGATGAAACTCTGGTTGCATCCAAGATAGACGGAATCCTTGTCCTTCCAGAAAATGGAGAGGGGAATGGAGTCGATGATCAGCTGAAGAATCCGCTGGGATTCGCGGAGCGCGCTTTCCGTCTGCTGGAACCGGGCCACATCGCGTGCCACGCCGAAGATGGCCTTTTCCTTTTTCCAGGTTCCCTGGAACAGGTTCATCTCGACCGGGATATTCGTCCCGCTGCGTTTCTGCAGCGGCAGGTCGCAGGTGGCCGAGGAGTCCGAATGCAGCCGGGCAACCACCCGGTAGATATCCGACTGCGAGCCTTTGCCATACAGCTCGAAGATCGTCATGTCGCCGAGTTCCTTGTACGAGTAGCCCAGCCGCTTGCCCAGTGCGGGATTGGTGTGCAGGAGCTTACCGTCCATGTCGCACACCAGTAGGAAGTCATCGATGGTTTCAAACAGGTTCTGGAAGTTGCGGCTCTCTTCGGCCATGGTTTGTTCGGCGGTCTTCCGGTCGGAGATGTCCATCATGAAGCCGTCCCACACCAGCCGGTTGTCGGCAATCTGGGGCATGGCGCTAATGTGCAGCCACTTGTACAGGCCCGCCACATCCAGCACGCGGATCTCCATGTTGGCGGGCTCAAGGTGATCGATGGCTGCGTCCAGCGCATCCTTGAGTGTTTCGATGTCATCCTCGTAGACGAAATCGAGTGCCAGATGCGCGTCGGTCATCAGCTTGGTTCGATCCACGCCGAGGATGTGTTCCAGCCCTTTGCCCATGTAGCCGAAGCCGAACATGCCCGACTCGATGTCGTAGATCAGTTGGAAGATGGTAATGTCGGCCAGGTTGTCGCCAACCGTGCGCAGATGGCTTTCACTCTGTTTCAATGCGGCCGCTTCCCGCTCAAGGGCCATGCGCATGCGCCGGACGTGAAGGAACATGCCGGACAGCAGTACGATGAGCACCGCGTAGAGGATTGCCGGCAGGTCGTACGAGCTGATGCCCAGCTGCACCCGCTCGGGCAGGTTGAAGGCGACGATTCCATTCCATGCGAATGGCTGTTCGATTCCGGAACTGTGTATGTAATTCAGCATGCTTAATCCACGTGTTTTCCTTATTAAAGCAAGGAATGTGCCATGTGGGGTATAAGCATTAAAAAGATGTCAGTGTTTCATGCAGTTCGCAGAGGGGCAGCCCAACGATATTGGTATAGGAACCGTTGATGGCGCGCACCATGGGGGCCGCACCCCCCTGGATGGCGTATGCGCCGGCCTTGTCCATCGGGCAGCCGGAGGCGATGTAGGCCCCGATTTCCGCCTGGCTCAGCGTCCGGAATGCAACCTCCGTGGAGACCGAAAACACCTCGCATCGGTCCGCGCGCTTGACACACACGCCCGTGATCACCTCGTGAATCTGTCCAGATAGGCGCGACAGCATTTCAGCGGCATGGGTTTGGCTGGCGGGTTTACCCAGAACCGTGCCGCCCAGTACGACAATCGTATCAGCCGCAATCACAGTCGCCTCCGGCCCGGCCGCAACGGCGGCGGCCTTCTCGCATGCCAGCCGTTCCGCGAGCCGACGCGGGGCCTCGCCTTCCCGCGGCGTCTCGTCGATCTCCGGCAC
>JBNLDM010000040.1:0-4702 GCA_050304335.1 Pontiella sp.
GCTGCGTATTCCATGCTCCCTGTCAAAGTCGATGTCGAGCAACGCGTAGATAATATCGAAGCCGCTCATCCAGCAAAAGGTAAAGAGCGACAGCAACAGTACTTCATGCGAGAACGCCAGACTGTTGGTCACCGCAACAAACGCCCCCAAGGGAGCTGTCGCCAAACAGATCCCGATGCCGTAGTGGCAGAGCGGTGTGAAGCGTTTGAGCAGTGAGTAGAGCGAAAGTGGAATCAAAGGCGCCCAGGATAGCTTCAGCACGGTGCTGCCCAGCAAAGCGCATCCGACAAAATAGAGGACAATCCCGACCATGGCCACGCCATAGCCCTGCCCCATCGACAGCTTGCCGGACGGAAGCTCGCGGTTTTTCGTGCGCGGATTCTTGGCATCGATGTTCTTGTCGTGAATGCGGTTGACGGCCATGCCGAACGTGCGCGCCCCCAGCCCGACCAACGCAATTAAAAGCAATGATCTGAGCAAAGGCATGCCACCGGCTCCCAGCCACGCCCCGGCAAACAGCAACGGCAGGCTAAAAATCGTGTGCTCCACCTTGGTGAAGGAATGAAGCTTCTGCATCAGCGTAGGCGAGTCACCGCTCTTTGCTGCGGGCTTTTTCAGACACATTATGATCGCTTCGGCCACGGTTTCGGAAACCGGGTAGATATGCTTCTGGATATCTTCCTTACCGTTGTGATCGCCAAAATCGGTAACACCCTTGATCAAGATGCAGGGTACGCTATGCTCCTCGCAGACGCGGGCCACGGCATAGCCCTCCATATCGACCAGATCTCCGTTTTTGGACAGCTCGCGCTTGCGATCTGGCTGAAACACCGGCTCCTCCACGGTTACCAGCTTTTTCAGCCCGATGCCCAGCCCCACGTTGACGGCAGTTTTCAGGTTTTCCGTACTGACCATCGAGACACGGTAGACGCCTCCCCGCTCCAGCCGGTTGTGCAGCGCGCCGCATACGCCGGCATTGATCACCGAGGTACAGCCATGCTTCTGAATCAACTCTTCGGTAGCCACACGCGCCGCCTCCATGCCCATACCGGAAATCACAGTTACCGTCCCTTCCGGCTCACCCCGATCCAGAAACGGCCTCGCCTCCATCTCCGTCGCAAATAAAATCCCTATCATTGAATAACTCCGGCGGCTTTCGCCATTTCCTGCAATTGGTCAATCGCTGCGCGGCCTTCGCGGCCGAGGTCGAGCGTAAAGTCGTTCACATAGGTTTGAATATGCTTTTCGATCACGTCGTCGTCCAGTTCCTGCGCGTGGGCTTTTATATAGTCGCGGGTGGATTCCGGATCATCGAACGCGGCCTGAATGGATTGCTTCAGTCGGTGGTTAATCTCGGCAATGCGCTCCGCACCCAGCTCCTTCTTTGCAGCTATGCATCCCAGCGGGATCGGCTGACCGGTGGTGGACTCCCACCAATCCCCAAGATCGACCAGACACTCAAAGCCGCGCTTCCGGTAGACAAACCGGCCTTCGTGGATAATGACACCGGCATCGGCCTTTCCCGACTCGACCGCCTCCATGACTTCGTCAAACGGCATGAAAATGCGGTTTTTGATCTGCGGTTTCCAGAGCCGAAGCAACAGATGAGCGGTGGTATATTCGCCCGGGACGGCTACAACCGAATCCGGGGCCAGCTCCGTCTTGCCATGCGTAATCACCAGCGGCCCGCACCCACGACCCAATGCCGAGCCGGACTGGAGCAGCTCATACCGATCCTGCAAAAGCAGCCATGCGTGGAAGGAGAGCTTGGTCACATCGAACCGCGCCTCAAATGCCCAGCGGTTCAGGGTTTCAACGTCATGCAGATGGGTTTCGATATCGACATCCTGCCGCAGTCGGTTGAAGATGAATGTGTCGTTGGGACAGGTAGAATAGGCAACAGAAATAGTATCGGAAGGCATTTATGCACACCTTTATCGGTATTTAAATCATGTATATCACGTACAGTTTTGTAAATTATATGATTGAAACGATCATATTATCGGGTATTGTCCCCGCCATCAATTCAAGAAACACAGGCAGAAACAGGAAAAGGAAACCGCTTGTGTTGAAAGTATAGAAACAAGGATTTAGCGCAAAATGTCAACACAACCTACACATCCAGCAGGTGTTGGGCTCGATCCCCAACTCATCGCACAATTGAATCAGCTGGCCCAAACGCTCTCCCCTTCCCAACTGGCCTGGGTGGGCGGCTACTTTTCGGGGCTCAGCGCGCAGGGTGCCGTTCAGGCCCTGCCCGCCGGAAAACCCGTCGGCGATGCGGGCAATACACTGACGATTCTCTATGGCTCGCAGACCGGGCATGCGCGCTCGGTCGCCGAAGAGCTCCATGAGGCCGCACAGGAAGCCGGCGTGACCGCCGAGCTCGTTTCCATGGGCAAGTTCAAGGAAAAGAACCTCAAGAAGCTCGGCTATGTGCTGGTCATTATCAGCACCCAGGGCGAAGGCGATCCGCCGGACGACGCCGTCGCGCTTTGGGAATACATGAATTCCACCAAGGCCCCCAAGCTGGAGGACTTCAACTTTGCCGTCCTTGGACTGGGTGACAGCAGCTATGAGTTCTACTGCAAAACCGGCAAGGATTTCGACGCCCGGCTGGAGGAGCTTGGCGGAAAGCGCATCCTCGACCGCGTGGACCTCGATGTTGACTTTGACGACGGCGCCGAAGTGTGGATTCCCAAGGCGTTGAACGCCATGAAGGAGATCATCCCCGAAGGCGCGGCTCCGGCCGTTGCACCAGCCCTAGGCGGGGGCTTCGGCGCGGTTGCACCGTCCGTGCACTACAGCCGTAAGAAGCCGCTCAAGACGCGCCTGCTGGCCTGCCAGAAGATTACCGGCCGCTATTCCGAAAAGGATATTCGCCACATCGAGATTGACCTGGAAGGCTCCGAGCTGAGCTATCTTCCGGGCGACTCGCTCGGCATCTGGTTCAAGAACGACGAAGAACTGGTGGAGGATCTGCTGAAACTGCTGGAAATCGATCCGGAAACCACGGTACACGTGCACGACGAACCACACACGATTCGCGAAGCACTGACTGAGAAATATGAACTCACGCTCCTGCACCCCGGCTTCGTTACGGAATATGCCGGTGCCATTGGCAATAAGGAACTGCAGGCCATCGCGGCCGAGACCGATCCCCTGCGCGACTATGTAGGCGTCCGGCAGATCATTGATGTGGTGCGCGAATATCCGGGCAAGGTCGCCGCCGACGCATTCATCGGCATGCTGCGAAAGCTAACCCCCCGCCTATACTCCATCGCTTCCAGCCAGAACGAAGTCGAAGAGGAAGTACACCTGACGCTGGGCGTGGTGGAATACGAAGCCCACGGCTACGACCATCTGGGCGGCGCATCCGGCTATCTGGCCCATCGCCTCAAGGAAGGCGAGGATGTCCTTATTTATGTGGAATCCAACGACAACTTCCGCCTGCCGGAAGATACCACCAAGCCGGTGATCATGATCGGCCCTGGAACCGGTATTGCCCCGTTCCGCGCCTTCATCCAGGAACGCGCCGCCACCGAAGCCTCCGGCGAAAACTGGCTCTTCTTCGGCAACCCGCACTTTACCGAGGACTTCCTCTACCAGACCGAATGGCAGGACTATCTGCAGGATGGAATCCTCACCAACATCGACCTCGCCTTCTCGCGCGACCAGAACGAAAAGATCTACGTCCAGCACCGCATTGCTGAACAATCCGCCGAGGTGTGGAATTGGCTCCAGCGCGGCGCACACATCTATGTGTGCGGAGACGAAAGCCGCATGGCGCACGATGTACACCAGGCCCTGCTTGACGTCATCGTCGACAGGGGCGGCCACTCCCCCGAAGAGGCGGAGGAATACCTGGTTCAGCTCCACAAGAATGGACGCTACCAGAGAGATGTTTATTGATTAAATGGAGGGACGACGTCCTCGTCGTCCACGGACAGCGAGGACGCTATCCCTCCACCCAGAAAACTTTTGGAGAAAACCATGAACGACGAAAAGAAACTGACCGAAGTCGAACACATCAAGGCCCGTAGCCGCCATCTGCGCGGAACCATCGAAGAGGGATTGAAGGACGCCACCACCGGAGCCCTGTTCGGTGACGACACCCAGCTCACCAAGTTCCACGGCTTCTACCAGCAGGACGACCGCGACCTGCGCGACGAGCGCCGCCACCAGAAACTGGAGCCGCTCTATAGCTTCATGCTGCGTGCCCGCGTCCCCGGAGGCGTCATCTCCGCCGAGCAGTGGAAAGCCATCGATGCCATCTCCCGCGAACTGACCGGCGGCGGCCTGCGCCTCACCACCCGCCAGACCTTCCAGCACCACGGCATCCTCAAGCGCAACGTGAAGCCGCTGATCCAGCGTCTCAACAAGGCCATGATCGACTCCATCGCCGCCTGCGGCGACGTCAACCGCAACGTGCTCTGCAACACCAACCCGTTGGAATCGGCCCTGCACAAGCAGGTTTACGACGATGCCGTAGCCATCAGCACCCACCTGTTGCCGAGCACCCGCGCCTACCACGAAATCTGGCTCGACGAGGAGAAGATCGCCAACTACGAAGAGGAAAAAGAGCCGATCTACGGCGACACCTACCTCCCCCGCAAGTTCAAGGTTGCCGTAGCCGTTCCACCGCACAACGATGTGGACGTCAACGGCAACGACCTGAGCCTGGTCGCCATCGTCGAAGACG
>JBNLDM010000041.1:0-11606 GCA_050304335.1 Pontiella sp.
ATCACTGTTGGAGGTATTGAAGCCGACAATTAGCTTGGTTGCACCCAGCTGCAGCGAACCGCCATCCAGTTCGATGTCGTGACCGCCGTCAAGATAGGCATATTCATCTGTACTGCCGTTCGCGTTGAGGTTGGTGGCGGAAAGACCGCTCAGTTCACCGCCCAGCGAAAGCAGTCCGCCGGAACCCCACACCAGATTGCTCTGCGATTCCAGGTTGAAGTCGCCCGTGATCCCCAAGGTACCGCCACTCAACAGATTAAAGCTGTTTTCTTCTGCAAGGATCAGATCATCCGCATCAATCCGGCCACCGTCCGAGACCGTGACGGTATTGCCGACGCTTCCGTTGGTGGACCCGACGAACAGGCTGCCGTTGTTCCGCCACACGGACCCGGCGCCGGAAACCTCTACCGCGTTGTTCAGGTTGGAGGTCCCGGATCCAACAAACCCGTTGTTGTTCGTGACCCCTCCCCCATTGACAACCAGGAGTGAATTGCTGTTCCCGTCAACCGACACGTCGCTGCCGAGGTTCCACGTACCGCCGTTCAATTCCAGTGCGCGGCCAACCCCGTCGATTCCGTTGCTTTTCGTCAGTTCGCCGCCAACCGATAACGTACCGCCGCTGTTCCAATTCACGTTGGTCTGGGCATCGGCATCGTAGTCGCCGGTAATCGAGAGTGTGCCGCCATCGTCGATATTGAGGGTGCTGCCGCCGTTTCCGATGGTCAGCGTTTGCGCCTCGACGAGGCTTCCGTTTGTAACCGTGACCGAGCCGGTCAGGCTGGCGTTTGTTCCGCCGATGTAAAGTCCACCGGTGGTCAGGACGGATGAACCGGCATCAACCAGCAGGGACACCTCATTGGTCCCTCCCACGGCAATACCGCCATCCGAATCCATGGCAAAATCGTTGGTTGTTCCCGTTCCCACAACAACCCATCCTCCGTTGGAAACGACCAGATCGCTGGCCTGGCCGCCACCGCCGACCACCAGATTGGTCGATCCCGTGCTCCACGTGCCGCCATCCAGCGTCAGATCGCGCCCGCCATCGAGCGTGACGGTATTGCTAATCACCGACATTCCGGTCAATGCCCCGCCCACCGAAAGATGTCCGCCTTCGTTCCAGTTGAAACCATCCATCGATGCATCGAAGTCGGTGGTAATGGCAAACGTGCCGCTATTATTAAGGCTGAAGTTATTGTTGGAATGGATCACCAGGCCGCCCGCGGTGATCGTTCCGTCTGCTCCGACGGATACGGAATTGCTGGTGCCCGCACCGATCTCCAGCGAGTTTTCGATGTCCAGACTGCCGCCTGTCACTGAAATGATATTCTCGTCGGCATTGGTACCGACACCGACATACACATTCGAACTGGTAACCGCCCCGCCCGGAATCACATACAGCGCATTGCTTGAGGTGGTCTGACCGACCCAGACGGAGCCGGTGGTCCATGCCGTATCAACGGTCAGGTTAGTGCCGTTTTCCAGTACGTTGGTGTATTGCGCGAAAGCAGCCGTACCGCACAACAGGACGGCGGCCATCGATAAAAAGCATTTCATTCCATTCAACTCCCGGTTATTGAGGGAAAAGCGGGGCAACAATACATAAACACACCCCGTGCAGAAAGGGCATATTTGTGGGGAATACAGCCACTTGTTCTGCTAGGATCGATCCTATGAAAGGGTCCTGCACGAACAGAGGTGCTCTGAGCGGACTGATCTTGCTGGCGTTGGGACTGCATCTGCCCTCATCCGGCACCGAACCCGTGCGCATCCTCCCACTGGGCGACTCCATCACGCACGGCTATTACAGCGGGGTCAGCGTCTACAACAGCTACCGCAAAGAGTTGAAAAACCTGCTGGACGGCGGCGGTTTCGATACCGACTTTTCCGGCAGCCTGGAGGACGGCGACTTCCCGGACAACCAGCACGAGGGACATGACGGCTGGTTTGCCGATGACGACACCAGTACCAATACCATCATTAGCCATGTCATGACATGGATGGCGGGAAGCGAGGCCGACGTCGTGCTGCTCCACGTCGGAACCAATGACATTATTGAGCATGGTGCTCACGCCGCCGAAGTGTCCGGGATTCTCGATGAAATCTTCACAGCCAACAGCAATGCAACTGTCGTGCTGGCGCTCATCATCAGCGTCGCCGACAACTACAAGAACCTTGGTCCGGATATCAGCGCCTTCAACAGCAACGTTAACGCAATGGCACAGATGCGTATCGCAAATGGTGACGACATTATCGTGGTGGACATGGAAAACGGGGCCGGAATTGACTACACCTCGTCCGACATGGCGAGTGCCTACCACCCATCCCAGATCGGCTACGACAAAATGGCCACGAACTGGTTTCCGGCGGTCACCAATGCCATTATCCGGCAGCGTGCGCCCCACGTCCCGCGCATCGCCTCCATCACGGTTGAAAGCAACGCGGTTTCCTTGTACATCAGTAACCTGACATCCGGCACTACCGTGGATGTTGAACGGGCTTCATCGCTCACAGATCCGGACTGGGCTCATCTTGCCAGCATTACAGCAACCACCTCGTCTATCAGCTGGCACGGACCGGCTGAAACGACGAACAGCCATTTCTTCTACAGGGCTTCGGCTCCATGAACGCCTTGATGGTTGCAGGAATTGACCCTTTGATTATATAGCTTATGTGGTATCATATGCAGGCGAAGACGGAGATTATGCGATGCCTTTTGAGATAACCTACAACGACAAGGATGACTACATTGTATCGACCTTTACAGGCCTGATCAACATGACCATGGTTCACGAGTATCTCGACGCCTTGATTCCCGTACTCGAGAAAACCGGTGCCCGCCGGCTGCTCAGCGATTCCACCGAGGCGCAGGTCCAGGTGTCCGCCATGGATATCATGCAGTTTCCTCACCTGGCCGAGGCGTCGCCCCTCACGGCAGGGCTCAAGCGGGCCGCCCTGGCCGCCGAAGGCTCCAGCGGATACCTGATGTACGAAACCTTCTCGAAAATGCAGGGGCAAAACGTACGCGTTTTCACTGACCGCGATGAAGCCGTTCAGTGGCTCCTTACTGACGAAGAAGCCGCGCCATCCGATGATTGAACTATAGTATCGCTTTCCCCATACTGCCTCGCAATTCAACCCGAGGTACCCGCATGAGAATACTGAGACGACTCTTCGACAACAACCGTGAATGGGCCAAACGGATAGAACGCGAACATCCCGGCTTCTTTGAACAGCTCTCCAAGCAACAGAACCCGGAATATCTGTGGATAGGCTGCGCCGACAGCCGCGTGCCCGCCAACGAAATCATCAACCTCCCGCCCGGTGAGGTCTTCGTACACCGCAACATTGCCAACCTCGTCGTGCATACCGACCTCAACTGCCTTTCCGTCATCCAGTACGCGGTCGCGGTCCTCAAGGTGAAGCACATCATCGTCTGCGGTCACTACGGCTGCGGCGGTGTTCGCGCCGCCATGGATGACGCCAATCACGGTTTGATCGACAACTGGCTGCGCCACATCCGTGACGTCTACCGCTACCATCGCGAAACGCTGGAGGCCATCGAAGATATTGAGCAGCGGCGGGAACGGCTTTGCGAGCTGAATGTGATCGAACAGGTGGCGAACGTGTGCAATACCACCATGGTGCGCGACGCCTGGGCCTGCGGGCAGGAACTGGCCATCCACGGCTGGATCTACCGCCTCGAGGACGGCCTCCTGCACGATCTGGATGTGACCACTACCGGTGATTAAGCCTGGCGGTACAAAGCCGGTCAGACGCCAGAGGCAGGGCGCTTTTGACGAAAGCGCCGCCCGTCAGGTTTCAGGTCAAGATACGGACGGTTCGTCGAACCGTCCCTGCCTTCTTATTAGAACGGACGAAGCACGAAGGAGTATTCGTAGGTTCCTTCGGCCTTGATGCGGTGCTGGGGACGCGGCCACATGCCCCAGGAATCCTCTCCGCCCACACCCATCTGACGGTGGTCGATGCTCACCGTGATCAACCCGCGCAGCGGAATGTCCGCCGGATGGCGAGGTGCATTGTCATTCTTCGGCAGGTCATTATCCTCGATCACTTCCAGGTCCGACTGCAGGAAAGGATAGGCCCCGATCTCGAGCGGTTGGCCATCGGTCGTCATGATCATCAACCCATGCTTCCCGGCGCTGAAAGCCGCACGCCGGACACCCGTCCGGTTGGAGGTTTCCTGCGGTTCGTTGTAGGGGAACCAGGCCTGGCGCACATCCGTCTTCCACAGGCCGAGGAAGGTTCCCGTATTGCGGTCGCTGTAGTTTTCCTCCGGCCCGCGGCCATACCAGACCCAATCGCTCAGCTCAGGCGCGATGGAGCACTGGAATCCCAGACGCGGAAGTTCGGGCAGGTTGTCCCCCTTCGGTTCGATCTTAAGCGTCACACCCAGGGCGCCGTCACCAAAGAATTCGTAGGTGACGGTGGCCGTGGTTTCTCCTACCGGAATGTCATAGTCGAAGGATACAGAATAGGTATCCTTGTTATTCGACTGCCCCATCTTCCTTGAGAAAGCATCGCTGCCGCCGGCATCCTGGTCTGTCATCTTTTTCATGACCGCGTTGGGACCGGCTTCGCGCCAGGGCCAGCAGCGCTTTGGTATGTGAGCACCGCGGTCATTGTCTACAGGTGCACGCCAGAAGTTCATGACCATCGGCTTAAGCAGATATTCCTGCTTGCCCACCTTGTACGATACCAGCTGTCCCGTCTTGGAGTCGATGGACGCGCTTACGGCGCCGGCGCTGAACACGAGGTTGTCTCCGGACTTGCCGGGCTTGAACACGGCACTCTTGCTCGGCTTGTAGGGGTGCGCGCCACCAGGGGTCCACTCCAGCGCAATCTGATCCCGAGCCACCATGTGGCCTTTAGGCGCCCAAGCCGGCTTACCGACCGGCGGGTATTCCACGTTGAGCAGGTATTCCGATTCCTGGTTCACCTTAACGCCGGAGATTGGAATGATCACGTCGGTGGATGTCTGCGGTGCCAGCGCTTCGATTACAACCTGTCCCTTCTTGATCGGCTCACCGTTTTCAAGCAGGGTCCAAAGCAGAGGCTGGTCTTTCAACGGAACAAAGAAGTTTTCGTTGAAAACCTTGACGATCGGTTTGTCGGCCGACACGTTTACGCCGGAGGTCAGTATGGAACGGTACTGGTAGGCCACTTCAGTGGCGTGCGGATTCGGCACCAGATCGGAACCGACGACCCCGTTCATGCAGAAGTTATCGTCGTTGGGCTTGTCACCGAAATCCCCGCCATAGGCAAAATAGGCCAGCGATCCGTCCTCGGCCACAAAGCGGTCCTTATCCAGGGCCATGACGGCCCGGGGCGAATCGGGGGCCGGCATGGTCTGCCGGATGCCCTGGTTGCGCCAGTCCCAGATGAATCCGCCTTGCAGCAGGCGTTCCTTGCGGATCAGATCCCAGTATTCGTAAAGCCCGCCGCAGGAGTTGCCCATGGCGTGGCTGTATTCGCACTGGATCATCGGTTTCTGCTGCTCGGGTTTCTTTTTCTCCATATCGCGGCACCATTTGTCGAGGTTGCCGATACGGAAATACATGGGCGATTCGAAGTCGACATAGGAGTATCCAACCGCATTCGCACCTTCATAATGCACCAGTCGCGACGGATCGCGCTCGTGAACCCAGTCGGCCAAGGCTTCGAAGTTCGGTCCGGTTCCGGCTTCGTTGCCCAGCGACCAGATGATCACGCAGGGCTGGTTCTTGAAGGTTTCGACGTTGTTCTTCACGCGATCGAGCAAGGCTCCTCTCCATGCCTGGTCATTGGCAATCTTGTTCTTCGGATTGGTTCCAAAGCCGTGGGTTTCGATGTTGGACTCGCTAATGACGTAGAAGCCGTATTCGTTGACCAGCTCCAGGAAGCGCGGATCGTTTGGATAGTGCGAGGTACGGATGGCGTTGACATTCAGGCGCTTCATCAGATCGAGGTCGGCCCGCATGGTCTTTTCCGGAACATAATGGCCGGTGATGTCGTCATGATCGTGACGATCCACGCCCTTGATCAGAATCGGCTTTCCGTTCACAAGCAGGTTTCCACCCTTTATTTCCGTGCGTACGAAACCTACCGGGAACGCATAGTAGGCGATGTCCGCGCCGGCACTGTCCTTCAGGGCAACCTGAAGTTTGTAGAGATACGGGTTTTCCGCGGACCAGGGCTGGATATCAAGGCCATCGAGCTTCTCGAGCGTCAGGTGCTGGGTGGCCGGAAATACGTTGCCGTTGATCTTGCGCCCTGTAACCTGCCTGCCGTTAGCATCGAGCAGGACGGCTTCAATATTGTATTTAGCGGCATTCTTGCTGTAGTTGTAAACCAGCGTCTTGATGCTCAGCATCCCCTTCTTGTAGGTATCATCGAGCGAACCATGTATTTCGATATCCTGCAGGTCGAGGTCGGCGCCGGTCCACAGGTAGACGTCGCGGAAGATGCCGGAGAGCCGCCAGAAATCCTGATCTTCAAGGTAGGAGCCGTCGCTGTAGCGATGCACCTCTACGGCCAGCAGGTTTTCCCCTTCCTTGAGGAACGGGGTGATGTTGAACTCCGCCGGCGTGCGGCTGTCCTGGGAATACCCGACTTCCTGGCCGTTCACGTAGAGGGTAAACGCAGATTCAACTCCGTTGAAGACGATAAATACATTGCGCCCGTCCCACCCCTCCGGGAGGGTGACCGTCCTGCGGTAAGCGGATACCGGCGACCGCTCCTTGTAGGTCGTCCAGTCAGCCGGCGGTTCGTCCGTCACGCTCGGCGGATTCATTTTGAACACATAGCCGATATTGCGGTAAATGGGTGTTCCGTATCCCTGCAGCTCCACATTGGACGGAACAGGGATGGTATCCCATGCGGAATCGTCAAAACCAGGGCTGAAGAAATCCTTGGCGGAGGCGTCGTGTTCCTCGACGGTGGGCGACCAGTGGAATTTCCATTCGCCGTTGAGCAGCATGCACCAGGGACTTTCCATGCGCGTCTTGGTGAGCGCCCCTTCCGCCGTCGGAAATGCCATCTTCGTGGCATGCGGCTCCAGCTTATTGACGCGATAGACGGATTCGTCTTCCCACCGGCGGGCGGCATCGGCCGAGTTTGAAACCATTACTGAAATCATGGATAGAACTCCCATGGTTGCTGAAACGGATGTGTGGTTCATGTATTTGTTCATATCGTGTCCCCTCCTTGAATTAAAACTGTCAGCTCGTTCAAATTATTCCGGCACGGATACCGGCGCAATTCCTTCGTGTGTCGGCCGCACCTGCTTGATTTTCCCCTGACCGTCAAACTCCATGCGGTCGATGCAGACTTCGCGATGGAATCCGCCGGCACCGTTGGGCATGTCGACCCCTTCCGGATACGTAAAGCGATGATAGACGATGTACCACTCGTCCTTGCCCGGAACCTGGATGGTGGAATTGTGTCCCGTCGCGTAGATGCCTTCTTTCTCATCCTTTTCAATCACGATATTGTCTTCGGGAATCGTTAGCGGACCGGTTGGTGACTGGGCGATGGCGTAGCGCACGCGATAGTTCGGACTGCGGGTATCATCTTCCGACCACAGGAAATAGTAGACGCCCTTGCGATAGAGCACGTGCGTGCCCTCGCGGAAGGTTCCGTCGACCTTGATCTCCTGAACCGACAGCTTCTTGATCGAGACCATGTCGTCGTTCAGCTCGGCCACCGCCATGTATCCGTTGCCCCAGTAGAGATAGCATTTTCCGCTCTTTGGATCCTGGAATACATCGGGATCGATCTCCTGCCCGCCATGGACGCCGTTGGGCTTGAAGTCGATCAGTGGCTTCCCGCTGTCGACAAACGGGCCGGTCGGATCGTCCGCCACGGCCACACCGACCTTCTGCGCCGCCGTGAAGTAGAAGAAATACTTGTACTTCCCGTTGACTTTCCGCTCGATGATACAGGGTGCCCATGCATTGCGGTCAGCCCAGTTTACATCCTTGTGCAGGTCGAGTATGATGCCCTCGTCCTGCCATTCGACCAGATTGTCGGACGAGAAGGTTTTGAAGTAGAAGCCGGACCAGCCGTCAAATCCGTCGCTGGTGGGATAGATGTAGAACTTACCGGTCTTGTGGGAATAGATTATGTCGGGATCGGCATAATAGCCGTCCAGCGCCCGGTTGTGCCAGTCCTTGGAGGCACTCCTTTTTTCTGCCGCGGTTGCGCATCCGGCCATCCCGATCGCCATCAAAATCGGAACCATCAATGCACACGTTCCAAAAAGCTTCACTGCGATCATCCCTTCTTAAGCAATTGTGTTTTATAACCGGACCCGTTATCCAAATAAAATAGCGAACAATGCATAGTGGTGGAAGCCCATTCGGAGAGATTGTGTCACGCGCAACCGTCGTTAAGAAGTATATCGGCCACGTTCGCTGCGGCATCGCCGGAGCCCAGCGTCCGGCGGACTTCGTTGTAGCCGGCCAGCATCGCGCGCCGTTCCGCGCTATCGTCCAACAGCTTGCCCAGGGCCGCCGCCATGGCCTCCGGCGTTGCATGCTGTTGAATCAGCTCCGGACATACCGTACGTTTCGCCACGATGTTGACCAGCCCGATATGCCGGATGGTCAGGACGGAGCGGGCAAACCAGTAGGTGGCGGCACTGGTTTTGTAAACGATGATCTGCGGCGTCCCGATCAATGCGGTTTCCAGCGTCGCCGTCCCGGATGTGACGATCGCGGCGTCGGCCTGGCGCATGAGTTCGCGCGCCTGCCCCTGCACAACCGAGAGCCTGGCCGGCTTGCTGGAGGCCTGGGCAATCTGCTGCTTCACCAACTCTTCGATGCGCCTGTTCGGCGATGCGATCATGAAGGAAAGGTCGGGTATCTGCCTTTCCAGTCGCTGCGCCGCCGCAAGAATGGACGGAAGAATGCGTAGGATTTCCTGCGTCCGACTGCCCGGCAACAGCGCCACCCGACGTTCAGACCCCCATGGGAGCACCTTCGGCGCGGTTGACAGGAATGCATCGATCTGACTTACCAGCGGATTACCCACGAAATCAACCTGCAGTCCTGTGTCCTTGAATACGTCGACCTCAAACGGGAAGACCACCATGAGCCGGTCGATGATCCTCGCCATTTTCGGGATGCGCTTTTTATTCCAGGCCCAGACCTTGGGACAGATATAGTAGTAGACCCTGACACCCCGTTTCTTCAGCTCGGCTGCCAGCCGCAGGTTAAAGCCCGGATAATCCACCAGCAGGGCGGCATCCGGCCTGCGGCGATCCACCTCGTCGAGCACCTGGTTGAACACGCCCTTCAGGAAGCGGTAGTGCTTCAATACTTCGGCAATCCCCATCACCGACATCCGGTCGGTATGCTGCAGCAGCTCGACGCCTTCAGCCCGCAGCTCGTCGCCGCCGAGGCCCCAGAACGCGGTCTCAGGCGACTGCACCTTCACGGCATGCACCACTTTAGCGGCGTGCAGATCACCCGACACCTCACCCGCTACCACTAGAATCGACTTCTTCATGAATGTTTTATCACCCGCTTCGCTTGAGGACACCGAGGGACTCAGCGATCACCTATGCCTGCCCTCCGTGCGCCTCTGTACCCTCTGTGGTTAGAAATCCGTGTGTAAAGCAACGAAGGCCAGGTCAAGTTCATCCGCCAGGGCGATGAGTTTTTCCTTATCCAGCAGGATGGTTTTGCCGGCCTCGACCGCCAGGCACGACACCCTGGCCTTTTTCATCACCTTAAAGGTTTTGGCGCCGATCACCGGAATATCGAAGCGCATATCGTGCCCATGCTTCGGCACCTTGACGATGACCGTGCCCGCCTTGCCGACCCTGCCGGCACGCCTGATGGTCTGGTTCGTACCCTCGAACGCCTCTACGGCGATAATAATCCCGTCCTTGATGGCTACGGTCTGGCCTATCTCGAACTCACTGGTTCCCTTGACCAGCTTCAGGCCCAGCTCGATATCGGCCTGCTCGCGTTCGGTCGGTGCCCGGCGGCTCAACTGACCGGCATCGGGCGTGTAGCACTCCATGAAGGTGTCACCAGGCAGCACCGTTATCCCCCGCGACTCGATCGCATCGGCGATCGCTCCGAAAATGGTGTGGGCATTCTTGCTGGGCAGCGCGGCCATCATTTCGTGGGCCAGCTTGTCGTATCGCAGATAAAAGAGATTGCTCGGGGCAATCTGCCCCACCATCATGCAATGCCTGATGCCGGTCGCTTCCAGTTTATCAAGGAAGGGCTTCATCGCGCCCAGATTGGCCCAGATCACCTCGTCGGCCAGCGGCAGGACCTGCTTGCTCGTTTCACCCTTGAAGCCGAGCACCACGATCCGCTTCACGCCCGCCGCGCGCGCCGCCTTCGCCAGCATTGCGGGATAGGCATGGCGACCCGCTATTATGATCAACGATTCAGGAACATCCGGTTTCATCTGGCCGGAACCATGCCAGAAAAACCAAACCCTTGGAAAATGTTTTTTCCGGAACAGGTATATAGTTCCGTCTTCTGGCGGTTACTGCCTGAAGGAGATTCTCGTTCCAAGACGCGAAGGTAACGGAGGGGCGGCGGCCTCACCGCCCGGACGCCGGGGCCGGCGTCCCTCCACTCATCAGAACTCGTATACCATGCGCCCGCCCACGGAATAGGCATCGTATTTCTCGCCGAAGCGCCAGTCGACATCCAGCACGAGCGAGAGCTCATCGTGGAACTGGCAGGTCATACCGACCCCCGTTTCGAATATGTTTTCCTCTGCCGCCGGCATTAAAAAGTGATATTCGCCCGTACCATTGACCAGTGAATAGTTGACCGACTCGGTATCGGCATTAAACTCGTGCAGCCAGCGCGCCCGGACCTCGGGCTTGAGTACGGCAATGTCGAATTCCTGCTGCATCGCAAGCGAGGCACCCAGACTGGAGATCGCGCTTTGGCGATCATAGGCTTCCACCTGACGCGGCAGCACGCCCGTCTCCTCATAGGCATCCTGCTGGTAGGTGCTCACCAGCATCGACCCCTCCGGCGTGAGGCTGAAGCGATCATTGGCAAACCAGATTTCCCGTCCGCCGCCCAGATACAGGGCAAAATTGCTCGCCTTGTAGTCCGCCCGGGTGCCGAAGGCGGTACCGGATTTATCCTCGATGCTGCTGCGGCCGAATGCGACGTTGATATCCCCGAACCAGTCTTCCGTTCCCATCGCCATGTAGATTACCCCGTATCCGGTTTTGGCTACACCCAGGTCACCGTCATCCTGGTCGATCACCGACCGCGCATAGCCTCCGGCAACACCGAACAGGATGTTGCTTTGCTGCAGCCAGTCTATGCCGACGAGCGTTCCGTAAATATTGTGATCATATCCGGCAAACATGCCATCGGCTCCATACGCAGCCCAGCTGCCGTACCCTTTGACCCAGCCGCGCGAACCCTGATCAGGACGATGCGGCCCCGCGGCACCGTCGGGCGTTGCTTGCGGCCGCCGCGATACATGTCTGGAAAGCTCGCCCATCCCTTCGGTCATGCCCTGGATGTGCAGATGGTTCGGCATGCCGCGCTCATACTGCTGCGTAAGCTGGGCGTTCTGCACGTCCCCGGACATGCTATTGAGCAGATAGATCATGT
>JBNLDM010000042.1:0-11869 GCA_050304335.1 Pontiella sp.
TAGATGCATCTGCCAAACAGCGCCTTGAAGCCAATTCTAGCTACATACTGACGGGCAGTATTCGGAAATAGAACTCTCTCAGGCAGCGGTTATTCCATGGACACGCGAACCCGGGCGAAGCCTGCCGGCCCATTCGTCGACGTATCCAAAAGGAACGTTTGCTGCCCGGCGGATGGCAGTGAACTCAGGGAGTCGGCTGCAACCCACCCGTTGGTCTGGGTCAAATCGCCGGTTTGCTCCAACGTATACGTCCGGCCCTGATTGCCGTAGAAGGAAACCTCGACGCCTTCTGAACCGGCACTGCCCGCCGTAATGGAGAAGAAGGAATTCGGATCGGTCGCATCGGTTCCGGCAATCCATTCCTCCGCATCGGTCTGGAAGTCCCCGTCATAGTTGTCCCCCCCGCCGGAGCTCGACGTGAGATCGCCAAACTGATCCCGTTCCCACACATCCGACAAGCTATCCATGTCGGTATCCAGTGCGTGGCCAAAGTATTTCCGGGTCAGGTAATCCTGAATGAGTCCGCTATCTGCCGGGTTCAATGTGCCATCGTAAATCAGCACCTCGGCGATGGTGCCGTCGAAAAAGCTGCCGCCTTTATTCGCGCCCAGCGACAGTCCTATCATGTCTGTTGGAGATGTGCCGTTGGAGCCCGTGCCCAACACATTGCCATCGATTGCCAGATCCCAGGTCCCATTGGCCCCGCCGGTGGACACAATGCTGTAGACATGCACATCGGTGTCGAGTGTGGTAATCGAAGTTAACGTACTGCCGTTTCCCACCCGCACATCGAGTCTCATCTCCTCATGGTAGTTTGTAATGCGCAACCGGTTGTTGGCGTTTCCGTCGGGGTATTGGCCCGCTACCATGTAGTCGGTGACGCCGGCATTATTGACCACGCCGCCAAAATTACCCGCGATGAACAAGCTCAGACTGCCGACATTCGGCTTCGTACCGGCCAAACTGGGGTTGGACAGCCAATCACTGACCCCGTCAAAGCTCACGCCGGCATGGCCGTTGGCGTAATTGGCCGCGTAGGTTGCGGTTCCGGTAAAGGTATTCGCGTTTACAGAATCGGTCCACGTTGTAACCCCCGCACCATCCGCCAGCTCGAGATCATCCGCCTTCAGGTGCAGATACAGCGAGCCGCTGCTTACCGACGGAAGCGAGCCCACAGTCGTAGCCAATGGAATTTTCAACAGGCCCGAGGAAAGGTTATCCATGGATGCATCATTCTGGGCCGCCCCGGCCGGAAGGAGAATGGACACCGCCCCGGGCGAGAGCGGCGTAACGGTCAGGGTGTAAACCGACGGACCTCCGGCCAACGCGGACACCGTGGCGTTGGTTACCACAAAATCACCGGCATCCAGCCCGGTTACCGGCTCGCTAAAAGTGGCCGTAACCTCAAAACTCGCGTTGGAGTGCGTGGACGGACCGCTTAGGGTCACGGTGGGTTTCGCAGTAGTAAAAACAAGGTTGTTGATCGGCTGGGTTCCCAGCAAGGTCACCTGGGACACATTCGTAATGAGAACCGAGTTCATGACAAAATTCTCGAACGTGATGTTGTTGGCCGAATAATTGGGTCTACAGCGTATCGGCTTGTTTTGCGAACAGGTAAAGTTGCGGATCGTGATGTTGTTGGCGGGGGCGTCTTCGAGATAAAACTCTACGGCATCATTCTTGGAGATGTTCCAGTGTCCCTCAATTTCCTCGCAGCGGATGTGATCGAAGAGGATGTTTTCGATGGGAATGGTCTGTCCCATGTCCTGTGAGGTCTTGGTGTCTATCGCGATGGCGCGTCGACAGTGAATGATGTCAATATTGCGAAAGACAACGCCGTTCATGGGATGATTGTTCTGCATTCCGCATTTTATGCCGCCGGACCAGTTCCACTGGACGTTATTGAGAAACTGAACGTTATCCATTGAACCCATCACCGCATCCGTGGCCTTGGAGCAGAAGGAATCATCAATAGTCATCACAAAACATTGATTGACCAATGCATCGGAAGACGAGCAGACATTGATTCCGTCATTCTCGATCTTCCTGTTGATGTTTTTGTGGTTCAGCACCTTCACATTCTGTGCATGCATGCCCAAGGTTCTTTTCAACTCAACCGACCAGCCCGTGGCGTCCTTGCACAGGATGCCGTTAATGACCACGTTGCGTGAGGTACCGCTGCCATAGGAGCTCGCACAGGTTCGGATGATTCTGCGGCGGGGGTGCTCATGACTCTGCGTGACGAATGCGTTAGGGCTTACGCTCATGAGGTCCATTAGGGTAATTCCGGAGGCGTCCACTTCTCCCCGACCGCGAATGGTCACATTATCCGCATCATCTACCACCAGAACCGGATCAAGTGTTTCGCCAAACCAACCATAGTTTTCGATCTGCTCATCGGCCTTAAGCACGGCGCCCGGAGCCAGATAAAAATCCACGTTATCCTTGAGCAGAAGGTTTTCCCGGACCATGTAAAGACCCGGTGGCACGAACACGATGCCCGGATTGGCGGGGGTTCCGTAACTGCTGGCCGCATCGACCGCGTCCTGGATCGCAGGCTGGGTATAGGTGGTTCCCGTATTATCGGCCCCATATCCCGAAACAACATTGAAGATACCTGGACCGGCCGCAGCAGGAACGTCGCTTTCAGGCGGATCGCCAAGGATAACCAGCTTTTCCAGGGCATTGATCTGCAAGACCAGATACCGCGGGGTGCTGTTGGTACCCGGCGCCTGATCCACGGAAAACGTCAGGTTCGTCCCGGCATTCACCTGCCCCTGAATGCCCAGGCTCAAGGGGCTGACCGTGTAACTGGTGATCGCTTGCGGGGCACCGACCGTCATGCTGACGGTGCCGTCAAAGGCGAAATGGGCGTAATGATAATCCATGTAGTCCATGACCGTGACCGGAATCCCATCCACCGTCAGGGAAAAGACAGAGCTCTTCACCGCATTGGGCGGGTCTGGATATATCGTCACAGCGGCAAAGAGCGAGAGGCACAGAGCCTGGGTTGAGAAGGCGATTGCCAACAGGTATTTGACAGACCTCAGCGTAATCGATGAGTTGTACGTTTTTATGACCGGCCCCTATAGCTGATTTCCATCCCCATCCATCCCCCGCAGGAGGACCCGTCTCCCTGACCCGCCCGGCGCTGGCCAACGTCCATGCCGGTATGATCAGTTTTTTTCAGTTTATGGAATTTTTCCGGCAGATTCAACTCAGGCTGTGTCGCCTAAATTAGCTACATACGTCCAGCCCGATTTCAGGAACAGAAATCTCATCGGTACCGGCAAGATAGGACACGATTTTTACGCATGGTTTCAATCACGTCCATGCAATCACGCACTGCAGGCCCCTTGCAAAAAGAACATCGGGCGGGTTCTCCCGCCCGATGTCTATTTCTTTGGCGAGCCGTAGCCCTTGCCTTCGGTGCTTCCTTTGGGAACCACCTTATCCTTCACGGCCCACGCCTGCCATTGCTGCTCCATGTCCGCGACAATTTCAGGATGTTGGGCCGCCACATTATGCAGCTCGGTGCGGTCGGTCTTGAGGTTGTAAAGCTCCCACTCCTCGAGCGCACCGAATCCGCCAAGAACCTTCCAGTCGCCATGCAGGACGGCACAGTTGTTTTCGTGCTCGAAAAAGAGATAGTCATGGGCCGGGCGCGGCTTGTCCTGGAACAGCGGAAGCAGGCTGATGCCCGTGGTGGCGTATATCGGCTGACCGGCATGCTCCCTGGGGTACGTGGCACCGGACAGCTCCACCAGCGTCGGCATGATGTCGATAATATGGGCGGCATCCCTGATAAAACTTCCATTCAGCTGCTTGTCGATACCTTTCGGCCAGCTGGCAATGAACGGCGTGGAAATGCCCCCTTCTTCCGGACGGTTCTTGTGCTTGCGGAACGGGGTATTGCAGGCATTGGCCCATCCGATCCCGATCGAAACGGCACCGGCCTTCTCCGGATTGTTGATGAATTCAAAGCGGTCGCCACCGAATTCGGCATACGGTTCCGCACAAGCCCCATTGTCGGAAAGGAACATGATGAGGGTGTTCGACAGTTCGCCCTTTTGCTTCAGGACATCCAGCACCTTGCCGATATTCTGATCCACGCAACTGACCTGCGCCGCATAGACGGCCATACGGTAGTCGGAACGTTTCTTCTGCTCATCCGACACCTCGGACCATGCCCGCACGCGGGAGTCCCGCGGCGATAGTTCCAGCGATTCGTCGAACAGCCCCATCTCGACCTGGCGCGCAAAACGTTCCTTGCGCATCTCGTCCCAGCCTTTCATATAGCTGCCCACAAATGTCTTGATGTCCGATTCCTTTGCATGAAGGGGCCAGTGCGGAGCGTTGAAAGCCATGTAGAGGAAGAACGGCTTGCCGTCCTTGCGCTCCCGAAGCCACTCGACCGCCGTATCGCCGAATGCATCGGTGGAGTAGAACGTTGCCGGATCCGGGGTGGCAAGGGACTCGTTACCGGACATGAGTTCCGTCGGCGAAAAATAACTGAAGGCCCCCCTTGGCGAACCGTAGAATTTTTCAAAGCCGCGCTGGATTGGAAGATCGTCCTGCGCACCGCCCAGATGCCACTTGCCAACCATGTAGGTATGGTATCCGGCCCCCTTCAGCACTTCGGCGAGCGTTACGCAGTTGCGGTTGAGGTTCCCCCTGTATCCGTCCACGCCATAGTCGAAGTCGAAAGGGCCTTCGCTGGTCATGTGGCCAACACCTGCCTGGTGTTGGTAGAGCCCGGTCAGCATCGATGCCCGTGTCGGGCAGCAACGGGACGTGTTGTAAAACCGACTGAAACGCACGCCGTTGGCCGCCAGCTGATCGATGTTCGGAGTCGGAATCTCGCCACCGTAGCAACCCACATCGGAATAGCCCATGTCGTCCGTCATGATCAGTATGATGTTCGGTCGCGTTGCACCGACACAAAGTGAAACCGACGTAACGAAAACCATCCATGTGCAAAATGGCAGGCGGCAGGATCTCATTTTTTTCGAACCGATCATGTTATCTCCTCCATGTTAATTAACATATCTTGCCTATCCTCGGAAAATCTTTCCGGACGGCGGAAGCCTGATGCTCACTTTCCGGCGGGATAGGAAATCGCTTTTCAGGCGATTGGTGTACTTGCGCAGTAAGATTGTCCCGGAGCTGCGGCATCACGGGGAAAGGAGTAGTGAACGATAGGATTTCTGTCAAGTAGTGCATATAGGTGACACGGGAAGTCAGCCAGCCGTGCCGAGGACGCGAATATGGCGAACGAAATCGTTTATTTTTCCTAATTGATGTATTCCGCTCATCCGCCGAATCCTGCATAGTTTCCGCATGAATCCTATCCATGTCAGCCTAGACCAGCTTCGCAAGTATAACCAGCCGGGCCCGCGCTACACCTCCTATCCGCCGGCGACCCATTTCACGGAAGAATTTGTATTCCCGACCAGTAAGCCAGAGTCAGCCAACCCACTCTCCCTCTATTTCCATCTGCCGTTCTGCTCGCGCCAGTGCCTCTACTGCGGCTGCACCAACATTGTCACCGGCGACCAGGGCAAGAGCGCGGAGTACCTCACCTACCTGACGCGTGAATTTAAAATGCGCGCCGAATACATCGCTCCCGAATCCGAGGTCGTGCAGATCCAGCTGGGTGGCGGCACCCCGACCTTTTTCCTGCCCTCGGAACTGGAGGAGCTCGGACAACTTATCCGCAATCATTTCCCCCTGTCGGCCGATGCCGAAGCCGGCGTAGAGATCGACCCGCGCGCCTTGACGAAGGAAAAAGTCGAAGCCCTGTGCAATGCCGGCTTCAACCGCGCCTCGCTCGGCGTACAGGACACCAATCCGCTGGTGCAGGAAACGATCATGCGCATCCAGCCGCCGGAGATGATCGGCCGGGCCAATCAGTGGCTGCGCGACAGCGGCATCGACTCGGTCAACTTCGACCTCATCTATGGCCTGCCGAACCAGACCGTGGAATCGTTCGACCAGACCCTCGACGAGGTACTGGCCTTTGCGCCCGACCGCTTCGCCATTTACAGCTACGCCCACATTCCGTGGATCAAGTCGTTCCAGAAGGCTTTTGAGAACAAGCTGCCCGGACCGGAAACCAAGCTGCAGCTGCTCCAGCTCATCATCGAAAAGTTGACCGACAAGGGTTATGTCTACATCGGCATGGACCACTTCGCCAAACCGGAGGACGGCATGGCACAGGCGCTGGCAAACGGCACGCTCCAGCGCAACTTCCAGGGCTACAGCACGCACAAGGGCGTCGACCTTCACGGATTCGGCATGTCGTCGATCTCGCACGCGGGTGGACAATATTTCCAGAACCACAAGGAGCTGGCCGACTACTATGCCGCCCTCGATGCCGGCAACCTGCCGCTGGTGCGCGGCTATGCCATGACCGACGAAGATAAGATCCGCTACCACGCCATCATGCACATCATGTGCAACCTATATATCGACTATGCCCGGCTCTCCGAAGAAATGGGGATCGACTTTGCCGAGCACTTCAAGGCCGACATCGCCTCGCTCGACGATCTCGAAGCTGACGGCCTGCTGAAGCGCGAAGCCGACGGCCTCCGCGTCACCCCGCTCGGACGCCTGTTCGTCCGCATCATCGCCATGCGCTTCGACGCCTACATCCAGACCGAACAGCGCAAGGGACGCTATTCCCAAACGGTCTAAAAGCAGGCCCGAGTGGATCTTCTTGTATGGAACCGTCAGGGGTGTTCCCACCCTAAGGTATGGCTAATCGAAAGAACTGATTTGAGCCCGGGGCGGAAATATCGACGGGATTGGTGCTGACGCCGGAAACGTCGAGCCAGTTGGTATCCGACAGATTCGGGATCGACTGCAACACCCAGTTGGTACCGGTGCCGGGTGTCCACGAGACCCTGACAAAGCCAGGGTCGGGCGCAGGCTCAATGCTCAGCATGGGCACCACAGATGGGCCAGGTATGGCCGCGAAACGGGAAATTTTAGCTGAATCTCCCTCACCTAGCCTAACAATGAGCACAATGCTACCGACGTTTGAAAAATCTGTGCCACTTCCTGAGACCGCGCCGTAAGCAGAAAATGGAATTTCAATTGCGCCAGGTGATGTAATCAAATAAAAGCCGTAGAGTAGCGAATTGGCGATCGAATCCCCCCACACTCGCATGAAAAACTCCGGAGTTCCTGTGAATTCTTCAACATACAACAAAAACCTGTCGTTCCTCCCAGCGGACGTCAGATCGACACCTCCTAGACCTCCAAAGGTTAGATCGGAATGGCTGTCATCTCCATCCCAACTAAGCTCCACGTGATCATTCGTTCCCCAGTCACCAACATAATTCGCATAGAGTGATCCCGAAGACACTGAGGCATCTCCGGTGGGATAGTAGAAATTGACGTCCAGCTCTCCACCCAGTGATGTCCCGTCAATCTGAGTATCCACTGTTGTTGAGAAATCGGTGGCGAAATCGTCAATTATCACTGTTGAGCAATCTGCATTTACGGCGAGCAGCGAAAGCGCTGTTCCCAGTAGGGCTTTTATTTTTATTTTCATGGTTTCGATTTCCTCTCTTAAGGGCTTCGTTTCGAGACCTGCAATTGAGGGCGGTCCCTGTTTGTGTTTCTGGTATGCCACCTCTTCTAATCGCCTCACCCTAGTTACGCGCGTTTCCAGCCGCGAATGCAGACGGAAGCTTGCTTTTTTTTCGGATGCGGGTGATTTCGGGCGGATCACGATATTGCCACCACCAACCTCTGGCAACTGCTGTTGTGTAAGAATAGGTTGCCCCTAGGTATGCTGCGTCAAGGTGCCTAGCATGGTGTTTTGAGACGATGAATGAGAAGGCCCCAAATGGGGCCTTCTCGCTGGAACAGCGCTTGTGGATGGAACTACTTCTTGCGTTTGTCGTGCGGGACGACAACGACGCAGCTGGCCGTGGCATCGTTTCCCGAGGGATCCACGACTTCACAGACGATGGAATAGTTCCGTCCCTTATTTGATTGGTCGCGCTCAGCGCGGAGTTCGACCGTGGCAACAAAATTTGTTCCATCGTAGACCAGGTCCACCGGCACTGGGGAAGTGTATCCATCCGATCCATTCACATCGCCCACCAACTCACCGGTCCCGTCACTGTCGTCCACTTCGCTACTGCTCACATCGCAAGTAAGGATGAGGTCTTCCGGGGCGGAGATATCCGAAACCGCGATGGTGATGACGACAGGAACCATGTCACCTTTAGGCGGCCATAGCGCGATGAGATCCGTGGTGCAGACGAGCACGGGCGGGGTTGTATCCTGCACGGCAACCAGCACGTCGCAGACGTCGATCCCGCCATTTCCGTCCGTTACCGTCAGTGTGACAAGGGTTGGGCCAATGGGAAACACACCTATCGGAGTCGCGTTGGTGGGATCATCGAGAACGGCGCCAGAGCCCGCGGGCACGGCCCATTCAAAGTCCAGCGAATCGCCGTCCGGGTCGTAGGACGCCGTGCCATCCAGTTGAACCGACGCACCAAAGGCATCCACCGCTTCGACCGTGACGTCGTCTCCGCAGTCAGCAACCGGCGGCTGGTTCGAGATCAGTTCGAAGACATAGGCTGCTCCCGACCGGTTTCCCATTTCATAGTCTGAAGGAGAAGTTGCAAAGACATATGGGCCCGAAATCGACACGTAATGGCTGAAGGAGTACACGCCAGCACCATCGCTGGGGAGTAGCTTGGTTATCTCCGTCCATACCCCGCCGACGCGCTCAAACAAGTAAGCCGAGCCCGAACTGTCGCCATTGTCATCAGCAGGAGTCCCCACGACAACATGATCGCCTGAAACCGATACGGACCAGCCGAATTGGTCTCCAGATGCGCCGTCGCTGGCGGTCAGCTTGCTCACCTGCGTCCAGACCCCGCCGACGCGCTCAAACACGTAGGCCGAGCCGCGGCCGTAGTCATCACCTTTTGCCCCCACGACAGCACGATCGCCTGAAATCGATACGGGGTATCCAAAGTTGTCCGAAGTAGCTCCATCGTTGGCGGTCAACTTGGCGGTTTCCGTCCAGACCCCGCCGATCCGGTCGAATACATAGGCCGAGCCGGAGCGGTTGAGGCCGTTGCCATCATCCCAAAAAGCTCCCACAATGGCTTGATCGCCAGAAACGGAGACAGATGCGCCAAAAAGGCTCGAATGGTTCAAGTCCGCACCGTCGCTGGCGCTCAGCCTGATCACTTGTGTCCAGACCCCGCCGATGCGCTCATACACATAGACTTCACCCGGCTTATAGTCATATGTATTACTAGGAACCCCCACAAAGGCATAATCGCCCGAGACCGATACGGAGGCTCCAAATCGGTCTTGCGCTTCAACATCGCTGTCGGTCAGCTTGGCCACTTGTGTCCACACACCGCCAGTCTGCTCAAAAACGTAAGCAGATCCGTGGCGATAGTCATCACTAGGAGCCCCCACGATAGCGTGATTGCCCGAAACCGATACCGAGACGCCGAAGGCGTCCCCGCTAACCCCATCGCTGGCGGTCAGCTTGGCCGTTTCCACCCAGACTCCGCCGATCCGCTCGAACACGTAGGCGGAGCCGTGGCCATCATCGCCAGAAGCCCCCAGGATGGCAAGATCGCCCTCGACCGATACGCTTATGCCAAAAGAGTCTTCATATTCGCCGTCGCTGGCGGTCAGTTTTTGTGTTTCCGTTACAACGGTCTGTGCGCTTGCGACGTACGTGACGCCGAATGTGACGAGCAGGCAAAGTGCTGCTCCCATTAGAGTTGTGATTTTGTTTTTCATGCTATCAATTTCCTTTCTCATCGGTTTTTCAGTATTGATTCGGCGAGTGCCGACGGGAGCGATTTGCGGCCTCCCGTCGGCGCCCTTTATGTGGTTACGGTGTCCAGTCGGGGTGATCGCCATACTCCGTGACCAAGGTCACTTCCCCAGTGGCCAGGGTCAGCTTGTAAATTCCATAGCTGCCTGTATCAGGTCCCTCCTCGATGCTGAGGCGGAAGGCCACCAGGGTGCCGTCGTCCGACCAGCTCGGCCAATAGACGGAGGAGTCCGCGTAGTCGGTCAGCTGGGTCACATTGGAGAAGTCGGCATCCATGATGTAGAGCTGTGTGTAGGTTGAACTCTCGTGGCTCACGAAGGCGATCCGGTCGCCGGAGGGACTCCAGCCCGGGAGCAGCCCGTTCATCGACTCGAGCCGGGTTTCGATTCCCGTCGTCAGGTCGAGGACGGCGATCTTCGACAAGCTATGATAGGCAATCCGGGTTCCATCGGGTGACCAGGTGGGCGCCCAGAAATGTCCATCCGCAAGGTGGACCGGCGTGCCGACTTTGCTGGCCTTTTTGCCTTTGGCATCCGGGTCCACACTTACCGCCCAAAGGCCTCGTGGGCCGGGCGAGGCTGCGGGATAGGCCACGTAGCAGACCATGCTGCCATCGGGGGACCAGTCCGCGCTGACCCGTTCGGCGTCGGCGACCCGGAAGCTGTTCCCGCCTCCGGCGTCCATGATGTAGATCCCGCCTCCGTAGCCGATCGTACCCCCCTGATGGTATAGGATGTGGCTTCGATCCGGGGACCACGATGGGTAATAGCGATCTTCCCGGCCTGAGGTCAGTTGGCTCACGCCACTCCCGTCCACATTCATCGACTGGATTTGAAAGTGCGTTTCGGTGGTGGCGTTCCGCCCCTTACCGTAGGATTCGGTCACCGGACCGTAAATGACGATACGCTCACTTTGTGCCGAGGCCGTGTGGACGCCGCCGAAGGTTACGAGCAGGTAAAGCGCTGCTCCCATTAGAGTTGTGATTTTGTTTTTCATGCTATCAATTTCCTTTCTCCCAGGTTTTCCTGGGTGTGTGTCGTTGCCGGTCACTGGTTGTATGTTCACTGTGTTGATGTGGCGTTCGATGCACGGTTACCGTGCTGTTATCGCAATGCCATGCGGTCGGACCGATTCCCGCCATGTTGTGATATGTTATGCTGTTGGTATGTATGTACATGACTTGTCCTCCTGTCGTTCATCGCTCTATCTAATTCAGCGAGTTCCGGACAACGCATGCAGGATGCGGGTGTTTTTTTTAGTGGTTGAGACCAATGGGGTTTATATGGAAGAAGGCTGGTGCGGACGTGCTGCTGCACCCATTGAACTTGACAAAACCGATAAATATTTACATTTTTACGAAGTCGCTCGGGCACAGGTTTAGATCGAACAACCATCTGTACAGGCCACGCCAGTAGCATTGGTTAACGGTTTGACTCCATGGAAGATCAATCAAAAGAGCAGTCCGGCACTGGGAACAAGAACCCGCAGAAGGGCGAGGATTTTGTTGCTCTGGTCTATGACGAATTGCGTCGTCTCGCGGCCCACCGCCTGGCTATCGAATATCCCGGGCAAACCTTGGAAGCAACCGCCCTGGTCAATGAAGCGTGGCTTAAGCTGGCTCACGATGACAATCGGCTATTCAACGATCAGCAGCATTTCTATTGCACCGCCGCCACGGTCATGCGCCGAATCCTCATCGACAACGCCCGCCGCAAAAACAGGCCCAAGCACGGTGGCGAACTGCATCGCACCACATTGAAGGATGTTGCGCCCGCCGAGTTGATGCCATCCGATGAACTGATCGCACTGGATGAAGCCCTGGCGCAACTGGCGGAGGTGTCGACGGATGCCGCGCGACTGGTCGAACTGCGTTTTTTTGCCGGCTTCAGCCATCAGGAGGCCACGAAGATCATGGGGGTCACCCGCGGGGTGGCGGACGGCTTGTGGGCGTTTGCCCGTTCCTGGCTTTTTGACGCGGTTCACAACAATCTCTCTGCAATGCAATCGCCGAAATCGCTATAAGAGGTATGAACGAAATCG
>JBNLDM010000043.1:0-7291 GCA_050304335.1 Pontiella sp.
GAATGGATTGAACATTCGGGATCAACACCGATCGGATTGATCTCGATCGCACCACCGGCGGGGCAGTTCAGTTGGCTGAAGTCCCCCTTGATGTAGGGTGCCAGGCTTGATTCAAGCACCGGGCTCCCGTCGGGCAGCCCGTGTTCCATGGCGCACTCCGCCTTGGCGGCATCGATGATCCGGCAGTTGTTTTCGCAGGCCATTTCCATGGCGCTTGACCGGGCCTTCTGGAAGGAGGGAATCGCGATGGCCGCCATCATCGGGAGGATCAGGACAGTAAAGGCGATAACGATATAGCCCATCACCAGACCGGCCGTGGCCAATCCGCCGCCCTGCAGAGCCGGGTTTGCCTTGATCTTGGATTTGGCGATATGCCCGCAAATCACTGCCGGGATGGCCGTGAAGATGCCGAACAGGATCAGTGAAAGTATGCCTAGCACCATGCTGGCAATTGCTTGGCCGACGTTTTTCTGGGATTCCATGAGGTTTTTCCTTCCTTGGTTTATGGAGTGTTTGAATCAAATTCGTGGTTCTTCAGACGGGTGCAGTAGCGCTTGGTTTCGCGGGCAACGACGCCCGAGAGCAGGATCAGGCCGATCAGGTTGGGGATCGCCATCAGGGCATTGAAGATGTCCGCAATGTTCCAGATCAGCTTCAGCCCTCCAACGGCACCAATGGTAATACATCCGACATAGATCCAGCGATAAACCGGAATCGCCTTTTCGCCGAACAGGTATTCCGCGCACCGGTCGCCATAGTAGGACCAGGCGATCAGGGTGGAATAGGCAAAAAACATCAGGCCGAAGCCGACGAGATATTGGCCATAGCCAAACAAGCCCTTTTCGAACGCATGCGCGGTGAGTGCGCCACCGTCAAGGCCGCTATCGTTCGCTCCGGTAATCAGAATGACCAGTGCCGTCATGGTGCAGACCAGGATGGTGTCGATGAACGGCCCCAGCATGGCGACCATGCCTTCGCGTACCGGCTCGCGGGTTTTGGCTGCCGCGTGGGCCATGGGGGCGGAGCCCAGGCCGGCCTCGTTGGAAAAGACGCCCCGGGCCACGCCGTAGCGGACCGCCGTTCCAAAGATGCCGCCACCCACGGCGTAGGGGCTAAACGCATATTTGAAGATCTGTCCGAAGGCTGCGGGAATGGCCGACCAGTTCAGTATCAGAATGGTCAACGCCCCGATGAGGTAGAACGCGCACATGAACGGAACGATCACGCCCGCCACATTGGCGATCCGTTTGATCCCGCCCAGAATGACGATGCCGGTCAGGAAGGAGAGGAGCAGCCCCATGGCCAACGCCATCCAGGTAATTTCAAAGCCGGCGACCGAAAAGCCCGCCACCTGTGCTTGTTCCGGCAGCAGGTAGCCCAAGCCGTCGACGACCGAGTTGGCCTGCACCATGTTACCGATCCCGAACGAAGCAATCATGCCGAACAGGGCAAAAGCGCCACCCAGTACGGCGCCCAGGGTTTTGTTTTTCAATCCCATGGAAAGGTAGTGCATCGGGCCCCCGCTGGCCGAGCCGTCGGCGTGGATGCGCCGGTATTTAACCGCCAGCGTGCAGGAGGTAAACTTGGTCGCCATACCGACCAGTGCCGTCACCCACATCCAGAATACGGCTCCGGGCCCGCCGGCGACTATGGCGGTGGCGACGCCGGCAATGTTACCGGTGCCGATGGTGGCTGAAAGGGCAGTCGCCAATGCCTTGAAGTGGGAGACGTCGCCGTCCTCCTCGGGCTGGTCGTATTTGCCCTTCACGCAGGCAATCGCATGGCCGAGAAAGCGCACCTGCACGCAGAGCAGCCGGCCGGTCAGATAAAGTCCCGTGCCTACCAGCAGAATTATCATGGAGCGTCCCCAGATGAACTCTCCATACAGGAAGCTAAAGAAACGATTCACCCCATCCATGCCCAATCTCCATGCAAAATCTGCGATAGGCTACGTGAAACGGCGATCCATGGGAAATTAAAAGCAGTTTGGCAGGGATAAAAAAACTCCGGGCGGAGGCCCGGAGTCGTGTAGAAGAGGCTTGGGGAAATCATTTAGCGGATTCGGACGAGTCCTTCCCCTTTTTCTCCTTCTTGTCCTTTTTCTCCTTCTTGGGGGCCGCGCATTTCTTGCAGGGTTTGTAGCCACTCTTTACCGCTTCGGCCTCGGACTTGAATTCCTTGGTGGAGCTCTTGGCTTTGTAGAAACGGCAATCGGGTTTGTGGTAAACCTTGCTGTCGGGATTCCCCTTTACCGTTGTCGCGGCCGGGGCGGCGGATTCCGCGGCGGACACAGTAGTCGTGCAGGCGATCACGGCGATGGCCGCGAGGGTTAACCAGTTTCTTCTCTTCATGATTATCTCCTTATTCTATCCGGGGCGTCATTGCCTCCTGTAGAAAGAGATATGGCACAAAAGAAATGCATTCAATGACAATTATTCATAAAGATTAGTAATTTCTGCTAAATAATATCTTGCCATAGGGGTGGGTGGAAAGATCAGAGAGGTATAGGGAATGTTTCGCGATTCTGCGTTCTTGCCCGTAACTGAGTCGATCGGATAGCATTCTAAAAAAGGTGATGGGCTACAATCACGTTAGGGGTGGGTATGAAATCAATGATTGCAGGGGCGCTGGTTTGCCTGGCCGTGGCGACGGCGTTTGGAGGCGACTATCGCGAGTTCTCTGATATGCAGGGGCGTGTCATCAAGGCGAAGATTGTCGAGTTTGATTCCGTGAAGGGCAAGCTGCTGATCGAGCGCGAAGGCGGCAAGCAGGTGTGGGTGCGGCCTTCAGTCTTTTCCGAACCGGATCAGGACTACATCAAGGAATGGTTTGCTGCCGAGCAGGTGCTCTCTGAAAAAAACCTCCGTATCACGCTAAAAAAACAGAACGATGCAGTGCATGAAAAGGAATCGGATCGGGACTGCGCATTCGATGGCGAGGCCCTTCGCTTTGAGGTTACTTTGGAGAACCGTACTGAGGACCCGATCGAGAACTTGAAAATCAAATACCGGATCTTCATTGCGGTGGAAGACAAGACTGTAGATGGCGAAGATTATACCCGACCGGTTTCCGGAGAGCTCGTGGTAGAGCATATTGCTGCCGCATCATCGGTTGCCGTTCTGACGGAATCGGCGACATACGGCAAAAGGACCGGTACTATTGAGGTTGTTTACTCCAACAAGAAAACCCGAATTACAGATACTGAAGAAAAAGTCATATCCGACGAAGAGCTGATAGGTATTTGGTTGAAGGTTATTGGGCCGGAAATTGGCGGCGAAGCGGTTGTCCGCGATGTGTGTTTTCCTGAAAGCCTTATGAAAAAAGTGGAATGGGGCGAAGATCTGTCGTCTCGGGTGGAGCAGGCCCTGCAGCGAGGCCCTGCTGCAGGCCGGATCGAGTTTGATCGCCGGATGTCGGAGTGCTTTGAGGAACTGCTTGATGTCTCCGATGCAGAGCAGCTTCGGGAAATATCCAACATGTCAGAGGTCCTCTACGATTCCATCTTGGATCCGAGTGGAACTTGGGCCGCCAATATTGCCGTCGGGTTGTATCACAAAGGATTGTACGACCTGGCGGCGAACTGGATGAACAGGCCCGCTGAGGGTCTTCCAAATCCTGTGTTCCGCACCTGGGTTCTGGCAGAACTATATGCCTCCGCACCAGTCGTGTGTGATGGCTCCAAGGCCGTCGCCCAAGTCCAAACAGGTCTGGAACGATCCGAGGGGCGAGAGCTCGATGCCTGGAAACTAAATGTGATGGCCTGTGCCTATGCGCGCGATGGTCAGTTCGAGAAAGCAGTGCAATACCAGGAACAGGCGCTGGCAAAATTGGATGAGTACTACAAGAAGAGGTACCAGGAATCATTCGAACGGCGCCTGAAACTGTACCAAGCCGGGACGCCGTATGATCTGGATGTGACCGATCCTCTTTGCTGGTGCTACAACGTTAAGATTCTAAAAAGAGCCGGTACGGGTCAAGACCAGTCGGAAGACCAGGGTGCTCAGCCGAATGAGTATCTCTGGCCTGAGAACAATCCGTGCATGCATAAGTGGTGGTATTCATGGCGGCGGTAAGCTGTTGTCGGTTTTGATGGCGGGCACAGCAAAGCTCGAAGGGAAAGTGGGTCGGATGAAAAAAACAGCGATTGGATTATTGGCATGTCTGGTGGTGTTAACCGTGTTTGGCGGCGAATACCGCGAATTTACGGATGCGGAAGGGCATTCCGTCAAGGCGAAGATTCTGGAGTTCAATTCATCAACCGGACAGCTTTACCTCGAACGGGAAGACGGGAAGCGGGGGTGGGTAAACCCCGGTATTTTTTCCGAGAAGGACCTCCCGTATATCAAGGAATGGATTGACGCGGACGAAACGCTATCCCCGCGCAACCTGAGGTTTTCCTTCCAGAAGCGGCAGGTGCGCGATTTGAATGCACTTGGCGGTCCAAATCTTTGGGACGGTGAGAGCGCCCCCGCATCCCAGGATGAAGCGGTCGATTACGAGATCACCATCCAGAACGTGGCTGACCGCCCGGTCGAGGGGCTTAAAATCGAGTACCGCTACCTCGTCAGGACGATAAGATCGAAAGCCGGTGAAGACAAGGAGTTCCAGATCAAGGGAATGTTCAATCCACTGGCGATTAACGGCAAGGATCAGGCGGTCCTGCACACGAAAGAGCTAACTCTATTCAGAGTCTTCAAGAAGAGCAGCGAGCGTATCGGATATGAGGGGAATAACGGCAGGCGAACGCCCGTCTATCAGAATAGACTTCATAAAATCAGCGAGCAGAAGCTCCTCGGAATCTGGATCAAGGTGTACGGCCCCGAGGTTGGTGGCGCGCCCATGGTGCGGGATGTCTTTTTTCCCGCGGACCTGACCGGCAAATATGCATGGGATGACGAGGCAAAGTCGAAGCAGGCGGAGCCTGGTGCCGCGCGGGACCTGCCCGGCCCGGAAACCGTGGATGAGTACAAGGTGCGGGGAAAGGCCAGGACTCAGACGCAGTACAACAAATGGAGGAGCAAGCTGTTTAATAAAAAACTCTATAAAATGTCCCGGGAAGAAATGCACATACATGAGCTTGGTTTCAGGGAGTTCTATGATGTCACCTACGATCCAGAAGGGTTCAATGCCAATGAGATGGCGTATTACTGCAATAAACATGCATTGTATCCGGCTGCCATTCACTGGTATGAAACCGCCGTTCCGCTGATGTGCGAGGGCAAGTGGCATACCCAGAATGAAGCGCGCATAATCCGGATGTTTGACCGGCTGGCCGAACTGTATTCCTCGTGTAGTGACGCCAGTGTTCACGACGGAGCCAAGGCGATCAAATATGCAAACCTCCTGCTGGCGAAAGAGAAGAAATCCGACCAATATCTGGAGCTTCTAGCCAGAGGATACGCTCGCAATGGCCAGTTCGACCTCGCGGTCGAGACTCAGGAAGAGGCCATTGAGCGGCTTCAGAAAACCCGCAAGGATGAGGATGATCTTGCGGAGTACCAGAAGCGACTGGAGCTATATCAAAACGAACACCCCTATACCGAGCCTGCGGAATAAACAAAGTCTGGGTTTGGTTAGGATCGGTATTGAATCTTCTCGATGACCGCTGTGGCGAAGATGTTGCGCGAGAACAGACCGGCTTGCATGCATGGTCCGGGGGCCGAAGAAAAGGGGACGCGGGGAAAGGAAGGCAGCGTGAGAAAAACAATATCTGGGATTGTAGTATGTCTGCTGGTGGCAACGGCGTTTGGCGACGAATACCGCACGTTTACCGATACGGAAGGGCGGAGCATCGAGGCGAAGATCGTGGAGTTCGATTCCGCGCAGGGCCGGGTGCAAATCGAGCGTAAGGATGGCAAAACCGTGTGGGTGCCGCCATCCGCTTTTTCCGAAGAGGATCAGGCCTATATCCACCGATGGAGCCAGATCCATACGATGCTGGATGAAACTGCGCTCAAGGTTACGGTCGAGCCCGTTGAAGAACGGTCCCGGAACCGTCAACTGGTTTATGACACCCGTTTTGACAGCAGCTATGAGATGGGCCGGTGGGGCAAGGCGTCCAAGGCCGTCTCGTGCAGGATGGTGCTGAAAAACAGGTCCGGCGGGCCGATCGGCCCCCTGCGGATCGAATATCGCTACCTGATCGGAGGGAAACTCGAATACCGTATTCCCGGGGCGTTTGGCGAGGTGACGCTCGCGCCGGGGGAAGAGCGCATTCTCACCGGGGACATGCATCTGTTGGCGGAGCACTATAAAATCAGCACGGTCTACACTAAGGAGTATCCCAGCGGCATCGATAAAGAGGTAAAATATGGTGAGGACGAGCTGGAAGGGGTCTGGGTCAGGATCAGCGATCCGGAGCTGGAAGGGGAATCTGCCACCCGAGACATCTGCATGCCGGAAAAGGCCGGGGCGCAGCATCTCTGGGAGGATTGGGCTCCGACCAACGCCCTGCAGGGCCTGCTTGGTCCGGCGACCGAAGCGGAGTTCCTGGAGCGGGGAGCTCCCCGGGATCTGGATCACTACAAGCGCTGGTGCGGGCAGCTGTGGCTGCGGTATGGGGACTCCCACAAAATGTATCGCGACCCCGAAAACGTGCGCATCCATCAAGCCGGGCTGAGCGTGTTCTACAGGCCTGAATATGATCCGGATGGAACGACTGCACGGTCCACGGCCCAGCTCTGCAAAAGACATGCCCTCTATGCGGAGGCTGCCCGGTGGTATGAGACCGCACTGCCGCTGATGCAGGCAAGCGACAATCCGGTGGTTGGCTGGCTGACAGACGTCTATACCGCACTGATTGAGATCTATGCTTCGGCGTCCGACGAAAAGGTACATGATGGCCGGAAGGCGGTCGGGTATGCCCAGCAGCTGCTGGAACAGGATAAGCAGGACGACCGCTACCTGGAACTGCTCGCCCGCGCCTATGCGCGAAACGGGCAATTCGATCTTGCGGTGAAAACCCAGACAGCAGCCATTGAGCGGGTCGAGAAAACCCGCAAGGACGAAAAGGATCTAGCGGAATACCAGAAGAGATTGGCCCTGTACCAAAATAAACAGCCGTATACAGAAGAGGCGGTGAAGAAGTAGCCTTTTTGTGGAAACGACTCGGTTTTTGTTTTTCTACACCTTCTCAATCACGGCCGCGCCGAAGGTGAAGCCGCCGCCGAAGGCGGTGAGGCCGATGAGGGTGTCGGGGGCCACCTCGGGCACCAGCTCGGCCAGCGCGATCGGAATCGTGTTCGACGAGGTGTTGCCGTACTTGCGGATGTGGTTGAACATTTTTTCCGGC
>JBNLDM010000044.1:0-4298 GCA_050304335.1 Pontiella sp.
GGTGGATCGCTACGCGGCCCTGCACTGGGGCTGGCCAAACGATTTTGCCGAGCCGGGGGTTGCGAACCATCTTTGGTACACGATCCAGCGGGCACACGACCTGAACAAGTGGTCGTTCGACCGCTTTGCCCAGATCAACGGAGGCCAGCGGAAACCCTGCGTCGTATCCGAGTTCAACGCCGACGGCAACGTCACGGGCGGCTTGAATCAGGCCGAGTCGGTGCGTGCGTTCTACGATGCGATCCGAAGCGGGGCATACGACTGCTACTCCGCCATCACCATGTACCAGTTCCGGGATCGCGGTCGCCTCGGCCTGGAGCAGGAGGATCCCAACCATTCCTGTGTGGGCATTGAGCAGCCGCTGCTGCAAACCTACCGCGAGATTATCTCGGATCCGTTTTTCCAGCCGAAGATCCAGCGCCTGGGCGAGCTGGAATTGCCCGTGCAGCTGCGCTGGGGCGGGGCGGAAGATTCCGACGGTCTGGCCCTGACGGTGGCGCTGGAGGGCCCCCCGGTCTTTTTTGAAATGTATTTCGCCGAGCCGCTGAACCTGATGGTGGAGGTCAATGGTCGATGGTTCTACAAGGCTCCAGACACCAACATGATCGATTTGATGCCGGCATTCTGGTCCCTGAATGATGACGTGGACCCCATCATGACCGTGAATGTATTCGCGCCGCCCGCCACCGGAATGAATGAACCGGTAGCAGGGAGCGGTGACGACCAGAACTGGTACACAGAAATGACTCGGCTTCCTGAGTTTAGGATTCGCTATCAACCGGTGAAGGAAATCGGTGGTTTTCGACCTTTAGCAGATCCTGTCGATGTATAGCTCGAAAATTCCTCCTCGATGACGTGTAAGCCTGGGTTCCCAAGTCATGCTTGATTGTTGCCTTCCAACATGCTCAAAATAGCTCCATGAAAAACAAGCAGGCAACCATTCGGGATATTGCAGAGGAGGCAGGTGTTTCACCCATGACGGTGAGCCGGGCCCTCCGTGGGGAATCGAATGTGGATCCGGATACGGCCGCCCGGATCCTGGAAGTGGCGGATCGCCTGGACTATCACCGCAACCCGTTGGTCTCCACGGTGATGTCCACCATGCGGGGTGCCAAGAAACCGTTGTGCAATCCAATTGTAGCCTTCCTGAGTGCAAACAGTGCACTGACCCACCCGGAGCAGCGGCTGGCATCGCAGCTGTACCTGCAGGGCGCACGGAAGCGCGCCTCGGAATTCGGGGTCGAAGTGGAAGAATATGTGATCGAGCCCACAAAGGAGGATGCGGAAAAACTCTCGGGCATCCTCTATGCAAGGAATATTCGTGGTTTGCTGATCGGTCCGCTCTGGCTGAGTTTCGCCGATCTGTCGCTGGACTGGAACGAGTACGCCAGCGGCGCGATTTCGATTCATCTGGTTGAGCCGGATCTGGACCGTTGCGGTGGCGATCCCGTGCAAGCCGTCAACCTGGCCATCGATAACCTGAAGCGCCTGGGGTATAAGCGTATCGGCTTCGCGGTCTCCCCGTTCCATGTCGGACTCAGCCATCATCGCAGCCGTGCGATGTATCTCGATTACCAATGCGAACTCCCACCGGAGCAGGCCGTCCCTCTGATCGACGATTGGTCTTTCCTGGGGATTGCCGAATGGCTGGAAAAGGGGCGGCCCGATGCGATCATCGGGCATGGCGATGAAATGCTTTCCTGGCTGAATGCGCGTGGAGTCCGCGTGCCCCAGGATATCGGATATGTGGATATCAACATGTTCGAGGGAACCAAGGTGCCTTTTGCCGGGGTGGTCTACGACTATAAAAGCATCGGTTCGGCGGCGGTGGACATGGTCATCAACAATCTGTTGCGCAACGATTTCGGCCTGCCGGAACATCCAATCCACAGCTACATCCAGGGCTACTGGAAAGAAGGTTCTACGGTGAGGCCCCAGTCCCCGGAAAAAAGCGGCAAGGAAACGAAGTCCCCGAAGAGTACCAAACACGCGGTCGGCACGGAACCGTTCCATCCGTTGGCCCGTGCGGCCGCCGGCACACAATGGCAGTCCATCGATCTTGCCGGGCTCGCGACGCATTCCTACCGGCTCGGCAAGGACATTTCCAACTGGGAGGATGGTCTTGGCCTTCCGCTGGAACCCGGACGGCAGGAAATCAATGCCGTATCCTTCCGCTTGATTGATGAAAAAAGCAATAAATCCAAGGGTTTCGTGCTTTTGCAGAATCAGGCCAGCATCATGATTCCGGTTGGGAAAACCTGCGAAGCCGTCTACTTCTTGCTTGCGGCAGGCTTCATTTCATCGCATGGGGCCCTCGCCGAGGTGGTCTGCCGGTGGGCGGATGGAAAGGAAGAGGTCACGCCGCTTATCGCATACTTCACGCCTCCCCCTGAATCCGGCTCCGACGAAAGGGAGCGCTGGTTGTCTGAATCCGGCGTGCAGGATTGGTGGCCCACGTTTCCACACTTCAATAACCAATCCGCAAAAGCTTTCCGCTTAGGGGCGGATGACCACAATCCCGTGGAATGGCGCTATCTCTACACGTTTCAGTGGATCAACAGCCGCCCTGGGCAAACCCTGCGCAGCATCGCCATCCGGCACCTGCCAAAGGATGAATCCAAACTCGCCGTTTTTGCCGCCTCAATGATACGGCCCGCCTGATCGCCAACCAGGACATGATCAAAAAGGAGTTTCCCCACATGGAGAAGTCGATGACCGCAAAATACACGGGGCTGGTTTTTGCCTTTTTCCTGCTATCGATTGCCCAAGGCTTCGGGTATGAACGGATTCCCGCGGGGATCGTGGTGCAACCCGCCGCAACCGTAGAGGGACCCAGACAGATCCGGTTGCAGGTGTACGGCGACTCCATCCTGCGGGTCACCGCGTCGCCGGACGATTCCTTTTCCAAGCGCGAAAGCCTGATCACGACTGCGTCCGCCGACCCTTCCGTCCCGTTTTTCGTTCGCGAAGAGGGGGACGTTGTCGTGCTATCCACGTCGAACATCGTGGCCCGGGTTTCGGAGAAGACCGGCAAGCTTGAATTCCGCGATGGCGCCGGCAACCTGCTGACCAAGGAACTGTCCGGTGGCGGGAAACGCCTGGAGCCGGCCACAGTCATGGGCGAAGAAACCTATCATGTCCGGCAAATGTTCGAGTCGCCGGAGGACGAAGCGTTCTACGGTTTGGGCCAGCACCAGAACGGGCTGATGAACCTCAAGGGGCACGATGTCGAACTGAGGCAGTACAATCTGGTGTCGGTCGTTCCGTTCCTCGTTTCGAGCCGGAACTACGGCATCCTGTGGGACAACACCTCCCGCACCCGGTTCGGCGATCCGCGCGCCTTTAAACCGCTTTCAGATTCACTCAAGCTGTACGACGCCGAGGGCAAGCCGGGCGGACTGACGGCGGAATATTTCTCCGGCAACAATTTCCAGACCTCGTTTGTTTCGCGGGTGGAATCGGACATCGATTACGAGAGCATCCAGGATCTGGGAAAATATCCGGAAGGGTTTGCGCAGGGGCCGGCCAGCATCCGCTGGAGCGGCACGATCGAATCCGGCACCGCCGGGTTGCACACGCTCCGGTTATATTTCTCCAGCTATGCAAAGCTTTGGATCGACGGTAAGCTGGTGGTCGATTCATGGCGGCAGGAGTGGTGTCCGTGGGAGCGGCTGGTGCGGCTTCCGATGGAGGCGGGCAAGCGCTATTCCATCAAGCTCGAATGGACTCCGAAAAACGGCGGCCCCGGCATGAAGGACCGCGGCTACCTCGGGCTGAACCATCGCGGGCCGTCAGTCGATCCGGACGGCACGATGTCGCTCTGGTCCGAGGTCGGCGACGAGATCGACTATTATGTGATTCAGGGCAACAACGCCGATGAAATCATTTCCGGCTACCGCGCCCTGACGGGAACGGCGCCGATGATGCCGAAATGGGCCATGGGCCTGTGGCAGTGCCGCGAGCGCTACAAGACCCAGCAGGAACTGCTAGACGTGGTCAAGGAATTCCGCAAGCGCCAGATTCCGCTCGACAACATCGTGCAGGACTGGAACTACTGGCCCGAGGAGCAGTGGGGCTCCCACGATTTCGAGGCCGCACGCTTCCCCGATCCGGAAGGCATGACGAAGGAACTGCACGACGAGCTGGATACGCACATTATGATTTCGGTCTGGCCCAAGTTCTACGTCGGCATCGAGCATTACAACCAGTTCGCTGAACACGGCTGGCTCTACATGCGCAACGTCGAAAAACAGGAGCGCGACTGGATCGGCCCGGGCTATGTCTCTACGTTCTACGAT
>JBNLDM010000045.1:0-14050 GCA_050304335.1 Pontiella sp.
AATCTTCAGAGTTCAGATGGGTGGATCGCCGCCGGTGATGTGGCGTGGGGAGATTACGACAATGACGGCGACCTCGATCTGGCCATCATGACCAGTGCAGGAGGGGGCGCCGAGCAAACCCTGATCTATCAGAATAACGGCGACAACAGCTATGCCGACATCAATGCCGGTCTGCCGGCCTATAGTTATGGCTCGATGGAATGGGGCGATTTTGACAACGATAACGACCTTGATCTGTTGGTCACCGGCGAGGTTGGCGGGGCGCCCAAAACCGCTATCTACCGTAACGATAACGGCGTTTTCACCGATATCAGTGCCCTCCTTTACAACGTTAAACACGGCAACGCCACCTGGGCGGATTACGACAACGACAACGACCTGGATATTGTCTTAACCGGAACCAGTGACAACAGCAGCGCCCCGGTCACCCGGATCTATCGCAACGACGACGGGACCTTTTTTGATCTCTTATACGCTGAACCTGCGGTTTCCCTGACTGCGCTGGGCAGTGGCCGGGTTGCCTGGGGTGACTATGATAACGATGGCGACAGCGACATCGTACTGGTCGGTGGTTCGGCAGGGGCTGCCGAAATCTACCGTAATGATGGCAATGACACCTTTACCAATATCAACGCCAGCCTGCCCCCCTACTACGGTCATGCCATATATAAAAAAACACATGTTGCCTGGGGTGATTACGACAATGATAACGACCTTGATCTGGTGATTTCCGGAAAGCTGGTCTCGAACAATTCGGAGCACACCGCCATCTACCGCAATGATAGCGGCACCTTCACAGACATCTCCGCCACGCTCCCCAATCGTGACAGTGATATCAAATGGGGTGATATCGACAACGACGGCGACCTCGACCTGATCTCGACGCATGTTTCATTACTCTCTATTGCCGATTCCAAAACCCAGATCTTTCGCAACGACAACGGTACATTCAGCGAGATTTATGACGGTATTGTTGATATGTCGGGGGCGATGGATACTGGTGATTTTGATGGCGACGGTTATCTTGATCTGGTGATAACCGGGCAACAGGCTCTGGGCTATTCACCCCGATACGTCACCCGAATCTACCGCAATATGCGAATTGCCGAAAACACTTCTGCTAACCTGCCGGCTCTCTCCACTGCCGCAGGTGACTGGGGAGATTACGACGGTGATGGCGATCTCGACCTGCTGCTTGCCGGATATGACTCATCGACATACAGCAATTATGCCGGCGTTATGCGCAACGATAACGGCGTGTTCAACGATATTGGCGCAACCATTGTCGCGGGCAGTGATCCGGGAATGAAATGGGGTGATTACGACAACGATGGCGACCTGGATTTTGTTATCGCAGGTAGCTCTGGTACCAAGGTTTATCGCAATGACAATGGCAGCTTTGTCGACATCGGTGCGGGACTGACCGGTCTGACAGCCGCCTTATTCGACTGGGGCGATTATGATAACGATGGCGATCTTGATCTGCTGGCTGCAGGTATTAGCGGTAGTTATCTATCCACCATCTATCGCAACGACAACGGCAGTTTTACCGACATTGGCGCCACCTTAACCGGCGTCGGGCTTTACGGCAAAGTTGCCTGGGGCGATTTCGATGGCGATGGCGATCTGGATATCCTGCTATCAGGTTCCTCCGGTTCGGGTGTTGGAATCACCAGGGTCTATCAAAACAATGGCGGCAGCTTTACTGAATTCCAGACCCTGGTAGCACATGGACTGTCTACCGCCGCCTGGGGCGACTACGACGGCGATGGCGATCTGGATGTGGCCCAGATGGGACGAATCGTCAATACTGGCCCTGAAAACGAGTTTCATCTGTTCAAGTATGACGGCAGCAGCTTTGTCGAGGTGTCAACCAGCATCCCCGGACTCTACGCCGGAAACATCACATGGGGTGATTTCGACAACGATGGCGCGCTCGACCTGATTGTGGCCGGACAGACGGACGACTCCGCAAGAAAGACTGCGCTCTATCGCAATTTGGGTTCCGACACCTTCGTCGAGGTCACTGATCTTGGCCTGTTAGATGGGGCCTATCTCGGCGCTTTGCAGTGGGGTGACTATGATCAGGATGGCGACCTGGATCTCCTTGTCGCGGCAACCTTCAACGGGGAAGGCAATAAGGTCAAGCTGTTTGAAAACGGCAGCAAGAAGATCAACACCGCGCCTTCGGTACCGACTAATCTGGCCACCACGGTCAATGGCAGCGCCATGACCTTCAGTTGGGATGCCTCCAGCGATAGTGAAACCCCGGCAGCCGGACTGACCTACAACCTGCGGGTTGGTACCACACCCGGCGGTAACGAAATCATGACCGCGATGGCCGCTGGTGACGGCAGCCGTCTGGTCGCCGAGAGCGGCAACGTCGGCCCCAACACCTCCTGGACCATCGATGGCATCACCGACAAGATCTACTGGAGCGTGCAGGCGGTGGATAACAGCTTTTCCCCTTCCGCCTTTGCCGCCGAAGAAACCGATCCTTCGCTGGACGCCACTCCGCCCACGCTCGACACCTTCGACCTGCAGGGCGGCAGCCCAACCAATGCAACGTCGGTTTCCTTCAACCTGGTCTTCAGCGAAGACGTAAGCGGCGTGGATGCGGGCGATTTCAATGTATCGTTCCCCGGCGGAACCACCGGAACCCCGATCCTTTCCGGCAGTGGAACAAACTACACCCTGACCGTTCCTTCCATCGTCGGCGATGGAACCCTTCAGGTAAGCCTGAAAAGCAGCGGAACGGGCATTACCGATGGAGCGGCCAACGCCATTGACGGCACGCCTCCCTCCGGCAGCGTGCTCATCGATCAAACCGCCCCGGTGATCACACTCAACGGAGCGGCCACCATCCAATTGGCCGTCGGCGAGACCTGGAGTGATCCGGGAGCCACTGCCACCGACAATCTCGACGCCAGTGTTTCAGTTGTAGTCGGCGGCGACACCGTAAGTACGGCCTCCGCCGGGGCCTTCACCATCACCTACAATGCCACCGATAGCGTCGGCAATGCCGCCACCGAGGTCCAACGCCACGTCACGGTTCTGCAGGTTTTCATAGGAGTGATTAATGTAGATTTCTACAATTCCCAGAAACCGTCCACAATGAACGGCACAAGCTATGCGGCAGGGGTCTCTCCGGCCAGTTATACCGGCTCAACCTGGAGCGCATTTTCTGACCAGACCGCAGGCACCGTGCACAACCACCTGCCGAATTCGGGTGGAGTCGCCTCCTCGGTTTCCCTGACATTCCCTGAAGCTACGGACTCGTGGTACGGTAACGACCCGTTCCCGATTATCAACGGATACCTGCACGCGGGCGGCGGAGGGACAAGAAGCGCGGTGCTGGGCGGACTGGATCCCGCAAAAGTCTATGATCTCTATGTTGTCGGCCGGGATACAAAATTTATTCTCGGCAGCACAACCAATACGACATCCACCGCATGGATCCCGGACTTCAATACCATGGGCGAATACTGGACAAAATTTTCCGGACTGACCGGAAGCAACACATATACCCTGAGCTTTACAGGCAATGTCGGAAGCGAGGGAAATTTAGCAGCCCTACAGCTCGTTGAAATTCCCGACACGGATGCCGACGACGACGGACTTCCCGATGAATGGGAACTGCGCTACTTCCTTAATCCCACCAACGCCGTCGCAGGGGCAGACAGCGACGGCGACGGACAGAGCAACTTTGAGGAATACATTGCCGGAATGGATCCCACCAACAGCACATCCTTCTTCGCCGCCTCCCTCTCCATCACGAATCCCACCGGCTTTGTCGTCAACTGGAGCGCCGTCACCGGCCGCACCTACAGCGTCTACTGGAACAACGAGCTGACCAACGGATTCCCATCCGCGACCGTATCCAACCTCGTCTATCCGCAAAACAGCTGGACCGACACCGTACATGCTGCCGAAACCAAAAGCTTCTACCGCATGGGCGTCCAGCTCTCCGAATAGAAAGCCTCACAACAAAACGTAAGAGGCGCTCCGGCATCCGCCGGGCGCCTCTGTTTTATTTCCCCAGGAACTCCTTGCGATAGCGCCCCGGCGGTGTTTTCAACACGTTGGAAAACTGTTTACGAAACGAGACCGCGGATCCGCCTGATCCGGGAAACTGGTCCAGCCGTCGCCAGAGGCTTCCACCTTTGCTGAAGGTTGCCATTCCCTTCGGTCATTGTTTTCGCTGACTCAAACCTCGCTTCGCGTCGGCGGACAAGATGGCCGACAAGCGGTCCGATATTTTAACAATGGCCCCCTTTTCTTGTGATTTTTGTGCGCAATTTATCCTGTTCGTCTCAATGGTGTGGCTAAACGGTATCACGGCTCGACTGAGCTCTCCGAAGTCCGATGCCGTACTCCAAGGCGCTTCGCTCATCAAACCACAGACATTTCTTTCCCACGCATCGGGGCCCGGAAATAAATGTCGCACTTTTTCGCAATTCGTTGGGCTTTCAACCTTTCGGTAACACGCCGATTGCTGCGTCCACGCTGCCCGACATTTATTTCCGAATAGCCGTCACACTTCACGCCTCAATCGTCACACCTCACGAAAGGCCTTAACGACTATTAACCAGCAACTTGCAACCGCAATACACCATGGCGCATCGCCGATGGCACACCCCGTGCATTGGCACCGGGCATGAAAACGCCCTATTTAATCGATACCACCTTGCGCGATGGCGAGCAGATGCCGGGCACCGTATTCACGCGCGAGGAAAAGCTGAAGATCGCCATTGCGCTGGCGGAGGTTGGCGTCGGCGAGATCGAAGCCGGCATTCCCGTGATGGGTCCGACCGAGCAGGAGGATATCGCGGCGATCATCGCGCTCGACCTACCCTGCCGCACCACGGGTTGGTGCCGCGCGGCGATGGCCGACCTCCATGCTGCCGAAGCCGCCGGATTGGATTCGGTTCATCTCTCCTTTCCGATTTCCGATCACCATTTCCGAGCGCTGGGCAAGGATGCGACCTGGGTCTTCAACACACTCGAACGCATCCTGCCGGAGGCCTTGAAACGATTCCCATTTGTATCGGTCGGCGCACAGGATTCGGCGCGGGCCGACCGCGCATTGCTGATGGCGTTTGCACAGCGGGTCCATGAACTCGGCGGGCATCGGCTGCGGATTGCCGATACCGTGGGCGTGATGAATCCGTTCCAGACGGTCGCACTGTTCCGCGAACTCAAAACCACTGTTCCGGATCTGGAGCTGGCCTTTCACGCGCATAATGATCTGGGTATGGCAACGGCCAACACGCTCGCCGCATTCGAAGGCGGAGCAATGTCGGCCGACGTTACGGTGGCCGGAATCGGCGAACGCGCCGGCAATGCGGCGCTGGAGCAGGTTGCCATGGCGGTTCCTTCCCTGGGCATGCGGACGCAGAAACTGGCCCCGTTGTGCGATCTCGTGCTCGCGGCCGCCGGAATCAATCCTCCCGTGTGCGCGCCCATTATCGGAAGGAACGTGTTCAGCCACGAGTCGGGTATCCATGTGCATGCCATCCTGAACCATCGCAGCGCCTACGAACCTTTTTCCGCGTCCGACATTGGACGGACCGATTCCACGCGCGTCGTGCTCGGCATCCATTCCGGCGAAGCCGCCCTGCGCCACGCCTTGAACCAGCTTAACATCAACCCAGGCTCCGAGCCGCTGGGCTGGCTATTGAACCGCATCAAGAACCACACCCTGAAAACCAAACGTCCTGTCGGACCAAGAGAACTGAAGTATTTCTATTATGAATGATCCGAAACCGCGCATCTGCCCGCACTGCGGGTCTCGCCAGCTTGTCGCACACGTCAGCAGTCGAAGGATATTCATCGATCATAACGGCGAACGGATTCCCCTGCTTACGGTTAACTACAACCTGGACCACCCCGTCATTGAAGAGCAGGCAACCACCTACACCTGCACCTGTTCGTAGACCGGCGACGGGAAACGGCCCCCAAAGGCCGCACCTACGATTTGGTACGCTTAATGCATCTATGCGCACATGCATGTCGGATGCATGCATTTTAGAACATAATTGTATTCAAGATCATTAAAACCATGAATAGCCGATGCCAAATTGTAAGTATGATGACCCCAAGCTGTGTGATGCCCGGCATATCAACGAACTCGAAACGCTGGCGCAAATTGCCCGCACCCTCTCCCGCAAATCGAAACAAGAAGAGGTTTTCCTCGAAATAATCGATGTGCTTGAGTGCAGCCACGATATTCAGCGCGTCACCATCATGCTGCTGACCATCGATGGACGCGAATTGCGCGTGGAGGCGGTCAAGGACCAACGCATCCAGCAGGCCGAAGGCAAAGCCTATCGCCGCGGCGAAGGCATTACCGGCAACGTGCTGGCGACAGGGCAGCCGAGGATCGTTCCGCTGGTGGCCGAAGAACCCAAGTTCAAGGGGCGGTTGCACAACCGCTCCGATGAACCGCTGAGCTTTATCTGCGTGCCGATCATGCTGGAGAACGAAACGGTCGGCACCCTGTCGGCCGACTGCCCGGCCCGCGGCATGCCGGCGCTCAAGGAACTGCAGCGCTTTCTTTCGATCGTCTCCACCATCATCGCCAACGACGTCAGCGCCCGCCGTATCGCCCGCATGGAGCGCCAGGCGCTGGAATCGGAAAACCTGCGGTTGCGCGAAGCGATGATGGCCAAGTTCCAGCCGGAAAACATGATCGGCAACTCCAACCTGATGCACGAAGTCTATACGCGCATCCACCAGGTGGCCGTCTCCGATACGACCGTCCTGATCCGCGGCGAGTCGGGGACCGGCAAGGAGTTGGTGGCATCGGCCATCCACTACAGCAGCAACCGGGCAAAGAAACCGTTTGTGAAGGTAAACTGCGCGGCGCTGAATGAGAACCTGCTGGAAAGCGAATTGTTCGGACACGAAAAAGGCGCCTTTACCGGGGCGCTGCAGACGCGGATCGGCCGCGTGCAGGAGGCCGAGGGCGGCACACTCTTCCTGGATGAAATCGGCGACTTTTCCCCGGCCATGCAGGTCAAGTTGCTGCGCGTCCTGCAGGAACGCACGTACGAACGCGTCGGCAGCAACGAGCAGCGGAGCGCCAACGTCCGGATCATTACCGCCACCAATGCCGATCTTGAAGCCGCAATCCTCGACAACCGTTTCCGCCAGGATCTGTTCTACCGGATCAATGTTTTCCCGATCCACCTCCCCCCGCTGCGTTCGCGCAAGGACGACATCCTGTTGCTGACCAATTTTTTCCTGAAGAAATACGCCACGCAGATGGACGCGGAAATCCGGCGCATCAGCACGCCGGCCATCAATATGCTGATGGCGTACCATTGGCCCGGCAACGTGCGGGAACTCGAAAACACCATCGAGTATGCCGTACTGATGGGCAAGGAGGACGGCGTGGTCCACGGACACGACCTGCCCCCCACCCTACAAACCCCGGTGGCCATCTCCGCAACCGGCAACAACAAACATACGCTCAAGGCCCGCGTCGCCATGCTCGAACGCGATTTGATCGTCGATTCCCTCAAACGCCAAAACGGCACCATCAGCGCCGCCGCGCGCGAGCTGGGCATCACGGAACGCATGGTCCGCTACAAGATCCAGAACCTTGATATCGACTATGAAACCCTCTTCAAAAAACGGAGGCGGCGCAAGAGCTAGACCGCCGACCTGAACCTTCAACCCCAGACTGGATGAACCATGGAAATCCGATCCGCAACCAAAGCCGACATTCCTGCAATGGCCGAACTCCTGCACCAACTCTTTGCCATCGAGAAGGATTTCACACCGGATTATGAAAAGCAGGCACAGGGCCTGGAACTGCTGATCGAGCGCCCTTCGGCGATGGTGTTTGTGGCGGAAGCGGATCGGGAAGTGGTGGGCATGTGCACGACCCAGGTGATTATCTCTACCTCGATGGGCATGGAAGTCGGCATCGTCGAGGATGTCATTATCGACGTGGAGCATCGCGGCACGGGATTGGGATCGGCCCTGATGCGCACCGTCGAAGAATGGGCCACGGCCCAGGGGCTAGGCCGCCTTCAACTCGGCGCGGACAAGGACAACGGACCGGCGCTCTGCTTTTATCGACAACAAGGCTGGAAGCACACCAACCTCGTCGGCTGGATGAAAACGCTCTGAACATTCCTTCGCACTCCCCTCGCTGGCGGCCGGCCAATACATCCTGCAAGACGAGACCCGGACCTCGCGCAAGCGGCACCCCCACGCCGCCCAAACACTCCGAATAATAGTATTTATTATTAGAGCGCCCTTGCGTCCGTAGCCCAGCTCATTTATGCTGTAGCAGTTAGGTCGAGAGAACAGAGAGGGCCCATTGTGACACAGATCGCGGATAAGGATTGGAAATCATTGAAGAAGAAGCTGGGCGACGACGGTCGTCTGGAAAAGTTTGCGCTTGGAGAGCCGGAGCAGGAGTATGTCACCTCCCGGGGCATGGACATCCTCCGCCTGCACGCCACCGACTTTGTCAACAAGCGCCTGGCGCCGGCCAACCCGAAAAACGACGGCCGCCAAACCCCGACCAAGGGCCATCCGGTGTTCATTGCCCAGCATGCCTGCGGCTGCAACGACCGAACCAGCCTGGAGGAATTCTTCGGCATCGAAAAGGGGCGCGAACTCACCGCGGACGAGGTGGATATCGTTGTAGATGTCATTTTGAAATGGATTGAAGAACACCTTGATAGCTAACGGCCGGATTCAAGCCTGTTGGAAAACCTTCCATCAACGGAAGGTTTTTCTTTTTTTCGGCCCGTCCATGTGAATATCCTGTACCGATTATGGAACCAGTTATCGTCAAGAGAGCCGAACACAACATTAGCCGCAAGAACATTAGTTCGGCCGCGGTAAAAGTGCTGTACCACCTGAAGGACAACGGCTATACCGCCTACCTCGCCGGCGGCGGGGTACGGGACCTGCTCCTCGCACGGAACCCCAAGGACTTCGATGTGGCAACCAACGCCACGCCGGAAGAACTCCGCAAGCTGTTCCGCAACTGCCGCCTCGTTGGCCGCCGGTTCCGGCTGGCCCATATTCTATTCCGCGGCGAAATCATCGAGACCTCCACCTTCCGCGCCCCCGTGCCCGAGGAGGAAAACGGCGACCATTGCGAAAACACCTTCCGGACCGGCGAAAACGGAATGGTCACGCGCGACAATATCTTCGGCACACCCGAGCAGGATGCGCTTCGCCGGGATTTTACCATCAACGCCCTGTTCTACAACATTGCCGATTTTTCAGTCATCGACTATGCCGGCGGCCTGCAGGATCTTGAAGCACGGGTGATCCGCGTCATCGGCGACCCGGACAAGCGCTTTGCAGAAGATCCGGTGCGCATGATCCGCGCGGCCCGCTTTGCCGGCACGCTGGGATTCGATATTGAACCGGCGGCCTACGACTCCATCTGCCGCAACAAGGATATCCTGGCCAACGCCTCCCCCTCCCGCATGTATGAAGAGGTGCAGAAGCTGTTTTTCTGCGGGCATGCGCGCGATGTGTTCACGTGGCTCGAGCGGAGCGATCTGCTACACCCGATGTTTCACGATTTTTCCCACTGGATCGACGAGGACAAGGCGCGCCACGACTGGGTCATCCTCACGCTTGACCAGATGGACCGCTGGCGCAAGGCAGGCCTTCAGGTTCATCCCGCTTTGCTCTTTGCCCTGATTTTTGGCGAATACCATGAGTTTCTCGCCGAACAGCTCGTGCGCGAAGGCATGCCGGCCCACGACGCCTGTCGTCAATCGGTCCAGCAGCACCTGAAGGGAATGTGCGAAAACGTTCGCGTCCCCAAGCAGGTGATCTATCAGGTATCTGACATCATGGGCAACCAGCCCCGGTTTACCAAAACCAAGGGACCTCGCCCCCAACGATTCCTCCACAGCAAGGGCTTTCTGGATGCTTTCCTCTACTTCAAGTTTTCCTCAAAAGCCCACAACCGCAACATGGATTTACTCGACTACTGGGCGGATCACTACAAAACGCTCAAACACAAGCCCGACTACAAATAAGCCGGCGGTATAGTCCACACCCGCCGAATATTGAAAAGCATACTTGTGTCACCCCTAATCAATAGGTACACATTTGTAGCTCGTACGCATATTTGCTACAGCAATAGAAACAGAGGGTGAAACAATGACACAGGAAAACAAGGAACTAGGCGTTCTATACAAGATTTCGCAGACCATATCGGCCCGCCAGCACAACATTTCGGACCTGCTAAACGAGGTGCTGCAAATCATGTCGAACGACATGGGGCTGTTGCGCGGCACGTTGACCCTGCGCAAGCCTGGAACCGACATCCTCAATATTGAAGCGTCCAGCGGGCTGTCGAGCAGCGAAATGCGGCGCGGACAGTACAAGCTGGGCGAAGGGGTGACCGGAAGCGTCGGACAGACGGGCAAGCCCTTCATTGTCCCCGATATCAGCGAATCGCCCGACTTCCTGAACCGAACCAAGGCGCGCAGCGACCAGAAGGTAGCCTTTATCTGCGTTCCGATCATCCACCACAAGGAAGTCATCGGAACGATGAGCATCGACCTGCCCACCTGCGAGGAAGCGGAGCTCAAGGGCTACGCCCTCTTCCTCGAACATGTGGCCCAGATTCTGGCGTCGGCGGTCTCCACGATCCGCGAGGAAATCGAAGAGCGCCACGCCCTCGAATCCGAAAACGAAATGCTGCGCCGCCAGCTGGGCGACCGCTACAGCATCGACAACATGGTGGGCAACTGCAACTCCATGCGCAGCGTCTACGAACAGATCGTGCAGGTTGCCAACAGCGCGGCCACCGTACTGGTCCGCGGGGAGTCCGGCACGGGTAAGGAACTGGTGGCCCGGGCGATCCATTTCAACAGCCCGCGCAAGAACAATGCCTTTGTCAGCGTCAATTGCGCGGCCCTGCCGGAAAACCTGATTGAAAGCGAATTGTTCGGCCATGAGAAAGGTGCCTTTACCGGGGCCGCCCAACAGCGCAAGGGTCGCTTCGAACTCGCCAACGGCGGCACCATATTCCTGGATGAAATCGGCGATATTTCGCCCGCAGTACAGGTTCGCCTGTTGCGCGTCCTCCAGGAAAAAACCTTCGAACGCGTCGGCGGGAACGACCCGATCCAGGTCAACGTCCGCGTGGTGGCGGCCACCAGCCGCAACCTCGAGGAAGGGATTGCCAACCAGACCTTCCGCGAGGACCTCTACTACCGGCTCAACGTCTTTCCCATCCTGCTGCCCCCGTTGCGCGAGCGCAAATCAGACATCATGCTGCTCGCAGACCACTTCCTGCAGAAGTATGGCAATATGTACGGCAAGGACATGAAGCGGATCTCGACGTCCGCCATCAACATGATGATGGCCTACCACTGGCCCGGCAACGTACGCGAACTGGAAAACTGCCTGGAACGCGCGGTCCTGACCTCGTCCGACGGCGTTATCCACGGCTTCAACCTGCCGCCGTCCCTGCAAACCAGCGAGGGCACGCATACCAACCTGCTGCCGGAAAACGGAGCCAACCTCAAGCAGATGGTCGAGGCCTACGAGCGGGAAATCATTATCGATGCCCTCAAGAAATACCGGGGAAACGCGGCCGCCGTGGCGCGCTACCTCGAAACCACCCAGCGTATCATCAACTACCGCATCAAGAACCTGGGCGTCGAACCGCGGAATTATAAGTAGTTTGAAGTTCCGGGCTTGAGGAAGTGCTGCAACACGGATGGGGATTAGACAAAATAATTATGGACAGCATAATTCCAGCCAGCAGGACAGTTGGCCAAGTGAGGCACGCATAAAGGAAATAATCGAGCCACGAATCAATGCGTCACTAATCATTTTGTCCCTAATTATTTTGTCAAACAATATGTAGAAACACGCACCTATCATGGATATTGACCAGCTAATCGAATCATTGGAGTTCCGTTTTGCGGCGGCGGGTGTGGACAACGCCAGGCGCGTGGCCGAGGAACTGCTGGCGTACATCTTCGATTGCAAGCCGCTGGAGATCTATACCGGCACCGCCGTACCGCAACAGGCGACCTCCGCTGAACAGCTGGAAATCATCAAGCGCATCGAACCGCTGGCGGAACGCATCGAAAGCGGCGAACCCTTGCAATATGTGGTGGGGTCGGTCGATTTCTGGGGACTGCATATCAAATGCGATCCCCGCGCGCTCATTCCACGGCCCGAGACGGAACTGCTGGTCGAGGAAGTGTTGAGTTCGAAGGTCTGGGACCGCGGTCCTGCAACCATCGTGGATGTCGGTACGGGTACGGGATGCATTGTGCTTACCTTGGCCGCACAGCGGGCCGACGCCAATTTCAAGGCCGTCGATCTCTCGCCCGAGGCCCTTGACCTTGCCAGGGAAAACGCGCGGCTGAACGGGCTGGACGCACGGGTGCTCTGGTTGAACAACGACCTGCTCGACGGATTTGCCGAAAGAAGCGCGGATGCCGTCGTGGCCAACCTGCCCTATATCGCCACGAACGATTGGAAAGCGTTGTCGGCCTCCGTCAGGGATTACGAACCCCGATCCGCTTTGGACAGCGGCCCCAGCGGCATGGAACAGATTATCCAGCTGGCCACACAGGCCCGCTATGTCCTGCTGCCCGGCGGCCTGCTTTTCCTGGAATTCGGTTTCGATCAGGGCGAGATGGTCCGGCAAGGGCTCGAGCATCTGGGCTACATCAACATCCAGATTAAACACGACCTCGCCGGCCATGACCGGATTGCCATTGCCGAGAACCCCTGATGCCCAGCCGCGAAGACCAGCTGCGCGCCCGCATTGCAGTGCAGGACGCGGTACGGTTCACACATCGCCGAAACCGTCTGGAAGGAACCGTCGTGCGCACCAACCCCAAGCGCGCCGTAGTCAACGTGGACCATGCCGAATACGAGGTTCCCTACGAGTTGCTTTCCCCCGTCGCACCGGATACGGCGGAACGCATCCAGCGGATCATCGATATCGAGCAGGAGGCAACGCGATTGATGGCTGAACACGGACTCCGAAAATGGTCGTTCCGGTTTGACCATGCCACCCGTCGCGCCGGCTGTTGCAGCTACCACAACAAGACCATTTCCCTATCCATACACCTGGCCCTAACCGGCAGCGATCAGGATATCCGCGACACCATCCTTCACGAAATCGCCCATGCCCTGGTCGGCAAGAAGCACAACCACGACGCGGTCTGGAAAGCCAAAGCCGTTGAAATCGGCTGTACCGGCGAGCGCACCCATCGGCTTGAATTCTCCGCCCCGAAATGGAAGGTACGCTGCGAGAACCATTGCTGGAGCCATACCGCCCACCGTCGCAACCGCCGCCTCGTCTGCCGCACGTGCGGCGGGAAACTGGTTTATTCAGCGTGCTGAAACCAGCCGCATGATACTGCGGACCGAAAAGGCCAGATCCTGCGGGGCATGGCGGATGCATTCCGACAGGGAAGAATGGCCAGATGAAATGCTGAAGGCATAGTCGAAGCACTCCAGAAAAGCATCGGGCTCCCCTTGCAACGCGCCGGACAACAGCAGGGTTTTTACACCGCGTTCCCGAGCCAGACCGGCCACCACAGCGCATAGCTTTCCCGATGCCGTCTGCCCATCGGTTCGTCCCTCTCCGGTGATCAACAGATCCGCTCCATCTAGCGCATCCTGCAGACCTACCGCTTCCGCAATCAACAGCGCCCCCGGGACGATATCTGCTTTGCAAAATGCCCGCAGTCCGTATCCCAACCCACCAGCGGCGCCATCGCCGGGCGCTTCGGCCAGACCGATCACAGACCGCAGGTTTGCCAATCCCGCATCCAGCTGGCCGACCATTTCCAGGGTGGCGCCCTTTTGTGGGCCGAATACCGCGGCCGCCCCATTCGGACCGGTAAGCGGATTAGTGACATCGCACGCCACGCGAATGGTGGCACTACCAAGCGCCGGGCAGACCTTGGCCCCATCAACGGAGCAAACCCGCGAAAGGATACAGCCACCGCGCTCTGCAATCTCGGTTCCGGAGGCATCGAGAAAGCGAAATCCGAGCGCCTGCGCCATGCCGGTTCCGCCA
>JBNLDM010000046.1:0-4401 GCA_050304335.1 Pontiella sp.
CTTCCGACAGCGAACGGCGGGGAAAAATATGTCGTGCGCGACCTCTGGCGGCAGAAGGACCTGGGCGAATTCCAGGGCAAATTTGAATCCAAGGTCGCCCCGCACGGAGTGGTGTTCGTGAAGCTCACGCTTGTGAAATAAGCTTCTAAGTCGGAATACGCAGCAGGAACGGGCTGTTTCTTTAAACAAGGAAACAGCCTGTTTCTTTATCAGCCCAATGCGGAAGAGAGCGACACTATTTCTTGGCCGGAAAAATACTCGAACGGCGCCTATAGTAATCGGGGCTGTTTCAGGCCCGGATCAGTTGTCACGACGCCGTGTTTGAAAATAGCAGCGTGCAAAAGAACAGAGGAGCAAGAATGAAGCAGTCATTCCAGATCAAGAGTCGGCGAAACACGGGAAGGCTGTTGTTCATGATACGTTTGGTTTTCTCTCTGTTTATCTGGGGCGTCATGATTAACGTAACCTTGGCCGCTCCGGTTCTGCTGAAGGAGGCGGCCCGGGATGCATACGGGGTGACCTGCAGGATGGAATCCGGACTCCTGCGGCTGCAGCTTTGCTCGGATCGGGCGGTGCGGGTGCTGTACACGCCGGAGAAGGCGTTGCCGGACCTGGACAGCCTGGTGCTGCAGGAAACCAGGCCCGTTCCGTTCAAGTTCAACGAACAGGAGGATGCCGTCACGGTTTCAACCGATAAAATGACCGTAGCAGTCGATAGGAAGTCCGGCCGCATAACGTTTCTGGATGCGGAAGGCAATGTGCTGCTGCAGGAGCCGGTGGGGGGCGGTAGGACGGTGAGGCGGTCGATCCTGCATGGCGAGCCGACGCTGGCGGTGGAACAGACCTTCGTTTCCCCTCCGGATGAATATCTGTTCGGCTCCGGCCAGTTCCAGGATGGCGAGTTCAACCTGCGTGGATTGCCGCGCCGGCTGACCCAGGTGAATTCCCAGATCGCGGTACCGTTTTTTCTCTCCAGCAAGGGCTATGCATTGCTGTGGCATAATTATGGGCTGGTGGATCTGAATCCGGCCGACAACCGGATCGATCTTTCGCCCGGCGAAGCCAACGGCGATGCCGAGACGGTGGATGTTACCACGACCGAAGGGACCCGTCAGGAGACCCGCCAGCAGGGCGTATTCGGCGGCAACTTCATCGTGGATAAGGCGGGGAGCTACGCCTTCCTGTTGGATGTCGGCCGCAGCATGGCGAACCGGTGGCACATCGAGATCGACGGGGAAACGCTCTTTGATTTCAGGAATTTATGGTTGCCTCCTACTACCAGCTGGAAGATGGATCTCTCCGCCGGCACCCATACGATTACGGTTCGGGGGGAACGGAACGACAAGCCGTCGGTTTTCTTCCGCTCGGAACAGGATACCACCGTTCTTCGGTCCCCGGTGGCCGATGCGCTGGACTATGTCTTTTTTGCCGGAACGGGCGACGAGGCGATCGGAGCCTACCGCGATCTGACGGGTGCTGCCACGTTGCTTCCGGACTGGATCTTCGGGTACATCCATTGCCGGGAACGCTTCAGTTCCCAGCAACAGTTGCTGGAAAACGCGCGTGAATTTCGCCAGCGCAAGCTACCCATGGATGTCATGGTGCAGGATTGGCAGTATTGGGGGAAGTATGGCTGGAATGCCATGCGCTTCGATGAAGATCAATATCCCGATCCTGCTGAGATGGTCGAGGAACTGCATGCAATGAATGCCCGCCTGATGCTCTCGGTCTGGTCGAAGATTGATCCGAATTCCGAAGTGGGCCGGGCGTTTGCAGAGAAGGGCTATTACATTCCCGGCACCCAGTGGGTCGATTTCTTCAATCCCGATGCCGCCGCATTCTATTGGAAAAACTTCAGTGAAAAACTGCTGTCGCTGGGGATCGATGCATGGTGGCAGGATGCCACCGAACCGGAAAACGACGATCTGGTCGGACGCAAGACGCATGTCGGTCCCGGCGAAAAGATGCGCCTGGTCTATCCGCTCTTCGTCACGAAGACCGTCTATGAAGGGCAGCGCCATGGTCGGCCTGACCAACGAGTTTTCATACTGACCCGTTCAGCCTTCCTCGGCCAGCAGCGCTATGCGGCTGCGACGTGGTCGGGGGATATTGGTAACAGCTGGGAAACCCTGCGCCGGCAGGTTCCGGCGGGCCTGAACTTTGTCGCCGCGGGCCTTCCGTACTGGACGACCGATACCGGCGGCTTCTTCCGGCCCGGCGGCGGACAATACCAGGACAAGGGCTTCCATGAACGGTTTATCCGCTGGTTCCAGTATTCCACGTTCTGCCCGCTGCAGCGCGTTCACGGCTACCAGACCGATACGGAATTCTGGCGCTATGGCGCGGAAGTCGAGCAGGAGGCCAAACGCTATCTTGATCTTCGCTACCGCCTCTTTCCGTACATCTACAGCGAAGCCGCCCGCATGACGTTCGAGGGCACAACCCTCATGCGCCCGCTGGTGATGGATTTTGCCGGCGATGAAACGGCCCTGACGCAAAGCTATGAATATATGTTCGGTCCCGCATTCCTTGTCTCTCCGGTGCTGGAGCCGGGCGTGAAGGAGTGGGACGTCTACCTGCCGCAAAACGAAGCAGGCTGGATTGACTTCTGGACCGGAAAAAAACTAAACGGCGGCCAGCGCGTAAAGGCCGCGTCGCCGCTTGATCAGATTCCGCTGCATGTCCGTGCCGGTTCCATCGTACCGCTCGGTCCGAAACAACAATACGTCGGTGAGAAGTCGTCCGATACGATCGAGCTGCGTGTTTATACCGGGGCTGACGGGCACTTTGCGCTGTATGAGGACGAAGGCGACAACTACGACTATGAAAAGGGCAACCACGCCATTATTCCGATTCAATGGAATGAAGAGCAGCAGACGCTCGTCATCGGCAAGCGCAAGGGCACTTTCCCCGGCATGCTCAAAACCCGGACGTTCCATGTTGTGTGGGTATCATCTGATCACGGGGTCGGCATTGATCCGTCCGAACAGCCGGATGCTGTGGTGAAGTACACCGGTCAGGCGGTACAGGTGCCGGTAAAATAGGAGCCGGCGAAAAAGGCTGATAAAATGAAAAAACAAGCAACGAGACTGATACTCTGCATGTTGTTCATGGTGCTGTGGGGGCTGGAGACCGCATCTGCTGCCATCACCATTCCGCGCGGCCGCCCGCAACTCAATGCCGCGCGCACGACGTTCGTGGCCGACAACGGCAAACTATTGCGTGGACCCTATACCTCCACCGAATGGACTTCGGCGGCTCCCGAATCGGAAATCGCAAAGATGAAGGATCTCGGCTTCAACGCGGTTCACCTGTATGCGGAATGCTTCGACATCAACTATCCCAGTCCGGGCAGTACGGCTCCGGGATATCATATGGACGATGTGGATAAGATCGTGAAGTATACGCGCGATCTGGGCCTGTATCTGGTGATTACCATCGGCAACGGCGCGAACAACGGCAACTACAATGCGAAGTGGATCCATGATTTCTGGGCGTTGTACGCGGAGCGCTACGCGAACGAGACGCACGTCCTTTTCGAAGTACAGAACGAGCCGGTTGCCTGGGGCCCGCCCTACAGCAACCCCAACGCGACTCCGCCGGGTGCCATTTCGATGGAGATCGACGCCTACAAGACAATCCGCGCCGCCGCGCCAGATACGCCGATCCTGCTCTTTGACTATTCTGTGCTGGGAGGCAAGGAAGGTGGCGAGGCGGCGCTTCAGGATATTGAGATCTTCAATAAGGAAATCGGGATTGATCCCGCAAAGGTCTGGAGCAACGCGGCCATCGCTTTCCACGGCTATGCCGGACACAACAACACACCGCTTGCGGTGAAGGAAATTCTGGCTGCCGGCTATCCATGCATCATGACCGAATTCCACGGCGGAAAGTGGGGCGGTGCGGGCGGCCAGGATATCGAACTCACGGCCTCGCTGGAGCGAATGGGCATTTCGTGGCTCACCTTTCTGACCGTTCCTCCAACCGGCGTTTCGGAATTCGTCACCGATCCGAAAAGCTTCAAGGATCGTGTTGAGCAAGGCGGGCTCTCGTGGACGCCCGACTTCGGCCACTGGCCACCCGAGCGCGGGGTCTACGGCAACGACGGCCTGCCGCGGGAAACCCCGCATACCTGGGATGGCGACGAGCTGAAGGGGACGATGCGCCTGGAGTTCGAGGATTTCGATACGGGCGGAGAAGGCGTCGCTTTTCACGTCAAGAGTCCAAAGACGCATCGCGGCGGCTATCGTCCGGAGGAGGGGGTGGACATCCGGGCGGTCACCGACGGAGGATCTGGCTTTGCGGTGGTTGCCGACGAAGGCGAGTGGCTGGAATACACGATCTATGTGAAGGAGCCCGGAGTCTTCCAACTCGCCCTGCGCTATGCGGCCGCGAAGCCCG
>JBNLDM010000047.1:0-29045 GCA_050304335.1 Pontiella sp.
TACAGGGGGGGCGCCTTCCGGCGCCACGCCGCATGAAGCGGCATCGTCGCCTGGAAGGACGCCCATTATACCCTCGGGGTAGACGCCACAAGAAAACCGAGTCGGCCTGTTCCCCGCATTCGAGCAGGCCTGCTGCTCTCCGGCAGCAACCGACTCCATTGCATGTTCGGCAACGGGAATTGAGTCGCGGAGATTTTTCATAGCTCCACCTCCTTCAGGAAGTTTTTGCTAAGAAAGATCCCGCTCGTTTCTCCTTCGATGGACAGATCGCCATCATCCGTGATCAAGAACCTTGTATTCCCGTCGTCAACAAGGTCCTTCAACACTTGTTTGATGATGGGCTTGGAAGCGCAGCGAATCCTCATTCCTGCACCTCCTTACCCGGCACCGTCCGCACAATGGCCAGGACGGCTTCGCGCAGAGGTTCGGAAAGAGCACCCCAGCGCTCTATTACTGTCAGTAACTGACAGGTTGCGTCGTTTGGTGGGGGTGCATATGGGGGTGCTGATTCCGCATCGTCAACGTTATCAGGGATTGGAGACCCATTCGAGTTCTGTATCGCCCACCATTTTCCTTCCATCAACCGTTGCAGTTGATCGGCCCCCTGCATTCTGAAGGCCGCTTATTCCGCAGTCGTTTCGTCTTTGGCTTTAGTCTTGGCGATGGCGGTGGTTTCGTCCGGATAACCGTAAGGTGACTCCTCGAGGCCGTCACGGATCCGCTGCGAACGGACAAAGGCGGTGGCCTTCTGGTCTGCCGTGACCTGGGAACGCAGCCGCTTTTCAAGCTCGTTGTTTCCATTGTCCGCAGCCAGCACTGCCCATGTATAGGCCTGCTCATAGTCCTGCGGCACGCCATCGCCCTTCATATAGATGAGGCCGAGGTTGTGCTGCGAAGCCATATGGCCCTGCATGGCGGCCAGGGTGTACCATCGAATCGCCTCATCCATGTTCTTATCCATGATCTCGCCTGACTGATAGCAGTAGGCTACACAATACTGGGCCTCGGCATCGCCGGTCCTGGCCTTCTCCATGAGCGCTTTGAACGATGGCGCCGGTGGCTTCTCGCCCTTGGTCAGATCAACGACGGGTTTGACGTCCTCGCGTTTCTTAATGGCGGTTACAACACCATTGCGGGAGGTTATGATGTAATGCCCATAGTCCTGAACAAGCTGTCCGTTCAGAGGAAACTCGATATTGGGTTCTCCCAGATGGTTCCGTACCGCCAGCACAGAATCGCCAACGCGAATTACAAGCTCTTCAGATTCCTTTGCAAAGGCAAGCAAAGAAATAAGCACAACAAAAATAATCCCCTTAAACTTCATGCCCTGAATTTACGCCTCCTGCACGTTTTGCGCTACCTATAAAATAGAACAAATAAGACAAATTCCCGAGTTTCCTAGCATTCTCACCCAATGCGGATACCGACATACCATGACCGTTACATCAACCCGAACGCGGTTTAGGGAAAAACATGTGCAAACCATAGTTTTTTCAGGTATTCGACGGGTTGTTTCAATTCCAGCAGGCATTGCGAATTACACGTTAGCCAGTTCTTTCAAAACACCCCAAACTGTGATTAATTCCCCCGCATTATGACGAATGAACTCCACTTGACTGAAGATCTGCGCATTACCGGCCTGAAGAAACTGATCTCGCCGGAAAAGCTGAAGGAAGAACTCCCTCTGGGCAGGGAATTGACTGAGAAGGTGTTGTCCGACCGGGAAACCGTTCGCAGGATCATTCAGCTGGAAGATCCGCGGATGCTGCTGGTGATCGGACCCTGCTCGATCCACGATCCCGTGGCAGCGCTGGATTATGCGAAACGACTCGCCATCCTCGCGGAACAGGTTCGGGATCGCTACTTCATTGTAATGCGTGTCTATTTTGAAAAACCGCGTACGACCATCGGCTGGAAGGGCTTCATTAACGATCCGCATCTGGACGACTCCTGCGACATGGAGCATGGCCTGCATGCCGCCCGCAAACTGATGCTCGACATCATTCAGCTGGGCCTGCCGATCGCTACCGAATTCCTTGATCCGATCGTTCCGCAGTATACTGCCGATCTCGTTAGCTGGTCGGCTATCGGAGCGCGCACCACCGAATCCCAGACGCACCGCGAAATGGCCAGCGGCCTATCCATGCCCGTCGGATTCAAGAACGCCACCGATGGCAACATCCAGGTGGCGATCAACGCCATTGAGTCGGCCAGCATACCGCACAGTTTTCTGGGCATCGATCAGGATGGTCATACCGCCGTGGTGACCACATCGGGTAATCCCAACACGCATCTCGTTTTGCGCGGTGGCGATAAACAACCCAACTTTGAGATGCCGGAGGTCACCTACGCCGCCTGCAAGCTGGAGGCCGCCGGCTTGAAACCGTCATTGATGGTCGACTGCTCGCACGCCAACGCGAACAAGATTCCCCGCAACCAGATAAAGGTATGGGAGGATATCCTGAAGCAGCGCTCAAAGGGAAACTCGCCGATCACGGGAGCCATGGTTGAAAGCTTCCTCGAGGAAGGCAACCAGAAGATTTCCGGCGAGCTGAAATACGGTCTTTCCATCACCGATCCCTGCATTGACTGGGATACGACCGAGCGTATGCTGCAACTGTAGCCGTCGGCTACTGCGCCTGGTCCGCAAGGGCATTCCGCGGAGCTCTATTACCCCGGGATGTGGTTGGTGGCGCGGGGGTTCGCTGCGGCCTTGACACTGAACGCTGCTGTGACCGGTTGCTGTTGCCCGACGCGCTCCCTGGCGTAGATCTCGTGACTTTGCTTCGCTCCTGAGCCACCTGGTTGTTACGCGGCGGTACCGTCATGGCCGGTCGGCTGTCACGCGACTGCCGCACCTGGGTCCGCGCCGGCGCCGCCGGCTGTGATTTCCCACTGTTCTGGTTCGGTTTGGTGGTACGGGCTGGAGGAACAGCGCTGCGGGGAGTACCCACCGATGACCGCGGAGGACGAGTGCTGGACGGTGGTCTGGATTGAACACCTGTTGCGGGATTCGGTTTAATGCGCGATTGATTATCGTTGCGGGTATCGCTTCCCCGATTGCTCCCGGGTGGCAGTCTTGTATTCTGGCTTCCGGAGCGGGGTGTTATCTGCGGTGAGGTGTCCTGCCGGGGTGTGCTCGATCTCGTGACATTCGGCCGGGTACCCGGATCTCCCTTCCTCGTTACCGACTGACGGCTGTCTCTGCCGGAGTGATTCACAACCACCGAACTTCCGTTCCGGGCGAGTGTTTCCCGGGCCCCTTGTCGGTTTGCCAGCCGTTGTCGGCTGTAACTGATTGAGACCGGCTTTATCTCGCGCTGTGTCGCTTTTGATATATGGGCGACCGGCAGGCCCCGGTTGACGAGGGTGCGCCGATAAGGATCGACCTCGTAGCGGCAATCGGTCCTGGTACGATCATAGATAACTACACACTGCTTCCGGTCAACGCAGTAGCGGCGTGGATTCGGATCGCAGAAGTTGCGGATTGACACAAACGTGTATGAGCTGCAGCCCAGATTGAAACCGAATCCAACGCGGACGGTGCTGCCGCAGTAAACAAGACCGACACCGGTACGGTAGATCGTATGCGGCGGCAGCGGCGCCCATCCGCAATAGTCGTTGTCATAGCGCCAGCAAACCCACGACGGCGCCCACACGGTATCCGGCCACCAGCACCAGCCGTAGCTTGCATGGTGGAACCAGCGTCCATAGTGGAAGGTTGCCCAGCCCCATGAATAGTTGGACACCCAGTACCAGCCGCGGTCCGTATAGACCCAACGACCGTTGTCGCAGTAAGGCCGCCAGTTAGCATTGTAGACGACCACCGTCGGCCTCCAGCACCGGCCATAACCTTCGATGTAGACCCAGGTGCCATAGGGTGAAAGAGTGTCGTAGAATTCGTTGACCGTCACGGCCGGCGGCTGGCCTTCGACCGCTTCCTCCACCGCCTCTTCGGGTTGGGTCCCGCCTCCTTGTATGCCCTCGTCGAACAACCGCTGATCGTGAGCCATAACCGCTTCTATCACTTCTCCCGGGGTTCCCAGATCGCTGAGATAGATGATGTCGTCCGCATCAAGTTCAAAGAACCGCGGAGAGGTCTGGATGTAGGCCAGGACGACGCTCTGTTCCACGCCGGCCTGCACCAACCGGACCAGCTGGCCGAGCGGACTGGCCGGATCAATATCATCGGGCAGCGAACTTCCCAGGAGCGTGTTCAGTGGAGGCAGGTTGGTTTCAACCGAATCCGCAACGTTGGTACCGACGGGTTCCGTCTCGGCCACAATGTTGGTATTGACCGTTTCCGCCTCTTCCTCGGCATTGGCCGCCATGAAGCGGTCGCCGACCAGCACCCCGCCTAGCAGCGTGGATAATACAACCATTCCCATCAATGTCGTCGTTTTCATCCCACACCCTCCTTTTCGGGTTCTACTGCATAACGCTGCTGTATCTGACCTATTGTCCGGGAAAACATTCAAATGTTCATTTGAATTTTTGTCAACATCGCATTTTTCATGTTTTTCAGACCATAAAGTTCCTTATTCATTGAAATTGCACGGTTCAACTCACATGCAGCGGCGCTTTCGTCGAAAGCGCCCTACCTGACGCAAAGGAGGTAGGGCGGGTTCGATGAACCCGCCGACCATACGGGTGGCCTGGCGTGCTCGCGGCGCTTTCGTCGAAAGCGCCCTACCATTTGCGCTAGAAGGAAGCCAGATCGCCGACGGATATGTGAGACCATTCCGGCTGCGCCAGCAGGTGTTCGAGCAATACGGCGGAGGCCACGGCATCATACAGCGCATCGTGGGCGTCCCGATCAGGACAAAGCGCATCGATGCGCGGCTTCAGATCCAGCATAACGATTAAATCCTCCAGGGCATAGGAGGGACATCCCAGCCACGCCTTGCGCGCGATCCGCAGCGTATCGATCCATGGGCCGAAGCGATGCATCGGTGCCATCCCGCGCAGGACTTTTTTTTCGGTGGCCGCGTTATGGGCTCCAATTGGAAATCCAGTCAGGCGGTGCTGGATCTGCTGCCAAATCTCCTGCCGCGCCGGCGCTTCCGCGATTTCATCGCGCAAAACGGCGTGGCGCCCCGGCGCATGTGGATTGAACGGACGGTTGGCATCGACCTTCAACAGGCTCTCAAACATGGAGTCCGTATCCACTCGCCCACCCTTCACTGTTACCATGCCTATCTGCCACGGTTCATTCTCGAAACCGCGCATGGAGCCCGTCGTTTCGAAATCCAGCATCGTGATCTCGGCATTAAAAATGGCCATGGTTGAGTCCATGGCCATTTTCTTCCATATCAGTGCCGGGATTGCAATTACCCTTCCAGCGAAATGAGGATGGGTTCTTCGATCGCATCAACGATCCAGCGCAGGAAGCGGGCGCCGTCGGCGCCGTCGATAATGCGGTGGTCGTAGGAGAGCGAAAGCGGCATCCGCAGGCGCGGCGCGCACAGTTCGTTCTTGCCGATGCACGGGTCCATGATGGCCCGGCCCACGCCGAGGATCGCCACTTCCGGGGAATTGACGATCGGCGTAAAGAACGATCCACCGATCCCGCCGAGATTGGTGATCGTGAAAGTTCCGCCCTTCAGGTCGTCCAGGCTGATCTGCCCGGCACGCGCCTTGGTTGCAATCCCTCCCAGGTCTTCGGCAATATCGATGATGCTCTTGCCGTCGGCATCGCGGATGACCGGAACCATCAGTCCTTTCTCCGTATCAACGGCAATGCCGATGTTGTAGAAATTCTTGTAGATGATCTCGGCCTTTTCCGGATCGATCGAGCAATTAAACTTCGGGAACACCTTGAGCGCAGCCGCGACCACCTTGACCAGAATGGCGGTCACGGTCAGCTTGGCCCCCACGGCTTCCGCCTTGGGCGCAAAACGCTTGCGCAGCTGTTCGAGCTTGGTGATGTCGGCCATGTCGTGCTGCGTAACGTGCGGAATGGTGGTCCAGCAATGCGTCATGTGCTGCATGGTCGCCTTGCGGATGGCATTCATCTTTTCAACGCGGGTCGAGCCCTGCACGCCGCCACCCTTGCGCGCTCCACCACTGGAGATGCTGCTTTTGGCGTAGTTCTTTACGTCTTCCAGGCTGATGCGCCCTCCGGTTCCGGTGGGTTCAACCTGATGGATATCGACGCCCAGTTCACGGGCGAGACGGCGCACGTTCGGCGCGGCGGACACGGCTTTTTCGGCAGCAGCCGGTGCCGGCGCAGGAGCCGGTTCCGGCTTGGGTGCCGGCGCAGGTGCGGCTTTTGGAGCCGGTTCAGGTGCCGGCTTCTGGGCCGGAGCAGCCTCTTCCGCTGACTGTGCTTCCGGTTCGGGTTCGGGTTCCGCGGCCGGTTCGGGTTTTTCAGCCGGAGCGGCTGCGCCTTCGCCCGCTTCGATCGTGAATGCCAGCTGACCGACCTCCACGGTATCCCCCTGGGCCACGTGTATTTCCTTGATGGTACCCGACGCGGGAGAGGGAATCTCCATGCTGGCCTTGCCGGCTTCGATTTCCAGCAGGGACTGGCCTTCGCTCACGCTGTCGCCGACGGCAACCAATACGTTGACCACATCGCCAGACTCAATGTTTTCGCCCAGTTCGGGCAGTTTAAATTCAAGTGCCATGGTTCTATTCTCCTAGCGGATTGGGTTTATTAAGATCGATGCCCAGTTCCTCGCGGGCCTTCTCCAGCTTATTCTTGTCAAATTCTCCCCGGGAAGCCAGCTCGGAAAGCACTGCCCATGCAATGGCATTGAAGTCGACTTCGAAATGCTTGCGCAAGGCACGGCGCCCGTCGCTCCGTCCAAAACCGTCGGTACCGAGCGAAGTAAGACCATTCGGAATCCACTGGGCCAGTGACGCCGGAAGCACCTTCATGTAGTCCGAGGCCGCCACGACGGGACCCGTCTCGTTTTCGAGACATTCCGTGATGTAGGGCTTGAGCTGTTTGCCGTTGCGCTTGATCTCGCGTTCGCAGTCAAGGCCGTCATTGATCAGGTTCTTGTAGCTGGTCACCGACCAGACATTGGTTTCGACACCGTATTTTTCTTTCAGCAGATCGGCCGCCTTGACCGCCTGAGGCAGGATGGCACCGCTGCCCAGGATCTGAGCCTGCGCCTTGGCGGACGCACGGAACTTGTAGATGCCTTTGAGAATGCCCTCTTCACTGCCTTCCGGCATGGCGGGCTGCTCGTAGTTGGCGTTCATCAGGGTGATGTAGTAGAAGACCTGCTCGTTTTCCACATACATGCGGCGGATGCCGTCCTTGATGATGACCGCGAGCTCGTAGGCATAGGCGGGATCGTAGGCCACCAGGTTCGGGATCGTCAGTGCGAGCACGAGCCCATGGCCATCCTGATGCTGCAGCCCTTCGCCGGCAAGCGTCGTGCGTCCGGCGGTGGCGCCCATGAGGAAGCCCTTGCAGCGCGAGTCGCCCGCAAGCCAGGCGGAGTCCCCGATTCGCTGGAACCCGAACATCGAGTAGTAGGTGTAGAACGGGATCATGTTGATGCCATGGTTGGCATAGGCCGTTCCAGCCGCAACAAACGACGAGAAGGCTCCTGCTTCGGTGATCCCCTCTTCGAGAATCTGGCCATCCTTGGCTTCCTTGTAGTAGAGCAGATTGTCGGCATCGACCGGTTCATAGAGCTGACCGGAGTGGGCGTATATACCGACCTGCCGGAACAGCGCATCCATGCCGAACGTTCGCGCTTCGTCGGGAATGATCGGCACAATCAGCTTGCCGATGTTCTTATCCGACAGCATCTTGCTGAGAATACGGACAAAAACCATCGTAGTCGATACGGCGCGATCGGAGCCGCCATTGAACTCCTGGAAGATCTTGTCGGCCGGCATCTCCACCGGGGTGTATTCGGTGATGCGCGACGGCACGAAGCTTCCCAGCTCTTCGCGGCACTTCTTGAGGTACTGCATTTCCGGGCTGTCTTCCGCCGGCTTGTAGAACGGCACCCGGTCGATCTCTTCATCGGAGATCGGAATGCCGAAGCGGTTGCGGAATTCACGCAGGGACTGCTCCTCCATTTTCTTCTGGGAATGGGTAATGTTCTGCCCTTCCCCGGCGCGACCGAGGCCGTAGCCCTTGACGGTCTTGGCCAGGATCACGGTCGGACGGCCCTTGGTTTCCAGCGCACGCTTGTAGGCGGCGTACACCTTGGCCGGATCGTGACCGCCACGGCGCATGCGCTTGATTTCGCTGTCGGAGAGATGCTCGGCCAGCTTGAGCAGGCGTGGATCGGTGCCGAAGAAATGTTCGCGGACATACTTGGCGTCTTCGACCGTATACTTCTGGTATTGCCCGTCGACCACTTCGCCCATGCGCCTGGCCAGCAGGCCGTCGTGGTCCTTTTCCAGCAACGGATCCCAGCTATCGCCCCACAGCACCTTGATCACATTCCAGCCCGCACCGCGGAAGGATGCTTCCAGTTCCTGAATGATCTTGCCGTTGCCGCTTACCGGACCGTCCAGGCGCTGGAGATTGCAGTTGATGACAAAGGTCAGGTTGTCGAGTTTCTCGCGGGCGGCCAGCTTGATCGCACCGAGTGATTCCGGCTCGTCGGTTTCACCGTCACCAAGGAAGGCCCACACATGCTGGCCGGTCTCCTCGCGGAAACCGCGGTCCTCGAGATACTTGATAAAACGGGCATGGTAAATAGCCGTGATGGGTCCCAGCCCCATGGATACGGTCGGGAACTGCCAGAAATCGGGCATGAGCCACGGATGCGGATAGGATGACAGGCCGGGCGTATCATGCAGCTCGTGACGGAAGTTCGTCAGGTGATCGTCGGTCAGGCGGCCCTCAAGATAGGCGCGCGCATAGACCCCCGGCGAGGAATGGCCCTGAAAATAAACAAGATCGCCCGGAAAGCTCTCGGTGCGACCGCGGAAGAAGTGGTTGAAACCGACTTCGTACAGGGTGGCGATCGATTGGTAGCTCGAAATATGTCCGCCGATACCGTCTTCCTCACGGTTGGCCCGCACCACCATGGCCATGGCGTTCCAGCGGATCAGGCTTTTGATGCGCCGCTCCATTTCGCGGTCGCCCGGGTACGGAGGCTGTTCATCGAGTGGAATAGTGTTGATATACGGTGTGTTGGCCGAAAACGGCAAACGCACGCCCCTGCGGTGAGCTTCAACCTGCAGATCATGCAGGATGTCCTTCACGCGTTCAGGACCCTCGGCTTCGAGCAGTTCATCCAATGCATCGAGCCAATCCTGCTTTTCAAAATCTACATTTTCGCTAGTCATCTTGTTCACATCCATCTTGTCATCTTTCGTTAACGGTGTTCGGAGATTAGATATGACCTAATCCGCGTACAACAAAAAAAACGATGGAAACATGCTAAGAACTATCATCATTTCTGCAATTCGACTGGCATCCTCCGGATTCACATCCTGCCCAACCGCATCTAAATGCTGTTTCACCGTAAAAATACGATATTTTTACGCGTATGAAAACCATGAATACGGCAAGTACATCAAAAATCCGTTAAATTCAGTGATCCACGGATTCGGGACCATTTGCTGGTTTGATCTACAAAGGGTTTATGGTTTCATGACCGACCATTGCTGAACGGAGAACCATGGATGAAACGAATCGGAGCCCATGTAAGCGCGAGCGGAGGTGTTGAAAACGCACCGCTCAACGCGGTCGAAATCGGAGCCAACGCATTTGCGCTGTTTACCAAGAACCAGCGGCAATGGGTCGCCAAGCCACTCCCGGCAGAAAGCATTGACGCCTTCAGGAAAAACTGCGCCGAACACGGCTTTGGCCCCGAAAGCATCCTGCCCCACGACAGCTACCTGATCAACCTGGGTCATCCCGAAGCCGACAAGCTGGAAAAATCCCGCGCCGCCTTTCTCGACGAGATGCAGCGATGCGAACAGCTTGGCCTCGACCGTCTCAACTTTCATCCGGGCAGCCACCTAAAACAGGTTTCTGAATCCGAATGCCTCGCCACCATTGCCGAGTCGATCAACATTGCACTCGAACAGACCAGGGGCGTCACCGCGGTCATCGAAAACACCGCCGGACAGGGCTCCAACCTCGGTTATCGTTTCGAACATCTCGCCGAGATCATCGACCAGGTGGAGGACAAAACACGCGTGGGAGTCTGCATCGACACCTGCCACAGCTTTGCCGCCGGCTACGACCTGCAGACCGCCGCAGGGTGTAAAGCCGTGTTTAAAGAGTTCGAAAAGACCGTTGGCTTCGACTACCTGCGCGGCATGCATCTCAATGATTCAAAGAAAGAGCTGGGCAGCCGGGTCGACCGCCACCACAGCCTCGGACAGGGGGTGCTCGGGCTCGAGGTCTTCAAATACATCATGAATGATGTCCGCTTCGATGACATGCCGCTCATCCTCGAAACGATAGACGACTCCATCTGGGCGGAAGAGATCAAACTGCTCCGCGGATACGAAAGGAAGCAGCCACAAAAAACACAAGAAAACCCATAACCCATTACTCCTGATTTTGTGATCTTCTGTGCCTTTTCGTGGCCATAAAAATGAACGTACTCGATAATATCCGAATCGTACTCGTCAACCCGATGTTCGGGGGAAACCTCGGCTCCATTTGCCGGGCGATGAATAATAACGGCATCACCGATCTCGTCGTGGTAAACCCGCGTCCCGATATGGACATGGACGAGGCCCGCAAGTTTTCATGCAATGCACGGGCGCAGCTGGAAGCACGCAGGGAGTGCGCGACTCTGGAAGAAGCCATCGCAGACTGTACCGTCGTTGCGGCCACGTCAGCCCGTACCGGGTTCTACCGCGATACCGCCTATTCACCGCGCGAGTTTGCCCCCATCGCGCTGGAGAGTGCGAAGGATCACCGGATCGCGCTGGTGTTCGGCCGCGAGGACAAGGGGCTGTTCAACGAGGAACTGGCGCTCTGCTCCCACATCATTCAGATTCCCTCCAGTGATCTGTATACATCGCTCAATCTCTCGCACGCCGTCTATGTCTGCTGCTACGAAATATTCTGTAGCGCCGGCGTCTTTGAACCGTCGGAGGAATCCGCGCCGGAAGCCGACGCGGAGCTGCGTGAACGCATGTTTACCATGTGGCGGAAAATGATGACCGAAACCGATTTTGTCCACGACCAGAAGCTCGACCATATGATGATGGGCCTGCGCCGCATATTCAACCGCGGAAAGCTGACCGTACCCGACTGCAAGATTCTGATGGGCCTCGCCAAGCAGTCCATCTACGTCGCGAACCAATGGAAGAGAGAGAAAAGTTTAAACGCAAAGTCGCAAAGCAAGCAAAGTTCCGAAGAGTAACCCTTTGCGAAGCTTGGCGTACTGATAGTCTTTGCGCTGAATGAAAGCATGTATATGAGCGGATTTACCGAAAAAAAACACATCACCAAAGCCGAGATCAATGAACTGCCGATGCAGGCCTACGAAGGCCCGGTGTATCTCTTCAACACACCGGATGAGGCAGAAACCGCGGCCCAACAGCTGCTGAAGGAGACCCTGCTGGGTTTTGATACAGAAACCCGCCCGGCCTTTCGTAAGGGTGAAAGCTACGATCCCTCCCTGCTGCAGCTCGCCACCGATAACGAGGTCTACCTCTTCCAGATCCAGCAATGCGGTCTTACTCCTACTCTCCTGCAGGTGCTTTCCGACCCGGGAATAATCAAGGCCGGCGTCGCACTCGACCGCGACGTCAGCGAGCTGAAGGCCATGGCACACTTCGAACCGGCGGGTTTTGTCGAACTGGCCACCTATGCCAAGGAGGCAAAGATCAAGAACCTCGGCTTGCGCGGTCTCACCGCGATCCTGTTCGGCATCCGCATCTCCAAGAAGGAACAGGTTTCCAACTGGGCGCGCAGGGAACTCACTGAATCGCAGCAGATCTACGCCGCCACCGACGCCTGGCTCGGCCGGAAAATCTACCTCGAATTCCAGCGCGCCGGATTGATTGGCTCATAGAGCCAGCAACACAACATCCATCGGTACCGTGACGTTTCCAAGAGCTGATTTGGCTTCGACGGGATTATGACTCACGCAAAGCCGCAAACGTGGAGGCACGCCATGTATCAGGGTGTGGTTTCCCGCAGTCGGCGGATATACCTGGATGCGGTCAGATTGAATGACCGCGCCGACTACGGGACCCGAACATAAAAAAAGGTGCCCTTCCGGGGCACCTTGTCGTGCGTCATTGTGACGATGAACACCACTACTGTTCAGCATCAATAGCTGAAACCAGCGCCGCCTGCTGCTGCAGTCCGACAAACTGCTGTTTGTTCTCACCATTCTTGAGCAGTATCAATGTGGGAATCGAACGGATGCCGTACTTGGCGGCAAGCTCCGGACATTCGTCGACATTGACCTTGGCGATGACCGCTTTGTCGCCGACTTCCGCGGCAACCTTTTCCAGAATCGGGGTCTGCATTTTGCACGGTCCGCACCACGGTGCCCAGAAATCAACCAAAACTACGCCGTTCTTGGTAGCATCATCGTATCCGCTACTATCCAGCTCAATTAAACCTTCTGCCATGTTTCATCTCCTGTTAGTTCTGAAAAGTAGGACTAATCATTCCACGTTATGTTCAAAAATCAAACAAATTGCGCCCCCGGTGCTGGTCGTTACCGGTTGTTGATTGATCGTTGTTGGGGAAATTATGCAGGGCCCCAGGCTTCTCATCCTCCCCATCAACCGACATTCAACAACTTACCAACGATTATAGTGAATGCGCGTATCATCATACCGGTAATCCGGCGCCAGCGCTTCGTTGGGCACGCCCATGGCCAGCAACGCGAACGGTGTGATGGATTCCGGCACCCCAAGAATCCTGCGGCAGGTTTCCACGCGCTCCTCAAGCGGATAGATGGCGATCCAGACACAGCCGATACCGATATCGTGCGCGGCCAGCTGCATGTTCTGCGCGGCACAGGAACAATCCTGCGGCCAGAAACCGGGATAGATTTCCTTCGACACATCGCCGCACACCAGCACCATGAAGGTCGATTCCTCCAGCATTTCCGTGCCGCCCAGTCCCGTAAACTGACTTATTATCACCGGATCATCCATCGTCACAAAGTGCCATGGACGCGCATCGGCTGCGGACGGCGCATTCATGGCGGCTTCCAGAATAATCCTGCGCTCTTCTGCTGTTACCGGTTCCGTGGTCCACGTGCGGATACTGCGCCGCGACATGATCGTCTTGATTGTTTCCATTCACAACCCCCCTTTTGAAAACAAAGGATACCCATCAACCGGATCGGTTCAATTGGAATCTGCGCCTTCGTGGCGTGGATATCCGATCCGCGACATCCGGCGCATGGCTCAACTCGTATCAGATATGCGAGCTACGTGAACATCCTACGCCGCCAGCACCTGTTGCAGATCGCTGGAATAGGCATCGATGATCTCCGGCTGGGTTTCTTCCAGTTCCACCAGTCGATGGCGGATCTCGGTACGGCGCACCCAGTCGGTGCCGGGTACCAGGAACTCCTCGACCAACGATTCCACTTCCGCACGCACCGCCTCGGGCACCAGATCGCGCGCGCAGCCGTCGGGAAACGACTCCGCCAGTCGCTTGAAATCAAGCCGGCAATAGCCGAACCGGCGCACGGCGGCTAAGGCGAAGAATGCGATGATCGCGACACTCAAGTTCTTCAGATTGGGCTGGGCGATGCTAACGACCATCTCAACCGAGAAGACTATGACCAAGCCCGCGTAGATGAGGAACGCCAAACGCCTGGCCATTTCCTTTGGACTGTTTATCTGCCGGTTCACTGTATCGCCTCATTCGGAGTTTATACAACCTGACACATTGGTCCAACATTATGTTCGGCTGATTGTTTGCCACATGCGCAGCGCTAGACTATGTTTCCGCGCCATGTATAAAAAGAAACAGCTGATTGAACTCGGCATCATTGATCTTGGCGACAAGAACCAATGCTTTGGGAGGCTGGATGACGGCATGGCGGTTTTCGTACAGGGACCCGCGGCCGTGGGCGATGTAGTGAAGGCCGAAATCTTCAAGATCAAAAAAAACTATCTCGCCGCCCGCCTGCGCGAGGTGATTAAGGCCTCCCCCTGCCGCATCGAGCCCCGCTGCCCCTACTTCGGCGTATGCGGCGGATGCAAGTGGCAGCATATGGAATACGGCGAGCAGCTGCGCCTCAAGCGCAAACAGGTGCAGGACGCACTCGAACATATCGGCGGATTCCACGACATCCAGTGCGAAGCCTGCCTGCCGGCACCGGAGATCTTCAGCTACCGCAATAAGATGGATTTTTCCTTTACCGACCTGCGCTACCTCACCCCCGACGAAACCGGCACCGATCCCGGCGACCACGAAAAACCGCTTGATTTCGCCCTTGGCTTCCATGCCCCCGGCTGTTTTTCAAAGGCCATCGACATCGACCACTGTGATCTATCAACGCCGGAGATGAACACAACGCTCAACACCGTCCGCGACTTCTGTCTGCAGCACAGGGAAGCGCTTCCAATCTACTCGACCCGCACCCATACCGGTGAGCTGCGCAATCTGGTCGTGCGTCACGGCGGACATACCGGGGAGTTCATGGTCAACCTCGTAACTTCCACCCATCATCCGGTGCTGATGCAGGAACTCTGTGATGCACTTGCCGCGGCATTGGGCGAGCGGCTGACCACCTTTGTCAACAGCACCACCACGGCCAAGAACACGGTCGCGTTCGGTGAACAGGAGTTCGTGCTCTACGGCCCCGGATACATAACCGACCGGCTGGGCGACTACACCTACCGGATCTCGGCCAACTCATTTTTCCAGACCAACACAACCCAGGCGGAAGAGCTTTACAACCAGATTCTGGAATGTGCCCAGTTGAAACCCACGGATACCGTGTACGACCTTTTCTGCGGAACGGGTTCCATCGCGCTGTTTGCATCAAGCCACTGCAGGAAGGTCCTCGGCATCGAAGTGGTCGAAAGCTCCGTAGATGATGCCCGTGCAAATGCGCAGCGGCACGGCGTGGAAAACTGTGAATTCATCCGCCTCGATCTGAAGGATATCATCGACATCGAACTGGAAATGCAGGAGTTCGGCCATCCGGACGTGGTTATTACCGACCCTCCGCGCGCAGGCATGCATCCAAAAGCGGTTCATAAGCTGCTCGAGTTGGCGCCGCCGGCTATCGTCTACGTCAGCTGCAATCCCGCGTCGCTGGCCCGCGATGGACAGATGCTGTGCGAGACCGGCACGTACAGGCTGGTCCACTGCCAACCGGTCGACATGTTCCCGCAGACCAACCACGTCGAAAGCGTCGCCCGGTTCGAGCGCACCACGACCAACGAACGTTCTTAGTCAGCAGGAGCTGGTTCGGCCGGTTCCAACGGTATGGAATCAATGGGAAGGCCCGCTCGAACGGCATTCAGCCGCTTGATACGAAGCTCCAGCGCGGCTTTGACCTTGTCGGTCAGTACCAGGATTCCCTTGCCCTTGCATTCCGGACATGCATGCGACCGCTTTCCGGCCCCTCTGCATACCGGGCACTTGCCGGTGCCTTTGCAGTTAACACAACGTAATGTATCCGGCTCGTCGAAGGCAGAAGGTCCCGCGCTGAAGTTATCCTTCTCCTTGTCATCTTCGTCATCCGACTCGTCTATGTTCCGGTTCCTGCCGGACTCGTCGTCCTGCCGTTTACCGAACTCTGTTTTCACCTTCCCCTTGCCGCCGCATTTGACGCATTTTCCGGTCCCTTTACATACCTTGCACACCCCTGAGATCACACCGTTCGAAGCACATGCCACGCAACCGGTGTAGAAGGTACTCAGATCCAGCGGCACGGCATTCGTAAAATAGTCCGTTGCCACCCCATTGAGTCGACTGGCCGTGGTCTGGTTGCCATCCAGCAGGGCCTGCAGGGCACACGCCTGCAGCACGTCCGCATCAGCCTGCCCCTTGTATCGCTCCGATTCGATAAAAGTGACCGTCGTGCGCGGCATCCCCTCAATGTGTTCCAGTACCGGATAGAGTGAATACTGATCATACCGCTTCGTGATGGCCATGGGAACCTGCTCGACGGATTCATCGATCCCATAGGCCCGGCGCCAGGCATCCGGCAGCGTTTTGTAGTTGAGGAAAAACTGGCCGTCGTCGTGAATGATCATCAATCCCTCCGAGGTCCGGCGCCAGACATAGGCATTCTTAAGCACCGACCCGTCGGGCAGGGTAAACTCCGCCACCGGCTCCTCGCCCAGCACCACGATCCGCGCCGCCTGCACGCGGGGTGCAGCCAGTGCCAGCAGGATCACCATTACCAGGAAATACACACGTCGTATCATCCTCGCCTCCGTTCTGGATTGAATAGACATCGGTCAATGTACAAGATGTGCTTTTAAAGTCCAAGCAATACAAAATACACAGTACGCATCATATCTCCATGAAGGTTGTCATCACAGAAAAGCCCTCGGTGGCTCGCGACATCGCGAGCGTGCTGAAAATATCGGACAGGAAAAACGGCTACATCGAAGGCCGCGGCTGCGCCATCACCTGGGCCTTCGGGCACCTGGTTACCCTGCTCGATCCCGGCGAATACGATCCCGCCCTGAAAAAATGGCGCCTCGATGCACTGCCCTTCATCCCCGATGAGTTCCGGCTCAAGCTCATCGACAATTCCGGCGTGGCTGAGCAGTTCGAAACCATCAAGCGGCTCTGCGCCGAAGCCGAGGAAATCGTCTGTGCCACCGACGCCGGCCGCGAGGGCGAGTTGATCTTCCGCTACATCCTCGCACTCTCCGGCTGCGAAGATAAGCCGATCCGCCGCCTCTGGCTCAGCTCGCTCACCCCCGACGCCATCCAGGAGGCGTTCAAGGATCTGAAGGACGGGCATGCCTATGACAACCTCTATGCCGCCGCCAAATGCCGCTCCGAATCCGACTGGATTGTCGGGCTCAACGCCACCCGCTACTACACCGTCCGCCACGGAAGGCTCGGCAGCTCGGACGACCGCATCCTCTGGAGCGTGGGCCGCGTGCAGACCCCGGTGCTCGCCATGATCGTTCAACGCGACGACGAGATTCTCCAGTTCCGCCCCAGGCCCTTCTGGGAGTTGACCACGAAGTACCGTGATGTAGTCTTCAAGTATTCCGGCGACCGCTTCGAGCAACCGGAAAAAGCCCAGGCGCTGCTCGATAAAATCACCGGCCAGCCCTTCGCTGTTACGGCCGTCACAGGCAGGCAGAAGAAGGATCAGCCTCCGCAGCTGTTCGACCTCACAACGCTGCAGCGGGAAGTAAACAAGAGCCACGGGCTCTCCGCCGCCGATACGCTGGCGGCCACGCAAAACCTCTACGAATCCAAGCTCGTAACCTATCCACGCACCGACTCGCGCTACCTCAGTGCGGATATGAAACCTCGCCTTCCTAAAATATTCGATCAGCTCAAAGCCGCCCGGGCCGAACAGATTGCGCCGCTCAACCTCGCCCGGCTTCCCTTCACCAAGCGGATCGTCGACGACAAGAAGGTTACCGACCACCACGCCATCATTCCCACCGGCATCACCCCGCGTAAGCTGGGCCGGAACGAGCAGCTCGTCTACGACGCCATCACCACCCAGTTCATCGCCGCCTTCTACCCCGTCTGCATAAAGATGATTACGACGGTCGACGGCGCAAGCAATGAGGTCCGGTTCCAGGCCAAGGGCACGCAGGTCATCGAACCCGGATGGACAGTCCTCTTTCCGAAAAAAGGAAAAAAGCAAGGTGAAGACGAGGACGATGACGACCAGACCCTGCCCGATTTCAAGAAGGGCGAGAGCGGCGCGCACGAACCCGGCCTGCGTGAAGGCAAAACCAAACCGCCCAAGCACTTTACCGAAAACTCACTGCTGGGCGCCATGGAGGCCGCCGGCAAATGGGTCGACGATGACACCCTGCGGGAAGCGCTGAAGGAACGCGGCATCGGCACCCCCGCCACCCGCGCCGCCATCATCGAGACCCTCCTGCGACGCAACTATATCCGCCGCGAAAAGAAACAGATCCGCGCCACCGACATGGGCCGCTGTCTCATTGCCCTCGTGCAGGATCCCCTGCTCAAGTCGCCCGAAATGACCGGCGAATGGGAGGAGCAGCTGAAGCGGATCGAGCGCGGAGAGGCCGAGTCCTCCGGCTTCATGAGCGGCATCATCCAATACACCCGCAGCCTCATCGACAGCGGATCGTCCATCAGGCTCGACACCGACCGGCTTGGCGACTGCCCGCTCTGCGGCAAAGAGGTCATCAAGGGCAAGACCGCCTACGGCTGCTCCGGATGGAAGGACGGCTGCTCCTTCGTGCTGGAATCCAGGTATAAGGAGCTAGAGCTGACCCCCAACCAGATCCAGGTGCTGTTGCAGATGCACATCCTCCCCTACTCCGTCCAGCTCGACGGAGAGCCACGCCTGCTGCTGCTCAGCAAGCAGGGTTTCGTCATGGACATTACTCTTCCTTCCGCCGACCGGCAGAAGAAGACCAGGAAATAGAACGACGACCTGCTACGGAATCACCACCTGGTAGAAGCGGTTCGTTGCGAGCGGCGCCTCATCAACCACCGTGATCTCCCCTCCGGTACCGGGAATGTTGTTGGTAAGCGTGCTCCAGCCACCACTAGTCATGCTGTCTCGGTAGTCGACCCGGTAGTTCGCCCCGGATTCTGAGGTAAACGCCAATGCCATGTCGCTTACGTTTGTCGGCGCAATCCAGGTGATCAGCGGCGACAGGAACGTGTCGTATACGAGATCATACACATACATGGCCCCCGCATAAACATGGCCTGAGACCGTCTCGTTGTTGGCAACGGTGACCACCCTGCTATCGCACAGACCGACGTCCCACCCCGATTCATCATCGAAGGACGGGCTTCCCGGCGTGAAATGTGCGGTCTGAGTCCAGTTTGTCCCTGAGCGCTGGAAGAGATAGGTCTGGCCCGCATAGTCGACACCGCCTCCCGTGGCATAGGGTGCTCCGACTGCAATAACATCCCCGCTCACATCGACACCGAAGCCGAACCAGGCATAGGGCTCCAAATTACTCGCACGCAGGCGGGCCTGCTTCGTCCAGTTAACCCCGCTCCGGACATAGACATCCACCGCTCCTGCTTCATAGTTCGCGCCGGGTCCGTCCTTGTAGGCATTACCGACGGCAAGGGTATCGCCGTCCAGTGCGAGGAAGAGCCCGAACCAGTTGGAGACCGCAGGATCATCCTGATAGATTTTTGTCGTTTGCAGCCAATTCGTCCCGGTGCGTTCAAACATGTAGATCGAGCCCGACTCCGTGGCACCCACGTCGTCGCCGGGCGCGCCCACCGCAATAGTATTGCCATCTATCGCCACCGACCAACCGAACCAGTCGAAGTCGACCCCATCACTGGAGCTCAACTTTTGCTGCTCCGTCACAACCCCGCCTGAATCGACAAAAACATAGGCCGCGCCCGGATACACGCCAAAGCCCACTTCGGCCCCGTCAGCTCCCACCACCACCGTGTCGCCGCTTATGCCGACCCCATCGCCAAAATAGTCGTACCACTGGGTGTCGTGTCCCTGCAGTTTCTTGGTCAACGGCCACGAAGATCCGTTCCGGGTATAGAGATAGGCCGCGCCCGAATCCTCGTCCAAAGCCCCCCCAGGACCATCTTCAAACGGCGCACCAACCACCACCCGGTTGCCATCCTCACTTATCGCCGTCGAAAGACCGAATGCCGCTTCTGCCTGGGTTGTTCCGGCAAGTGTCGCCTGCCAGCTCCAGCTCGAGCCGTTGTAGGTGAATATTTCCGCGACTCCGGCATAGGCACCAACATTGTCCCGGTTGGGTATGCCTGCAATGATGGTCTCGCCCGCATCGTCGATCTGGACAGTATCGCCAAACCAATCATAGTCCAGAGGAGTTGGTGAAACCACCCGCGTTTCGTTGGTTGGCTGCACATCAGCTAAACTGGCAGTGGTCACACCAATGGCGAAACCACCGACTCCCAGGCACATGACGAGTCCCATGTGCGCATTTTTGAATAAATATTTGCCGTGATATATTTTCATTCCGAACCTCCCTTGCAGACGTAACTTGAAGTTTAGATATGCCCCGCAACGCTGTCAATGTAGAGCATAGTTTCTTTTAATTATTTATGCATAGTTTTATCATGTATGTCCAGCAGGGTATTGGATGTTCAACGCGCTACCGCTAAGTCGTTATATGAAAGAAAGCGCGTCAGACATCCGGAAAAAACAGAGTGGAAATGGTGACCCCGCGGCCAATGTATGTTAGTTTGCATGTGAGGAGGTAGTACGCATGACAACAGCAATCGCAATTCACGAAGTAGAGAATGGCGAAGTGTGGGCAAACGCATGGCACAAGGGCCCTGGAAGTCGCCACGAAATGTTTGGAAAACTCGGGATCGTCGCACGCACGTTCCGGAATCGGGATAATCATAATCTCACGGGCCTGATGCTGGAAATTCCCGACATGGCCGCATTCAAAGCGTTCCTGGACTCAGACGAGGGGCAGACTGCAATGAAGGAAGACGGGTTGAGGGTTGGGACCCTCAAGGTCTTAACCGAATTCACCCCATAGTCCTTCATGAAACACACCCCTGCTCGAGTTATTCACCAGAAGGTATCAGTCTGGTATAACAGGGAGTTGAAGATGATGACAATCAGATCGCAGACAATGACGGGTATAACCTTGGGATTCGCATCACTGATCGCGGGCTTTTTCGCCCACCTGGCGCTGACGGACATCTATCATGGAGAGATGGATACAACCCTTGAATGGCACGTGGTTCAATTGGCAGCCCTGATCATTCTGTTGTTCATAGGGTTTTCTCTCCTGACGTTTGCGCGCACCCTGAAAACGATCAAAGCCAGCGAATAGACAAGCGTCATGTTGAGTACGAACGGCATCAGCCGCCATTCATGCACCTAAGAATGTTCGGTCTGTGCATCGTCATCCGCTCAGAATGACAGTGTGCTCGGCGTAATGTCGTATTCGCCCCCTGTTTGGGCGACCGGGCGCGATACCACCGAATGGTTACGTATACGTGGAAACCCTTCTGCCTTGCCGATGTATTCTTTCTGATCGCCTTTACCTGGGCGGGGAAAGCGACGCAGGCAATGCGTGGCATTGATGCAGGCTCAATAGCGGGATGGACTCACACGCCGAGGGCACTTAGAATCCCGACGGCCACAGATATTGCGGCAGCGGACACGAGAAAAGCCGCAACCAGCGTGGTGTACATTGCCACGGTGAATACCGATTCAATCAAGGTGGGCGGCTGTTCCCACGCGTCATCCCATAACTCGCGCAAAAACGCTGAGATCAGGGTATCGTTCGGAAAATCGAACATTTCCAGCGAATACTCCATGCGTTTAATTGTGCCCGGTGAATAGCGACCTGCTTCGTAGTCGCTCTTTCCGTTACGCCGAAGCCGCACCACCATGTCCGCCATGTTGTCGCGCTTCTTCACACCATAGAACATCGAAAAACTGAACATCATAAAGAACAGCACAAAGAACGGAAAGTGAACCGGCTCAGACTGGACTGTACCAAAGAGGCGGATGGAGAACAGAAACAGCGCCACGCCCGATGCGGCCAGATGGAACATTTCCAGCCGGGGATGCCGAACAAATATAAGATGCTCCATCACGGTGTAGCCGTCAAACGGCTTGATCGGCAGCAGGTTCAGCAGGGTGATAAAGTACAACGCATGGGATAGGTCCAGCAGGAAACCACTGCCGGCAGATGCTCCGACTAGGTTCGCTATCATCGCGCCAATCAGCCCCACGGCAGGCCCCGCCAGGGCAACCGCCATCTTCCGTCCCGCCGATATGTCTTCATCCGCCCAGCTGACCGGCCCTAACAGACCGAGACCAAATTTAACCTTTGACCATCCTACCAGGATCATCCCCAGCCAGTGCCCTGCTTCGTGGATGAGCAGGCTGATCAGAAGCGTTTCGAAACCACCCAGGCTGTAGCCGGACATGCTGATGGCAACGAACAGGATGATATAAAGCAGGCTGGCCAGGTTCCGCTCGAGGTTGGACGGTGAAGCCACGTGGTTGCATGCCCCCTCGATCAGTTGATCGATGGAGTAAAATCTGCCCGACAGCCGGAGCGAGTCCTGTCCGGGTTCCCGGGGAGCATTCTGGGTCGCGCTTTCCATCGTTCAGCCAAATGGCCTTATGACCTGAAGTGCCGGAAACAGTCCGGTGACCTCCGCCTCACTGGTTTCGAGGAAGAGGAGCTTGATGTTGGGACCGGCGTCGATGGTAAGGTAAACCTCCAGTCCTTCGGTGCGCACGCGCTGCACCTCATGGACCAGCTCAATACTCTCCGGCTGCAGGTATAGCAACGGCGGCCAGGCGGCGAGCATGGTGGCATGCATGGCTAATGCATTGCGTTCCGCCGTTTTGCCCAGCATCCCGAAGTCGTGTGCGTCGATGGCCGCCTGGATGGTCGCAAGATCGGCGGCGGCCTGCGGCGGCCAGCTCTTGTAGAGCTCAGAGGTTTCCACGGTACGGTTCATGCCGTCGCGCGATCCCACCGGTTTCGGTGACGATTCCAGCTCCAGAATGCCGATTCGGAACTCCGGCCATGCGGCATCGATCTGTTCGGCGAATGAATCGCTGCCGTCCGGATGGCTACCGGCATACCACATCACAAAGCCATCGTAGATCGACCGCGCTGCACTGCCGCTGCCGAGCCGCGCCAGCATCGAGAGCTGCTTCCCGTCCAGCCCCCACCCCGCAAGATCGTCCAGCGCCTTCACCAATGCTGCAAAACCGGAGGCCGATGACGCCAGGCCGGCGGCGGTCGGTATGTTGTTCTCCGTACGGACTTCCAGACCAAAGTCCCCGAGAGCCGGACGAAACAGGTCGAGAAAGGAGATAATGCGCTTCGCAAAGCCACTGTCCGCCGGTTGTAATTGCCCATTCAAGTGGATTTGATCACGTCCACTGCATGGCCGGATGTCTGTACGGGAACCGAGATCGCCGAGCGAGATGGAGAGGCTGGAGTTAACCGGCAGGTTGAGAGCGGCATCGCGCTTTCCCCAGTATTTGCACAGGGCAATATTCGACGGCGAAAAGGCCGAACCCCGTTCTTTTTGGCGGGTATTGGCGCCTTCCAGAATTTTTTCCACAAATTGGAGTTGTATGTCGTCCATGAATTCCTTGTGATGCGGGACTTTTAGAAATTGGTACAGTGTCACATGAAGAAAAGCAACGTCCTAGTCATCGCCTCCGTTCTCATCGCCCTGCATGTCGTGGTCTTTTTTGTCTTTATCGGCAGGAAGAATGATCACACGCACAAACCGACACCACCCCCTTCGCTGCCTGTGGCCGCATCGACGGAAAAAGCCGAATCCGACCCGGTCCCCGAATTCAAGGTACCGGAGCTGAAGCTGCCCACCGCCGTCGAATCTGCCGGTAATCCCCCGATCGCCGAATCCATAACGAAAGCGGCCGTGACGGAGTCGACGACGGTGCGGGAACTGATCGCGGTACCCGGAACCAGAAACGGATATTTACGGTCAGACCGCCCCGTCCGCCGCACGACTAAGGTCTACCCGGAACTGATTGGCGATCCCTATCAAGGGACAATTGTAGTGGATGCGCAAACCGGCAGGATTCTCTACGAAAACCGGGCCACCGCCTACGCCTACCCCGCCAGCCTTACCAAGATGATGACCCTGCTGATCGTACTGGAACAGATCGATGCCGGCATCATCCATCTGGACGACAAAGTGGCCATAACAAAGGAAGTCTCGCAGATCGGCGGCTCGGAGGTCTATCTGGACCCCCGCGAGAGCGGCAACTACACCGTGGACAACCTGCTTCAGGCCTTGATGATTCATTCCGCCTGCGACGCCGCCCGCGCCCTTGCGCTGCACGTAGCCGGCAACCGCGAAGCTTTTGTTGACATGATGAACCAGAAGGCGCGTGAACTGGGCATGAATTCCACCATCTACCATACCGAGCATGGACTGCCTCCCAGTGACGGCTCGCAGCCGGACATAAGTACTGCCTACGACATGGCCATCCTCAGCCTGGCTGTGCTGCGTCATCCCAAAACACTGGAATACACCAGCACCAAACTTGCCTGGCTGCCGACGTCCCCCATCCGCAAGGATAAGTTCATGCTGGCGAACCGCAATGTGCTGGTCGGAAAGGATCCCTACCCGGGCTGCGACGGCCTCAAAACAGGTTATCACTCCAAGGGCGGGTATTCGCTGGCGGCCACGGCGAAACATGGCGATGAGCGAGTCATCGCAGTCATTCTTGGCGTCCCGGACCGCAACACCCGGACCGATACCATCAAAACATTGCTGGACAAGGGATTCAAGCAGGTGCCTGTCCAATAAAAAAAACCGCCCCGTGTCCAGGGCGGTTTTCCATTCGCGGCGGCGCGGTTACGCTTCCGTCGATGCTGCCGCCTGCTTTTCCTGTTCCTCTTTCATTTTGCCGAGGAAATCGGGCAGGTCGAGTCCGACCTGCCTGGCCAGCTCGTGCATTGGAGGAAGCGCCCCCATGAGACGGCCACCGAGGCCGTTGAGTCCACCGTCCTTGCCGCCGCCGTCCCAGACGATGACCTTTTCGATCGGCAGATCCTGGATGGCCTGCGCCTGCACCGATGCGATATCCTGCAGCTTTTCGATCAGCAGCAGCGAGGCTGCCTGGTTCGCGGTCTGGCAGGCCTGGACGAGCGCTTCGTACCCCTTGGCCTTGCCGTCGAGGATGGCCTGAACGCCGGCGGCTTCCGCCTTCATCTTGGCCAGCTTGCCCTCGGCTTCCCCCTGTGCCACGCGAATGGCGCGCTCCTTCTGGGCGTCGGCCGCAATGATGGTCTGCTGCTTATCCGCTTCGGCGGGAACAACGATCGTCGCGTTCAAACGGGCGGCTTCGCGCAGAGCCTTGGCTTCTTCCGCCTTCTTCTGTGCATTTTCTTCGGCCACACGAATGGCACCGTCCGCTTCGCGTCCGGCGGATTCGGACCGCTGGCGGGCTTCCTGTTCCGCGACACCCTGGTTGGCCTCGTAAGAGGCCTTCTTGGCGCGCGCCTCGGTTTCGCCCAGCGTGGCTTCGGCATCAAGCGCGGCCCGCTTGGAACGCCGTTCGCGATCCGCGGTGGCTTCTCCGATTTCCGCCTCGGCGGTGGCGGCGGCCACGGCTACGCGCTTGTCGCGCTCCCGCACGGCAACACCGGTCTGGCCGAGCTTTTCCTGTTCGGCCACATCGATGAGCGCCTGGTTGATCGCTTCCGCCGCGGCACGACGACCCAAGGCGACGATGTAGCCGGATTCGTCCTCGATGTCGCGTATGTTCACATTGATGAGCGATAGGCCGATTTTTTCGAGTTCGACCGATACGGCTTCGTTTACCTTGGCGAGGAATGCCTGCCGGTCGCGGTTGATTTCTTCGATCTTCATCGTGGCGATGACGGCGCGCATCTGGCCGAGGATAATGTCCTGGGCCTGGCTCTCGATCTCGTCACGGTTCAAACCCAGCAGGCGGACGGCGGCATTCTGCATGATCCCTGGCGTGTTGGAGATCGCCGCGGTTACACTGGTGGGTACACTTACGCGGATGTTTTCCTGCGACAGCGCGTTCTTCAGATCAATCGGCACCACGAAGGGCTCGAGGTCGAGATAGGCAAAGTCCTGGATCAGCGGAACCACGAAGGCGGCCCCGCCATGGACGCACTTGGCCGCCCCACTGGATGTTTTACCGTAGATTACGAGAATTTTATTCGACGGACAGCGCCGATACCGGCTCATCAACGCAAGGAACACCGCAATACAGCCCGCGGCTAGTATTACACCTAATACCAATCTAATCATTCCACCATCCATGGTGATGCATCCTTTCTCTTATATTTTCTCCACCCCAACCAAGGTCTGGCTAAAGACCTTAACCACACGAATTTCCGTACCGGCGGGTAACGCTTCCCCGTTGATGCTCATGGCTTTTACATGCTCCATCGCACCAGTGATCATGGTTCTGATCTCCCCGAAACCCTCTGCGGGAATATCCAGGTACACGGTGCCGATGTTGCCTTTGCACGAGAGCACGTTCTTGGTGCCGGTTTCCGCCAGCTTGGCCATGCCGTAGAACACCAGAGCCACCGACAGCATGCCCGCCAAGCCCCAGACTGTTGAAATACCCATGGCCTTGGCCAATGGCGTCCCATAGGTCGTGTAGAGCGCGCTACCCCAGGAAAACAGGGTGAAGAAGGTAATGAGCGAACGCAGGCTCAGGATCTTGAACGCCTGGGAGGCGTCGACTACACCGTCATGATCTGTGGCATCGGCCATGCCGGCATCCGCCGAATCAAAATCCGAGTGATCGACCACGTCGACTCCATCACCGCTCAACCCCAGAAATGCAGTAATGATCTGCCACAGGAAAAACACGCTGAAAAAAGCCGCCATTCCATAGAAAAACCGGGATATTCCCGCTAAACCCATCCACCAGTCATGCATGGCACTTCCCCTTTCTATTTATCGTAGATCCCCTTTTCGCACGATGCGACGAAGCTTTCCGCCGATGATTTGAGCTTTTCCCACTCGTAGCGGATGTTCGCCGATTCGTCCAAATCGATGACACCGTCATTTTCGATGCTCGCCGTGAGCACATCGAGCAGCTCGGAAAACTCACGCACGATCCGGCGGGTCATGTGCAGCAAGGGGATGGCATCGATGTCCTCCGTTGGAACATTCTGCACAAAGTAGCCGTCCGCCTGCTGGCACAGCCACTGAACGGGTCCGGTGTCGCGGGTTAATTCAAAGATGCGGGCCAACCGGTCGAGCGGGTTTTCCGCTCCGCTGGCATCCTCCGTGCCGGTTGGCTGACACCACTTGTAAATGAGCGACGTCGACAGTCCGAGGTCAGAGGCAACCGATTTCACCCCCAGGTCGCTGACGGATTTCTTGAGTACTTCGTATGAGTCCATGCCTACCCCCTGTTTGATAACGACCCCACCCTACCGCCGACAATCCGTGTCCGCCATTACAAGTCCAGCTCGATCCTGTAACGGGCTTCAAGAAAACCTGACAGCACTATGGAAGCGGACAGAATAAAAAGAGATTAATTGTCTGTCTACTCATAACCAGGGGAAACATCATAAACGGCCCTGAATACAGCGATAAAATCAACTGAACTGCTTCAAGCCGGCAGAATACGAGCATTTCGCCGCTTATGGTGGCCAGGGATACGACACCGTCTGCCGCCGTCGCCGTGGATTGACTATTGCAAAAACCTATGGATACGCCACCGAAACCCCTCCGGCGGACTTGACCTGACAGGGGTTGGTGCGTAATGTTCCCGCCTTTTATCCCGAATGGGACTAAACACAGGAGATAAACGATTTATGAATGTTTCAGTTAAGGATGCCGGCGCGTGCCGCAAGACCATGACCATCGAAATCCCGGCCGATAAAATCGCAGAAGAGCGCGAGGAAACGCTCAAGGCCTATGCCAGGTTCGCCAACCTTCCCGGATTCCGCAAGGGCAAAGCCCCCAAGCATGTGGTGGCTAAGAAATATGCCAAGGACATTGATCAGGAAATTCAGGAACGCGTCCTGCCGAAGTACTACCAGGAAGCCCTGAAGGAAACCGCGCTCAAGGTCGTCAATGTGGTCGATGCCACGGAAGTTAAGCTGACGGAAGGCCAGCCGGTTTCGTTTGATGTAACCGTGGACGTCGAACCCGAATTCAAACTGCCCAAGTATACCGAGATTCCGGTGAAGGAAGAGAAGGTGGAAGTAACCGACGCCCAGGTCCAGGAACAGGTTGACGCCATCCTCAACCAGCATGCCGCGTACGAAGAGGTGGAGGACAAGCAGGTGGCCGAGGGCGACATGGCCCAGCTGACCTATGAAGCCACCGTTGACGGCAAACCGCTTCAGGAGGTTATCCCCGAATCCAAGGGTATCGGATCAGGATCCGGGTACTGGGTATCCGCCGACGAGTATGCCTTTATCCCAGGCATGGGCGAGGCCATTGTCGGACTCAAGCAGGGCGACACGAAGAGCGTCAAGGTAACCTTCCCCGACAGTTTCATGGTCAAGGAACTGGCGGGCGTCGAGGCGGTCTACGATATTGAAGTAACCGGCGTTCGTGAGCGACGCCTCCCGGCCATCGACGAAGAGTTCTGCAGCAAGCTTCAGGTGGAGTCGGAGGCGGATCTGCGTGCCAAGATCCGCGAACAGCTAGAGCATCAGGCTGAACACGAAACCCTGAACAAGAAACACGACCAGATTGTTGAATATCTTATCAAGAAAACCAAGCTGGATGTGCCGGAAAGCGTGGTACAGCAGCAAACCCGCAACGTCATGTACGAAATCGCCCAGCGCCGCATGATGATGGGCGCAACGCAGGATCAGATTGCCGAACAGCAGGAAGACATCCTTAAGGAGGCCCAGAACCGTGCCCTGGAGAACGTCAAGCTTCGCTACATTGGCTTGGGAATTGCTACAGAACTGAAACTGGAAGCCTCGGCAAACGAGATTAATGAAGAAATCGCTACAATGGCCGTCCGACAGCGGAAGGACGCACGTGAACTCCGCAAGGAGATGGAGCAAAACGACTCCATCGCCAGTGTAGGCGAGCAGATCCGTTTCAACAAGGCGCTCGATTACATGGTCGAAAACGCCAAGATCAAGTAGGCTTGCAGTGGCCGCAAGGCCGGGAGAGTGGATTATTGGGTTGATGGGAAACCTTATTGACTCAATAATCCATGAATCCATTAATCAAAATAAGGATGCGAAATGAACGAAAAGGCCCAAATGCTTGTACCGATCGTTGTGGAACAAACCGGACGCGGCGAGCGCTCCTACGACATCTATTCCCGCCTTCTAAAGGAACGAATCATTTTTCTTGGTACGCAAATCGACGATACAGTCGCAAATCTTGTAATTGCCCAGCTGTTATTCCTGCAGAGCGAGGATCCGGAGAAGGATGTCAGCCTCTATATTAATTCACCCGGCGGCGTCGTGACGGCGGGACTGGCCATTTATGATACCATGCAGTTCCTGAAGTGCGATATCACCACCTA
>JBNLDM010000048.1:0-31387 GCA_050304335.1 Pontiella sp.
GAGCGGATCCATGCCCAGCTCGTCGGCCCGCGCCAGGAGGTCGTCGAGGAGACCGTCGACGCCGACGGCCTCGTCGGGGGCGATGTAGCTGACGGCCGCCAGCATGTCCTCGTCGTTGAGCGCGTCGACGAGCCCGGTCACCGCCCCTTCGGCGGACGACGCGCCACCTGCGTACCCGTCGTCGCCTCCCAGGAAGCGCAGCCCGAGGAATCCGATGACGCCGGCCAGCAGGCCCGGCAGCAGGATTCCGAGCAGCAGCGTGAGATTGAAGGGTTTGAACATGATCCAGAACCATGGAAGCACCTCCATCCCGCGGGTTTCCCCCACTTTATATGGATAGACCACATACAAAGCCTCCGGGATCCCGTTATGCAGCGTACCCTGGTGCGCAAGATGGATCCCCATGGCGTAACCGCCGATTGCAAAGAACAGGGCCTGGCACAGACTCAGGATTCCGGTATAGCCCCAGATCAGATCCAGTCCCAGCGCCACAATCGCGAATGCCATGTATCGCCCGGCCATGTTGAGTGTTTCAACGGATACCACCCCGGCATAGGCCAGCATCGGCAGCATGACCGCCAATGCGAGGATGATCCCCAGGACGCCCGCGTTCACCTGCCGTGCAGATGCTCCGCAGAGATAGCCGATGTGAATGCCGGCCGGCTCGTTCATGGTGCGCTCAGTCATCGGCCAGCCTCCCTTTTGCAGCAAACAGGCCGGATGGCTTGTACTGAATGAAGGCTATCACGGTGACCAGCACGATAATCTTGGCCCAGACCGCTCCGAACAGCGTCCCTTCGAGAAATTTATTGAGCAGCCCGAGCCCCATGCCACTGCATACGACGCCGGCCAGATTTCCGACTCCGCCGGTAACAACCACCAGGAACGAATCGACGATGTAATTCTGTCCCATATCCGGAGTAATGCCGCCGATTGTCGTCAGTGCGTAGCCCGCGATACCGGCCAGGCCGGAACCGAGCATGAAGGTGAAGCTGTCGGTCATGCGCGTATTGATGCCCATCGATGCAGCCATGTCGCGGTTCTGAATGACGGCGCGCATTTTAAGGCCGAGGGTTGTAAACCGCATCAAGACAACCACCCCAAGCACGCAGAGGGCGCACAGTATGAAAATAAAAATCCGGTTGTAGGAAAGGCTCATGCCTTCCGTAAGCTCCACCCCACCCTGCAGCCAGACCGGAGAGTTGCATGAGCGGTTATCCCCGAAAATCAGGCGCGTGGTCTGGATCAGAAGCAGGCCGACGCCGTAGGTTGCCAGCAGGGATTCGAGCGGACGCTTGTACAGTCGGCGTACCACGGTCCATTCGATCAGTCCACCGAACAGTGCCGAAACCAGAAAGGCCATCGGCAGCGCCACGACGTAGAATATGTTGTGCGGTGTTTCGGGGGTATGGTTAAACAGCTGCTGCATGCAGTAGGTGGTATAGGCTCCGATCATCATCATTTCGCCGTGAGCCATATTGATGATCCCCATCATACCGAACGTTACCGCCAAACCCAATGCCATCAACACCAGCACCGAGCCGCTGGAAATGCCGGAGTTCAGGATGTTGAACACGACAATCAGGCGTTCCTTGGTTTGGATTCGGCGCAGTGCTTTGATGACCGCTGGATCGTTCGGGGTATCCAGGTCTTCCAGGAAGGAACGGGCGCGGACACTGCGCAGCTTCCCCAGTGTCGCAATGGAGGCCGCCCGGTCTTCCGGTTCGCCGAAACGGAGCAGCAGTAGCGCCCGGCTTTCCAGGGCGGCGCGGCGGATACTTCGTTTGGGGTCTGCATCTGCGATATTACCGAGCCTGGAAAGCACGACCGCAGAGCTGTCGCCCAACCCGGTTCTGCGAACTGCATCGAGGCGCTGTTCCGTATCGGGCGCGCTCAGTTCCAGCAGGGTGATCGCTTCGAGCACATCCTGACGCTCTTTGCGCGAAGGTTCGATGCATTCGACCTCAGCGAGCGGAGCGGCCAATGGTCCCCCATCTTCACCAGGCAGCGGTTCGTGGGTGAAGACATCCGCCAGCGCTACAAATTCCTCAAAATCATCGTTGTAGAACGTCTCGAGACCGAGGACAACACGATCTTCATAGAGGTACAGACTTCCCAGGCGGTAACTCGACAGAACCGGAATCATGCGCTGATCCCCTGAAGCGGCTATTTCCTTCAACACCTCAGCTCTGGCCCCGCGATCGGAGCTCCCCAGCCTTTTCAGCTGATCCATGGCGGTATCCGCCTTTGTAGTCAGTGCACTGGAGAACAGCAACAGCGTTAATAGATGTAGAGCCCGTCTCATCATCTGGCATCCTCGGGATTCGTGAGGGGCCGGGGCCCCGATGAAGGGAGGCCCCGGCTGTGGAGGGGTGTTTCTTTATTTCTTGGGGCCGCCGGTCGGTGCCGGGAAATCGCCATCCGGGTGGAGCAGCGTGCTGTAGGAGTCCGGCTTAACCAGGCCATCGGTGCTCCATACAATCTTGAACTGCCCGTTCTTGAGAATTTCGCCCACGTAGACCGGCTTGTAGGTGTGCTGGTTTACATCGTCGAACTTCTTGGGTCCGCCGGGGGCATCGAATTCCATTCCGCTGAGCGTTTTGCGCAGCGCATCAACATCCACTGTGCCGGCTTCGTTGGCTGCCTTGGCCCAGGCTTTCACGCCGAAGTAGGCTGCTTCAATCGGATCGTCCGTAACGCGGTCGGCGCCGCCCGGCAGGTTGTTCTCGGCGCAGTATTTCTTGAATGCCTTCACGAACGCATTGTTTTCCGGGGTCTTGATGCTCTGGAAATAGTTCCATGCAGCCAGATGCCCAACCAGAGGCTGTACATCCATGGCGCGCAATTCATCCTCCGCAACGGAAAACGCCATGATCGGGCACAGTTCGGAGGTCAGGCCCTGGTTGGCGAATTCCTTGTAGAACGGAACGTTGCTGTCGCCGTTGATCGTGGAGAGCACACAGGCGTCGCCGGCAGCGCCGAACTTCTTGATCTTGGCCACGATGGTCTGGTAATCCTGATGATGGAACGGGGTATATTCCTCGACAATGTTCTCATCGGCCACGCCAACACTCTTCAGATACGCCTTCAGCACCTTGTTGGCCGTACGCGGAAACACATAGTCCGTACCGAGCAGGTAGAACTTGGTGCAGCCCAGTTCGTCCATCATGTATTTCGCGGCCGGAATCAGCTGCTGGTTCGGCGTGGCTCCGGTATAGAATACGTTCAAGGATTGTTCTTCCCCTTCATACTGCACGGGATAGAACAGCAAGGCATTGTATTCTTCGAAAACCGGGAGACAGGATTTGCGGCTGACCGATGTCCAGCATCCGAAAGTGACGGCGACCTTATCCTTCGTGATCAGTTCCTTGGCTTTTTCATTGAACAAAGGCCAATCCGAAGCTGGGTCCACTACGACAGCTTCCACTTGCTTACCCAGGACCCCCCCCGATGCATTCACTTCGTCAACCGCCATCAGCACGACATCCTTCAACGACGTCTCCGAAATGGCCATGGTTCCACTCAGCGAGTGCAACACACCGATCTTGATCGTGTCTTCCGCCTGCGCGAAGCCTGCGACCGTACAGACCGCCGTGCATGCAGCGATTGATTTTAGAAAGGTCTTACGAATCATCTCATTCTCCTTTAGCTCTGGTTTATGGTTTACCATCACAGCAACCGTGCCGTGCGAACAGGAGCGGTTTGCACAGGGTATGCCAACGCAAATAGACCGGGCGCAGGCGGAGATGAATTACTTTTTATAACTATCGTTAAATACGTGAATTAAAGTGACAACAAATAATTTAAGACGTAAATGCGTACTCATGACATGGGATTCAATGTTGTATACAATTTAATTTGATAATTACATATATGTTGTTTTAATTCGGATTAATACATTTATTTACAGGAATGAATAATCGCGACAAAAATGATCAGGACGCGGTATACGCCTTCATCAGGGCTTCCTTGAACGATTCCTGCACATTGCTCCGCCCCATCAGGATGTTCTGGTGCAGGAGCTTTCGCGCTTTCCTGGGCGATCCCTGTTCAATGGCCGCAAGGATGTCCATATGCGCGCTGCAGGTGTTCTTCAGCCGTTCCAAGGTGGTGATATCCTTCGCCCGGAGAAAGCGTATCCGTTCATTAACATCGCGCAGCGCCTTGGAAAGAACTGGATTTGCAAGGCTGTCCACCAGTGTTTCATGGAACCGCTCATCGGCATTTCTCCAGAAGGCCGGATCCGGCTTGCCCGCTTCCGTGCGAGTGGAATGAGCCGTCCATTCCGCCTTCAAATCAGCGATGCGCGCCATCGCGTCCGGCATACCCGCAAGCACTTCCACGGCATATAGCTCGAGCGCTGTGCGCAGTTCATACAACTGGTTAATGTCCTCGACCGAAAGTTTTCTCACGCGGCAGCCCACATTGGGAACCTTGTCCACCAGCCCGGTATCGATCAGCATTCTCAGTGCCTCGCGAACCGGCACCCGGCTGACCTTGAACTCCTCGCATAGGGCCTGTTCGGTAATACGCTGTCCGGGAAGGCTTTCCCAGCTTAGTATGCGATTCTTAAGCACCTCGTAGATCGTCTTGGCGCTATGTTTTAATGATTCCTTGCCCATCACATCTCCTTACTGCAAGTCCGGTTAAAAAAAAGCAATACGGTCTCTGGTCGAAGGATTCCGGTAATAAATGTTCTTCTCGCCCCTAACAATGTATTTTTACGACGTGCATTCCGAAAGGGACCTATTTCCAGGTCATTGTTCAGGGGGAGCGTCGCACCTTGCTATAATCCATATCATCCATTCCCAGGGTATCAATTTTCAGCATCCCGACAGCGCTCGCTCGACCGAAAGACTGGAGCCTTTTTATCCAATAATTTTGCCGGCACAATCCATATTCCTTTCGGGACACCGCCGTGCTGACTGCACCCCCTCTCCCCCGTCTTTCCCGGCTACTTGCTCCAGTTGCAGGTAGCGAAACAAGTTTATCCCGGCCCTTGCCAGGATGAATTTAAACAGGGAAATCACGAATTTTACCCGTGTGAAACCTTAAACAGAGTGGCCGCTATACAACAAGCTACGTGAAATAATTGACTTACAGCAAACACCGATTACATTCCTATTATTCTAGAAATGAAGGAATGGTACGCATGACACAGGAAAAATCATTTAAGCAATGCACGACGGTCTGTTTCAATGCTGAGAAGATCACGGGCCTCCGGCAACGGCTACCGACCGAGCAGAAGCTGAGAGAAGCTGCCCGCCGACACAAGGTGCTTGGACATCCGGTGCGCCAGGCCATTCTGCAGGTCCTACGCATGGAAGTGTGCTGCGTGTGCGACCTGGCAGAGATTCTTGCTAAACCGGTTTCGACGGTATCACAGCATCTGCGGATGCTCGCATCAGTAGATCTGCTGGAATACCGACAGGAAGGCAAGCTGGTCTTCTACTCCCTACCGCGTAATACGAACCCTGTCATGGATCCCTGGATCTCCACAGAAGAGGCATTGATATGAGCCTCCATGTTCGCATCCTCGCCTGCCTGCTGGTCGCTTCTCTATTCGTGATGGGCGTTGCCCCGATGAACCTGTGCTTATTTGGAGACGGGCATGTTGCGGTAGATATGGGATGCCAAGCCGACTGTCGCGATGCCGGAATGGACGCTCAACCGGATTCCGGACATGAGATGCTCGTGGTCCTATGCAATGGCAGTGACGAATGCCTGTGCATACCGATCCCGATAGAAATAATCGCCACGCCCGCGACGATATCCACCAAAATGGTTTCCTCAAAAATTATTCCCGGCGAAATATCATCTGGGAATCAGCTGTTCGGTCGGACCGAAATTCAATACCCGGGCATGCTTTCACGCGCCCGCACACTCCCCATGCGTATGGCCGCTCCACTGCTGGATCTTCGCACCATCGTCCTGCGGACCTGATTTGTCACAACTTTCACCCGACCTGTCACCATTTCGGCAGACATCCCGCTCGGGCCGGTAGCGTTCCGGTGGATCACCCTATTTTATTCGGACCAACAAATCTGTGCGCCCATCAATGGGCCAAGGAGGTAGAAATGACAGCAAAGAAAACAGTTTACCAGAGTCGCATATGGCTTGCCTGCAGCCTGTCGGCGATTTTCCTACTGGCCGGCTGCGGCGAAAGCGATCCGGTCGCCGAACAAGCACAAGACCACCATGCCTCGGAATCCGGATCGGTGTTCGTTAGCACAGCGCACACCCACGACAGTCCGGACGAGACGTGTTTCATCTGCGATTCGTCGAAGCGGGACGAAGGACGCCTGTGGTGCCGGGAGCACGGGCGCTACGAAGACCGCTGCTGGTTGTGCCACCCTGAACTTGAAGATCCGGACCGCCTCTACTGCGCGGAACACGGGGTGTATGAGGACGAGTGCTTCCTATGTCATCCGGAACTCAACTCCGGGGACGACTCCGCCCTGACCGCGCCGGCGGCCGAGGCCGCCGGATTGTTCTGTAACGAGCACGGTGTACCGGAAATCGAGTGTGCGATCTGCCAGCCCGACCTAGCGGCGTCACTCGAACCCGGGAAAAGCCTGAAGGTGCGTATGCCGTCCGTCGAATCGGCAGACAAAGCCGGCATTCGCACCGCCCGGCCGGTGTTCACAGAATCGGCACCGGGCATGAAGGCCTACGCCGAAGTGCAGTACAACCGGAACCGCCTGGCCCGGGTCACGCCCCTGGCTGGCGGTATTATCCACGAAGTGCGGCACGACGTCGGTACAGCAGTCGAGAAGGGCGAAGTGCTCGCCCTCCTCCATTCCACCAGGGTGGCAGAAGCCAAGGGTGACTTTCTGTCCGCGCTGGTCGAACTGGATATCCGCCGCGAAACGTTCGAGCGTGAGGAGCAGCTCAAAGAGCAGAAGATTTCAGCCGAACAAGAATTTCTAAATGCCCGGGCGGCCTACCGTACAGCCCGCCTGACCGTAAACAACCTGCGGCAGAAACTGATAAACCTCGGACTGACATCGTCGGAGATCCGCCGTACCGAGCAGGAGCAGGACGCCTCCGCGGACCTACAGATCCGCGCACCGTTTTCAGGAACGCTGGTTGAACGGAATGCCGTTGTCGGTGAAGCCGTCGAGGAGGGTCACCCCCTGTTCACGGTCGCAGACCTCTCTTCCCGCTGGCTGGCGCTGTCCGTGCCGGCGCATTACATCGGCCGGGTTCAGGTCGGACAGACTGTTGAGGCCCGTTTTTCAGATCTGCCTGGCTCGATATACGAGGGTAACATCACCTGGATCGATTCCACGGTCGATCCACTCACCCGCATGATGCGCGCACGGGCGCTGGTGGAAGATCCGGAACATCGCATCAAGACCGGCCTGTTCGGCGAGGCCCGCATCCTCAATGGCGATAAGCGCGCCGCCGCTGTCGTCCCGCGCGATACCGTTCAGCACTACGAAGGGGCTGATTTTGTATTTGTCCAGAATGCCGTCGATCTCTTTGCCCTGCGTCGAGTGGTTCTTGGAGACAGCGAAGGCGACAACACGTACATTCTGGCCGGCGTGGAACCTGATGATCAAGTCGTTGTCGAGAACAGCTTTATCGTCATGTCCGAGTTCCTGAAGTCCCGGCTCGGTGCTGGATGCGTGCACGAATAGAACGCCCATTTCCCACTTCCGCGTAGAGGTTTCCCATGCTTTCTAAACTGATTGAATTTTCCATGAATAACCGCCTGCTGGTGATCCTGCTGTTTGCCGTGGCCACCGGCCTCGGCATCTGGCGACTCACCGAGCTCCCTGTGGACGCCTTCCCCGACACGACTCCCGTGCAGGTGCAGATCAATACCGTCGCGCCCTCACTGAATCCAGAGGAGATCGAACAGCAGATCACGCTTCCCGTCGAACTCTCCATCGGCGGACTGCCCGGGCTCATCAATGTCCGTTCCGTTTCCAAGTTTGGCTTCTCGCAGGTGGTGGCGACGTTCGACGACAGTACATCCATCACTGATGCGCGCCAGTATGTCTTTGAACGCATCAATGCGGTGGAACTGCCCGCAGGCATCGAACGCCCGCAGCTCGGCCCGATAGCCACAGGCCTCGGTGAAGTTTTCCACTATGTCGTCCGTTCCAACGATCCGTCGCGTACGCTTGAAGAGCTGCGCACGCTCCACGACTGGGTGGTCAAGCCCGAGCTGCGCAAGGTTCCCGGTGTCGCGGAAGTCAATTCCTGGGGGGGTGAAGTCCGGCAGTACCACGTCATTGTTTCGCCCGATGCTTTGCTTAAATTCGGCCTCACACTGGATAACGTCCACGAGGCGCTGGAGCAGAACAATAATAACGTCGGCGGCGGGCTCCTCACCGCTTCGGGCATATCGCAGACCGTGCACGGCCTGGGCCGTGTGACCAACGTCGAGCAGATCGAAAACATCGTCGTGGCGTCGCATCGCGGTGCGCCGGTGCATATCCACGACATCGCCGAGGATGTGCGAATCGACCACGAGATCCGCCGCGGCGCAGTCACGGCGGACGGCGAAGGCGAAGTGGTGCTGGGGCTCGCGTTCATGCTCATGGGCGAGAATGCCCAGACTGTGACCGAGGCGCTGAAGAGCCAGCTTGAAACAGTACGGCCTGCCCTGCCCGAGGATGTTGTGCTCGAGACCGTCTACGACCGCACGGAACTGACCTCCTCGGTAATGGATACCGTAAAGCACAACCTGATGCTCGGTGCGGTGTTGGTGATCATCGCGCTGTTTGTACTGCTAGGCAACCTGCGCGCGGGTCTGCTCGTTGCACTGGTCATTCCAATGACGCTTCTGTTCGCTGTACTGGGTATGTACGAGTTTGCCATCGCCGCCAGCCTGCTCAGCCTCGGCGCCATGGATTTCGGGATCATCATCGACGGCTCCGTCGTCATGACCGACGCCAATCTACGCAGCCTCTCCGAACGTACAAAAAACCTGGGCCGGCCGCTTACCGCAAGGGAGCGTTTGGAAACGATGATTGAGTCCAGCAAGGAGGTGGCGCGGCCCATCGCCTTTGGCATTGGTATTATCCTGATCGTCTTCATCCCGGTGCTCACGCTTGAAGGGGTGGAAGGCAAGATGTTCAAGCCGATGGCCTGGACATTCATGTTTGCATTGATCGGCGCCCTGCTCATCGCCCTGCTACTTTCACCCGTCCTGAGCTACTACTGCCTTTCGCGGCGGGCGAAACCATCCGCGGGCCGGCTGGACCGAGGGCTGACGCGCCTCTACCGCGCACTCCTCTCGCGCATCATACCGCTCCGCAAGTGGGTGTTGCTCGTGGTGGTTGCGCTTCTCTCGTTCACGGGCTGGCAGGCGGCGCGGCTGGGCGGCGAGTTTCTGCCCCGCCTGAGCGAAGGGGCGCTGGTGCTCAACACCATCCGTATCGCCGGCATCTCCATCAACCAGTCGACCGATAACAACACCCGCATCGAGAATCTGCTGAAGGAAGAGTTTCCGGACGAAGTACGTCATGTCTGGAGCCGAATCGGGACGGCCGAGGTCGCCACCGATCCCATGGGTACCGAACTGACCGATATCTTCATCTCGCTCAAGCCGCGTAAAGAATGGAAACGCGCCGATACGCAGGCTGGACTGGCCGCCGCCATTCAGCAGGAGCTGTCCGATCTGCCGGGGCTCAACATGGTACTTACCCAACCCATCGAGATGCGCATGAATGAAATGATTTCCGGCATCCGCACCGATCTCGGTATCAAGATCTACGGTGACAACTTCGATGAGCTGGTCCGCATCAGCGATGATATCCAGACCGTACTGCTCGCTATTGAAGGCGCATCGGATATTGCAGTCGACCAGCTGACCGGCCAGCCGACGCTGCAGGTGCGCATTGACCAGGAGGCCCTCGCACGCCATGGGGTCCCTAGTCGCCACGTACTCGAAATGGTCGAGGCTGTCGGCGGTCGCACAGTCGGAGAAGTCTATGAGGGCCAGCGGCAGTTCGCCCTGGTGGCCCGGCTGCCCGATTCGTACCGGCGCGACGCGCAACTGCTCGAGGATGTCATCATCCCGACCGAGACCGGCAGACAGCTTCCCCTGCATACGCTGGCCGCGGTGGAATCGACAGAAGGCCTCGCCACCATCAACCGTGAATGGGGCCGGCGCCTGATCCGCGTACAGTGCAATGTCGTCGGTCGCGATGTCACGACCTTCATTGCCGAAGCCAAGCTCCGCATCGATGAACAGGTTGATATGCCCCAGGGTTACATCATCGAATGGGGCGGACAGTTTGAAAACCTCGAACGGGCGCAACACCGCTTCATGCTGGTCGTACCGATCACACTGCTGCTCGTCTTCATGCTGCTTTTCTTCAGCATGAAGAACCTGCGCGATGTCCTGCTCATCTACACCGGCATCCCGTTTGCTCTGATCGGCGGTGTTTTTGCGCTGTGGCTGCGGGACATACCGTTCAGCGTCAGCGCGGCCGTAGGCTTTATCGCACTTTCCGGCCTGGCGGTCATGGATGGCCAAGTGCTGGTAGTGGCGATCCGCGGTTTTCTGGCTTCTGGCCGGCCGTTGCACGAGGCGGTTATCGAAGGCGGCTGCCGCCGTCTGATGCCGGTACTGGCCACGTCGATCACGGATGCCGTGGGCTTCTTGCCGATGGCGCTCTCGACGGGAGTCGGTGCAGAGGTGCAGCGGCCGCTGGCCACCGTCGTTATCGGCGGTATGACCACCTCAACGCTGCTGACCCTGTTTGTCCTACCGATTCTGTACACCCTTGCCCACCGCAAGAAAACCGCCTTGGCGCGGTCGTCCGAGTGAACGGAGGAAACCCTGATGAAAAGAACTGAAATGAAGATAACATCGGGCCTGCTCGCTCTCGGGATGCTCTCGGGATGCGCCACGCCGGCAAGCCGACCCGTGCGCCCCGGGCCGCACCGGCCCGAAGTCCCGACGAAAACGGATCCCATGCCCGACGAAGAACCGAACGGCATGTTGAGCATCGAACAGGCGCTGGCTGCGGTGCTGATGCGCAATCCGGATCTTTCCGCCTACTCGTACCGCGTGCGGGCAGCCGAAGCTCACACCCTGCAGGCGCGCCTGCTGCCAAATCCGGAACTCGGTGTCGAGGTTGACGAATATAACCGCGACGGGGCCGGATTCGATTCCGCAGAATCGACCGTTGCCCTGGCCCAGCTTTTCGAGTTGGGCGGCAAGCGCGGCAGGCGCATACACGTGGCCGAAGCTTCAGGCGAGCTTGTCAGCTGGGATTATGAAAGCAAGCGGCTCGATGTTCTTTCGGAAACAACCCAACGCTTTTTCGCACTGCTGGCAGCGCAGGAGCGCGTCGAACTGGCGGTGTCATCCGTGGAGCTGGCAGAGAAAACCAGCATCGCCGTGGCGGAACGCGTCAAGGCAGGCAAGGAACCGCCGTTCCAGAAATCCAAAAGCGATGCGGAACTGGAGATGGCACGCATGAACGCCCAGACCGCCCAAAGCCGGCTAGAAGTAGCACGGAAGCGGCTGGCCGCCATGTGGGGCGCGGAAGAAGCGGCATTTGACCGTGCACAGGGCCGACTGGACCGGAGGCCGGATCCCGTCCCGGCGTTGACCGACCTGCGGACCCGCTTGAATCAAAATCCAGATATCGCCCGCTGGGAATCGGAACTGCGCCTTCGCCGTGCGGCACTGGATTCGGAAAGGGCGAATCGCATTCCGGACCTGAAAGCATCCGTTGGATTCAAGCAGTATGAAGAGGACGGAACCGACGCCCTGATGTTCGGGGTCAGCATGCCGTTGCCGCTCTTCGATCGCAACCAGGGTAACATTGCGGTAGCCACACACGAACTTTCCCGCGCTGAGGATGAACGGTCCGCCATAGAGTTGAAATTCATTACTGAACTGAGTGAGGTTCATTCCGCACTCACCGCCGCCCATCAACGCGTTACTACATTGAAAAACAAAGTCGTACCTGCGATGGAGGAAGCCTATGATGCCGTTCAAACCGGCTACCGAGAAGGTAAGTTCGGCATCCTCGACCTGCTCGACGCCCAGCGCAAGCTCTTCGAAGCCCAGGCATCCCTGATCGATGGATTATCCGATTACCATATCGCTCTGATCAACCTGAAGCGGGCTCTCGGAATCAACTTAGATGAGTTGATGTAATATCGTCTGTAATACTAAAAGCTGTCCGTCGGGCCGAATCGATGACGACGATTATCAGGCCAATGGTTCTATCCAAAACGCTACTCATTACTGGTTTATGGCGGTCATGATGTTGGCCTGCTCCGTTCTGCTGATGGAGAGTTTTTTCAGAGTGTTTCAATAGATGTCAGAAGGAACCAATTCGAGATAACAACATCGATGTGACCAAGGCTGGAATAGAGGAAAACCCCCGCAACTTTTTGGTTACGAGGGTTTTAAAATGGTAGAAGCGCAGGGGCTCGAACCCTGGACCCGCTGATTAAGAGTCAGCTGCTCTACCAACTGAGCTACGCTTCCATTGGGAAAGGGGCGAAAACTAATGATTCAACCCCTTTTTCGCAACCCCAAAATTAAAAAGAATCATGGAACAGTAAACTTAATACGCAAAGCTGATCTGGGCGATGTCGACCTCGTCAATTCCCTCGACCTCGTCAATTTTTTCGAATGTTTCCAGCGTATCGACTATTTCAAGCAGGATCAGGCCATGGGCGGTAGTTACATCATCGTGCAGGCCCAAACGGGTGCGGATCTACTCGCCACACTTGGTAAAGATCTGCTGCACCTCCGGCGCGTGCCACTCACGGCCGACTGTGTGCATCCGGACAATAACATGCCTACCATCCGGCCTTCCTCTATATCCGCTCCTTTTCGAAATATTTCGTATGCAGAAGCCGGTGCGATACATGGCCCAGAGGTTCCCCGAGAAATTCGACGTACACCCTGGCAATGTCCGGGTTCTCATGCGATTTGCGCATCTTCTTGCCTTCATCCTCGGCATAGATTGCCGCAATGCGGGCTTCGCGGACCGCGTCGGTGGTGATGCGCGGCTGACCCCCGCCCCCTATGCATCCTCCGGGACAGGTCATCACCTCGATGAAATGATATTCCGCTTCACCAGCACGGATCTTTTCCACCAACCGACGGGCGTTTCCGAGCGTATGCGCCACTGCAACCTTCGCGGTCACCCCTTCGAGAAAACGCCATTCCGGCAACGTGCCATCGATAGTGATTTCAGCCTCTTTGATCCCCTCCAAACCGACTACCGGCGTCACATGCAGATTTTCAAACGGCAGTGAACGTCCGGTCACCAGCTCGTAGGCGGTCCGCAGCGCGGCCTCCATCACCCCGCCGCTATTGGCAAAGATGTCGGCGGCGCCGGAGCTTAAACCAAGCGGGGCATCCATCTCCGAATCCTCCAGCGTGACAAAATCGATGCCGGCCTGGGTAATCATACGACCTAACTCGCGCGTGGTGAGGACCACGTCGACATCCTGCACGCCGCTTGAATTCATCTCGGCGCGGGCGGCCTCGAACTTCTTTGCCGTGCAGGGCATGACGGAGACCACGTACATCTCTTCGGGTTTCCTATCCAGCTTATGGGCATAGTAGGTTTTCACCATGGCCCCCATCATCTGCTGCGGCGATTTGCACGTGGATAGGTTGTCGAGCATGTCGGGGTAATAGTATTCCATGAACTGGATCCATCCCGGCGAGCAGCTGGTAAACATCGGCAGGGCGACGGATTCGCCATCGACCAGTGCCATTTTGAGACGGTTCAGCAGTTCGGTCCCCTCCTCCATGATGGTGAGGTCGGCCGAAAAATTGGTGTCAAAGATGGCGTCGAAACCCATGCGGCGCAATGCGGTGGTCATTTTGCCGGTAACCAGTGTGCCCGGCTCCATGCCGAAGCATTCGCCCAGTGCTGCGCGGATGGCGGGTGCGGTCTGCACGACGACCACCTTGTCCGGATCATCCAGGGCCGCCCACACCTCGTCGGTCTGGTCGCGTTCCGAGATGGCCCCGACCGGACAGACCGCCGCGCATTGTCCGCATTGGACGCATGTAACCGTGTCGAGGTTCTTTCCGAAGGCCGGCCCGATGGTGGTTTTGAATCCGCGGCTCTGCGGAAAAAGGGCCGATACCGTCTGCGTTTGGGTGCATACGGTTACGCAGCGCCGGCACGATATGCACTTTTCGCTGTTGCGAACGAGCGCCACGGAACTGTCGTCCTTGTAGCGCGTGGCCTTGGCGCCTTCATAGCGCAGTGTACGGATTCCCAGGTCGTGCGCGATATTCTGCAGTTCGCAGTCCTCGTTTCGGTCGCAGGTCTGGCATTCGCCCTCGTGTTCGGAAAGCAGCAGTTCCACCACCACCTTGCGCGCCTCGCGCACACGGCGGTTATTGGTGTGAACCACCATCTCTTCCGTTACCGGCATGACGCAAGAAGCCACCAGATCCTTGATCCCGTCTATCTCCACGAGACAGACCCGGCATGCGCCGATAGCCTGGACCTTTTTGAGATAGCAGAGTGTCGGGATGTTGATGCCGGCCAGCTTGCAGGCCTCCAGAACCGTGGTTTCCTCTTCAACGGAAATATCCTTGTTGTCGATGGTTAGATTGATCATGACGTATGTTCCTTCCTTGATTTCCGTTACCAGGTGTGGATTTCCTCGCGGTAGTCGCAACGCAGGCAGCGCCTGGCCTGCCGGATCGCCGTGGCTTCGTCCCATGGTTGCTCAACCTCGTCGAAGTTGCAGCGGCGGCGTTCAACGGGAATGAGCGGCTGCTTTTCCCGTTCGAAACTGACGGGATCAGCATCGGAATCGAAGAAGGTGTCGTTTTTCTTCTCCTCGCGCCAGAACGCGTTGTCCTTTCCGCTGAGGAACCGATCGATGCCGGCGGCGGCCTTTTCACCGTCGGCAACGGCTTCGATCACCGACGCCGGGCCGGTAGCGACATCACCGCCGGCGAAAATCCAGTCCACCGAGGTCTGTTTGCTGATCGCATCCGTCGCCAGATATCCGTTGCGCTGAACATTCAGTTCGAATCCGCCCTTCAGGCCCTGCAGATCCACGCTCTGCCCAATCGCGGCGATTATCTGGTCGCACGGTACAATAAAGTCGGCGTCATTGCCGGCCACCGGACGCCGCCGGCCGGATTGGTCGAATGCGCCGAGCGTCATGGGCTTGCAGCGGATGCCAACTACCTTGCCATCCTCGACGAGGATCTCCTCTGGCGAAGTAAGTAACTGAAGATTAACGCCTTCCGATTCGGCCTCTTCGATTTCCTCTTCATAGGCCGGCATCTGCTCGCGGGTACGTCGGTAAAGGATGGTCACCGATTCCGCATCGAGGCGGGCCGCCGTGCGGGCGGCGTCGATCGCGGCATTGCCACCTCCGATGATCACCACATTCCTGCCGACCGGAACGGAACCACGAATATTGTATTCGCGCAGGAACGTCATTGCTTCAGTCACGCCTTCGGCCTCTTCGCCCGGCAGGCCCATCTTCAGGCCATCGGGGGCCCCGACCGCAAGGAAGACCGCTTCGTAGCCGTCGGCCTTCAGGCCATCGAGGGTAAAGTCGCGGCCAAGGGCCTTGTTGCATTGGATATCGACGCCGAGACGCTCGATCATGCGGATTTCGCGCGCGAGGATTTCACGTGGAAGCCGATAGGCCGGAATGGTTTGCGCCATCATGCCGCCTGGACGCGTTGCGGCCTCGAAGACGTCCGGCTTGTACCCGAGGCGGGCCAGGAAATAGGCGCATGACATCCCGGCCGGACCGGCCCCGATGATCGCTATCTTTTTGGCGGCGTTTTTCCTGTTCTCCCTGCATTCCGGCACCTGGATGATCATCTCCTGCTCCACCATGAAGCGCTTTACGCCGCGGATCGCCAGCGGACTGTCGAGTGTGGAACGGCGGCAGTGCTCTTCGCAGGCGTGGAAACAGATCCGTGCACAGGCAGCGGCAAACGGATTGCGCTCGCGATGCAGTTTCAGAGCTTCGGCATACCGTTTTTCGCCGACGAGCGAGACAAAGCCGGGCACGTCGACCGACGCCGGACAGGCGCTCTGGCAGGGCGCCCGCACCAACCCGGCGCAGACGCCGGCCCGGCATTTCTTTTCGCGGATATGCTCTTCATATTCCTCGCGGAAATGGCGAATCGTGGAAAGCACCGGATTGGCGGCCGTCTTTCCCAGACCACACAATGCGGTTTCCTTTATCTGGCTGCCAAGGGTAATGAGTTTTTCGATATCGCCCTCCTGCCCTCTTCCGTCGCAGATACGTTCCAGGATTTCGAGCAGTCGCTTGGTACCGACGCGGCAGGGCGTGCATTTGCCGCACGATTCCTCCTGCACGAATTCCAGGAAGAAACGGGCCACGTCGACCATGCAGCTATCCTCGTCCATGACGATCAGGCCACCGGAACCCATGATGGCGCCCAGCTCGTTGAGCGATTCGTAGTCCAGCGGCACATTAAGATGCTCCTTCGGGATGCAGCCGCCGGAGGGGCCGCCGAGCTGGGCAGCCTTGAAGGGTTTTCCATCGGCGATTCCACCACCGATATCGTAGATCAACTCGCCCAGGGAAATGCCGATCGGCACTTCCACAAGACCGGTGTTGTTGACCGCACCTGCCAACGCAAACACCTTGGTGCCCTTGCTCATTTCCGTTCCCAGTTCGGCATATTTTTCCGCCCCTTCGGCAATGATAAACGGAATGCTTGCAAAGGTTTCCACGTTGTTGAGCAGTGTCGGCCGGTCCCACAGTCCCTTTACAGCCGGAAACGGCGGACGCGGGCGCGGCTCACCGCGGTTGCCCTCGATCGAGGTCATCAATGCCGTCTCCTCCCCGCAGACGAACGCGCCAGAACCCCTCCGGATCTCCAAATCAAAGCAAAATCCGGATCCGAGGATATTTTCCCCGAGCAAGCCGGCCTCACGAGCCTGGTCGATGGCGGTCTGCAGGCGTTCGATCGCAACGGGATATTCGGCGCGGCAATATACATATCCGCGTTTGGCACCTACTGCATAACCGGCTATAGCCATGCCTTCTATGACGCTGTGAGGATCGCCTTCGAGCACGCTTCGGTCCATGAAGGCGCCTGGATCCCCTTCGTCGGCGTTGCAGACAACGCTTTTGAAATCGGCTTCGGCTGCGCGCGTGAACTTCCATTTAAGGCCTGTCGGGAAACCTCCCCCGCCCCGCCCGCGCAGACCGGAGGCCAGCACGCACTCCACCACTGAACCGGAATCCATCGCAAGTGCTTTAGCCATGGCCTGGTAGCCCTTGGCGGCAATATATTCGTTGATAAGCAATGGATTGATGTTGCCGCAGTTGCGCAGCACGATCTTGTTCTGCTGTTTAAAGTAATCGATTTCGTCCGCGTCGGCGATTGGTTTGCCGCTGGAAGCATCCTTGTGCAGGAGCCTGGATACAATCGCCCCCTTCAGGATGTGTTCTTCTACGATGGCGTCGACATCTTCCGGCATTATACCCTGGTAGAACACGTTATCCGGCATTATCTTTGCCACCGGTCCAGCGGCGCATGGCCCCATGCAGCCCGTTTCAACGACTCTGGCCTTGTAGGCAATATTGCGATTTTCAATGGCATTATTGAAGGCTTTGCATATTTCCAGAGCGCCGGATGCCAGACAGCCGCCACCTACACACACGAGTATCTCCCGAACCGAATCGTCATGGGTTTTTCGGAGTGTTCGATCGCGCAATCCAAGCTTTTGGACTTCATGCGCCTGTCTCTTATCCAGATCCGAAAGAGAGTTGATTCTTGTCTGCATGGTTTACGCATCCTCCATTTCGGTTTCATAATAAGGTGCGAGGATCTGCTTGATCCGCGCCGGCTTGACACGCTGATGCACGTCGTCGTTGATCATAATGGCCGGTGCGAGACCGCAGGCACCGAAACAGCGGGCTACTTCGAGGGAAAAAACCTTGTTTTCGGTGGTCTCACCCACGTCGATGTGAAGTTCCTTCTTGATCGCATCCAGGACTTGCTTGCCTCCCCTGACGTAGCATGCCGTTCCAAGACATACTCTTATGACATTTTCTCCACGTGGCTGTGTCGAAAAGAAGGAGTAAAAGCCTACAACGCCGGCAACTTCGCTATAGGGTTTGTTCATACCGGTTGCTATATGCCGCAGCACTTCCTCCGGAAGATAGCCAAACAATCCCTGGGAAATCTGCAACACAGGTATTAGTCCCCCTTCCTTATGACGATATTCCTGAAGAATCTCGTCCAGTTTTTCGTACGCTATTTCATTTGTACTATCACTAGAACAACAACAGGTTACACAACTATTTGAAGCCGACATGATACCTATCCCTTTCCATAAACACGTATATAGGTTGTGGAATATCCACCTTTAAACATACTAATCGGTTGGAATAGATCAACACGACAACCCCGGAGGACGTTACTTTATATTAAATATCGATATGATTCAATCGATACATTATTACCGCATCATTACATTATAATTTCTTTATATGTATTCAGGGCATACTCACAATGAGCGGAACGGGTATCCCGATTTACTTCGTCAATTAATACGGCGGTCCGAAGGATCGCATGACGACGTCATGGTATCGACGCACCTTGTCACGCGGAGAATTTTTAGCGAAATCGTGATCGAAAACGTTCGTTCCCACCGAATATGAATGCTGTCGGAGCTGACTGAAAATTCTGTAAACGATCACGGATTGTGCATAATATGGCAGCAGCGAATACTATCTGTCTCCCCTATTCAGCCACATCCCCAGAATGGTGACATCGGATGGGTTTACCCCGGAAATTCTGGAGGCCTGTCCAAGGTTTTCAGGTTGTACTTTCTTCAGTTTTTCGCGTGCTTCATAGCGCAGGCTTTTTACTTCATCATAATCAAAGCGAGCCGGAATCCGTCGGTCTTCCTGATTCCTTGCTGTATCGATGCGTTCCTTTTCCCGCCTGATATAACCCGCATATTTGACCTCGATCTCAACCTGCTTCTTAACCTCGGGATCCAGGTCCGCCGCATCCTGCGGAAGATCGTTATATGTCATATCCGGTCTGCGAAGCAGCTGTGCCAGTGAATGTCCATCATGAAATATCTTTTCCAATCGAACTGCTTCGGATTCAATTTGGCCCCACTGCCGCGATATCTCTTTAATTTCGGCCTGATCTACAATGCCCAGCTGCTTTGTTTTTTCAAACAGGCGGTAATACACATTGTCCTGACGCAGCGTGAGCCGATGTTCCGAACGGGATGTAAACATGCGATACGGTTCATCCGTTCCTTTTGTTACCAGATCATCAATCAACACCCCGATATAGCTTTCATTTCTACTTAGAACAAACGGGTCCTTCCCAAGGGCCTTAAGCGCGGCATTCGCACCGGCAACAAATCCCTGGCCGGCGGCTTCCTCGTACCCGGTTGTCCCATTTAGCTGCCCGGCAAAATAGAGGTTTTCCACCCGTTTGGTCTCCAAGGTATGAAAAAGCTGCATGGGATTGGAATAATCATATTCAATCGCATAGCCGGGCCGCAATATTTCAGCATTTTCCAATCCAGCGATGGTATGGATCATCTGCTCCTGAATATCCTCCGGCAGGCTGTTTGACGTTCCATTTGGATAGAGGCGGATATTATTGCGCCCCTCCGGCTCGACAAAGACGTGGTGTGCGTCACGGCTGGCAAATTTAACAATCTTATCTTCAATAGACGGGCAGTAGCGGACTCCAGTTCCCTCAACCATGCCACCGTACATCGCGCTTTTATCGAGATTATCCGCTATAATCTGATGTGTTTGTGCGTTTGTGTGGGTTAGATAGCATGGTATTTGATCACTTCCAGGCATCCAGGGGTGCAGATCCGGCTGTTCCACGTGGAACATACGGTCCAACGCTTCCTTCGTTAGGCCTGTTTGTTCCACGTGGAACAAACACCATTCCCTGCGGGCCATTCGGGAAAAGAAGGGCGGGGGAGTCTCGCCGGGCTGCACCTCCATTTTGGAATAATCCACGGAATCCTTGTGCAGCCGGGGCGGGGTACCCGTTTTCAGTCGCCCAAGCTCAAACCCAAAGCGGCTGAAGGAAGCCGACAGCTCATCGGCCGATTCTTCACCCATCCGGCCCTGCTTGATACTTTTTTTTCCTATCAGCACCCGACCCCGCAGGAAGGTCCCGGTGCATACAACTACAGATCCGGCATCAATATCACCATGGGAGCGGGCTGTTATTCCTATAATCCTGCCGTTTTGAGCACGAATCGCAGTCACGGCATCATCAATGATCTCCAGGTTTTCCTGTTTTTCAAGAACGCCCTGAATTCGAATCGGAAATCGATCCTTGTCGCATTGAAGCCGATTGGATTGGACGGCTGGTCCCTTCCGGGTATTCAGCATGCGATACTGAATACCGGTATAATCTGCGTTTCTACCCAGTTCACCGCCGAGCGCATCCAGTTCAGAGACAATATGCGATTTGGCGATCCCTCCGATGGAAGGATTACAGGGCAGGCGACCTATGAGCGATTTGTTCAATGTTACCAACAGCGTCCTGGCACCCAGACGGGCAGACGCCAGCGCGGCTTCATAGCCGGCATGCCCTCCGCCCACAATAATAACATTATATAAAGACTTTTTCATATATTATAAAAACCTTCCTGAAAGCGGCAGGATAGTCTCAATAGATAATTTGATGGTCAACAACGAGTTGTAAAATATAAGAAAGGTTATGGCTGTATATTCGAACTCCTAATGAGGAGTATGTGACACAATCAACTAATGATGAAGCAGGTTTCGTTAACACGATGCTATCCGGTGGAGACCCTATCAGAATAGTTGTCATGATGAACATGTACCTATATTATTAAGCTTAAATGCAGGGGCAAAAAATGAAGATAATGATTTCTGGTTCATCCGGGCTGATTGGATCTGCTCTCAAGAACAGTCTTGAGTCAGATGGCCATCAGGTTATTGCGCTGCCGCGCAGTTATGATGAGCCCCTTGATTTTTCAGGCGTGGATGCCGTCGTTCACCTGGCTGGGGAAAATATTGCCGCCGGCCGTTGGACAGCGGAGAAAAAAAGGAAAATCAAAGAGAGCAGGATCCAGGGAACCAGCGCATTGGCGGAACAGCTCGCTTCAAGCGATTCACCTCCATCTGTTTTTATTTGTGCTTCTGCTATAGGATATTATGGAGACAGAGGATCTGAAGAACTGGATGAAACCAGTACGGCTGGACATGGCTTTTTACCAGAGACTTGCCAGCAATGGGAAGACGCTGCCAAGCCTGCCATAGATGCCGGTATTCGTACCGTGCATCTGCGAACCGGCATTGTGCTGAGTTCAGAAGGAGGCGCCTTAAAGAAAATGCTGCTTCCATTCAAACTGGGTGGGGGAGGGATTCTGGGAAGCGGAACACAATACATGAGCTGGATCGCGCTCGAGGATGAGATTTCGGCTATTCGATTCCTGATGGACAATCCACCCATTGCTGGAGCCGTCAATCTGGTTTCACCCAAGCCTGTTACCAACAAAGAATTTACTAAAACGCTCGGTCATGTTCTAAAGCGACCTACCTGCATCCCCATGCCCGCCTTTGCTGCACGTATGTTATTTGGCGAGATGGCGGATGCCTTGCTGCTGGCAAGTGCGCGCATCTATCCGGTCAGGCTGGTGGACGCGGGATTTGAATTCAAACATACAACGCTTGAATCGGCATTAAGGAGTATACTTTCATGAAAGATACCCGTGCACTTGAACGGATTAAGCTGCAAATGGCTGAACGAGAAAAGGGATACCGCGCCCGGGCCCTTAAGCTGTTTCCCCATGTATGCGGCAGTTGCAGTCGCGAATTTTCCGGATCAAATCTGAAAGAACTCACTGTCCATCACAAGGATCACAACCATCAAAACAACCCGCCGGATGGAAGCAACTGGGAACTTCTCTGCGTCTACTGCCATGATCATGAACATGAAAAACATAAAATGAAGGGTTATGGAAACGCTAAGGAAGATTCCGTTAAACTAGGAGGATTTTCGCCGTTCGAGGGATTGGATTCCCTGTTTTCGGAGGGCAGCGGAAATGAAGACAAAAATTAGATGCACGATCTGTCCCAAAGGGTGCGAACTGGGCTCGGGCGAAATCGGTGATTGCCGGGTCAGGCAGAACATTGGCGACAAGATACGCTGCATCACCTATGCGCAGCCTTGCTCACTGAATGTTGATCCGGTTGAAAAAAAACCGTTGTATCACTTCCTTCCCGGATCATCGATCCTCTCCATCGCAACAGCCGGATGCAACCTGCATTGCAAGCAGTGCCAGAACTGGCAAATCTCACAAACCGGACAGACCTTTTCTAGCGCTTCCGATGTTTACCCGGACGACGTTGTGCGCCTGGCACAGCAGCGGAATTGCCCTTCAATTGCCTATACCTATACCGAACCCCTCGTATCATATGAATATACGTACGATTGTTGTAAATGCGCATCGGAATCCGGCATCCGAAATGTGCTGGTCACAGCTGCCTTCATCAATCCCGACCCGCTGCGCAATATATGCAGGTATGTGGATGCGGCAAACGTAGATCTGAAGTCCTTTTCCGACGACTTTTATCGCGATGTATGCGGTGCCCGCCTTCAGCCGGTCCTGAAGGCACTGAAAGTGATGAGAGCATCCGGTGTAATGCTGGAAGTCACCAATCTGGTGATCCCGACGCTGAATGACTCGGCAGAGGAAACCAGACAGCTATGTGACTGGATTGCAGATAACCTCGGTGAGGTAACGCCTTTGCATTTTTCGCGTTTTTTCCCTCAAAACCAGCTTAAGCATCTGCCTCCTACACCAACGGAGACCTTGCTTCGCGCCCGGAACATAGCCCTCGCTGCGGGATTGAAGTTTGTTTATCTAGGCAACATGTCAGACGAAGCGGGGGAGTCTACCTGGTGCCCGACGTGTGAAATGCTTTTGGTGCAACGGCATGGCTATCACGTAGTGAAAAACAGAATCAAGGATAGCAGCTGCCCCGGCTGCCATTCCATCATCCATGGTATATGGAATCAGTAGAGCCTTCGCACCGATATCTATGTCATTGCAGTTCTCTAACGATTTGACCTAAAACATCCGGACTTAATTCATCCAGATCCAGTCCCCGTTTACTGATCTCTTCCTCAATCCTGGATATGAGTTCAGTCATGTATGCGTGACTTTCATCGGATCCCATCCATACATCGTAATTATCGCCGGTTGTGATACGGACATGGCCGTCATCCGTATCAAAACCCACGCCCAGCAAGCGAACGATTTTCTTTCTGGTTCTGGAAGACATTTTTTTCTGAAACCTTCTTGATCACACTCGTGTTAGGGGCTAGGTTTCCGCACTTCATCTGCCGAATGGTGTAATGGCAGCACAAGCGGCTCTGACCCGCTTAGTCTAGGTTCGAATCCTAGTTCGGCAACCATTTCCCGCCTGCAAGAACCGATCCGGTATCGTTAATTTACGCGGATCGGCATGATCACATAGAGGAATGGAACATTGGTCTTGATGACGCCCGGACTCAACTCATCCGATAGTTCGAAATAGATTTCGTCGCTATCCAGATGCTTCAACGGTGCCATCAGAAAGGCTGGATTGAATGCAATGGTGATATCCTTGCCGGAATACTTCACCGGCACGCTTTCATGGGATTCACCCACCTCGGGCGATGACGTAGTGAGTTCCATCCGGTTTTCCGTGATCTGGATCTTAACGGAGGCAGCCTGATCATCGAGCATCAACGATACACGCCTTACGGCACTTTGCAGCATTTCACGGTCCACAGCAATCCGTTCCTCGCACTGGGAGGGTATGACCTGGCGATAATTCGGGTAGGTACCGTCGATGAGCTTGGAGATAATGAAGATGTTGCCGAATTCAAACGCTACCTGCGTTGCAGAGGTCTTTATGGTTACCTCGCCATCTTCCTCCAGTGTCTTGATCAGCTCATTGACCGTTTTCGTAGGTACGACGATATCGAGCTCGGCCGCGTCGGATAGATCGATTTCCTGTTCAACGAGTGCGAGCCGGCGGCCATCGGTGCAGACGACAGTCAGCTTGTTGTCCCGGAACGCCATCAGAGAGCCGTTCAGAATAGCCCTGGATTCGTCTGTAGAGGCCGCGTAAGAGGTCTTTTGAAGGATATCCTTCAAGGTACCCTGCTTAAGCTTGTAGGACGAACTCTCTTCGAATGTGGGCATGGGAGGAAAGTCGTCGTTCGAGAGTCCCTCGAGCTTACAGTTGTAGGAGCCCGAAACAATCTCCGCCACGTCCTCGCCGCTTACCTCGATTTCAACCTGATGGTTTGGAAGATCCCGGCATATGCTGAAGAAACGCCGGGCGGGCAGGGTGGTGGCACCGTCACGCAGAATATCGGCATCGATGCTGGTTCTCACGCTGACTTCCATGTCGGTGGTAGTCAGGGACAGTTTGCCCTTACCTGCTTCAAGAAGAACATTGGATAGTATGGGCAGGGTGGTCCGCTGGCCGACAATAGATTGTACCTTCTGCAAGGCCTCAAGGATCTGATCCTTCTCGATGCTGAACTTCATTAACAAGCCTCCCGTTATATAGATATATCCTATTTATAAATTCAGTATTATTATTAGTCTGTAGATAACCGCTCCAGAACCTACCTATTTTCTGTAACCCAGTCACCCGTAAAAGTTTGAAAAGGTGGATAATTCTGTTGATAAAAAGTGGATAAATCAACCCCCGTGTTCATAACCCGGAGTTATTCAACTTATCCAATTTAAACTCACAGGTTATCCCCGAATTATCAACAGCCGCTACGCAATGTGCAAGCATACGCTTATGGCATGATAAATGGATCAGGGAGCGTTGGAGCATGGTAAGAGCCCGGGAATAAAGCGTTCGGATGAGATGGATAAAAAGCCGCGAATCAAGCCTGCTGACTGGCTTTGACACAGTTTTTATTCACCTTATCCTTAAGTATATGAAGGGTTTGCTGCAGTGCGCGATCATCTTTTGCCCGAACGGAAACCTGGTCATGCGCATATAGAATGGTGGCATGATTGCGGTTGAATGCCTCTCCGATCACCGGAAAGGATTGGGTGGTCATGGTGCGCGACAGGTGCATAGCAATCTGGCGCGGCCAGGCAATGTCCCTCGAACGTTTTTTACCGGTAATATCGGAGGGACGCAGGTCGAAATGTTCCGCAACAGTGCGCTGGATGACATCGACACTGACGGCGGCCTTTGATTCCTTGTCGAGCAGGTCGTGCAGAAGTTCTTCTATTTTCTGCACATTTACATGCTGGTTGGTCAAAGACATAAAGGTCGCAACACGGATGAGAGCACCCTCCAGGCTGCGGATGTTCGAAGATACCCGTTCGGCGAGATAATCCAGCAGGGTGTGATCGATGTGGAGATTGAGCAGCTCAACCTTTTTGCGGAGGATGGCCGAACGGGTTTCCATATCCGGTTTACCGAGCTCGGTAACCAGCCCCCATTCAAAGCGTGAAATCAGCCGGGGAGCAAGGCCGGCCATTTCGCTTGGTGTTCGATCCGATGTCAGAACGATTTGCTTGTGGCTCTCGAAGAGGGCGTTGAAGGTGTGGAAGAACTCTTCCTGCAGACCGGCTTTACCGTCGAGGAACTGGATATCGTCGATCAGCAGCATGTCGATCTTGCGGTATTTCTTGCGAAAGGAGGATACGTTGCTGTTCTGAATGGCATCGATGTACTCGTTGGTAAACGATTCGCACGTTGTGTAGCAGATCTTGGCCCGCGGTTTTTTGGTGGCAACATGGTTGCCGATGGCCTGCATGAGATGGGTTTTTCCCAGTCCTACGCCGCCATAGATGAAGAGCGGGTTGTATGTCCGTGAGGGGGAATTAGCCGCCGCCATGGCCGCCGCATGGGCAAACTGGTTGGAAGCGCCGACCACAAATGAATCGAACGTATAGTTGGGATTGAGGTTATGGTTGGGTTTTGGTTTTCCAAAACCGAGGCCAGGTATTGAGAGTCCCTGCGGATGGGATTCGGTTTCAACCTCCTCCTTGACGGGATCGAAACAACTGGAATCCACCTCCAGCGAAATATTCATCTCTTTTCCGCTGACGACCATCACGGCCTTGCGAATCATCGGGAAGTAGTTTTCCTCGAGCCAATCCTTGTAAAAATCGTTGGCAACTGCCAGTTGCAGCGCTGTATCTGTTTCACCAATACACTGAATAACGGCAATCCAGCGTTCATATACATCGTTGGAAAGGATGCCTTTGAGTTGTTTGCAGGCGTCATTCCATATAGTAGAGCAGTTCTTCTCCATGTTAGCTAAAGCTTTCCCCCTTAACAGGCATACCGTATTTATTGACAACTTATTAACAGGCAACAGGTTCCTGATTTAAAAGCGAGTTTGCAAACTAGAGAATGTCATCCTGTCGCTCAAGGGATTAGAAAAAAAAACAACCTAAAAAAATTCATACCACTAAATGTTGTTATCCGAATGCGCTGAAACACAACATAGGCACCATTGTGTTTAAATCTCGTTAGAACATAATTGTTGGATTTCGGATTGGAGTCTTTGTAAAGTATCGAATTATAATAACTTGTGCCCCGATAATTCGATTAACAGCCATGAATTCAGATTTAAAATCAATTCAAAGACATGATTATGGCGGTCCCGCGATCACTCTGCAACCGGATAAAGCTTTGTAGGAGACTGCTAACAGCTGAAGATGAAGCTGTCTCGATTCATTTACGAAAGATTGCACTTTTGTAGACAATAGAGGCATCGTAAATGCGTTATACACTTCACGCATGATTTACGGAGGAAGGGAAATGAAAATACAGATAATAATGCTGTCCCTGGCTACCTTAACCACACCTTTGATGGCGCAGGCGACCAACGAGGTCAACCAGTCACAAACCGAAGCCGGTGTCGCAGCAGACGTGCCTGCACCTCCATCCGGCAAGGATGAAGAAAAACCCTCGCGGGATGAGGGTCGCCGGACATTCCAGAAACGGCAGTTGAAGCTGATGGAAAAGGCGCTGAACGATATCGGTGTAACGGAGGAACAGCGTCAACAGATCATCGCTTTGCAGCAGGTCCACATGGAAAAGATGAAGGAAAACTGGAAGCGAATAAATGAGGCCCGGCGTGAGCTGTCACGGCTGCAGGACGAGAGTGCTTCCATGGAGGAACTTGATGCCGCTATTAAAGAGGTGACGGATGCCCAGGCCGAGCAACTGCAGATACTTGTACGAAACCGAATGGAAATGGAACGGATCCTGGGCAAGGAAAAGAATGATCTGCTGATGAAAAAGGCACGAGAATTCTTCCGGTCTCACGGTCGGCGCCCCGGCGCAGGCATGCCTCCGCGACCTGATACGCCGCCTATGCCGAATGAAAAGAGCGACGCTAAGCTGCCGCCGCCACCGCCTTCGAATGATGCCGGAAACGACAACGGACCGCCCACACCCTGAGCAAGGGGACCGACTTATCTGATGCCGCGGATATCGTTTTCCGCGGCATTTTATTTCTGCACAAGTTCGCCTTGGTTTGTCGTTCCTGTCTGTGGGACCAGTGGATAGGAACGATACATAGAACCATCTGCGGTGCGTCTCCATATCGCTGCGCAAAGCCCATCTCCAGGGCCGGCTCATCGAAAGCGAATATGCGATAGCCTGATGAAAAACCGCGCCTGATCCTGATGATGGTTATTGCGACTTAACAAACCACAATGATTAAGAACATAATATATGTATTGATATTATAAAGTAATATGCAAAAATCGCCGGCATGGCGAAAAAAAATCCCAGCCCCTTGCAGGCCGGCTTTTGGCTCTCAGAACAGGAGAAGCGATATATTCTCGTAATCTGCGCCATTTTTCTGTTGGGGCTCATGGTGCGTTATTGGTATCTGAAACACGACATGCCTATTGAATATGTGCCAAAAGGGATCGAAAAAGTGGAGCAAAGCAATGAGTGACTGCCTATTCTGCAAAATAATTGCCGGTGAAATACCGTCTACGGTCGTCTACGAGGATGAGGAAGTGGTGGTTTTCATGGATATCGGCCCGATTATCAAAGGGCATGCGCTCGTGGTGTCCAGAGAGCATTATGATCCGGTGACAGAAACGCCGGATGTTATACTGGCGAAGCTTCATACCGTCGCCAAGCGTATCGCCGCTGCGCAAATGAACGGACTCGGGGCTGATGGCGTCAATATCATGCAAAACAACGGAAAAGCCGCAGGGCAGGAGGTTCCGCACGTCCACGTACATGTGATACCGCGGTACAGCGATGACGGACACCACTGGAACTGGGCCGCAAAGAAATACGAGGATTTAGAAGAGATGGCCGACTTGGCCGAAAAAATGCGAAACCACTTTCAGCAGCCATGAAACACGAAACCATAGACGATCTGCTTGCACCGATCCTGGAGTCGGACAGACGATATACTCCTGAAGCGTATCTATTTGTTCGGGAAGGGCTTGACCATACGGTACGCCAGCTCGAAAAGCCCCGTCACGTCAGTGGTCAGGAGCTGCTGGAAGGAATCCGTGAGTATGCACTCAGGGAATTCGGGCCGGTAACCAGGCGCGTTCTGTCTGAATGGGGCATAAATGACTGCCTCGATTTCGGCAATATTGTGTTCAATCTCGTCAAGCATGATCTGCTCGGCAAGACCGAAGAGGACTCCATCGAGGATTTCATGGGTGGCTACGACTTCACCGAAGCCTTCATCCAGCCGTTCCTGCCCGTCACACCGCCTCACTGCGATCGGAATCGCCCGGCCTCCGCGAAATAGGCGCTCCGGATTTCGGAATTTTCCACGGATTGAAAGTGGAAACCCTCCACGTAATCTATATATTTCGTGCCCTTGCATTTTCAACAAATGGAGTAGGGCACGATGGACGAAAACTATCCTTTTCAGAATATAGAAAACAAGTGGCAGAACTTCTGGGACCGGAACGGTGATTTCAACACCGATCTGGCGGCGGCTGCAAACCCTTACTACTGCCTGATGATGTTCCCGTATCCATCGGGAAAGCTGCATGTCGGCCATGGCCGAAACTACATCATCGGCGACGCCGTTGCGCGCTACAAGAAGATGCAGGGCTTCGACGTGCTCACGCCCATGGGCTGGGACGCCTTCGGCCTGCCCGCCGAAAACGCCGCCATCAAGACCGGCACGCCACCGGCGGAATACACCGCCGCCAACATTGCCGCCATGAAGGAGCAGCTGCGGGCCTGGGGATGCATGTATGACTGGGAGAAGGAAGTCACCTCCTGCATGCCCGACTACTACAAGTGGACCCAATGGCTCTTTATCCAGTTCTACAAAAAGGGGCTGGCCTACAAGAAGAACTCCAATGTCAACTGGTGCCCCTCCTGCGCGACCGTGCTTGCCAATGAGCAGGTGGTCGACGGCTGTTGCGAACGCTGCGATTCTGAAGTCGATCAGAAAGCCATGGAACAGTGGTTCTTCAAGATCACCGATTATGCCCAGCGCCTGCTCGACGATCTCGACAAGCTCGACGGCTGGCCGGAACGGGTCAAGACTATGCAGAAAAACTGGATCGGCCGCTCCGAAGGCACCGAAGTCGACTTCAGGATTGTTCCGCGCGAAGACGGGGTGGGGGACAACATCGACCACGTCACCTGCTACACCACCCGCGTCGATACTATCTACGGCTGCACCTACATGGCCGTCGCTCCGGAATATCCGGAACTGAAGAATCTCGTAAAGGGTCTGCCGCAGGAGGCCGAAGTTCTCGAATTCGTAAAGGAAAGCTCCAAGCTCACCAACCTCGACCGCGAGGCCGATGAAGTCGAAAAGGCCGGCAAATTCACCGGGCGCTACCTGATCAATCCCTACAACGGCGAAAGGATCGAGCTGTGGGTCGGCAACTATGTGCTGATGTACGGCACCGGTGCAGTCATGGCCGTTCCGGCGCACGACACCCGCGACTTTGCCTTCGCCAAGAAATATGACCTGCCGATCAAGCTTTCCATCCAGAATCCGGATGGCTCGCTCGTCCTCGAAGAAATGGAAGATGCCTACACCGAAGACGGCACCTGCGTCGATTCCGGCCCGTTTTCCGGCCTCCCGAACCGCGAGGCCATCCGCGAAATGACCGAATATGCCGAAAAGGAAGGTTTCGGTCGCGGCACCATCAATTTCCGCCTGCGCGACTGGCTCATTTCCCGCCAGCGCTACTGGGGCGCGCCGATCCCGGTCGTCTACTGCGCCGATTGCGGCACTGTTCCGGAAAGCGAAGAAAACCTGCCCGTCATGCTCCCGACCGATGTCGAGTTCAAGGCCGAGGGCGAGTCACCGCTCAAGGGCTCCGAAAGCTTCATGAACTGCGCCTGCCCGCAATGCGGCAAGCCGGCCACGCGCGAATCCGACACGATGGACACCTTCGTCGATTCATCCTGGTATTTCCTGCGCTATCTCAGCGCCCGCGACGGATCGCAGGCCATCAACACCGAAATCGCCAACAAGTGGATGCCCGTAAACCAGTATATCGGCGGTATCGAGCACGCCATTCTGCACCTGCTCTACGCCCGCTTCTTCACCAAGGTGATCAAGGATCTCAGCCTGATCGGTTTCGAGGAGCCCTTCGGGCAGCTATTCACCCAGGGCATGATCTGCAAGAAGGGCCCCGATGGAAACCTCTACAAGATGTCCAAATCCAAGGGCAACGTGGTCAGTCCCGAGGAGCTGCTGCAGAAATACGGTGCCGATACTGTCCGGCTCTACACGCTCTTTATCGGACCGCCCGAAAAGGAAGCCGAGTGGCAGGATTCCGGCGTGGAAGGGGCCTACCGGTTCCTCAAGCGAATCTGGCGCCGCGTGGCCGATAACCTCGAGCTGCTGAAATCGGCCGAAGGGAAACAGCCGGTTATCGACGGCATGGCCGACGCCGAGCGCGACCTCTACCGCAAGACCCACGAAACCATCCAGCAGATCACCCGCGGGCTCGACGGCGCCTTCACCTTCAATACCGCCATCGCCGCGATCATGGAACTGATGAATGCCGTCGACCATCTCAAGATAGCCGACGATTCCTCCGAATCCGCGAAAGTGGTATTCCGCGATGCCATAGAAAACGTTGTCCTGCTCATCTCGCCCTTCGCGCCGCACATCGCCGAAGAGCTGTGGACCGAGCTTGGCCACGACGCCGGCATCATGAACGCCGACTGGCCCGTTGTGAACGAAGAGGCCCTCAAGCGCGATGAAATCGGCATGGCCGTCCAGGTCAACGGCAAGGTCCGCGACCAGATCACCGTCTCCACCTCCGCCGGCAAGGAAGAGATCGAAGCCATCGCACTCGCCGCCGAAAAGATCCAGCCCTGGCTCGAAGGCAAAACCGTCCGAAAAGTCATCGTCGTCCCCGGCCGGCTTGTGAACATTGCCGTTTCGTAA
>JBNLDM010000049.1:0-6879 GCA_050304335.1 Pontiella sp.
AAGCCCGCGCCGAAGCGCAAGTAGCCATGCAGGAACAGATCGTTGCGCGCATGCATGCGGGTAGCCGTCCGGAAGAGATCATCCGAACCCAGGCCCGCGTTAACGCGGCGCAGGCGGCATTGACCGAAGTTGCGCAAAAACAAACCCGTTTACAGGCGCTGGCCAAGGATGAATATGTATCGGAACAGCAGATGGACGATATCCAGGCCGCTGTCGACACCGCTCGCGCCAACCTCGAAGCGCTCCTGCAAACCCATGCCTTAACGGAACAGGGTCCACGCAAGGAGGATATTGCTGCTGCAGAGGCAAAACTAAGGTCCGATCAAGCGGCGCTGGCGATGGCCCGGCAAGAGCTGGCCGACACCAAGCTCTATGCCCCCGCCGACGGCGTTATCCAGAACCGTATTCTCGAACCCGGCGACATGGTTTCGCCGCAGCAACCGGTCTACACGCTGGCGCTCGACAATCCGGTCTGGGTACGTGCCTACGTGCCGGAGCCCGATCTCGGAAAGATTGCCGAGGGCATGGCCGCAGAAGTCACAACCGACAGCTATCCGGACAAGACCTACAAGGGATGGATCGGCCACATTGCCCCCACGGCGGAGTTTACGCCCAAACAGGTACACACAACCGACTTGCGCACCCGTCTCGTTTATCAGGTTCGGGTCTATGTCGACAACCCAGACAACGAACTGAGGCTGGGCATGCCGGCCACGGTCCGCATTCTGCCCGACACTCCGCGGGAGAACTGATCCATGCCGGGGGCGTCCGATATTCCTGACCAGGGTCAAACCGCCATTGAGGTACATGGCGCGTCGAAACAATTTACCTCCACCGGACAAACAGCCGAAGCCTTGCGCAAAGTCGACCTATCGGTACGCACGGGCACGGTCACTGGCCTGATCGGGCCTGACGGTGCCGGAAAAACCACCTTGATGCGCTTGCTGGCCGGACTGCTCATACCTGACGAGGGAAGCATTTCCGTCTTCGGTATCGATGCGGTCGAGGATCCGTTATCCGTCCATCACATCATTGGCTACATGCCGCAGCACTTCGGCCTCTACGAAGATCTGACCGTACAGGAAAACATGAATCTCTATGCCGACCTGCAGGGTCTGCCGATTTCGGAACGTCCCGCACGCTACGAAGAGTTGACGCGCTTAACCGGACTGGCCCCCTTCGCCAAGCGGCTTGCGGGCAATCTTTCCGGCGGTATGAAACAAAAGTTGGGATTGGCCTGTGTACTGGTGCGTCCGCCGAGACTGTTGCTTCTCGACGAACCGACCGTCGGTGTCGATCCGGTGTCCCGCCGCGAACTGTGGTCGATTGTATACCGGCTTGTCCGGCAGGAAAACATGACGGCACTGCTGAGCACCGCCTACCTCGACGAGGCGGAACGTTGCACCGAGGTCATCCTACTGCACAAGGGCGAAAAACTCGGACAAGGGGCGCCGGACGCGTTCAGCCGCACGTGCGAAGGGCGCACCTTCCAGGCTACGCTGCCCGGCACGAACAAACGCACCCTGCAGGGACGACTGGCCCGATCGCCGGGCGCAATCGACGCCACCATCCAACGCACCGGCGTGCGGTTGGTGATGCAAGATGGCATGCAACCCGATGCCACCGGTCTGCCGAAGGAGATCGACATTCAACCGGTTCCACCCCGCTTCGAGGACAGCTTTATCAGTCTCCTGCGGGAAAAGGACGGTCAGCCCGCTCCCCCATCGGTATCGCTCCAGCGTAGCAAGCCTTTGGAGCCCTCCGGCAAGGCCATGATCACGGTCGACAAAATCAGCCGACGCTTCGGATCGTTCTACGCCGTCAAAGGCGTCAGCTTCTCGGTCAAGGAAGGCGAAGTGTTCGGATTGCTGGGAGCCAACGGCGCCGGCAAGTCAACCACCTTCCGCATGCTGTGCGGCTTGCTGCCCGCCACGGATGGCAAACTCAGCGTGGCGGGTGTGGATCTGCGGCATGCCCCGGCCAAGGCGCGGGCACGCATCGGCTACATGGCGCAAAAGTTTTCGCTCTACGGCGATCTGTCCGTGCAGGAAAACCTGCGTTTCTATAGCAGCGCCTACGGCCTGCGCGGGGCCGAGCGCCGCATTCGCATCGAATGGGCCCTTCAGGAATTCGAGTTGGCCGACTATGCGGCCCACACCAGCCAGGAACTTCCACTTGGTTTCAAGCAGCGGTTGGCCATGGCGGCGGCGCTCATGCATCATCCGGACATTCTGTTCCTCGACGAACCGACTTCCGGAGTCGACCCCCTCGCCCGCCGCGATTTCTGGCACCGGATTTCCGCGCTCGCCGAGGAAGGCGTCACCGTGCTGGTCACCACCCATTTCATGGACGAGGCGGAATATTGCGATCGGCTCGTCATTATGGCAGAGGGCGACATCCTTGCCGAAGGAACTCCGGACGACATGCGCACCCGCGCCCGGTCAATGGAACGACCCGACCCGACGATGGAGAATGCCTTCATCCACCTGATCGAAGAACACGAAGCGCAAAGGAACGTTCATGGATGAGCGGCAAACAGCACGCATGCGCCTGCGCGGCATGCTACGCAAGGAGGCGATGCAGATCATGCGCGATCCATCCAGCATCGCCATCGCCTTCGTGCTGCCGGTGATCCTGCTATTCCTTTTCGGCTACGGCATTTCTCTGGATGCAAACCACGTGCCTGTGGGTATCGTGATCGAACGCCCTTCAGCCGAAGCCTCGGCCTTCGCCGCTTCGTTTGCGCAATCGGATTATTTCGAGCCACACCGGTTCAATACGGTTCAGGCTGCGGAAAACGCGATGGTGCACCACGAAATCGACGGTATCGTGTGGCTGCGCAGTGACTTTGAACAAAAACTGCTTTCCGGTACGACGGCACCGGTTGGCGTCCTCGTCAACGGCGTCGACGCCAATTCCGCACGTATCATCCAAGGCTACGTCAACGGCGCATGGGTCGACTGGCTCCAGCAACGGGCCACCGAGAACGCGGAGATCCTTCCGATACCGATCCATCTTGAACAGCGCATTTGGTACAACGCCGAGATGCGCAGCCGCAACTATCTGATTCCTGGGCTGATCGCGGTCATCATGACGCTGATCGGTGCCCTGCTGACGGCTATGGTGGTAGCACGCGAGTGGGAACGCGGCACGATGGAGGCCCTGATGGTCACACCGGTCACCGCCAAGGAAATCCTGATCGGCAAGCTGCTGCCCTACTTTGTGCTCGGCATGGGCGGGTTGACGATGTCCGTCGCGATGGCGGTTTGGCTGTTCGATGTGCCTCTGCGGGGTTCGCTCCTGCTGCTGTTCTCCAGTTCCGCGCTCTTTCTGGTTGCCGCATTGGGAATGGGGCTCACGATTTCCACCGTCGCGCGCAACCAGTTTGTCGCCGGACAGATCGCCATTGTCGCCACCTTCCTGCCAGCCTTCATGCTGTCGGGATTCATCTTCGACATCAACAGCATGCCGACCGTGATTCAGTTTCTGACACACCTGATCGCGGCACGATACTATGTGGCCACCCTGCAAACGCTCTTCCTGGCCGGCAACGTCTGGAAGGTCGTGCTGGGCAATGCGCTGGCCCTGATGGTTTTCTGCGCGTTTTTCCTGAACATTGCCCGGCGGCGCATGGTGAAACGGCTGGAGTAGAACGGATATGTGGACCCATCTCATAGGACTCATCGTCAAGGAACTGCTTGCCCTGCTCAAGGATAAGAAGAGCCGGCTTGTGCTCGTTGGGCCTCCGCTGGTCCAGCTGATCGTATTCGGCTATGCCGCCAGTTTCGACCTCAACCATGTCCGCTATGCGGTGTTCAACGAAGACGCCGGCGCGGCTTCCCGCGAACTCCTAGCCCGCTTTGAAGGCAACAGCACCTTCGAGTGCATTGCACACCTCGACGGTGATGCGCAGGTTGCTCCGGCGATCGACAACAAACAGGCACTGATGGTTCTGCGCATTCCCTCCGACTTCAGCCGACGATTGGCATCGCACCAATCTGCGTCGATACAGATCAACGTGGATGGCCGCAATTCCAACAGCGCAATGACGTTGCTGAACTATGTACAGTCGATCGTTTCCGGCTTTAATGCCGACTGGACCCGTCAACACGGGGGACATATTCCGGCCACGCTGGTGGTACGCGCGTGGTACAACCCGAACCTGGCGAGCCGCTGGTTCTTCGTGCCAGGCATTGTCGGAGTGCTCACCCTGCTCGTAACATTGCTCATCACCGCGCTGTCGGTATCGCGCGAACGCGAAGCCGGCACTTTCGACCAATTGCTGGTTACGCCTTTGCGGCCTTCTGAAATCCTGCTGGGGAAAGCGATTCCCGCCGTAATGATTGGACTGATCGAGGCGACGGCCATCGTGTTGATTGCCATGTTCTGGTTCAAGGTGCCGCTGACCGGGAGCCTGCCTGCGCTCTATCTGGGGCTGTTTCTGTTTCTGCTCTCTTCCATCGGCATCGGGCTGATGATTTCTTCGATCGCGGTCACGCAGCAGCAGAGCCTGCTGGGCGCATTTCTGTTCATGGTGCCATCGATTACCCTCTCCGGCTTCTCGACGCCGATCGCCAACATGCCCGAAGCATTGCAATGGCTGACCTACGCCATTCCCTTGCGATACTTCCTAGTCATTGTTCGCAGCGTGTTTCTTGAGGGAGCAACGGCGGATCTGCTGGTTTCGCAATACTGGCCCATGCTGGTGACCGGATGCGGATGTCTCTTCATGGCCTCTATTCTGTTCCGCCGGCGGATCAGCTAGGGCGTATCATGAAACACCCCGTCCTCAATCGGCAAAGACATGCGCGAACGGTCCGCCGAGGGAAGAACCATACATATTTCGATGTGGGTCCCGGATTCAAGAAACTGGCGACGGGCCTCGTCGTTCAACTCATCGATCCACCATTGCAGCGAGGTCGGCTTGTCGGCGGGATTCCATTCGGGTGCGCATTCACATCACTCGCCAATCAATTCGGAATGGGAGTATACAGCAGAAAAACCTGCGTCGGACCGGAACTCCCCTGTACCGCCCGTATTTCCACGGTATCACCTTCTTTATGCGAAGCAATGATCCGAAAACTTTGTTTCCCCATTTCTACTTTGTCGGTATTCCACCCATGGGCGAAAAGCTGGTCATTGAACTGCTTTCGGACGGTGGTTAAATCAAGGTTGGCCGATAGGCCGGCACCGATCAATCGGGTATTCGGTATATGGCCGTGGTCGTGCAGTACATATCCATCAATCAGAAAATAGTCTGGAAACTGAACGGTTGGGCGCTGGGCACCTTCCCCTGCTTGCCCAGGCACCGGTGTCCAATCCGGAAGTTCCTCATCCGATTGAGTAGCGCATCCTGCAAGTATAGCCAACATGCAACCGATCAAACTTATCCAACGTTTCTTCATGCCTTCTCCGTGATTCGAACCATCCAGCCAATCTAAATAAAGAAGGCGCGTGAAACAAGGTTGGCCTTGCCCCAACGCGCCTGCGTCAACGAAAAGAGTGACCTTCTACTTCTCGCCAATATCGCAAATGTTGCAGGTTCTGCAATCCAATCCAGGTGGAGTGTAAGATTTTCCTTCCCTCTTGGCCTTGCGGATTTCCTGTGCGTTCTTGGCCGCCAGAAAGAGCCCCAAAATGATAAAGGCACCTGCCGCAGAGGTCGGCAGCATGAAGTCAACGTTCCAGGCTGGAATGATTTTGATCTCGAAGAGCGATCCGCTGGCCAGAAATTCGCGGGTTCCCCCCAAGGCAACCAACGCCAGCGTAAAGCCCAATCCCATTCCAAGACCGTCGGCCAGCGACTTGACGATGCCGTTCTTGGAAGCGAACGCTTCGGCGCGGCCCAGCACAATGCAGTTTACCACGATCAGCGGAATAAAGATGCCGAGCGCATCGTAGAGCGATTGCGGAGCATAGGCCTGCATGACCAGATCGACGATCGTAACAAAAGTGGCAATCACAACAATGTAGACCGGGATACGGATCTTCTTGGGCACAATGCTACGGATCAGTGATATCACCAGATTGCTGCAGAGCAGGACCGCCATCGTCGCCACACCCATCCCCAGCCCATTGGTTGCGCTCGAGGTTACCGCCAACGTCGGGCACATGCCCAGCAACAGCACCAGCACCGGATTTTCCTTCAAGAGCCCCTTGGTAAATTCCTTCATCACGCTCATCGTATTCTCCATTCTTGATTTTAGATTGCCGGTTTTGGATTTGTCGGTCTGCGACACCCTATTGAGAGCCTGTCGGTGCAGCCGTCCTAAAAATCAACATTCAAAAATCGAAATTCAAAACTACTTTCCCAGTTCTTCCAAATGATCAACTGCCGTCTGGCTGACGGCGTATACCGCTCCGCAGACGGCCCGGCTGGTAATCGTTGCGCCGGTCTTGGCATCCACATCACCGCCGTCCTTGACCACGGCCCACTGCGTACCGGAAGCCTTGCGGCCGTCATACTGGTCGAGATACCCGTTGGGAGGTAGACCGACGATCTCGGCCCCACCCTTGATCACATCGGCGATGGTCTTCTTAATCTTACGGTCGGTAATCGCTGTGCCCAGACCGGGAGTTTCGGTTTGCTTGGTAACAATCACCTTGCGGACGGAACCGTCGGCATTCAGGCCCACCATCACCGTTACATCGCCGGAGAAGCCTTCAGGTGTCACCACTTCGCCAGCATAGCCGACGATTTCATCCCCGTCGCGGGCAATGTAGAATTTAACCGGCCAGCCCTTGGGCGCGTCAAAAGTTTTTGTTTCGGAGCTCGGTACGTTGTCGAAAGCCGGAAGTACCTGTTCAAGCGCCAGATTGGTTTTCTTCTGCTGGTTTACGGCAATGGCCTCGGCCGTAGAGGAATAAACCAGGGCCAGC
>JBNLDM010000050.1:0-4034 GCA_050304335.1 Pontiella sp.
GAGCGCAACGACTACTTCATGAACCAGCACACCTACGCGATCATGGGCTTTCTCGCGTCCACGATCCTTGGTGATGAGGTGGAGGACTATCGGAAAGCGGTGGAGTGGACCACCGTCAACGCGACCACTCCAAACTGGGGACGGAGCGGTGATATCAAGAATCAGATCCGCTTGGTCACGCGCAATGACAAAACCGGCGAAGCCGTCGCGCCGAATCTGCAACTGATGGAAATGGGACGCGACATGCCCCACGCGGAGGGCAACATCAATAATTTGATGATGATGTCGAAAACGATCGATTATCAGAAAACGAAAGTGGATCCGGTGGCCGGCACGGTCACCGACAAAGCGGACGGCGTTGCGTGCATTCATTTTCTGAACGACCGTCTGCCCAAAGGGGCGGCGTTGTTTGCGAAGTTTAATCTGGGGTACGGACTGCCCTGGGTGCCGAGCTATTCCGAGACCGATCCCAACCATCCCGACTATGGGGGGCGCTATGACTATATCAGTCCCCGGGGACGCGGTTCGTACGGCAGCGCTTTCCACTACTATTATCTTAAAGGGGTCGGGATCGATATGGAGTCGGGGCCGTGTCGCTTCGTCAAAGTGGGGTTTGACGCCACGGCGGCCGGCCGGGAACAGGCACGCTCCGGCCATTATTTGGACAGTATCCATAACTACGGCTTCGATTTCTGGATCGGACTCCCCGCGAACGCATCCGACGTCGCGCCCGACCCGGAAAAAGCACAACGAGCGTTGGCGAAAGTGCTGCCGCCGTTGGAAGTGACCTATGAAGGCAAGCCGGTGGAGGGCCGGCAATTCGAGTATCAATTCGTTGATTTGTCGGCGCACGCCCAACCCGGGGACATCTATCCCGGCTCGCCGGACGACATCCCCTTGCAGGTTCGGCATGATGCCGATGGTTCCGGTTATGTCCGCATGGCGATCAAAAAGGAACCGCGCACCATGGTGTTTTCCGGACGGTTCCCGCGGGGATCCGCTTTCCGGGTCCGCAGCGACTCCTTCGTGAAGGTGGGTTTCTACCATGACGAGAAGTCCGCCATGTGCGGCGGAGGCAACCAGGAACTCTACATTCCAGATACGAAGGGCGAGTGGATCGACCTGATCCCCGAGGTGGACGGCCACGGGCTGCTCTACATCCAGGCTACGCCCCTGGCGGGGCCTGGGACCATCGATTTCGACCGTATTGATACCGAAACGGAGCAGCTAGCGCAGGTCGAATTTGATGCTTCCGGAGCATCGGAGCCAATTACGACATACGTTGGCGCACCTGTTGTGATAAGCTGCAAGGCAACCCCTCAAAGGCATCTGCATAACGGGGCTGCTTGGATGGAAGGCCGGTCCGGGCCGGCCCTGCGCCTCAGCGGCAATCGGCAATTTGCCAGTCTGAAAGAGGGGGTGGTCAGCGATTTGAACTCCTTCAGCGTCAGCGCATGGGTGAAACTCGATAGGATCGGACGCTGGGCGCGTATTTTCGATTTTGGAGACGGCCACGACAATTACATGTTTTTAGCAGCATCAGATGGGCGAGGGCCGAAATTCGCCATTCGAGCCTCGGGCGAGGGAGAACAGTCTGTGTCCGGCAAGGAGTCGCTTGAAGCAGACGTCTGGGGGCATGTGGTGGTGACTCTGTCCGGAAACACCGGGACGTTGTATGTGAATGGCGAAGAAACGGGGCGGAATTCGAATATCACGCTGCGGCCATCCGACTTGGGTGAAACCAGCCATAACTATATCGGAAAATCACAATGGCCGGATCCGTTCCTGGCCGGGATGGTGGAGGATTTCACGATCTTCAACAAGGCGCTGAGCGCAGACGAGGTCAAGGACATTTACGGCGGCAGGGCGCGCATCAAGGCGACGAACCGGCGGGTGCATTACCGGTTCGACCCTGCCACGCTTCGAAGCGAGAGCAACAAGGACGAAGTCCGGTACGCGGTCGTGAATCGGCCTGCAGGGGCGGGCTTCGATCAAGAGACCGGCAGGTTTGCATGGAAACCCACCGCAGAGCAGGTGGGCGATCATGAGTTCTACATCATCGCCCGGGCTGACGATGTTGTTCAGACGCTTCCGGTGCAGATCCATGTAGCTCGCGACGAGCAGGCGGCGCTGGACCATGTGGCGCGCGCCTATGATTCGACGCAGCAGTATGTTTCGGCTACCGAACAGGCGTTCAAGGCGGCGCTGGAATCCCGGGACATGCCCGCGCTGCGGCGGGCCGTGGATGGATTGAAGCTTCTGAATCCGCGCCTGCCCGATGGCACATTGGATTACCGTGTGGCGGTGTGTACGCGGCCACAACTGATCAACATCGATAGGATGGCCGATGACGATCCGTTTACCTGGGGCGGGATCTGGGGATTTGATAAGAACATTACCATGGATTTCGGGAATCACTTCAAGGTGCTGTCCGAAGCGTTCCGCCTCCTGACCCGCGATGGTTTTCCGGCCCGCATGGCGGAAACCGTGGTCTATGGATCGAACGACCGCCGGCACTGGACATTGTTGACCGAAAACAAGACCGTAAAATCCCCTGATTTCCAGACCTTGACGGTCAAAGAAGAGGAGCGGAACAAGGCATATCGGTATCTCCGCCTGTTCATGCCGGCCAAGCCGCTTCCCATTTTCGAGGTCGCGGAGTTTCGTATTATCGGCGAACGCATCGAGGATTACAGCCCTGACTATTGTGTCGCGTATATCAAGGGATATGACGACGGCACCTTCCGCCCGGACCGGAACATGACCAAGGCCGAGGCGGTCGGCGCGCTGGCTAATCTGGTGGACTTCCATACGGACCGAGGCGTGTACACGTGTGACTTTATCGATGTGCCCACGAATGCGCCGTACTACGATGATGTGGCCTATATGTCGAGCAAGGGCATCGGGGATGCTTGGGAACAGCCGGTGAAGTATGTCGTCGGCGACGCCGAAAACCGCTTCCACCCGGAGGCGCCGATTACGCGCGGCGAACTGGCAGGCATTATGTCCCGGATGCAATGGCTCAAGGACGACGACGGCCCCGAAATGAAGGATGTTCGCAACGATACCCCGCACGCCGCCGAGATCCGGCGCGTGGTGCGGGAGGGGTGGCTGACCGCGGACAGGAGCGGGGCCTTCCGCCCCGACGCCCCCGTGACCCGCGCGGAGTTCGCCGTGGCCGCCAACCGCATGACAGGGCGGACCACCACCCAGCCGCCGAACGAGAACATGCCGAAATTCTCCGATGTGACCGTCGCACACCCCGCCTATGCCGACATCATGAAGGCCGCCACCACCTATCCGGTGCAGACGGGCCCGGCGGAAGACTCTTTCGTAAAGGACTCAAACAAAATCATAGGACACCAATGAAAAAACTTAGAATCCCCATAAACCTGGCCGCAATCCTCGTCGCGGCCTCCTGCGCATCACTTTTGGTTCCTCCGGCGGCATCCGCCGCAACCCACGGCGGCTATCTGTTCGTGACCTTCCATGGGCAGGAAACCCCCATGGATGAACAGATATACTTTGCGCTCAGCAAGGACGGGCGCAACTGGGCAGCCCTCAACGATACCAAGCCCGTTCTCGTGAGTCCGCTCGGCGAAAAGGGCGTGCGCGATCCCTACCTCCTGCGTTCGCACGACAACAAGAAGTTCTACCTCATTGCGACCGACCTCTCCTGGGCCCTTGACCGCAGCGTGAGCCGCGCCATCCGCGCCGGCAGCCGCTCTCTCGTGATCTGGGAATCTCCCGACCTCGTCCACTGGTCCGAGCCGCGCCTCGTCAAGGTCGCCCCCGACGACGCAGGCTGCGCCTGGGCGCCCGAAGCCGTCTACGACGTGGAAACCGGCGACTACCTCGTCTTCTGGGCCTCCACGACCGGGCGCGACAACTTTGCCAAGCACCGCATCTGGGCCGCCCGCACCAAGGACTTCAAGACCTTCGGCGAACCCTTCATCTACATCGAAAAGTCCAACACCGTCATCGACACGACCATCATCCACGACGGTCGCAACTACTACCGCTTCACCAAGGAC